>CALXDH010000028.1 GCA_944387015.1 uncultured Oscillospiraceae bacterium
CACGGCTCCAATGTAGTCAGCGACGGGTCGCCCTCCCGGATGCGCATGGTGCGGCGGATCTCCTTGGGGATGACCACTCGGCCCAGATCGTCGATCCGCCGCACGATTCCAGTTGCTTTCAAACGAATTACCTCCAACTTTCAGGATCGGACGCCAGGCGTCCGGTTTGCGATGCTTCCCAGAACTTGCGGTCTGGGGGAATGACGTGCCGACAGATGGTATTATCCGCAAATTTTTCCTCGCTATGCCGTCGCCGGACTGGATATGTCTGGAAGTTATTTGAAAAGAAAATCTTCGTAAAATCTGGATCATTTTTACAAAAGAATTGGAAAAATCTTGTTAAATTGCAAAACAAACTGGGGAAAACGACGAAAGTTCCGCGGGGTTTTTCGACAGGACTGTTCTTGACGGTATTTTTCACAAGAAGTATAATAAAATTATCATACATCCATGAGCAAAATACCAAAGAAACCCGGAGGGATTTCAAGCCCCCGCTGTGTGCCCCAATGGGAGCGGACCGGGGAAAAGGAGCTGCTGATACATGGCTAAAAAGGAACAGTCTGCCCGTTTTCACGCGGGGACATTGACAGACGGATGGAAGTGGTTCGGCGCGCATCCGGCGGAAAAGCGCGGGAAGACCGGTTGGGAATTTCGGGTGTGGGCCCCCCACGCCAAGTCGGTCTCTGTGGTGGGGGATTTCAATGACTGGAAGCGCAGCGCCGCCCGGCTGCGGAAAAACGGAGAGGTCTGGGAGGGCTTTGTCCCGGACCTGAAGGAATATACGTCCTACAAGTATGCGGTGGAAGGCGCGGACGGCACCGTGCATTTCAAGGCGGACCCCTATGGATTCCACACGGAGACCCGGCCCGCCACCGCCAGCAAGCTGTATGATCTTTCCGGTTTCCGCTGGAGTGATGAGAAGTTCCGGGACCAGCAGGCCAAACACCCGGTGTACGACTCTCCCCTCAACATCTACGAGGTCCATCTGAGCTCCTGGAAAAAGCGGGACAACGGGGACTTCATCGACTATAAGGACCTGGCCAAGGACCTGGCGGCCTATGTCAAGGACATGGGCTATACCGCCATCGAGCTGCTGCCGGTGACGGAGCATCCTCTGGATGACTCCTGGGGCTACCAGTGCACCGGCTACTTCGCTCCCACGTCCCGGTTCGGCACGCCCAAGGACTTCAAGTGGTTCGTCAACCACATGCACAAAAACGGTATCGCCGTGCTGCTGGACTGGGTCCCTGCCCACTTCTGCAAGGACGAGCAGGGACTCTACGAATTCGACGGCACCTGCTGCTATGAGTACAGCGACCCCAACAAGCGGGAGCACGCCGCCTGGGGCACCCGGGTCTTTGACTACGGCCGGCCCGAGGTCAAGAGCTTCCTTCTCTCCTCCGCCCGGTTCTGGCTGGAGGAGTACCACATCGACGGACTGCGGGTGGACGCAGTGGCGTCCATGCTGTATCTGGATTACGACCGCCAGGGCGGCGCCTGGACCCCCAACAAATACGGCGGACATGAGAATCTGGAGGCCATCGAGTTCCTCCGGGAGCTCAACCAGATGGCCTTCTCCGTCAATCCCAACGTGCTGATGATCGCGGAGGAGTCCACCGCGTGGCCCCTGGTGACCCGCCCGCCGGAGGTGGGCGGCCTGGGCTTCAACCTCAAATGGAACATGGGCTGGATGAACGACATGTGCCACTATCTCAAGCTGGACCCCTGGTTCCGGCAGGACCACCACCGGGACATCACCTTCTCCATGATGTACGCCTTCTCGGAGAACTATGTGCTGCCCATCTCCCACGACGAGGTGGTCCACATGAAGGGCTCCGTGGTGGGCAAGATGCCCGGCGACTACGAAAACCAGCTCCGGTGCCTGCGGGGCTTTTACGCCTACCTCCTGGCCCATCCCGGCAAGAAGCTGCTCTTCATGGGCGCGGAGCTGGGCCAGTGGCATGAGTGGGACTCCGACGGCCAGCTGGACTGGTATCTGCTGGACCAGGACATCAACCAGAAGGTCCACCGCTTCTTCAAGGACATCAACGCCTTCTACAAGAAGGAACCTGCCCTGTGGGAGATCGACTTCAGCTGGGAGGGCTTCGAGTGGCTGGTGCCGGATGACAACCACAACAATGTGGTGGTGTTCCTGCGCAAGGATAAGAAGGGACGGGATCTGCTGTGCGCCGTCAACTTCTCTCCCAATACATACGAAAATTACCGGATGGGCGTGCCGTCCCACAGACGGTATGTGCCCGTGTTCAATACCGACGATCCCGCCTATGGCGGCGACGGCTTCGGCGATGCGGCGGCGGTGGCGGTGGAGGCCATCCCCTCCCATGGAAAGGAATACTCCGCGGCGATCCGGATCCCCGCGTTCGGCGCGGTGTTTCTCAGAGGCGAGGGGACGCTCCCCAAGCCCCGAAAGAAAAAACAGGCAAAAGAGGTTCAGACAGTCAAAGCAAGTGTAAAAGAGGCAAAGGAGCTGGAGAAAACATGAAAAAAGAATGTATCGCCATGCTGCTGGCAGGCGGCCAGGGAAGCCGTCTGTACGTGCTCACGGGCGAGATGGCCAAGCCCGCCGTGGCATTTGGCGGCAAGTATCGCATCATTGACTTTCCACTTTCCAACTGCACCAATTCCGGCATTGACACGGTAGGCGTCCTGACCCAGTACCGCCCGCTGGAGCTCAACAGCTACATCGGCAGCGGCGTGCCCTGGGATCTGGACAACTCCACCGGCGGCGTACATATCCTGCCCCCCTACATGGGCAGCAAGGGCGGTACCTGGTACAAGGGCACTGCCAACGCCATCTATCAGAACATGGGCTTCATCGACCTGTACGATCCGGACTACGTGGTGGTCCTCTCCGGCGACCATATCTACAAGATGGACTACTCCCGGATGGTGGAGCGCCATAAGGCTGCCGGCGCCGCGTGCACCATCTCCGTCATGGAAGTGCCCTGGGAGGAGGCGTCCCGGTTCGGCATCATGAGCGTGGACGAGAACGACCTCATCACGGAGTTTGCGGAAAAGCCCAAGGAGCCCAAGAGCAACCTGGCGTCCATGGGTATCTACGTCTTCTCCTGGCAGACGCTGCGCAAGTATCTGACGGAGGACGAGGCCGATCCCAACTCCGAAAACGACTTCGGCAAGAACGTGATCCCTGCCATGCTGGGCAACGGCGAGGTCATGGCAGCCTATCGTTTCAGCGGCTACTGGAAGGATGTGGGCACGCTGGAGTCCTTGTGGGACGCCAATATGGATATGCTCTCTCCCGAGTCCGGCCTGGACCTGCTGGATGAGTCCTGGCCCATCTACGCCCGGTCCGTCAATGCGCCGCCGGCCTTCCTGGGAGCCAGATCCCGGGTGTGCCACAGCGCGTTCAACCGCGGCAGCAATATTGAGGGCGTTGTGGAAAACTCCGTCCTCTCCCCGCAGGTCAGCATCGGAGAGGGTGCCCGGGTGAGCTACTCGGTGCTGCTGCCCGGCGTGGTGGTGGAGCCCGGCGCGGTGGTGGAGTATGCCATCCTGGGCGAGAACTGCCGCATCGGCCGCAACTGCCGGGTAGGCGGCACGCCGGAGAACACGGCGCCCGCGCCCTGGGGGCTGACGGTATTGGCGCCCGGCTGCGTCCTGGAGGAAGGACAGACGGTGGCTCCCGGCATCATGCTGGACCGTGACGGCAAGGAGGTATCCAGAAAATGAAAGGAATGCACGGAATTATCTTTTCGTATGAAAAGCGCAACGATCTGCGGGAGCTGGGCGAGATCCGCTCCGCATCTTCCATCCCCTTCGGCGGCCGCTATCGGGCGGTGGACTTCTCCTTGTCCAATCTGGTCAATGCCGGCGTGACCGACGTGGGCGTGGTGCTTCACGGCCACTATCAGAGCCTGCTGGACCACCTGGGCACCGGCAAGGACTGGGACCTGTCCCGTAAGCGGGGCGGTCTGAAGATCCTGCCTCCCTTCGCCTACAAGCAGAAGTGGGGCGAGACCGCGTTCCGGGGCAAGATGGAGGCCCTGGCGGGCGTGCGCAGCTACCTGGACACCATCCGGCAGGACTACGTGGTGCTGCTGGAGGGCGATCTGGTGGTGAACCTGCCTCTGGCGGAGATTTTTGAGACCCACATCCAGTCCGGGGCGGACATCACCGTGGTCTGCGGAAACGACAGCTTCGCCACCGAGAACGGCACCTATTTCGAGCTGGACCATGACGGCTGGGTCACGGACGTGCTCTATCACCTCCACAATCCCCGGGGCTACCGGGGCCTGGAGGCCTACATCATCTCCACCCAGCTGCTCAAGGACCTGGTGGACGAGTGCTTCGTCCACGACCAGTTCAGCTGGCGGCGGGATGTGCTGCAGGCCCGCAAGGACCAGCTCCGTCTCCACGCCTATGTCTGGAACGGCTTTGCGGCCCAGATCCGCTCCGTTCAGGAGTACTATGACCGCAGCATGCAGCTGCTCAACCCCGACATCCGGGCGGAGCTGTTCTGCCAGGAGCGGCCCATCCGGGCCAAGGGCGCCGACAAGTCCTCGGCCTATATCGGCCCCAACGGTGCCTGCGTCAACTCCCTGGTGGCCGACGGCAGCTACATTGAGGGCAAGGTGGAAAACTCCATCCTGTTCCCCGGCGTCCGTGTGGAGGAGGGCGCGGTGATCCGCAACTGCGTGCTCTTCAAGGAGACGGTGATCCGCCGCAACGCGGAGCTCGCCTACATCATTGCGGATAAGAACGTGGAGGTCCTGCCGGATCGGACGCTGATGGGACACTCCAGCTACCCCATCGTTTTGGCCAAGGGAAGTGTGGTATAAGCGGCGCAAGGGGGAGGAAACTCCCCCTTGCCGTTTTCCCGCTGTAAAAGAGCGGGGATTGCCATGTGTGGTTTCGGCGGAGAGATTCCGTCGATGGAAAGGAGAACAAAACGGATGAAGATTTTGTATGCGACCAGCGAAGCGGTGCCCTTTTGCAAAACCGGAGGGCTGGCGGATGTGGCGGGTTCCCTCCCGCCGGCGCTGGCGGCCGAGGGCGCGGAGATCGCCGTGGTGCTGCCGCTGTATCAGCGGGTGAAGGAGCGCTTCGGTGACCAGCTGAAGTTCGAGTGCTACGACTATGTGGACCTGGCCTGGCGGCACAGCTACTGCGGTCTCTTCTCCCTGGAGCGGGAGGGCGTGACATGGTACTTCCTGGACAACGAGCAGTACTTCCGCCGCCCGGAGCTCTACGGCTATATGGATGACGGAGAGCGCTTCGGCTTCTTCTCCCGGGCCGTGGTGCGGATGTTGGGGCACTTCAAATTCTGGCCCGACGTCATCCACTGCAACGACTGGCAGACCGCCCTGGTGCCCATCTACCTCAAGGATGACGGTGTCCGGGAAGATCGGTTCCGGAGTATCAAAACAACCCTCACTATCCATAATATTGAATACCAGGGCCGTTATGGCAAGGAGACCCTGGGAGACCTGTTCGGCCTGGACCACGGCTGGGCGGACGACGGTACCATTTTGATGGACGGCGATGTGAACCTGCTCAAGGGCGCCATCCTCTGCGCCGACGCGGTGAACGCCGTCTCTCCCACCTATGCCAACGAGCTGAAGATGTCCTACTTCGCCCACCGGCTGGAAAACGTCATGCGCCAGTGCGGCTATAAGCTCTCCGGCGTCCTCAACGGCATCGACCTCAAGCGGTATGATCCCGCTGCCGACTCCCACATCACCGCCAATTACAGCAAGGACGACATGGCCGGCAAGAGCGCCGACAAGGCCGCCCTCCAGCGGATGATGGGCCTGCGGGAGGAGCCCTATACCCCCATCGTCGCCATCGTCAGCCGCCTGGTGTCCCACAAGGGGCTGGACTTGATTTGCGAGGTGCTTCATGATATGATGGAGCTCCCGCTGCAGCTGGTGGTTCTTGGAAAGGGCGACCGCAAGTACGAGGATTTCTTCGGCTGGGCGGCCCAGCAGTACCCCGGCCGGATGGCGGTGCGCCTGGACTACAATGAGGATCTGTCCATGGCCATCTACGCCGGTGCGGACCTGTTCCTGATGCCCTCCAAGAGCGAGCCCTGCGGCCTCTCCCAGATGATCGCCATGCGCTATGGCACGGTGCCCATCGTCCGGGAGACCGGCGGGCTGAAGGATACTGTCCAGCCCTATGAGGCCTGGCGGGACGCCGGCAACGGCTTCACCTTCGCAAACTACGCCAGCGGTGACATGCTCTATGTCATCCGGGAAGCCGTTTACCTTTACAAGGACTATCCCGACGCCTTTGCCCGCCTCCGGAGCCGCGCCATGGAGAGCGACTTCAGCTGGAAGCGCAGCGCCGGAGAGTACCTGCATATCTACTCCAACATCACCGGGCAGCCCTGGCCCCCCGCATCTGAGGAGCCCACTCCCGTGGCGTCAGAACCGGAGCCTGCTGCGGTGGAGGAGCCTGTGACGGAGCCTGCCCCGGCGGAGGAAGCGCCTGCTCAGGAGGAGCCCGCCCCCGTGCCGGAGAAGGCCGAGGAAGCGGCACCTGCCGAAGAGCCTGCGCCCGCAGAAGTGCCCGCTCCGGCGAAGAGCGAAGAGAAGGCACTGCGGGTGGACACCACGGGCCGCGCCCTGGTGGCCAAGGAGGAAAAGCCCACCGCACTGACGCAGATCCCCGCGGATCAGCCCAAGGCCCTGGTAAAGCAGGAGACTCCGGCGGCGCCCGCCAAGGCGGAAGTCCCGGCGGAGAAAGCGCCCGTCAAGGAAGAATCTCCCGCCAAGACCGAGGCCCCTGCGGCGGAGAAGGCTCCGGCGGCGAAGAAGCCTGCCCGGAAGCCCGCGGCCAAAAAGACGGCCGGACGCAAGACGGCAAAGAAGCCCGCAGCGTCCAAATCTACATCAGCCAAGACGGCCAAAGCACCGTCTGCAAAGAAAGAGACGACCCCGAAGAATGGGACCGCAGCTTCTGAAGAGAAGAAGTAAGCGGAGTAAGGAAGGTTCATGACAGCATTTACCACGAAAAAACTGAAAGAGGCCCTCACCGCCAAGCTGATGCTCAACTTCGGCAAGGTGCCTGAGGAAGCTACCGACCAGGAGATGATGAAGGCCAGCGCCCTGGTGATCCGGGACGTGATGGCCCTGCGGGAGGTCGAGACCCGCACCAAGACCCGCCGGGAGCAGAAAAAGCAGGTGCATTACCTGTCTTTGGAGTTCCTGATGGGCCGCAGCCTGATGAAAAACGCCTATAATCTGGAGATCCTGCCCCAGCTGCGGGAGGCTCTGGAACAGATGGGCTTCAAGGCGGCGGACATTTTCGAGCTGGAGCCCGACGCGGCACTGGGCAACGGCGGCCTGGGCCGCCTGGCCGCCTGCTATCTGGATTCCATGACCACGCTGGAGATCCCCGCCACCGGCTATTCCATCTGCTATGAGCTGGGCATCTTCAAGCAGAAGATCGTGGAGGGCCAGCAGGTGGAGCTGCCCGACGACTGGAAGGGGCTGGGCTCCGCCTGGCTGCTGCCCAAGCCCGAGGAGGCTCAGGAGGTCCGCTTCGGCGGCACCATCCGGGAATTCTGGGACGACGGCCACCTGCATGTGGTCAACGAGAACGCCACGGTGGTCCGGGCAGTGCCCTGCGATATGGAGATCGCCGGCTACGGTACGGATCATGTAAACGTGCTGCGGCTGTGGGACGCCCGTTCCACCAAGCCGCTGGATATGTCGCTGTTCTCCCGGGGCGAGTATCTGAAGGCCGCCGAGGAGGAGGCCATGGCAGAGACCATCGCCAAGGTCCTCTATCCCGAGGATAACCATCTGGAGGGCAAGTCCCTGCGGCTCAAGCAGCAGTACTTCTTCGTCTCCGCCACGGTGCAGTCCATCGCGGCCAAGCACCTGGAGGTCTACGGCACGCTGAAGAACTTCCACGAGAAGAACGTCATCCAGATCAACGACACCCATCCCGCCCTGGTGATCCCGGAGCTGATGCGCATCTTCATCGACGACGCCGGCATGGACTGGGACGAAGCCTGGAGCATCACCACCCAGTCGGTGGCCTACACCAACCACACGGTGCTGGCGGAGGCGCTGGAGCGCTGGCCCCAGAACCTCTTCGAGCACTTCCTGCCCCGGATCTGGCAGATCACCCAGGAGATTTCCGCCCGCTGGCAGAAGAAGGTGGAGGACTTCTACCACGATCCCCAGAAGACGGAGAAAATGGCCATCATCTGGGGCGGCGAGGTCCGGATGGCGAACCTGTGCGTGGCCGGCGGCATGGCGGTTAACGGCGTCAGCGCCCTCCACTCCGACATCCTGCGCAAGGACGTGTTTAAAAACGCCTGCACCATGGAGCCCTGGAAGTTCCAGAATGTCACCAACGGCATCGATCACCGCCGCTGGCTCAGCGAGATCAACCCGGAGCTGGACAGCCTGATCCGGGATCTCGCCGGTGGGGACGACTACCTGCTCCATCCCACGGCTCTGGAGAAGCTGGATGCCTACGCCGACGACAAGACGGTGCTGGAGCGTCTGGCCAAGATCAAGCAGGACAACAAGGAGCGGTTCGCCCTCTATGCCAAAAAGCACCAGGGCGTGGTGCTGGATCCCACCGCCATCTTCGATGTGCAGGTCAAGCGGCTCCACGAGTATAAGCGCCAGCTTCTCAACGTGCTGCACATCATTGCGCTCTACCAGAAGCTTCAGGACGATCCCAACTGCATCACCCAGCCCCACACCTTCCTCTTCGGCGCCAAGGCGGCGCCGGGCTATGCGGTGGCCAAGCGGATCATCCGCCTCATCAACTCCCTGGCCGATCAGATCGAGCACGATCCCATCTGCAAGGGCAAGCTGCAGGTGGTGTTCCTGGAGAACTACCGGGTGTCCCTGGCGGAGCAGCTGATGCCCGCCAGCGAGGTCAGCCAGCAGATCTCCACCGCCGGCAAGGAGGCCAGCGGCACCGGCAATATGAAGTTCATGATGAACGGCGCCCTGACCGTCGGTACGCTGGACGGCGCCAATGTGGAGATGCACGAGGTGCTGGGCGACGAGAACATGTTCCTGTTCGGCCTGCGGGCCGACGAGGTGGAGCAGCTCAAGCGGGAGGGCTATGTGCCCCAGCGGCTCTACCGCCGGGACGAGCGGCTGCGCCGCTGCCTGGACGCGCTGCGCACCGGTTTCCGGAACGGCGTGAGCTACGACGATCTGTATCAGCGGCTGCTCTTCGGCGCCGGCGGGAGCCCAGCGGACGAGTATCTGCTGCTGGCGGACTTCCAGGCCTACTGTGAGGCCGAGCAGCGGATGGCCCACACCTATCACGATCCCATCCAGTGGAACCGCATGAGCCTGCACAACATCGCCCGCAGCGGCATCTTCGCCGCCGACCGGGCCGTGGCGGAGTATGCGGACAACATCTGGCACGTGCCTCATCGCTGAGAGACGGCAGTCCCTTGCATATCTGCAGGCGGCCCATCTTCCGTTCGGAAGATGGGCCGCTTTTTATATGCGCAAACCAGCCGGGCGAAAATGCCCGGCTATCATCAAAGGCTGCGGATGCACAGGATCATCCCAAGCTGCAGCCGGAAAAAAAGCGGGGACAGAACCACTCTGTCCTCGCCGTTTACCGCTCCTTGGAAAGCCCCAAAATATAATCTGTGCTGACACCGTAATATTTGCTCAGCGTAATCAGATGATGGATGGGCAGTTCATTTGCGCCGCGCTCGTATCGGGCATACATGGTCTGTGAGGTCCCGAGGACCGCAGCAATCTGCGTTTGCGTTTTGTCGGCGTCTTCCCGCAGGTTGCGCAGGATTTTTACGTAGTCCATCTCGTTCACAGTTCGATCCTCCCATGGCCAAATAGTTGACGTCGTTACAGATAGCACCAATAGACATTAATTTAGCATAAAATCTGGCACGATTGCATACAAAATACACAATTTTACTACAATTAGACAACAAATTTACTCTAAAACAGGAAAAATATGGACTAATTGGTAAATCAAGGGACAATTTGGCATTTCCTCTCCCCACAGCCCCCCAATGGAATGTGGGCGGAACGCTTTACAAGCGGTCCGGTTCCGGGTATAATACCATTAATATGGATATTTTCGCCCGTTTTATGGCGGCGCGTGAGAAAAAGAGGAATGAACGATGGAATATACGGAAGGCGTGCGGTTTGACAGCCTGGGACTGTCACCGGAAATTATGCGCGCGATCGAAAAACGGAATATTACCGTGTCCACGCCGGTCCAGGCGGGTTGCATCCCCCCTATGATGGACTGGCAGGACGTGATTGCCAAGGCTCCCACCGGCACCGGCAAGACGTTTGCCTACGGCATCCCCATTGTGGAGCATGTGGACCCGGAGGATGAGAGCGTTCAGGCGGTGATCCTGGCCCCCACCCGGGAGCTGGCCATCCAGATCACGGATGAGATCCGGGACCTGGCGGCGTTCAAGCCTGGTGTACGCACGGTGTGTCTCTATGGCGGCCAGCCCATCGGCCGGCAGATCGACACGCTGAAAAAGCGGCCCCAGATCGTGGTAGCGACTCCGGGGCGCCTCAGCGACCACATGAAACGCCGCACCGTTCGGGTGGACACAGTGCAGACCGTGGTGCTGGACGAGGCGGACCGGATGCTGGACATGGGCTTCATCCACGATGTGACCCGCCTGCTGGACAAGATGGCAAATCGCAAAAACCTGGGCCTCTTCTCTGCCACCATCTCCCGGGAGGTCATGGACATTGCCTGGGTCTACCAGCGGGATGCCGCAGAGATCACCGTTCGGGAGGACGAGCAGAACAAGCCTGACATCAAGCAGTTCCGTATGGACGTCTCCTTCAACGGCAAGGCGGATGCCATCGTCAAGATCCTGGAGGAGACCGGCTTTGACCGCTGCATGGCCTTCTGCAACACCAAGGGCTCTACGGAGCGGATCACCAAGTTCTTGCAGATGCAGGGCATTGACGCTGCCTGCATCCACGGTGACATCCCCCAGAAAAAGCGGGAGGAGGTCATGGAGCGTTTCCGTCAGGGCAAACTCCGGGTATTCGTCTCCACCGACGTGGCGGCCCGGGGCATCGACGTGGACGACGTGGACATCGTGTTCAACTGCGATGTGCCCGATGAAAACCAGGACTACGTCCACCGCATCGGCCGTACCGGCCGGGCCAAGCGCCAGGGTGTGGCGGTGACGTTCGTGGCGGACTATCCCTCCAAAATGCGGATCGACGACATTGCGCAGAAAACCCGCAACGAGATCCGGGAAGTGCGGTTCGATGAAAACGGCCATTTGGCCGAAGTGTGAAAAAATCCCCGTCTGCAGCCTGGCAGGCGGGGATTTTTTTCGCAGAATTCGGGAAGTTATGAACAAATCCTAAACTTTTGTAATTATTTGTTACTTTTTCGGCGCCGTTCCTTTACAAGGCGGAAAAAATTCTATATAATGCTGTGTTATGGAAACAACCGGTGCCGCGTCCGCGGCACGGATTCTTTGCGCCCAAAAGGAGCGGTTTTATGAAAATTTGGAAGCGTTGTGCCGGCCTGGTGCTGGCGCTGGCCTGCTGTCTGGGGCTGCTGAGCGGCTGCGGCCAGGAGGCGGCGGAGGGAATGAAACTGTCTGTGTGCGTGGGAAGTGCTCCCCGGGAGCTGGACCCCATCTACGCCACAGATCCCGCCGACCAGACCATTTTGATGCATCTGTATGAAAATCTGATGCGCACGGCGGTGGATGCCTCCGGCGGCACCTCGGCCTCCAGCGGTGTGGCCAAGAGCGTGCAGCAGGAGGAAAACACGGACGGTACGGTGACGTGCACCTTCAAGCTCCGGGGCGCCAAGTGGAGCGACGGGCAGGCGGTGACGGCGTCGGACTTCGTGTACGCATGGCAGCGTCTGGCGGACCCGGCCAACGACTCTCCCTACGCAAGCCTTCTGTCGGTGGTGGCGGGGTATGATACCGTCCGTTCCACCGGCGATGTGACGGCGCTGAAGGTCAGCGCGAAAAACGACTCTACGCTGGTGGTAGAGCTCAACGGGAAATACGACTGGTTTTTGACGGTGGTCTGCACGTCCCCCGCCACGCTGCCGGTACGGCAGGACGTGATCGAGGCGTGGCAGACACAGACCGCGGAAGCGGCGGCGCAGGCGGAAGAGGAGCCGGTGGAGGTGGAACCCTGGTGGGCGGATCCCTCCGGCCTTGTGACCAACGGCCCCTATCAGGTCAGCGGCGAGACGGACGATGCGCTGACGCTGACCGCCTCGGAGACCTACTCCGGCACTCAGAGCGGTCCTGCAGAGCTGACCTTCCGCTACGCCGATACGCCGGAGGAGGCCCAGAGCCTGTACGAAAATAAGGAAGTGGACTTCGTGTCCCGGGTGACGGATGACCAGCTCACCAAACTGGTGGAGGAGGAGAGCCCCTCCCTGATCCAGGAGCTGGGGGTATATACCATCCTCTTCAACTGCCGTCAGGAACAGCTGGCAGATCCCCAGGTCCGGGGTGCGCTGGTGCTGTCCCTGGACCGGGCCGCCATTGCAGAGGCAGCAGGGGAGACCGCCCGGGCAGCGGAGGGCTTTATTGCTCCTGGCGTTCCTGAAAATGAGGATGGGGATTTCCGCACGGTGGGCGGCCCCGTGGTAGAGACAGACCCGGAGGAGTACCAGGCGTCCTGTGTAGAGTCCCAGAAGCTGCTCAATGCCGCCGCAGACGGCGCGCCCACTGGGCTGGAGTATCTGTACGTGGAT
The DNA here is from genome assembly GCA_944387015.1 of uncultured Oscillospiraceae bacterium. Taxonomy (GTDB): domain Bacteria; phylum Bacillota; class Clostridia; order Oscillospirales; family Oscillospiraceae; genus Oscillibacter. The sequence continues at coordinate 12,712 of CALXDH010000028.1, forward strand.
GAGGGGACCGCCGGGGACGTGGCCCGGGAGGTGTGCGATGCGTGGTCCCGGGTGCTGGGAGTGACTGTCACGCCCAAATCCGTGACGGCGGAGGAGCTGGAGACGGCGCTGCGTACCGGAGAATACGACCTGGCAGCTACCACGTTCCAGCCCTTGGGCAATGACGCGGAGTGCTTCCTGCGTCCCTGGATGACCGACAGTGGAGAGAATATGCTGGGTTACGCCAACAGTGCCTATGACACATTGATGTCCATCATTGCCAGCGCCTCTGACAGTGCCGCCCGCATGGGCTGCCTGCATGATGCGGAGGAGCTGCTGCTGGGAGATTATGCCCTGACACCGCTGTATACCACCGTTACTGCAGACCAGCTGCGGGAGAATCTCACCGGTGTCTGCCGGGACCCGCGGGGGTGGTTCAGCTTTACCTCTGTGGCGGTCCGGACAGCCTAAAGCCGTATCGCAAAACAGTTCGGCAGGCGCGCAATGCTGCGCGCCTGCTTTTCCGTGACCGCAAGGCGCGTGGGGGTGTGCCGCGCGTTTGCCGGAGGAGTACCAAAATATCTGACGGGGCGAAGCCGGAACACGGCCCCGGAATCCTCCGTCGGCACGATTTCCGCGTGCCGGCAGAAGAAAACATGAACGGAGAGGCAGGTGATGTCCATGGTGGTGGGACGCTTTGCTCCGTCCCCCAGCGGACGGATCCATCTGGGCAATATTTTCTGCTGCCTTCTGGCCTGGCTCAGCGCCCGGCAGAAGGGAGGCCGGGTGGTGCTGCGCATCGAGGATCTGGATACAGCCCGCTGTCCCCGGCGGTATGCTGAGCAGATGATCGAAGATCTGCGCTGGCTGGGCCTTTTGTGGGATGAGGGGCCTGATGTGGGCGGTCCGAACGGGCCGTATTTTCAAAGTGAGCGGACGGCGCTGTACCAGGCAGCGCTGGAGCGGCTGGAGGAACAGGGGCTGGTGTATCCCTGCTTTTGCACCCGGGCGGAGCTGCACGCCGCCAGCGCCCCTCACCGGGAGGACGGGCAGGTGATCTACCCCGGTACCTGCCGGGACCTTACCCCGGCCCAGGCGGCCGCCAAAGCCCGTGAGAGCGGCCGTTCTCCGGCCCTGCGTATCCGGGTGCCGGACCGGGAAACTGCCTTTACAGACGGTCATATGGGCCGTTATGAAGAAAATCTGGCCCGGGACTGCGGAGACTTTCTGCTGCGCCGCTCCGACGGCATGTTTGCCTACCAGCTGGCGGTGGTGGTGGATGACGCCGCCATGGGAGTGACGGAGGTGGTCCGGGGAGCGGACCTGCTGGATTCCACGCCCCGGCAGCTGTTGCTCTATACGCTCTTGGGCTGGGAAGCACCGTCATTCTATCACCTTCCGCTGCTGCTTGCGCCTGATGGGCGGCGACTGAGCAAGCGGAACGCGGACGCAGGACTGGAGGTCCTGCGGGGCCGGGTACCGGCGGAAGAGGTATTGGGGAAGCTGGCCTGGCTGGCCGGGTTTCATCCTTCAGCGGCGCCCTGTACCGCGGAGGCGCTGGTAGAGGAGTTCGACTGGGAAAAGGTGCCCCGGACGGACATCCGATTGCCGGAGGGACTGTTCTGAACTGCCCGGCGAAGCAGAGATCGTAATAGCAAATAGTTGAAAAAGGCCGCAGGCAACGCCTGCGGCCTTCAAGCTGTCAAACAGAAGAAAAACTTCAGATGACGGGGAAGGAAGATAGCTGCGAAAGAAACCTAGGAGGGGTTTCTTTCGCTTTAAATCAGAAGTTTTTGAAACTTTGTGGAAAAGTTTTCAAAAACTTGCTTTCGCCTGCCTTAGGCAGGCGAAAGGCCGCAGGCAACGCCTGCGGCCTTCTTTTTATTCCGGCATGGATGCCTCGTGGATGTCTACTTCCGGCATCAGCTCCCGGCTCACGATGGTGAGCATCTCCTCCAGCTTGGCACAGTCCTCCTTGGAGAAGCGGGCGGCGATCCGGTCCATCACCTCCACCATATAACTGACGGAGATGTTGTAGTAGTCCACGTATTTCTGGGTGACCTTCAGATGATATTCCCGCTTGTCCGAGCTGGACTGCACCTTGCGCAGGTACCCCTTTTTTACCAGGCTGTTGACCTTGTAAGCCGCGTTGGGCGGCGAGATGCGCATGAAGGTGGCGAACTCGTTTACCGTGGGACTGCCCAAAGCCTGGATGGCCTCCATACAGAAGGTCTCCACCGTGGTCAGGCTTGCTTCCCGGCTTTGGAAACGCTGGAAGATCTCCTGATAAAAGTGCAGCTTGAACTTGGTATACACGTTAAAAAAGGCGTTTTTCAGCATGGTTGCGTCCCGCTTTCCCGGGTATTTTTGCCGAGCTGTTGCGACATAGACGGGGGAAAAACGGCAGCCGTTACCCGCCGATAGCAAAGGTCAGCTCCGCTGTGGCGACCACCTTGCCGTCCACGGTGGCCTTGGCCTCGCCCACGCCCACAGGGCCCCGGCGCTTGGTGAGGGTGCACTCCAGCACCACCACGTCGCCGGGCGTCACCTTGGACTTGAACCGGGCGTTCTTGATGCCGCCGAAGTAGGCGGTCTTGCCGGCGTACTCCGGCAGGGACAAAATGGCCACGGCGCCCACCTGGGCCATGGCCTCGATCAGCAGCACGCCGGGCATGACGTGTTCCTGGGGGAAGTGGCCGCAGAATACCGGCTCTCCCACGCTGACGCACTTGATGCCCTTGGCCCACTGGCCGGGCTCGCCGTCCACGATCCGGTCCACCAGTGCAAAGGGGTAGCGGTGGGGCAGGATCTTGGCGATCTCATTGGAATTGAGCTGCAGTCCCATCTGTCAGTCCTCCCATTTCTTCAGCAGGATGCTGCCGTTGTGACCGCCGAAGCCCAGAGAGTTGGACAGGGCATAGTGCAGGTCGGCGCTGCGGCCTTCGTTGGGCACCACATCCAGATCGCAGTCCTCGTCGGGCACCTGGTAGTGGATGGTGGCGGGGGCGTAGCCGTCCCGCAGGGAGAGGGCGGTGAAGATGGCCTCCACTGCGCCGGCGGCGCCCAGCATGTGGCCGGTCATGGACTTGGTGGAGCTCATCATCAGCTCCCGGGCGTGGTCACCGAAGACCAGCTTGACGGCGGCAGTCTCACCGGCGTCGTTGAGGGGAGTGGAGGTGCCGTGGGCGTTGATATAGTCCACCTGATCCGGTGCGATACCGGCGTCCCGAACGGCCATCTCCATGGCCTTGGCGGCGCCGCTGCCGTCGGGCCGGGGCGCGGTCATGTGATAGGCATCGCAGGTGGCGCCGTAGCCCACCAGCTCGGCGTAGATCTTAGCGCCCCGCTTCTGGGCGTGGGAGAGCTCTTCCAGCAGCAAAATGCCGGCGCCCTCGCCCAGGACAAAGCCGCTGCGCTCCTTATCAAAGGGGATGGAGGCGCGGTTGGGGTCCTCACTCTGGCTCAGGGCCTTCATGGAGGTGAAGCCGCCGATGGCCAGAGGCGTTACGGCGGATTCCGTGCCGCCGCAGAGCATCACATCGGCATAGCCGTCCCGGATATAGTGGAAGGCATCGCCCACGGCGTTGGTGCCGCCGGTGCAGGCGGTCACCGGGCAGGAGCACATGCCCCGGAAACCGGTGCGGATGGCGATCTGGCCGGCAGCCATGTTGCAGATGCCGGTGGGGATATAGAAGGGAGAGACCCGGTCCCAGCCCCGCTCCTTGCCCCGGTCATGCTCGGCCTCGGTGATGGAGAGGCCGCCGATACCGCTGGAGACGATGACGCCGCAGCGGTCCGCCTCGGCCTCGTCCAGGGTGAAGTTCGCATCGGCCATGGCCTCCATGGCGCTGATCACGGCGAACTGCGTGAAACGGCCCATACGCTTGATCTCCGGCTTGGGCAGGTAGTTTTCGGGGACGAAATCCTTGACCTCGGCGGCCAGCTTTACCTTCATGTCGCTGGGGTCAAACTGGGTAATGGGCGCGATGCCGCAAGCGCCGTCCTTGACGGCCTGCCAGCTCTCCACCGCGGTAAGGCCCACGGGCGTGATCGCTCCCAGGCCGGTAATGACGACTCTGCGTCGTTCCATAAAATACCTCCAATTTTTTCAGACAAAATGGTGTCCTCCCAATGGGAGGGGAGACGGTGCCCGCCCCGGCGGTCATGCCGGCAGGGCGGGGCAGGGGTGTCTCGTTTACATGGACATGCCGCCGTCCACAGCCAGGACCTGGCCGGTGATGTAAGCGGCCTCGTCGCTGGCCAGGAAGGCCACGGCCCGGGCCACATCCTCCGGCGCCCCCAGACGGGACATGGGGATGGCGGCCAGAGTGGCTTCCTTGGCTGCGTCGGTCATGGCGGCGGTCATATCGGTGGCGATGAAGCCGGGGGCCACGGCGTTGACCGTCACACCCCGGGAGGCCAGCTCCTTGGCCAGGGACTTGGTCATGCCGATGACGCCGGCCTTGCTGGCGGCGTAGTTCACCTGGCCGGCGTTGCCGTGGAGCCCCACCACGCTGGAGAGGTTCACGATGCGGCCGTAGCGCTGCTTCATCATGGTCCGGGACACGGCCTTCATGCAGAGGAAGGTGCCCCGCAGGTTGGCGCTGATGACGTCGTCGAAGTCAGACTCTTTCATCATCATCAAAAGGCCGTCCCGGGTGATGCCGGCGTTGTTGACCAGAATGTCGATGCGGCCGAAGGCCTTGACGGCCTCATCCATCAGGTTCTTCACCTGCTGGGCGTCGGCCACGTCGCACTTGACGGCCAGGGCCTTGGCACCGGCAGCCTCGCAGGCGGCCACGGTCTCGTGGGCCGCGGCCTCGTTTCCGGCGTAGCACAGCACCACGTTGGCGCCGCCCTTGGCCAGCTCCAGGCACACAGCCCGGCCGATGCCCCGGCTGCCGCCGGTGACGACGGCGGTTTTTCCCGCAAAATTCATTGTTCGTTCTCCTTTACCAGCTCTTTGAGCGTCTCAGCCAGGTTCTCCACGTCCGCGGCGGTCTCCACCGCGGTGACGGGCACCTGGGGCACGGTTTTCTTCACGAAGCCGCTGAGGGCCTTGCCCGGGCCGATCTCCACGATGGCGTCCACGCCCATGGAGGCCATCTTACGGATGGAGTCCTCCATAAAGACGCTGCTCTGGACTTGCTTGACCAGCAGCTCCGGGATGGTGATGGTGTCGTCCTTCACATCGCCCAGGCAGTTGAAGAGCACGGGGATCTGAGGCTCTGCAAAGGTGACGGTCTTGAAGTAGTCCGCCAGAGCGTCCCCGGCGGGGGCCATCAGAGGGGTGTGGAAGGGACCGCTGACCTTCAGGGGCAGGCACCGGCGGGCGCCCTTCTCCTTGGCGATGGCGGCGGCCTTCTCCACGGCGGCCTTCTCGCCGCCGATGACCAGCTGGCCGGGGCAGTTGTAGTTGCAGATCACCACGCATCCCAGGTCGGAGGCGGCGTCGCAGGCCTCCTGCAGGGGGGCGCGGTCCAGATTCAGCACGGCAACCATGGCACTCTCCCGGCCGGCGGCCGCCTGCTCCATGGCCTTGCCCCGGAAGGCCACCAGCTTGACGGCGGTGGCGGCGTCAAAGACGCCGGCGGCGTGGAGGGCGGAGTACTCGCCCAGGGACAGTCCCGCCGCTACGGCGGGAACGATGCCCTTTTCCCGCAGCAGTGCGGTCATGCCGGCGGCGAAGGCCACCATGCAGGGCTGGGTATAGCGGGTCTGGGTCAAAACGCCGTCGGGGTCGGTAAAGGACACCTGCTTCAAATCAAAGTCCACCTGGGCGGCCGCCTGGTCCAGAACCTCCCGGAACGCGGGATAGGCCTCGTACAGGTCCGCGCCCATGCCGGGGTGCTGGCTGCCCTGCCCGGCGTATAAAAATCCAAGCTTCATTGTGCGTTTCTCCATTCGTCAGAATCGGGACAAAAGGTCCCGGCGGGGCGGGAGAGGCTTACAGCCACTCCTTGGAGGTGGCCTCCAGCACGGCCTTGCTGCCGTTGTAGAGCTCCTCGAAGATCTGCCGCACGGGCTTGATCTCGTGGAGCATGCCGGCCACCTGGCCGCTCATGACGCTGCCGTGCTCCATGTCGCCTTCCAGCACGGCCCGGCGCAGACCGCCCAGGGTGACCTTCTCCAGCTCGTCCAGAGACGCGCCCTGCTTCTCCAGAGCCAGGTACTCCCGGGTCATCTTGTTCTTCAGGCACCGGACGGGGCCGCCCACAGAGCGGCCGGTGACCACGGTGTCGGAATCCTTGGCCTTCAGGATGGCCTGCTTGTAGTTTTCATGGATGGGGCACTCCACACTTGCCAGGAGGCACGTGCCCACCTGGATGCCGCAGGCGCCCAGCGCGAAGGCGGCAGCGGCCTGACGGCCGTCGGCGATGCCGCCGGCTGCCACCACGGGCACGCCGTCCACGGCGTCGATCACCTGGGGGACCAGGGCCATGGTGGTCATCTCGCCCACGTGGCCGCCGGACTCGGTGCCCTCGGCGATGACGGCGTCCACGCCCAGGCGGATCAGCCGCTTGGCCAGCACGGAGGCCGCCACCACGGGCAGCACCTTGATGCCGGCTTCCTTCCAGGCGGGAATGTACTTGCCGGGGTTGCCGGCGCCGGTGGTGACCACCTTCACGCCCTCTTCCAGGATGATGCGGGCGATGTCGTCAGCGTAGGGGCTCATGAGCATCAGGTTCACGCCGAAGGGCTTGTCCGTCAGCTCCTTGGCCCGGCGGATCTCCTGCCGCAGACGCTCACCGTCCCAGCCGCCGGTGGCGATCATGCCCAGCGCGCCGGCGTTGGAGCAGGCGGCGGCGAACTCACCGGTGGCGATGTTGGCCATGCCGCCCTGAATGAAGGGGAACTCGGTCCCCAGGATCTCGTTGAGCTTTTTCATAGTTGCGCCTTTCTTTTCAAAGTCAAGCAAATTCAATCATTGCGCCGCCCCAGGTCAGGCCGCCGCCGAAGCCCACGACCAGCACGCGGGAGCCGGAGCCCACCTTGCCCATCTCATGCAGCTCGCTGATGACCAGCGGGATGCTGGCGGCGGAGGTGTTGCCGTATTCGCAGATGTTCTTGTAGTACTTCTCCTGGGGGATGTGGTACTTCTTGACGGCCAGATCGATGATCCGGGCGTTGGCCTGGTGGAAGACGAAGAAGTCCACGTCGTCCACAGTCTTGCCGGTCCGGGCCAGGACCTGGTCGATGCAGTAGGGGACGGCCTCCACGGCGAATTTAAAGACCTTGGTGCCCTCCATGTAGATGAGGCTGGGCACACCCTTTTCCACGCCGGGGACCCGCAGCATCTGATCGGTGCCGTGGCAGCCCAGGATGGCGGAGATGGAGGGCCATTCCGGCCGGGACTCCACCACTACTGCGCCGGCACCGTCGCCGAAGAGGATGCAGGTACCGCGGTCTTCCCAGTTGGTGATGCGGCTGAGGTTCTCCGCGCCGATCACCAGGCCGTACTTGCGCTCGGAGGCGTTCAGCAGGCACTCCATGGTGTGCAGAGCGTAAAGGAAGCCGGTGCAGGCGGCGTTGAGGTCGAAGCACACGGTGTCGTGGGGCAGGTTCAGCTCATGCTGCATGCAGCAGGCGGCGGAGGGCACCAGCGTGTCGGGGGTCAGGGTGGCCACGATGCAGGCGCCGATCTGGTCGGCGGAGATGCCGGCGTTTTCCAGAGCCCGGCGGGCGGCCAGCACCGTCATGTCAGTGATGGTCTCACCCTCCGCCAGGTGGTGGCGGTGGGTGATGCCGGTGCGGGAGGTGATCCACTCGTCATTGGTGTCCACGATCTTGGCCATGTCCTCATTGGTGACCAGCTTGGAGGGGACGCCTCTGCCGGTCCCCAGGATCTTGATTCCGTTCATTGCTCCTCCTTGTCGGGAGCGGCCGCTCCCATCTGTCTGAATTTCTGATAGCGGCCGGCGGCAAGACTGGCGCCGCTCTCCTTGGAAAGCTCCGCCAGATGGCGGTGGAGGCAGCGGTCTACTTGGCGCAGCGCCACAACGGGGGCCGTGTGGGCACCGCCCTCGGGTTCGGGGATAATATCGTCGATCACGCCCAGGCGCAGAAGATCCGGCGCCGTCAGCTGCATCATCTCGCAGGCCTCAGCGCTGCGGGAGGCATCCTTCCACAGGATGGACGCGAAGCCCTCCGGGGAGAGGATGGCATAGACGGCGTTTTCCAGCATCAGCACCCGGTTGGCAACGCCCAGCGCCAGCGCGCCGCCGCTGTTGCCCTCGCCGGTGACGATGGCGATGACCGGCACGGTCAGCCGGCTCATCTCAAAGAGGTTCCGGGCGATGGCCTCGCCCTGGCCCCGTTCCTCCGCCTCCAGGCCGGGATAGGCGCCGGAGGTGTCAATGAAGGTGATGATGGGGCGGCGGAACTTCTCCGCCTGGCGCATCAGCCGCAGGGCCTTGCGGTACCCCTCGGGGCTGGGCATGCCGAAGTTGCACTTGAGGTTTTCCTCCGCCGTGCGGCCCTTGCGGGTGCCGATGACGGTGACGGGGCGGCCGTGATACAAAGCGACGCCGCCCACGATGGCGCCGTCCTCACCGCAGAGGCGGTCACCCTTGCACTCAAAGAAATCGGTGAACAATGCGCCGATGTAATCCATAATATTGGGCCGCTGGGGATTGCGGGCGATGGCCACCCGCTCCGCGGCAGTCAGTTGCGCGCTCATTGGCGGCCTCCTTTCTCATGGAGCCGCAGCAGCTGGGAGAGAGTCTCCCGCATGCGGACCCGGGGCACCACGGCGTCCACAAAGCCGTGGGCCATCTGAAATTCCGCCCGCTGGAATCCCTCGGGCAGCGTCTGGCCGATGGTCTGCTGGATGACCCGGGGACCGGCAAAGCCGATCAGGGCGCCGGGCTCAGCCAGGATGATGTCGCCCAGGGAGGCGAAGCTGGCGGTGACGCCGCCGGTGGTGGGATCGGTGAGCACGGAGATATACAAAAGGCCCTTTTCAGAGAACCGGGCCAGGGCAGCGCTGGTCTTGGCCATCTGCATCAGAGAGAGGATGCCCTCCTGCATCCGGGCACCGCCGCTGGCGGCAAAGAGGATGAGGGGGAGCTTGTTCTTGGCGGCAAACTCGATGGCCAGGGTGATCTTCTCACCCACGGCGGCACTCATAGAACCCATGAGGAAGCGGCTGTCCAGCACGCCCACCACGCATTTGACGCCGCCGATGGTGCCGGTGGCGGTGACGGCGGCCTCCGTCAGGCAGGTCTTGCGCTGAGCGCTCTCCAGCTTCTTGCGGTAGTCCGGGAAGTGGAGGGGGTCGCCGGCGGGGTACTTCTCGTTGAGCTCCCGGAAGGTGCCGGGGTCGAGAATGGTGCTGAGCCGGTAGTAGGCACCGATGGGGAAGTGGTAGCCGCACTTGGGGCATACCGACAGTCCCTGGGCCACGATCTTGCGGTCACTGACCTGCTGGCAGTGGGGGCAGGTGACGGTCTTTTCGCCGGGAATGGTCTGATTGTCCCGGATGGCCTTCATGGCCAGCAGCCGGGCACGGCGTTTGGCAAAGATGCTGTTCATTCCTCGGCCTCACTTTCATTGAGCTGGCGGTTGAACTCCAGCAGATCCGACAGATGCGTGTCCAAAAAGGCGGTGGTGCACTTGCCCAGGATAAAATCGGGATGGTACAGGATCTGATAGGAGAGTTCCGCGTTGGTGGGGAAGCCCTCCAGGGCGAACTCCTCCAGGCACCGGCGCATCTTCCGGATGGTCTCCATCCGGCTGGGAGCGTGGGCCAGGATCTTCGCGGCCATGGAGTCATAGTAAGGGGAGAGCTGGCAGCCGTTGTACAGGCAGGAGTCCACCCGCACGCCGGTGCCGCCGGGGAAGTGGAGGAACTCCACGTGGCCGGGGCAGGGCTGGAAATTCCGGGCCGGATCCTCGGCGTTGATGCGGCACTCAATGGCGTGGCCGCTGAGGTGGATGTCCTCCTGCTTGAGGTCTAGGGGCAGTCCGGAGGCGATGCGCAGCTGCTGGCGCACCAGATCCACGCCGGTGATGAGCTCGGTGACGCCGTGCTCCACCTGGATCCGGGTGTTCATCTCCATGAAGTAGAAATGCTCCAGGTCGCCGTCCAGCAAGAATTCCACAGTGCCGGCGCCCTCGTAGTTCACGGCCCGGGCCGCCCGGACGGCGGCCTCGCCCATTTTCTCCCGCAGCTCCGGTGTCAGGCACCAGGCGGGAGCTTCTTCGATGAGCTTCTGGTTGCGGCGCTGCACAGAGCAGTCCCGGTCCCCCAGATGGATCACATTGCCGTGGCGGTCCGCCAGGATCTGGAACTCGATGTGCCGGGGGCCCAGCACCAGCTTTTCCAGATACATCTCGTCGTCGCCGAAGCAGGCCTTGGCCTCCGCCTTGGCCTCAGCGTAAGCGGAGGGCAGGTCCTCGGCCCGGTCACAGCGGCGGATGCCCCGTCCGCCGCCGCCGGCGCTGGCCTTGAGCAGCACCGGGTAGCCCACGGTTTCCGCGGCGGCCAGGGCGTCCTCCACAGAGGAGACGGGGCCGTCGGAGCCGGGGGTCACCGGCACGCCGGCAGCGCGCATGATGTCCCGGGCGGCAGATTTGGAGCCGGCCTTGCGGATGGTGTCGCCGGAGGGGCCGATGAAGGTCAGACCCGCAGCGGCGCAGGCGTCGGCGAAGTCGGCGTTTTCAGAGAGAAAACCGTAGCCGGGGTGGACGCCGTCGCAGCCGGTGGCCGTGGCCACGGTCAAAAGGGCGTTCTGATTGAGATAGCTGTCCGCAGCCCGGGCGGGACCGATGCACACGGCCTGTCCCGCCAGCTGGACATGGAGCGCCTCCGCATCCGCCTGGGAGTAGACGGCCACGGTGTCGATGCCCATCTCCCGGCAGGCCCGCAGGATCCGCAGGGCGATCTCGCCCCGGTTGGCGATCAATACACGCTTCAGCATGGCTTACACCGCCCGGTAGCGGAACAAAGGCTCCTCAAAGGCCACCAGCTCGCCGCTGGCCTTCAAAACCTCCTCGATGACGCAGTCACAGGGGGCGGGAACCTCGCTCATCATTTTCATAGCCTCGATCAGGCACACGGTCTGGCCCTTCTTCACCGTGTCGCCCACCGCCACGAAGGGGGGCTGATCGGGGGCGGGAGTTGCATAGTAGGTGCCCACCAGCGGCGCGGCGATGACGGGACCGTCCGCGGGACGGGCCGCAGGCGCGGCGGGAGCAGGGGCACTCGCCGGAGCGGGTGCTGCGGCAGCCGGGACGACTGCCGCGGAAGGAGCGGCTGCGCTGGCCCGGTTCAGCTCGAGGGAAAAGCCTTCCTTGGACAGCTTCATGCTCTGCAGAGAGCTGCGCTCGAAGCGGTCCATCAAGTCAAAAATTTCTTGGTTGGTCATGGTATGTCCTTTCAGAAAAAGTGTTCTGGCCGACGGATAAAGCGCAGGCGGCCGCTTGGAACAAGCCGCCGCCTTCATGCATTCACGGGAAGGCGCAGGGACTGCGCCGGGACAGAAAGAAAGCGGCGGGGGGACGGTGTCCCCCCGGCGGTCTCTTACTCCTTGTGGGTGTTCAGGTAGTCGAGGATGTCACCAACGGTCTTCAGGTTGGCAACGTCCGCGTCGTCGATCTTGATGTTGGCAGCCTCTTCCAGGGCCATCACCAGCTCCACGGAAGCCAGGGAATCAGCACCCAGATCGTCGGCCAGGGAGGCCTCGGGGGTCACCTGATCAGCCTCGCAGCCCAGGGTTTCCACGATGATGTCGCGCACTTTCTCGAATTCCATATCGGTACTCCTTATGTTCAAAAAATAGTTGCAATTATTTTAATTAAAATATTTTAAATAAAATAATCAAATTGATTGTACCAGACGATTGCCATTTGTCAAGTAGAATTTTGGAAGAAACTATGGAAAATTTTTGTAAACATACGGGTTTATCGCAGGCTGACATCAATAAAATGACAAAAAACGGGGCTTTATGAAAGACGGCGCGAAAAGAGGTTTCCTTTTTCCCAAATATCTGCTATATTTCCTTGTAAGAAGAAAACGCGCCGTCCAAGGCGGCGCTGTGAGAAGCGGCGAGGGAGCGTTCTATGAAAATCATCATTGTCGGCGTGGGCAAAGTGGGCTTGGCCCTGACCAAGCACCTGTCCCGGGAAAACAAGGTCACCATCATCGACCAGAATCCCCAGCTGGTGGACAACATCATCAATATATATGATGTGATGGGTGTGTGCGGCAACGGTGCCAGCTACGACGTCCAGAAGGAGGCGGAGGCCGACAAGGCGGACCTGCTGATCGCCACGGCCTCCAGCGACGAGATCAATATTTTGACGTGCCTGGTGGCCAAGAAGCTGGGCATTCCCCATACCATTGCCCGGATCCGGAACCCGGAGTATGAAAAGCAGCTGCGCTTCATGCGGGAGGAGCTGGGCCTTTCCATGTCCATCAACCCGGAGAAGGCTACCGCCCGGGAGATCGCCCGGGTGCTGCGCTTCCCCACGGCCATGAAGCTGGAGTCCTTCTCCAAAGGACGGCTGGAACTGGTGGAGTACCGCCTGCCGGAAAATTCCGCCCTCCACGGGATGCAGCTTTCCGACCTGTACCGCAACATCCGGGTCCGGGTGCTGATCTGTGCCGTGTCCCGCCGGGACGAGACCTACATTCCCTCCGGCGACTTCGTACTGCAGGCGGGGGACAAGATCTACCTCACCGCCGCGCCCCACGAGCTGGAGCACTTCTTCCGGCATCTGGGTGTGTTCCGGGGCCGGGCATCCTCGGTGATGATCGTGGGCGCCAGCAAGCTGTGCTACTACCTGGCCTCCCAGCTCATCGACATGGGCATGTCCGTGAAGATCGTGGACCAGAACCGGCAGCGGTGCGTGGACATTGAGGAACGGCTCCCCAAGGCGCTGGTCATCGTGGGAGACGGCACGGACAGCGAACTGCTCCAGGAGGAGGGCATCGGCCAGATCGATGCCTTTGTGGCCATCACCGGTCTGGACGAGGCCAATATCCTCATGTCCATGAGCGCCGCCCGCCAGTCCCGGGACTGCAAGGTGGTGGCGAAGATCAACCGCCGTTCGCTGATGGAACTGGTGTCCACCGAGGGGATGATCGACAGCGTGGTGTCCACCGGCGCGGTGACCACCGAGCTGATCCTCAAGTATATCCGGTCCATGAAAAATGCCACCGGCTCCCAGGTCAAGACCCTCCACCGGATCGTGGATGAAAAGGTGGAGGCGCTGGAGTTCGGCATCAAGGAGAACTATCCCTTTGTGGGAGTCCCGCTGCGGGACCTGCGGATCAAAAGCGGCATCCTGGTGGCGGGCATCGTCCGCCGCAGCGGCCGCATCGTCATTCCCACCGGCGACGATGTCATCAACCAGGGGGATGACGTGATCGTGGTGGCGACGGACACCGGGATCCAGGACATCCGGGATATTTTTCAGTAAAGGAAGGCAAGACCCGTGAATAAACGAATGATCGCCTTTGTCATCGGCCGCATCCTGCTGACGGAGGCTGCCCTGCTGGTGATTCCGCTGGCAGTGGCACTGCTCTACGGGGAGTCCCCGGCGCCGTTTTTGCTGCCCATTGCGCTGTTGGTGCTGCTGGGGGGGCTGATGAGCTTCCGCCGTCCCCGGAGCACGTCCCTCTTCGCCCGGGACGGCCTGGCGGTGGTGGCGCTGGCGTGGATCGCCATGTCCGCCTTCGGCGCACTGCCCTTCTATGTCTCCGGTGAGATCCCCAGCTACGTGGACTGCTTTTTCGAGACCGTCTCCGGCTTTACCACTACCGGCGCCAGCATCCTCCCGGAGGTGGAGTCTCTCAGCAAGAGCATCCTCTTCTGGCGCAGCTTCACCCACTGGGTGGGCGGCATGGGCGTGCTGGTGTTCGTCATGGCGGTTCTGCCCATGACGGACGGACACGGCATGCACCTTCTGCGGGCAGAGGTGCCCGGCCCCACGGTGGGCAAACTGGTCAGCCGCATGGGCGACTCGGCCAAGATCCTCTACGGCATCTATCTTGTGATGACCATCGTGGAGATCATTCTGCTGCTTTTGGGGGACATGCCCCTTTTTGACGCATGCATCAATTCCTTCGGCTCCGCCGGTACCGGCGGCTTCAGCTGCCGGAACCTCAGCATCGGCGCCTATAACAACGCCTATTACGATGTGGTCATCGGCATCTTCATGCTGCTTTTCGGCGTGAACTTCAACCTTTACTATTTCCTGCTGGTCCGTAAGTTCCGGGATGTGTTCCGCTCTGAGGAATTGCGCACTTACCTGATCATCGTGGCGGTGGCAGTGTCGGCCATCACGCTGGACATCCTGCACATTTACCGCTCTGTGGGCACCAGCCTGCGCCACGCCTTTTTCCAGGTCTCCTCCATCATCACCACCACCGGCTACGCCACCGTGGACTTCAACGCCTGGCCTGCATTTTCCAAGGCCATTTTGGTGATGCTGATGTTCATCGGCGCCTGCGCCGGCTCCACCGGCGGCGGCATCAAGGTGGCCCGGCTGGTGATCCTGACCAAGAGCGCATTGTGCGATATGAAGCGGATGCTCCACCCCAATGCGGTGACCACGGTGCGTTTCGAGGGCCGCCCTCTGGCGGAAAAGAATGTCCGGGGCGTGCATATGTTCCTGACGGTGTATCTGCTGGTGTTCTGCGTGTCCTGCCTGCTGGTGTCCCTGGAGCAGGTGGACCTGGTGACGGTGTTCACTGCTGTGGCCTCCTGTATCAACAACATCGGTCCCGGATTGGAGATCGTTGGTCCCATGGGCAATTTCTCCAGCTTTTCCGATTTCACCAAGCTGCTGCTGTCCTTTGACATGCTGGTGGGCCGGCTGGAGGTATTCCCCATGCTGCTGCTGTTTGCCCCCTCTATCTGGCGGCAGAAGCTGTCCATCCGGCAGATCCGTCATTGACTCTGCGCCGCCGCAGCCAAAGCTGCGGCGGTCTGCCTTGTGGAGAAAGGAGATTCCATGAACCAAAAAGAGCGGATGCTGGCGGGACTGCCCTACAAGCCCTGGCTGGACGGGCTGGAGGAGGAGCGGACGCGCTGCAAGGAAAAAATCTATGAACTCAACTGCCTCCATCCCCGGGACCGGGAGCGGATCCCGGAGCTTCTGAAGGACCTGTTCGGACGGACGGGGGAGGACGTGTGGCTGGAGCCGCCCTTCCACTGCGACTACGGCTGGAATATCGAGGTGGGGGACCACTTCTTTGCAAACTACAACCTTACCATCCTGGACGTGGGGAAGGTCACCATCGGCAGCTATGTGATGATCGCCCCCAATGTCAGCCTCTACACCGCGGGCCATCCTCTTCATCCCGCCAGCCGGGACTCCGGCTATGAGTTCGGCGCCCCCATCACCATCGGGGACCATGTGTGGATCGGCGGCAATGTGGTGATCCTCCCCGGCGTCACCATCGGGGAGGGCGCGGTCATCGGCGCCGGCAGTGTGGTGAGCCGGGACGTGCCGCCTGGCGTACTGGCTGCCGGGAACCCCTGCCGGGTGATCCGTGCCATCACGGAGGAGGACCGGGACTACTACTGGCGCAATTCCCGCTTCGACGTTACCGACTACTGACGGCCGACACGGCCATGAAATCCGGCACCGCCGGAGATTGGAGAGCAAGTGATATGGCAAAACATGATCCTTCCGCAAGCCGGGACAATTTCCGGTCCAAATGGGGCTTCAAGCTGGCCTGCATCGGCTCCGCCGTGGGCATGGGCAACATCTGGCTCTTTCCCTCCCGGATGTCCCAGTACGGCGCCACTTTCCTGATCCCCTACTTCCTCTTTGTGGCCCTGATCGCCTCCACCGGCGTCATCGGGGAGATGGCCTTCGGCCGGGCGGCGGCAGGCGGCCCCATGATCGCGTTCGCCGCAGCGGCAGAGCGCCGCACCGGCCGCCGGAACTGGGGAGAGGCGCTGGGCCTCGTTCCGGTGCTGGCCTCCCTGGCCATGGCCATCGGCTACTCCGTGGTGGTGGGATGGCTTCTCAAGTATGCGGTGGGCGCCTTCACCGGCTCCGTGCTGTCCCGGGACGGCGTGGATGCCTTCAGTGCCCTTTTCACCGAAACCGCCTCTTCCTGGGGCAACACGGCCTGGCAAGTGGTGGCCATGGTGCTGACCCTGCTCATCATGGCCTTCGGTATCGCCAGCGGCATCGAAAAGGCCAACAAGGTGATGATGCCCCTCTTCTTTTTGCTGTTTTTGGGGCTTGCGGTGTATATCGCCACCCTCCCCGGAGCGTCGGAGGGATACCGCTATCTCTTCGTACTGGACCCGGCGGGGCTGCTGGATCCCTACGTGTGGGTCTATGCTCTGGGGCAGGCGTTTTTCTCCCTCTCCATCGCCGGCAACGGCACCTTGATCTACGGGTCCTATCTGCCCAAGACAGAGGACGTGCCCCGGGCGGCCCGGACCGTGGCGGTGTTTGACACCATGGCGGCGCTGCTGGCGGCCGTCGTCATCATCCCCGCCATGGCCACGGCGGGACAGACTCTGGACCAGAGCGGCCCGGGCCTTCTCTTCATCTTCCTGCCCAACCTCTTCGACACCATGCCGGGGGGCACTGTCATCATGGCGGTGTTCTTTGTGGCGGCCCTCTCCGCGGGGCTTACGTCCCTCATCAACCTCTTCGAGGCGCCCACCGCCACGCTGCAGGAGCGGCTGGGCCTTTCCCGGCTGCAGGCGGTGGCGGTCATCGGCGCGGTGGGGCTGGCGGTTGGACTGAGCATCCAGGGGATCGTTTCCGACTGGATGGATGTCTGCTCCATCTACGCCTGCCCGGTGGGGGCACTGCTGGCGGCGGTGTTCTTCTTCTGGATCTACGGGAAGGAGGACTGTCTGGATCAGGTGAACCTGGCCCGCCAAAAGCCTCTGGGCGGCTGGTTCTATCCCCTGGCCAAGTACGGCTTTTGCGGCGTGACGGTATTCGTACTGATCCTGGGAGCGCTGTTGGGAGGCATCGGCTGATATGCGGGAATTTTTCAGAGAACTGGTCCACGCGCTGGAGGGCGGCGAGGCGGCGGAGCTGGTGAGCGTGCTGGAGAGCAGCGGCTCCACCCCCCGGGGCGCCGGCGCCATGATGGCGGTGTTCTCCGGCGGCCGCAGCACCGGCACTGTGGGCGGCGGCAACGTGGAGTACGAGGCCCAGAAACTCTGTGCGGAGCTGCTGGAGGAGAAGCGGGACGCGCTGCGGCGCTTCCGCTTCGTCCAGGGAGACGCCGCAAGCCTTGGCATGGTCTGCGGCGGGGACGTGACACTGCTTTTTACCTACCTGCCTGCCGGGGACGGTGCTGCCGTCCGGGTGTTCCGGCGGCTGATGGAGCTCTCCGGCGGAAGCGGCGGCGCGTGGCTGCTGCGCCGGCTGGAGGGGGATCGTGTCACCGACATGAGGGCTGCCACCGTCGG
This sequence comes from uncultured Oscillospiraceae bacterium, assembly GCA_944387015.1. Classification (GTDB taxonomy): domain Bacteria; phylum Bacillota; class Clostridia; order Oscillospirales; family Oscillospiraceae; genus Oscillibacter. The sequence continues at coordinate 30,093 of CALXDH010000028.1, forward strand.
TGAGGCGGACGGGAAACTGCTGGGCGAGAAGCCTGTGCTGGCGGACGGGTGGTTCTCCGTGCCGGTGGAGCGTCCGGGCCGGGTGTATGTTTTCGGCGGCGGCCATGTCTCCCAGGCCCTGGTGCCGGTGCTTGCCGGTGTGGGGTTCCGGGTGGTGGTCTATGACGACCGGCCGGAATTTGCGGACCCGGCGCTGTTTCCGGCGGCGGAGGAGACGCTGTGCGGGGATTTCCTGGCCCTGGAACAGCAGGTGCAGGTGACGGCGGATGACTATGTGGTCATCATGACCCGGGGCCACCAGGCGGACTACGAGGTGCTCTGCCAGGTGCTCCGCAGCGGCGCCCGGTATCTGGGGTGCATCGGTTCCCGCAGGAAGCTGGCGCTGTGCCGGGAGCGGCTGCTGGCGGCGGGGTTCACCGAGGCGGAATACGCCCGGCTCCACGCTCCTATCGGGCTGCCCATCGGGGCGGAGACTCCGGAGGAGATCGCTGTGTCGGTGGCGGCGGAGCTGATCGGCGTCCGGGCCGGAAAACTGGATTGATCCCCAGGAGGGGCGGAGCCGACGGCTCCGCCCCTCCTTTGTGCCCGGATGGCTGTCTGCGGACCGGGGACAGGAAGGAAGGGAAGGCAGGTCCTGCCTCTTGTCAAACCGGCTGGGACCATGGTACAATAATGTATCTTAAATCGCGCTATTTTTTACCACGGAGGGCTGGCGATGGATCGAATCAGCAAAGAAAACTATTATCTGGATATTGCGCAGACGGTGCTGGAACGGGCCACCTGCCTGCGCCGGGTGTACGGGGCCATCATCGTCAAAAACGACGAGATCATCTCCACCGGCTACAACGGCGCCCCCCGGGGCCGTGCCAACTGTGTGGACATGGGCTACTGCTCCCGGGAGGCCATGCGGGTGCCCAGGGGAGAACGCTACGAACTCTGCCGCAGCGTCCATGCCGAGGCCAACGCCATTATCTCCGCCTCCCGGCGGGACATGGCGGGAGGCACGCTGTACCTGGTTGGGCGGGACGCCCGCACCGGTGAGCTGCTGGGAGACGCCACCTCCTGCGCCATGTGCCGCCGGATGGTCATCAACGCCGGATTGAGCCGGGTGGTCATCCGCCGGACGGAGACGGAGTATGACGTGGTGAACGTGTCCGACTGGGTGGCGGAGGATGATCTGCTGGTGCCCAAGGACCCGGATGCGATTTTGAACGAGCAATAGGAAAGGGAGCCTTCTCTTGAAAACAGGACTTGTGACCTTTTACCATATCCACCATTACGGGGCGCTGCTTCAGGCCTATGCCACGGAGCGGGCGGTGGAATCCCTGGGCAGCGAGTGCGAGATCATTGACTACTACGTCAACCAGGATAACAGCCTCTTCCGCCGTCCCACCGGCCTGGGCAGTGCTGCCCACGACGCCCACACCGCACTGCACTATACCCCGCTCAAGACCCGCTACGAGCGGTTTGAGCGCTTTGCCCGGGAGCGGCTGCGCATCAGCGGGCACCGCTATGAGAGCCTGGAGGAGCTGCGGGCGGCAAAGCTGCCCTATGAGCTGATCCTCTCCGGCAGCGACCAGATCTGGAACCCCAAGATCTTCCCGAACGGCCGGTTCGACCCGGTGTTCTTCGGCGCCTTCTCCGATCAGCGGAAGATCGCCTACGCCCCCTCCTTCGGTATCCCCCGGATCCCCGAGGAGATGGAGGAGGAGCTGGCGGGGTATCTGCGCCAGTTTTCCCACCTCTCCGTCCGGGAACAGCAGGGCCAGCGGATCGTCCGGCACATCACCGGACAGGACGTGCCGGCGGTGCTGGACCCCACGCTGCTGCTGGACCGGCGGCAGTGGGCGGAGGTGGCGGAGCCATCCCCCATGCAGGGGGGCTATATCCTCTGCTACTGCATCAGCCGCCCCGGTGCGCTTGAACCCTATATCCGCCGTCTGGCGGAGGAGACGGGGCTGCCGGTGGTGCAGCTGTGCGGCATCCGCCAGAAGGTCCACCCCAAGGCCCACTGCGTACTGGACGCCGGTCCGGCGGAGTTTCTGGGGTGGTTCCAGGGGGCCAGCGTGGTGTGCACCAACTCCTTCCACGGAACCGTGTTTTCCACCCAGTTCCAAAAGCCCTTCTTCACCGCCGTGGCGCCGGCGGAGCTGGCATCGCCGGAGAGTTCCCGGACCTTCAGCCTGCTCTCTACTCTGGGCCTCACGGAGCGGATCATCGGCAAGGGCGATACTGCCGGACTGACCGACGAGATCGACTATGCCGCCGTGGAGCAGCGGTTGGAACGGGCCCGGCAGGGGTCCCTGGACTATCTTTGGGGCGCCCTCACCGGTGCGCCCCGGGAGGAAGAGACAGGTCCCGCTCAGGTAGAGCCCGCGTCGGATCACCTGCCGGAGCTGGCGGATCACATCCACTGCACCGGCTGCACGGCCTGCGCCAATAGCTGCCCCAAAGACGCCATCACCATGGAGCGGGACCGGGAGGGCTTTGCATACCCGGTGGTGGACCCGGAGCGGTGTGTCCGCTGCGGCCGCTGCACCGCTGTGTGCCCCGTGCTGCACACCCGGGAGCCGGCACCTCTTCCGGCGGTATTTGCCGCCTGGAACCGGGACGACGCCATCCGCAAGGACTCCACCTCCGGCGGCGTGTTCACGGCGCTGGCGGACTATATTCTGGAAAGCGGCGGCGTGGTGTTCGGCGCCGCGTTTGACGGCAAGCAGCACCTGCGCCATATCGCCTGCTTCCGCAAGGAGGACCTGTGGCGCCTGCGGGGAGCCAAGTACGTCCAGAGCGATCTGGGGGAGACATTCCGCACCGTGAAAAAGGCTTTGGAGACCCGCCAGGT
>CALXDH010000029.1 GCA_944387015.1 uncultured Oscillospiraceae bacterium
GCACGGCATTCTGATCCGCTCCGGCGAGATTCTGGAGATCACCCACAGCGTGGACACCGTGGTGCTGGACAAGACCGGTACCGTCACAGAGGGCACCCCCGCTGTCACAGAGGTCCTTCCCTTCCAGTGTCCCCGTGAGACGTTGCTGGCCACCGCCGCAGCGGTGGAGGCCGTCTCCGCCCACCCCCTGGCCCAGGCCATCACCGGCTATGCCAAGACCCAGGGATTTGATGCCTCCGCCCGTCCAACGTCCTTCGAGACCCTCTCCGGCCGGGGCATCCGGGCCGTGCTGGAGGACGGAACGGTTCTGGCCGGCAACCGGCGGCTGTTGGAAGAAGCCGGCGTGGACATCTCCCCCTTGGAAGCCCAGGCCCAGACCCTGGCATCTCAGGGCCAGACCCCCATGTACTTTGCGAAAAACGGCGTCCTTCTGGGCCTCATTTCTGTGGCAGACCCGGTGAAGGAGACCAGTGCCGACGCCATTGCCCGGATGAAGTCCCAGGGCATCCGCACCGTGCTCCTCACCGGCGATAACCGAGCCGCAGCAGAGCACATCGCCTCCCTGGTGGGGGTGGACACCGTTATCGCGGAAGTGCTGCCGGAGGAAAAGGCCGGCGTAGTACAGGACTTGCAAAAGCAGGGCCGGACCGTTATGATGGTGGGTGACGGCATCAACGACGCCCCTGCCCTCACCACCGCTGACGTGGGCTGCGCCATCGGCAGCGGCAGCGACATCGCCATCGAGTCCGCCGACATCGTGCTGATGCGCTCGGACCTGGAGGACGTCTCCCGGGCCATCCGCCTCAGCCGCCTGACGCTGCGGGACATCAAACAGAACCTGTTCTGGGCCTTCTGCTACAATATCATTGGCATCCCCATCGCGGCAGGCGTGCTGTACCTGCTGGGCGGTCCCCTGCTCTCCCCCATGTTCGCCGGGGCGGCTATGTCCCTGAGCTCCGTGTGTGTGGTGGGCAATGCCCTGCGGCTGGGCCGCGCGAAGCTCTGACGTACCATCTCAATATTCAGGAATGCGAGGAAACCGTGATGGAACACAAGGAACATACCACGGCAGAATGCTGCCGCCACAAGCACCGGGAACCGGCGGAATACGACGCTCTCATCAAGCGCCTGAGCCGGATCGAGGGCCAGGTCCGGGGTGTCCGAGGCATGGTGGAGCGGGAGGCCTACTGCACGGACATCCTGACCCAGGTCTCTGCCATCCAGGCCGCTCTCAACGCCTTTTCCCGGGAACTGCTGGCCAATCACATCCATACCTGCGTGGTGCAGGACATCCAGGCCGGCAAGCTGGAAGTGGTGGATGATCTGGTGTCCACCATCCAGAAAATGATGAAATAAACCAGTTCCATGGTTTGATTTTAAGAAGGAGGAATTCCAATATGACTACCATTCAAGTCCCCGATATGATGTGCGAAAACTGCGTCAAGCGCATCACCAACGCCCTCACTGCCGCCCAGCTGAAATTCCAGGTGGACCTGGCCGGAAAAACCGTAACCATCGACGGCTGTGACAACTGCGTCAAGACCGCCGTCAGCGAGCTGGAGGATCTGGGCTTTACGCCGGAAGTCCGCTGAAAGTTCAAAAAATCCATTATTTTATCAAAATATCCGTTGTATCCATCCATGTGGGTACAACGGATATTTTTTGTTGCCGCTGTTATTTTTTTGTTACTTTTTTGTAGTTGGTTTACAGATACTTCCAGTCGTTTTTCGCCGCTTTAAGTCAAAAGTGGGTGCTATATCCCTATAATACCAGCTCAAACTTGACAAAAGTGGGATTCAGGTGTATACTAAGCCCAGTTTTTCAGCCGGTAACAAAAGTTACAAGTTTTGTTTTTGGTCCTGTGACACGCAGTGTCCACAGGAGAAAGACGGGCCGGAGAACTTCAATCAGGAGGTATTATGTTCAACACAAACGACCTACGGAAAAAGCTGCATGTGCTTTGGAATCGCCACTGCCTGACAGTCTTTACCCTGGTAGCTGTGGTGGGCACCAGCTACGCGGCCATGAATCACGCCGACGCACTGTATATCCTCACCGGTGTGGAAGATTCCGCCATCGTCCTCGATGACGAGACCGACGCGGCGGACCTGTCCTCGCAGCTGGTGTTTCTCTCCAGCAACAGCACCGGATACGATGTGACCCTGACTGCCGGTCAGCGGGCACAGATCACGTATAACGGCACGGTCCTCACCACCGAGACCCGAAAGGAAACCGTCTCTGCTCTGCTCAAGCGTCTGGAGATCCAGCCCAGTCCCCTGGAGATGGTTGCGGTGAACTTCTCCGAGGACGGCGTGGAGCTGACAGTGGCCTCGGAGCTGACCTATTATGACCGCGTCACGGAGACGGAGTCGTATGAGACCATCCGGCGGACCAATCCCTACCTGGCCAAGGGTACGGAAAAAGTGGTCCAGGCCGGTGTGGACGGTACCCGCACCTCGGTATACGAGGTCGTCTGGTCCGGCGGTGAGCAGGTCTCCCGCCAGTTCGTTGAGGAACTGGACGGCACCGCAGTGGATGAGATCGTGGAGGTGGGCACTGCAGTGTCCAGCGTCTCCTCTACCGACCGCATTTCCAAAGTCGTGAAAAATGCGGACGGCAGCGGTTATCTTGCCTTCCAGTCCGGCGCTACCATGCCGTTCTCCTCCGCCAAGTCCATGACCGCCACTGCCTATACCGCAGGATACGGCGGCGCGGATACCTGCACCGCCACCGGCACCGCCGTCGGCGTGGGCACCGTGGCTGTGGACAAGAGCGTCATCCCTCTGGGCACCCGGATGTATATCGTCACCAACGACGGTTCCGTCGTCTACGGCATGGCCGTTGCTTCGGACACCGGTGTCCGCGGCAATAAGGTGGACCTTTATTACGACACCTATCAGCAGTGCATCAATTTTGGACGGCGCAGCTGCACCGTCTACATCCTGCCCTAAAGCAGGAAACGACCCCCGGCAGTCCCTCAGGGACTGCCGGGGGTCGTTTTTACAGGGTCTCCAGCAGCGCCGGCAGCTCCTCCAGTGCGCAGATCCGATAATCCGGACGGATGTCCGGACGGGCCGGCTGTCCCTGAGGTGCAAACCAGCAGGTACGGATCCCGGCGTTCTTTCCTCCCCGGATGTCGGAGGTCAGACTGTCCCCCACCATCAGCGCCGTTTCCTTTTGAAAGTGGGGAATGGATGCAAAGCAGGCCTCAAAAAACGCCCGCTGCGGCTTGTCCGCCCCCACCTCCTCTGAGAGGAAAATCCCCTGGAAATATCCGGTGATCCCCGCGCTTTCCAAACGGCGGCGCTGCACAAAGGACGCGCCGTTGGACGCAAGATACAGCTCGTAGCGGGGTGCCAGAACTCTCAGCAGCTCCGGGGCGCCGGGAACAAACCAATGACCCTGTGCCAGATACGTCTCATACTGCTCGCAGACCGCCTTGGGGTCCGCCTTGACTCCCAACTCCTCAAAAAGCAGCTGGAATCGGCGCACAAGCACCTGTTCCCGGGTAAGGAGCCCCTCCTCCAGCAGCTCCCACTGGCGGCGGTTGATGACATGGTACCGGTCCAAGACATCCTTTCCCGCCGGAAGCCCTGCCTCCTCCAACGCCCGGCGAAGCGCAATCGCCTCCGCCTTGGTAAAATCCAGCAGCGTGTCATCCAGATCAAACAAGATGGTTGTAATCATAGCAGCTTCCTCCCGTGTTTTTCCCAGTGAATCACATTTTACGGAATTTTGCAACCGCCTGTGCCTTTTCAAATTCCCCGGTATCTGCTATACTAGCGTTGTATCATGCATTCTCGGAAAGGCGGAGCACCATGAATCTCTGTGATTACGATTCCATCCGGGAGCTGCTGGCGCGCCACGGCTTCCATTTTTCCAAATCCATGGGCCAAAACTTTCTCATCGACCCCGCAGTCCCCGCGGCCATTGCGGACGCCTCTGAAGCGGACAAAGGCTGTGGTGTGCTGGAGATTGGTCCCGGCATCGGTCCCCTGACGGCGGAACTGGCCGCACGGGCAGGCCGGGTGGTCTCGGTGGAGCTGGACAAAGCGCTGCTGCCGGTTCTGGCGGAGACGATGGCTCCCTACTCCAACGTGGAGATCGTTCCGGGAGATGTGATGAAGCTGGACCTTGCCAAACTGGCGGAGGAAAAGCTCTCCGGCCTGCGGCCCATCGTCTGCGCCAATCTCCCCTACAACATCACCACCCCCGTGCTGACAAAGCTGGTAGAGACATCCTGCTTTGAGAGCATCACGGTCATGATCCAGAAGGAAGTGGCCCAGCGGCTGTGTGCTGCCCAGGGCTCCGCAGACGGCGGCGCCTTTTCACTGTTCTTGCAGTATTACATGGAGACGGAGCTGCTCTTCGATGTGCCCCGGGAGAAGTTCCTGCCCGCCCCCAAGGTCACCTCCGCCGTCATCCGCTGCGTCCGCCGCAGCCGCCCCGCCGTAGAGGTGGAGGATGAGGACTTTTTCTTCCGCTGCGTCCGGGCGGCGTTCGTCCTGCGGCGGAAAACCCTGGCCAACAGTCTGGCCGCCGGTCTGCAGGGCTTTGACAAAACCGCCATCCAGTCCGCCATCGAAGCCGGAGGCTGGAGCCCCAGCGTCCGGGGCGAACAGCTGACGCTTTCGGACTTTGCCCGTCTGGCCCAGCTGCTGCGCAGCGCGCAGGCATAATCGAGTTTCCCTTGCGTTTTGCCGGAATCTTCCGTATAGTAATAATCAACATTCTGCCATGGTATTTTCATAGCAGCCAGCAATAAAGGAGGAATTTCAGATGTCCACGAAAGCCTACTACCCCAGATGTGAGATCGGTCCGGGCAAAACCGGTTTTTCCAAAACCCGCTCCATCATTGAAGCGCCGTTTTACGGCAACAACGTGGTGAAAGTCAATTCCCTGCGGGAGGCATATGACTTGGCGAAAAACTCTCCCGGCACCATCGTCACCGATATGCCGGTCTACCGGGGTGAGGAATTCGGTCTGGAACCGGATGCCAAGGTACTGCTGTTCAACGACGGCTCCATCACCGGCCGCTATGCTCCTGCCCGCCGCATCGCCGGTAAGCCCGGTGTGCAGTGCGACAAGCTGGACAAGATCGTTATGGACGCCGTGTACGACACCCGCTGGAAGACCATGTATCATGCAGAGGTCTTCATCGGTCTCGACCCGGAGTTCATGGTCAAGGCCCATCTGCTGATCCCCGAGGGAGAGGAGAACCTTCTCTACAACTGGATGCTCAATTTCCAGTATCAGTCCGATGAATACGTGAAGATGTACAAGGGCTCCAAGCCCGTGGGCAACGGCAGCGAGCCGGACATCTATATCTTCTCCGATCCCCAGTGGACCGGCGCTCCGGGCCAGGAGGACGTGTGTGATCCCAAGTGCCTGTGCTACTTCAACACGGAGTCCAACTGCGCCGCCATCCTGGGCATGCGCTACTTCGGCGAGCACAAGAAGGGCACGCTGACCCTGGCCTGGGCCATCGCTAACCGCAACGGCTACGCCTCCTGCCACGGCGGCCAGAAGGAATACACGCTGGACGACGGCAGCAAGTTCGTGGCAGCGGTGTTCGGCCTGTCCGGCTCCGGCAAGTCCACCCTGACCCACGCCAAGCACGGCGGCAAGTATCCCGCCATCAAGGTCCTCCACGACGACGCCTTCGTCATCAACACGGAGAGCTGCGCCTCCATCGCCCTGGAGCCCACCTACTTCGACAAGACCTCCGACTACCCGGTGGACGCACCGGACAACAAGTACCTCCTGACGGTGCAGAACTGCTCCGCCACGCTGGATGAGGACGGCAAGGTGGTCTGCGTCACTGAGGACATCCGCAACGGCAACGGCCGGGCCATCAAGTCCAAGCTGTGGTCCCCCAACCGGGTGGATAAGATCGATTCCCCCGTCAACGCCATCTTCTGGATCATGAAGGATCCCACCATCCCTCCCATCGTCAAGCTCAAGGGTGCCTCCCTGGCCTCCGTCATGGGCGCGACCCTGGCCACCAAGCGCTCCAGCGCTGAGCGGCTCAAGGAGGGCGTGGATCCCAACGCCCTGGTGGTGGAGCCCTACGCCAACCCCTTCCGCACCTATCCCCTGGTGAACGACTACGAGAAGTTCAAGAAGCTGGTGGCAGAGAAAAACGTGGCCTGCTATATCATCAACACCGGCGACTTTATGGGCAAGAAGGTCCAGAAGGAAGATACCCTGGGCATTCTGGAAGCCGTTGTGGAGGGTAAGGCTCAGTTCAAGCCCTGGGGCCCCTTCGAAGACATTGAGATCCTGGAGTGGAAGGGCTTCGTGCCGGACCTGAGCGACAAGGCATATGTCGCCCAGCTGAAGGCCCGCATGACCGACCGCCTCAATTATGTGGAGGGCCTGGAGACCGCCGAGGGCGGCTTCAACAAACTCCCCGCCGACGCCGCCGACGCCATCCGCAAGGTGGTGGACGAGGCTAACGGCCTGTGATCTCCCTTTCCCCCGAAAGCGCTGCTTTCGGGGGAAAGTTTTATTGCGCCGGCAGTCTCGGCGTGTTATGATTAAAAAAACGGAAAGGCGGATGATCTATGGAGTTTTGGAAAAAGCCCCTCTTGCGGGTCCCGCTGGTGTTGGCTGGCACCGGGATCGTGTGCCGGTCGCTCACGTTTCTGCTGGCCTTCTCCTGGGGACGCATTCAGATCGCCCGGGGGCCGGATCCGGTCACCGGTGCCTACGAGCTTTCCACCGGGTATGTCACCGAGATCGTCAGTGTGGCCGCTTTTCTGCTCTTCTGGCTGGCCGGGTGGCACTTTGTCCGCGGTCTGGAGCGCAGGCAGATCTTCTTTTCCGCCACCATTATGGTGGTCTGGCAGGCCGTGCTGCTGGTCTGGGAGCAGATCAGCCAGGCGATGGGCGGGTACTCCTGGCTGGTTCATTATTTGTATGCCACTACGGAGTCCACCATGTGGGCCTCCCAACTGCTGTTCCACCTCTTCGATCAGGTATCCTTACCGCTGGCCGTTCCGGCCCTGTTTACGCCGTATCTTTACATCCTGCTTGGAAAATCCAAAGCCGCTCCCTGACGGGAGCGGCTTTTCCTTGTTTCTTTTACGGTCGGTCCGGGAACTTCTTGCACAGCTTGTCCAGCTCGTCCAGAAGGGCCCGCATATCTGCCTTGGAGAAATGGGCCGTCACCTCGGCGGTGTCGTCCCCATCCATGGTGTTGGGCAGATAGAAGGACACCTCCACCAAAAAGCCCTCTCCTTCCGCCTGGGCCGTGAGGGTGAAGTAGGGCTCAGTAAAGCTGCTTTCATACCGGTCCCGGATGCCGGCGTCCAGCACCTTGAGTCCGGCAGTCATCTCCTGCAGCTCATAGGTCAAAAGGCAGCTGTTGGAGTCCTTGGTGATGTCGCCGTCCTCGTCCACATAAGTGGCCCGGAGGATCAGCCAGTTCCGGTCGTCACTGGTGGGGTCGCCCCCGTCGGCGGGAAGCTCATAGTTGAATACGTCCAGCTTCAGGCTGTTGTTTTCGCCTTGGAAAAGCATTTTGGATATCTCCTTTCGATTCTAGCGCAACGGCCGCTTAGTCGTTGTGGTGTTCAGCGTAAAACGCATCATAATCTTTCAGCATTGCCTGCAGCAGCGCCGGGGTATCCAGTCCATAGGGACAGCGGGACTTGCAGGCGTCGCAGTGAACACATTCTTCGATCTTGTGCATCTTGGCATACCACTCATCGCTCATGTACGGCTGATACGGGGACCGGCGCAGCAGCGCACTCATCCGGGCCGCCTGGGGAATGTCGATGCCGGCGGTGCAGGGCAGGCAATAGCCGCAGCTGCGGCAGAAGTTCCCCGCCAGCTCCTTACGGTCCTTGTCGATGACCGCCTGGATCTCCGGCGTCACATGGGGATCCCGAGCCGTCAGCTCCAGCCACTGGTCCAGCTCCTCCTCCCGCTGGATGCCCCAGATCGGCACCACATTGGGGTACTCCTGCATGAAGGCATAGCAGGCCTCGGCGTTGTTCAGCAGTCCGCCGGAGAGGCCCTTCATGGCGATAAAGCCCATATCCGCCGCCTTGCACTTCTCCACGATCTCCAGATCCTGGGGCGCCGCCAGATAGCAGAAGGGGAACTGCATCGTCTCAAAGTTTCCGGAGTCGATGGCGGCGCGGGCTACCTTCAGCCGATGGTTGGTGATGCCGATGTGGCGGATATAGCCCTTCTGCTTGGCCTCCAGCACTGCGGCAAAGGGGCCGTCCGGGTCTTCCGGATCCGGCAGCTGCGCCGGATTGTGAAACTGGAAGAGATCGATATAATCCGTCTGCAAGCGACGGAGACTCTCCTCGATATGGGTCTGTACGGTCTTTTTGTCTCCTCCGCCGCTCTTGGTGGAGAGGATGACCTCGTGGCGGACATCGTGAAGGGCAGCGCCCAGTTTCTCTTCACTGTCGGTATAGGCATTGGCGGTATCAAAATAATTGATGCCGGATTCATAGGCTCTGCGAACCAGCTTCACAGCGTCCGCATGGCTGATACGCTGAATCGGCAGGGCGCCGAACGCCGTCTTGGAGACATACAGCTCCGTGCGGCCCAATCTGATTTGATCCATGGTTCTCCTCCTGCTCCTTGCCGCGTTGCGGCAGCATTATTTTCCCTTATTCTACCACAGCTGCCGCCGTTTGCAAAGCAGAGTCCGCCATGATATAATAAATCAACACTTGCGTAAGCATGCTCCGGAGGCCGGAGCTGAAGGAGGCCGGTATGGGCAAAGATATACATTTGAAACTGACCGTACGGTTATACAGCGATGATGACCACCGGTGCTTCGGACCTGGCATTGCCACACTGCTGCGCAGAGTCGAGCTGCACCACTCTCTCCGCGCAGCGGCGGCCTCCATGGAAATGGCATATTCCAAGGCCTGGCGGATCATCCGCACGGCGGAGAATGTGTTTGGCTGCAAGCTGCTCACCTCCACCATCGGCGGCCAGCACGGCGGCGGCGCGGTGCTGACGCCGGAGGCCCGGCGCCTGCTGGATGCCTACGAGGCCTATGTGGCGGATGTGGATGCATACAGCCGAAAAAAATTTGACGAGGCCTTCGGCTTTTGCCGGAGTCTCCAAACCGACGAAGGAGATGCAACATGAAAATCCTCAATTTCTGTCCTGCCGCTATCGTCACCGGCCGGGGGTCTCTGGCCTATCTGAAGGAGCTGGAGGGCCGGCGGGTGCTGGTGGTCTGCGGCGGGTCCTCCATGGAACGCGCCGGTGTGCTGGACCGGGTGCAGTCATATCTGGAAGAAGGAGGGCGTGAAGTCGCCTTCTTCCGGGGGATCCGGCAGGATCCCACCCGCCAGCAGATCGACGAGGGCGTGGCACTGATGCGGCAGTTCCAGCCGGACACCGTAGTGGCGGTGGGCGGCGGTTCCAGTATGGATGCGGCCAAAGCCATGATGCTCTTCTATGAATTCCCGGAGCTGAATCTGGATGTCATCGGCAAAGTCCCCTTCCCCAAGGTCCGCAAACTCAAGCTGGTGGCGATCCCCTCCACCTCCGGCACCGCCTCTGAGGTCACCCGCACCTCCGTGGTCACCGATCCGGACAAGCAGTTGAAGATCCCGGTGATCGACCAGATCCTCAAACCGGATGTCGCTATTCTGGACGCAGATCTCCCCATGACCATGCCGGATCACATCGCTGCGGAAACGGGAATGGACGCCATGGCCCATGCCATCGAGTGCTATACTCGCCACGATCTGGATGACTTTGACGAGGTACTGGCCCGGGGTGCCGTGGAGGGCATTTTGAAATGGCTTCCCGTGTCGGTTCTGGAAAAAACGCCGGAGGCCCGGGAGAAGATGCACCACTATCAGTGCATGGCCGGCATGGCTTTCACCAACGTGGGCGTCACAGCGGTCCACGGCATCTCCCATGCACTGGGTGCCATGTATCACATTCCCCACGGCTTGGGCAACGCCATTTTGCTGCCCTTCGTTCTTGCGTTCAATCGCCAGGACACTGTGGCAGCGCAGCGGCTGGACGCTATCTCCCACTACTGCGGCGTGCCGGACATCGTGCAGGCACTGGCAGATCTGAAGTCCGCACTGGGCATCCCCACCACGCTGCGGGACCAGGGGCTGGATGAGGCATCGTTCCTCCGGGATCTGGACACCATTGCAGAAAAGTCCCTCATGGGCGCCACCAAATTCAACCCCGTTTCCATGGATATGGACAACATGCGGCAGCTGCTGCGGACCGTCTACTATGGAGATTAAATAAAAAGAGGAGCCATGCGATGCATGGCTCCTCTTTTTGTTCCGTCGGGTATGCGGTTACTTCTCCGCAGGGCGGGTGGGGTCTTCCTCCGTGGGACTGGGAATCGGATGTTCCTTGTGCTCCACCATGGCCCGGATCAGCTCCACCGTGCCGCCAAGGCCCAGGTAGCTGCTGTCCATACAGAAATCATAGCTCTCCACAGCGCCCCATTTCTGAGAGGAATAGTACTCATAGTAAGACGCACGGCGCTTGTCGGTCTTGATGATCAGGGAACGTGCCTTTTCCGGCGTGATGTTCTGCCGCTTGGCCACCCGCTGGATCCGCACGTCCATGGGGGCGTGGATGAAAATACTCAGGTGGTTGGGATTATCTGCCAGCGCGTAGTCTGCGCAGCGGCCGATGATGACGCAGGGTCCCTGCTCAGCGATATGGCGGATCGTATCGAACGTCGCCAGATATACCTGCTGCTCCAGAGAATCGCTGGTACCTGCGCCAGGCAGGCTGAACATGTAGGAATCCATAGCAATGGAATACAGCAGGCTCTTGGGCCGCTCATCAAAATTCTCAAAAATCTTCTCGCACAGACCGCTTTTCTCCGCTGCCGCACGCAGCAGCTCTTTATCGTAGAACGGGATACCCAGCTCCTTGGCTACGCGGATGCCAACTTCCTTGCCGCCGCTGCCGAACTGCCGTCCAATGGTAATGATGGTCTTCATGGAGATCCCTCCTCTCATTGTTGTCTTTATTATACTGCGAAATCGGGGCGCCGTCAAATTAAAAACCGGGAACCGCTTCTCCCGTCAAGGCGCTCCCCTGCTCCAGATCATCCCGCAGGAAAGTCTGATGGATGGCGTTGAGCACCCGCTTTTTGTCGCCGCTCCACATCGGTGCCAGCAGATCCCGCTTCGCTCCGTCACCGGTGAGACGGTGGATCACCACCTCCCGGGGCAGCACCCGCAAGCAGGCCTCCAAAGCATGGAGATACGTCTCCAGCTCCATCACCGGCACCCGTCCTGCCTGCCACTCCTCCGCCAGGTCCGTGCCCCGCAGGACATGAAGCAGATGAAACTTGACACCGTCCGCCCCGGAGCAGCCGATATAGCGGGCAGTCTCAGCCATCATCTTCTCTGTCTCCCCCGGCAGGCCCAGAATCTGGTGGACCACTACCTGGGCCCCGATCTGATGCAGCTGCTCCACCGCCCGGTCATAGACCTCCAGGTCATAGCCCCGGCGCAGATATGCCGCGGAGGCGGGATGGATGGTCTGGAGCCCCAGCTCCACCCACACTTCCTTCTCCGCCGCGCACTCCGCCAGCAGCTCCAGCACCGGCTGCGGCAAACAGTCCGGCCGGGTGGCCACGGAAAGGATCACCACGTCTTCCGGTGCCATCGCCTCCCGATACAGTTTCCGGAGGCGCTCCACCGGACCGTAAGTATTGGTGAAGGACTGAAAATAGGCGATGTACTTCGCTCCGGGTCCTGCCTTGGCCGCTACCCGAGCCTTGGCATCCTCCAGCTGCCGGGAGATCTCCCCCGCCGCGGCAAAAGCCCCGGCGCCGTCACAGAAAATGCACCCCCGGGTCCCCAGCGTCCCATCCCGGTTGGGACAGGAGCAGCCCGAGGAGAGCGCCAGCTTATAGACTTTTGTCCCATATCGTGTCCGCAGTACGTCGTTCAGACGGTTCCAATACACGCCTTATCATCCTCCGATCTTTAAATCACCCGCTGAACAGCCAAGGGCCGGAGCACATGGTATGCTCCGGCCTTTGCAGGTTCTGGATCCGATTTCAATTTCCAGGTATTTGCTCTCTGGGCTGCATCAAGTTTTGGGCAGTTCCTTTCCCAGTCGCTTGTACATGGTCTTTTTCACTGCCCGGAGAATGTTCTCATAGCCGGTGCAGCGGCAAAGGTGTCCGGAGAGGAGCTTGCGCAGCTCTGCGTCCGTATACTCTTTCCCGCTCTCCAGGATCTCCCAGGCCGTGAGGATAAAGCCCGGGGTGCAGAAGCCGCACTGGATGGCCGCCTCCTCCACAAAGGCCTGCTGAATGTCGGACAGCTCACCGTTGGGCCCCAGCAGACCCTCCAGCGTGGTGATGTGCTTTCCCTCGGCCCACACTGCCAGATAGATGCAGGAGTTAAAGGCCTCGCCGTCGATGATGACGGTGCAGGCGCCGCATTCTCCCACCTCGCAGCCCTTTTTCACGCTGGTCATGCGGAAATCATTGCGCAGCATATCCGTCAAACTGGCCCGCACATCCACCGTGCGCTCCACGTCCTTGCCGTTGAGGTTGAAGTGTACCGTCTGATACTGGATCACATGCTGTTCCATCACAGCTCACCTCCCGCCAGTTTCACCGATTCCAAAAACGCCCGCCGGGCGCTTTCCACTGCGATATGCATCCGGAAATCCCGGGCGGCACGCCAGGAGTCCCGGGGATTGATGTCCTCCTTCACCGCCTGGGCAAACTGCGCCGCCAGCTCCTCCGAGACCGGCTTTCCAGCGGCGGCAGCCTCTGCCGTAACAGCCCGCAGAGGGATGGGACCCGCCACGCCGAAGGCCACCCGGGCCCGCTCCACCGTCTTACGGTCAGCGGAGAGGCGCACATTCACAGACGTTCCCAGCGTGGCGATGTCCATGGCATTGCGCATGGCGTATTTGATGTAGTGACCAAAGGTATTCTCATAGCTCTCTTTGGCGATCAGGATCCCGGTCTGGATCTCGCCGGGGCGGATGTCCACCTTTCCTGCCCGGAGGTAGAAGTCCCCGATGGGCGTCCGGCGCACCCCCTCCGGTCCCGTCAGCTCAATGACGGCGTCATAGGCGAAGAGCGTAGAGGCAGAGTCGGCAGAGGTCACACCGTTGCAGGTGTTGCCGCCGATGGTGCCGATGTTGCGGATCTGGGGGCCACCCACCTGATCCACCGCCTCTCCCAGCACCCGGAGGTACTGCTGGATCAGCGGGTCCCGGGTAATGTGAGAAAAGCTGGCGAGAGAGCCGATGCGGATGGTTCCGTCCTCCTCCATCTTCACGCCCCGGAGTTCATCCAGACCGTAAATGGAGATCAGCTCCTTACCGGCCCGCTTTCCCTCCCGCATCTGCACCAGCACGTCGGAGCCGCCGGCGATGATCTGGGCCTCGGGATGAGCCAGGCGGAGGGACACGGCATCTGCCACATCCCTGGCCTGATACAATGCTTTCATATCATACATGCGTGGTCCCTCCTTAATCTTCAATCAGCCCGGCCTCTTTGAACTTACGGTAGAGGACGTGGGGCGTGATGGGGCACTGGTCGATGGCCACGCCCGTTGCCTGGAAAATCGCGTTGCGGATGGCCGGTGCGCCGGAGCAGGCCGGCGGCTCTCCCAGCGCTTTGGTACCGTAGGGAGAGGTGGGCTCCGCATTCTCCACGAACTCCGCCTGGAGATCCGGGTGGTCCATGAACGTGGAGAGCTTATAGTCCAGGAGGTTGTTGTTCAGGGGCTTTCCGGTCTTTTCATCGAATTTCAGTTCCTCGGAAAGGCCGTAGCCGATGGCCATGGACATACCGCCGTGGACCTGGGCCTCCGCCAGGGCGGGATTGACGAGGGTCCCGCAGTCGTGGACGTTCACCATGTTCAGAAGTTTCACTTTGCACATGGGAATGTCCACCTCCACCTCGGCAAAGGAACAGCCGAAGGAGTAAGCGTTGGACTTGATCTGGGCAGTGGTCTCAGCGGTGATGTGCTGGCTGTCCGTCAGGGAGTACAGCGCCTCCGTAGCCAGGTCGCCCAGAGTCTTGAGAACACGGCCGTCAGACTTGCGGACGATGTTGCCGTCCACCAGATCCAGATTGCTCACCGGCATCCGGGTCTGGTCGTGAGCGATGCGCAGGATCCGCTCCCGCAGGGCGGTGGCGGTCTGCATGATGGAAAAGCCGCCGATGTATGTCTGCCGGGAGGCATAGGCGCCGGTGCCGTAGGGCGTCACATCGGTATCCTGAGAGGAGACCACATGGACGTTTTCCAGCGGCACACCCACTGCGTCCGCCACCATCTGGGAATAGGCGGTGTCACAGCCCTGGCCGATCTCCGTCTCGCCGGTCTGGAACTGGAGAGAACCGTCCTGGTTGACCACCATGCGGCAGGAGGAGGACTCCAGGGAGATGGGCCACACGGCGGTATTGTACCAGAACACCGCAAGTCCCACGCCCCGGCGGATGGGCCCGGTCTGGTTCTGGTACTGCTCATACTTGCGCAGGTAGTCAATGGCAGCCATGCCCTTATCCATGCACTGGTTGAAGGTATCGCTGTACAGCTCGTTTTTGGAGAAGCCGTCCGTATAGCCCACCGGCATCAGATTCTTCCGCCGGAACTCCAGCGGCGTCATCCCGATGGCCTTGCAGATGTCGTCAATATGGCACTCTCCGGCAAACATGGCCTGGGGGATGCCGTAGCCCCGCATGGCGCCGGCAGAGGGACGGTTGGTGAACACCGTCCAGCAGTCGCACTCAAGGTTGTCGCAGGGATAGAGCTGGGGGAACGCGCCCATACCCTTGGCCACAATGCCGTGGCCGTGGGAGGCGTAGGCGCCCTGGTTGGAGAACGCCTCGAACTTCCGGGCTACCAGGGTGCCGTCCTTCCGGACATAGGAGATGATGTGGGTGCGGATAGCGTGGCGCACGCGGTTGGAGACGAAGGTCTCCTCCCGGGTACACTCCAGCTTGACCAGCCGCCCGCCCACCTGGGTGGAGCACCAGGCGCAAAGCGGCTCATACAGCGCGTCCTGCTTATTGCCGAAGCCGCCGCCGATGTAAGGCTTGATGATGCGGACCTTGCCCCAGGGGATGCCCAGCGCCTGGCCCACCACCCGGCGGACGATGTGGGGGATCTGGGTGGAGGTCACCACCACGATACGTCCCGCCTCTTCATAGGCAAAGCAGCCATGGTTTTCAATGTGGCAGTGCTGCACCGTGGGGGTATCGTACCAGCCCTCCACCTTGATGAGGCCCGGCTCCTGCCGTGCGGTCTCGTAGTCTCCCTTACGGATGTCGGTGTGGGCCAGAATATTGTTGGGATACTTCTCGTGCAGCTGAGGTGCGCCGTCTTTCATGGCCTCCTGAACGTCCAGCACAAAGGGCAGCTCCTCGTACTCCACCTGCAGCGCACGGACACCCTGAACGGCAGAAATCTCATCCTCCGCGATGACCACTGCGATCTCGTCGCCGTAGTAGCGGACATGGCGGTTGAGCAGCAGCCGGTCCGCCACATCCTGATGGGCAGGATCTGTGGACCAGGGGTGGCCCGCGGTGGGGAACGGAATGTCCGGTACATCAAAGCAGGTCAGGACCTTTACCACGCCGGGGATCTCCCGGGCGGCGGACGTATCGATGGACTTCACATAGCCGTGGGCAATGGTTGCGTGGCAGATCTTCACGATCAGCGCACTGCGGTCGCACAAATCGTCCGTATACTTCGCGCGTCCAGTGGCCTTTTCATAGGCATCTACACGGACAACGCTCTTTCCGACGCTTTTGCTCATAAGCTTCTCTCCTTTTTGGTGGAATTCCGGCGGAACTTCGGATATACTAAAAGAAAAACGAGGTGAACACAATGGAACACAACGTCTCACTGGGATGCGTGGTCATGGCCGCCGGAAATGCCCGACGGTTCGGAGCGAATAAACTGGCCGCCCCCCTGGGCGGACGGAGCCTGATTCTGCGCTGCCTGGAAGCGGTCCCGGCCGAGCAGTTTGAACGTGTGGTAGTTGTGACGCAATACCCTGAAATCATGCGCCTAGCAAAGGAATTTCACTTTGCAGCGATCCACAATCAGCACCCGGAGATTGGCCTCAGCCACACCATTCATCTGGGGTTGACGGCCCTGCGGGACTGCAGCGGAGTCATGTTTTTGGTGTCGGATCAGCCGCTGCTGCGGCGGGAGAGCATTGCGCTTCTGGCCGGACGCTGGCGGCAGCAGCCGGACCATCCGGCAGCACTGAGCCACAACGGCGTACGGGGCAATCCCTGTGTGTTTCCCGCCGGATTGTTTTCCGAGCTGATGTCACTTCAGGGAGATCGGGGCGGAAGTACCATCCTCCGGCAGCATGAAGATTCTCTGGTCCTGGTGGATGCGCCGGAGCGCGAACTCTCTGATGTGGACACGGAGCAGGCATTGGACTTGCTGCGGGGGACCGTGCCGGACTGAACCGGGAATCACGCTGCCGTTAGAAATGGCAGGTCACCATTTTATGTAGAGAGGAAACAAAAGACGGCTGCCGCTCTGCGGCGGCCGTCTTTTGTATTTTTAAATCACTGCCTATTTGGGTAAGGAAGCAGCACAGCGAGACGGTTTTCTTCCTGGGGAAGGTCCTCTCCTCCGTTACCAGATCACTTCCGGCTGTACGGCGTGTCCTCCAGCGGGAGACTGGTACGCAGCTTTCCGTCATAGCGGTAGTAGGCATCCGCAATGGCGGGGGCCGTGGGGATGGACGTGATCTCACCGATGCCGATGGCGCCGCAGGCTACGTTCAGCCCCGGCTTTTCCACGATGATGGGCGTGATCTCCGGGATCTGGTTGGCCCGGAACAGACCCAGGGTTCCGTATTTGGCGGTGGGCTTGCAGTCCACCAGCGGATACCGCTCCGTCAGGGCAAAGCCCATGGACATCACCACGCCGCCTTCGATCTGTCCCTCCACCGAGGTGGGATTGACCGCCTTGCCCACGTCGTGGGCCGCCACCAGCTGACGGATACGGCCTTCCTCATCCAGGATGCATACCTGGGTAGCGTAGCCGTAGGCGATGTGGCTGACAGGGTTGGGTACCGGCGCGCCCAGCGGATCCGTCTTGCCCAGGTATTCCCCGTAAAACTCCTGCCCATCAAGCTCTGACAAGGGGTTTTCCTTGAGTGCTTCGATCAGGTCCTGGCAGGCTCTCCGGCAGGCCTCACCGGTGAAAAGCGTCTGGCGGGAACCGGAAGTAGTTCCGGAATCGGGAGCGCAGTAGGTATTGGACCGCTCGTAGATCACATTTTCCCGGGAAATGCCCGTCTGACCGCAGACCATCTGGGTCAGCACAGTTCCCAGCCCCTGACCGATGCAGGAGGCACCGGCAAAGATATGGACCTTCCCGCCTTCGATCACCAAGCGGCACCGTCCCGTATCCGGGATGCCCACGCCCACGCCGGCGTTCTTCATGGCACAGGCCAGGCCCACATATTTATTGGCGTCTACGTAGGGCTTCACCGCCTCCAGCGTCTCCGCAAGGCCGGTGGATTCATCCACGATCTGGCCGTTGGGCAGCTCCTGTCCCGGACGAATGGCATTCCGATAGCGGATCTCCCAGGGAGTGATGCCCACGACGTCCGCCATTTCATTGAGCAGCGTCTCAATACAGAAACAGGTCTGGGTCACGCCGAAGCCCCGGAAGGCACCGGCGGGAGGATTGTTGGTATAGTAGGCCCAGCCGTCGATCTCAAAGTTCTGATAGTTATAGGGGCCCGCCGCATGGGTACAGGCCCGCTCCAGCACGGGACCACCCAAAGAGGCGTAGGCGCCGGTGTCGGCGATGACCTCCGCCGCCACGCCCTGAATGATGCCATTTTCGTCGCAGCCGATGGAAAACTCCATCTCCATCGGATGGCGCTTGGGGTGGATCAGGATGCTCTCCGCCCGGGTCAGCTTGACCTTGACAGGCCGCTTGGTGAGATAAGCGATCAGGGCGGCATGGTGCTGGACCGTCACATCCTCCTTGCCGCCGAAGCCGCCGCCTACCAGGCAGTTGCGGACCTTCACCAGCTCCGCGGGAAGGCCCAGCATCCCCATGATCTCGTGCTGGGTATCGTAGGCGCCCTGGTCCGTAGAGAGGACCATGACGCCATCCCCGTCAGGATACGCCACGGCACACTCCGGTTCCAGGAAGGCATGCTCTGTCCAGGGGGTGGAGAAATGCCGGGTGAGCACATGCTTGGACTTGGCAATGGCCTCCGCGGGATTGCCCCGCTGGATATGCTTGTGGGCCAGGAGGTTGCCGGAGCGATGCACCAGCGGCGCATCCACAGCCATAGCCTCCCGGGGATTGCGGACCATGGGCAGTTCCTCATAGTCCACCTTCACCAGCGCCTTGGCCTTGGCCAGCGTCTCCGGGTCCTCCGCCGCCACCAGGCAGATGGCGTCTCCCAGGTAGTGGGTGATGTCGCCCACGGCGATCATGGTGTCCCAATCCTTCATCAGATGGCCCACCTTGTTCTGCCCCGGAATATCCGCGGCGGTAAGCACGCACACCACCCCCGGCAGCGCCTTGGCCTCCTCCGTATGGATGGCCAGCACTCTGGCCCGGGGATACTGGGAACGGACGGCGCTGCCGTAGATCATGCCGTCCAGATAGATGTCGTCAGGGTACTGTCCGGTGCCGGTGACCTTTTCCGCCACATCCACCCGGGGCACCCGCTGGCCCAGCGACCAATCGGTAGGCGCCGGAGGCACCTTGCCTGCCCGGAACACCTCCGCCGCCAGCAAAATGGCGTCAATGATCTTCACATACCCGGTGCAGCGGCAGATGTTGTTGCGGATGGCGTAGGCCGCCTCCTCCCGGGTGGGGGACGGGTTCTGATCCAGCAGCCCCTTGGCGCTCATCACCATGCCCGGGATGCAGAAGCCGCACTGAACCGCTCCGGCAGTGCCGAAGGCATAGGTATAGACGTCCTTTTCAAAGTCGCTGAGTCCTTCCACCGTGATGATCTGCTTCCCCTCCAGCTTGTCTGTCTGGGGAATGCAGGCCTTGGTGGGCTTTCCATCGATCAGCACCGTGCAGGTACCGCAGGCACCCTCGCTGCAGCCGTCTTTCACGGACGTCAGATGCAAGGTGTCCCGCAGGAAGCGCAGCAGCTTTTGGTTGTGTTCCACTGTCACGGTCTGGCCGTTTACGGTAAATGTCGCCATGGCAAGAATCCTCCTGTACCGCCGTGCCCAACCCTGGTCCCACGGTCTGTCTGTTGTCAGAAAGGTCAACCTTTCTTTTTCCCTATTATACAATAAAAAAGGTCCCGCCGCAATCTTCCTTTGGCAGAATCGCTATTCTACTTCTCGTATCACGCTTTTTCCAACGGCGGCAGCTCCCAGCCCACCGCCAGTGCTCCCCGCCGCACGGTGATTTCCGCCTGGGGCTCCAGGATATGATTGCTGACACCCAGCGGAAAGTCCGGCGTCAGCACCGCGTCCCGCAGGGGATATTGGAAACCGATCTCATCCACCCCTTCTGCCCGGTCCCCCAGGCAAAAGGCGGAAAACAGTCCCCATTCCACGGTTTTGCGCACCTGCAAAGACTCGTTCTCCAGAGCAGTCCACACAAAATCGTTATCATATAAAAAGCCCCGGGCTCCCCTGCGCCGCAGGTAAAGCAGCGTCTGCAAATTGGCCAGGGTATGATCCAGTCGTTTTCCGCCGGTGCCGCCATAGATCCAAAAGTCCGTACACTCCCGCTCCAGCCCCAGTTTTACAGCGGCCAGCGTATCGGTATCGTCCTTCTCCACCGGCAGGCGGCAAACCTTTTCTCCCGCATCCGGCGCTTCCATGGAATCAAAGTCCCCCAGAATCACATCCGGCACCAAGCCCTCCTGCTGGCAGACCCGGTATCCCGCATCTGCGGCAATGACCAGGTCTCCTGCTTCCGGGCGCTTTCGCAGTCCGTAAAACGTTCCGGCGGCAAAAATGAAACAGCGTTTCATATCGTTCCCTTCTCTCCGTTCTTTTGGCCAGTGTACCACGAATTCCCCAGGTTGGCAATCGGAAATAGAGGCGCCCTCTTCCCGCAGGGAGAGGGCGCAGGTCATTGGATGTGCTCTTCGCAGAAATTGTCCAGCACACGGACACCCATTTCCTCCGGACCTGCCACCGGGAAGGTAGCGATCGTTGTTGGGTCAAAAATCGGGCAAAGCCGTTTTTCCGGCTCCAGCCGCAGACTGGGCATCTGTTCAGGCACGTCGGGACATTTTTTCGGCATGGAATCACCCCGACAGCAGTATGTGCGCATTTTGTCGAATGATGCAGTCATCTCCATTTGCCAGTTATGTCTTCAAAAAAGCAAGTGTGGGCGAAGCAGAAAAAAGAAAAAACTTTTTTCAAAAAACCTATTGACAATTTTCCTCTTTTCTGTATAATAATATCTGTTCGCTGCGGTTGACAACTGAGCGGCACTCAGAAATAGCGGGTTTGTGTAAGGGTAGCACAGCAGACTCTGACTCTGTATGTGAGGGTTCGAATCCTTCACCCGCTGCCAAAAGGTCCTGAATCCAATGGATTCAGGACCTTTTTTGTTGTAAAATTTGTTTTGTCCCTGTAAGCGCCCTAGTCTCTTTCGGGCGGTATCCTGACATCTGATCCGGTCTTAAAACGATTTTATCGAAATTCTGAAAAGGAGCGAAAGACAGTACCGTAAAAGGTCTGCCCTTCGCTCCTTTTTATCCGCTTCCGGCTTATGCACTCACTCTGAGCACATATCTAGGCCAGAAAGTTTCTCTTTCCTGTCGGTGGAAAACCGTCAACGCTTTAACCGTGTCTGCCAAACAATCCCCGCAGGAATTTTCCTTTTTCCGGGGGCTTTCTGAGCCGCTGGACCTGCTTTTCCGCATCTTCATATTGCTGGGCAGCAGCGGCCTCGTACAGTGACAGGGCTTTTGCCAGATCCTGCTGAACACCAGAAGCGTGCTCGTAGCACCAGGCAAGATGATACTGAGCGCGCGGGGAACCCTGTTCTGCGGAGCGTGTATACCATTTCACCGCTTCCTGCCAGTTCTGCTCTACGCCCTCACCAGTTTCATACAGATAACCCAAATTGCACTGGGCAGTTCTGTCGCCCTGATCTGCCGCAGACCGGTACAGCTTTGCCGCCCGGACAGGGTCCTTTTTGACGCCCCGTCCAAATTCACAGCAGACTCCCAGATTCAGCTGCGCCCGGGCAAGCCCCTGTTCTGCCGCGGCTCCATACCATTTGGCCGCCTGCACCCAATCCTTGGCAACTCCCCGGCCGCTTTCATACATATGCCCAAGGTTGCACTGGCCGGTGGCGTCACCCCGCTCTGCAGCGCGGCGATACAGTTCTACCGCTTTCTCCAGGTTCTGCTCGACACCTTCTCCCCGCTCATAGCATACGCCAAGATCACACATAGCCGGCACGGACCCGGCCTCCGCCGCCTTCTGGTACCAGCTCACTGCCGCTTTTATATCCCGCTCTGTTCCGCGGCCATAATCGTAAGCCCTGCCCACGCAGTACATGCCCCGGGGATCCCCCTGGTCCGCGGCTTTCTGATACCAGGCCAGTGCCCGCTTTTCGTTCTTCTCCACGCCTTTGCCATGTTCATAGCACCAGGCAAGATTGCACTGCGCACGAGGCATCTCCTGCTCTGCCGCAGCGCGATACCATCTGACCGCCTCTTCCCAGCTCTGCTCCACACCGCGGCCGGTCTCATAGCAAAAGCCCAAATTGCACTGTCCCGGGGCGTTTCCCAACTCCGCCGCCTTCCGGTAGAGTTCAGCCGCCCGGTCCATATCCTGCTCTATGCCCTCGCCCCGCTCGTAGCACACGCCAAGATCACACATGGCCGGCGCAGAGCCGGCCTGAGCCGCTTTCTGGTACCACTGGACCGCCTCTTTGGCATCCTGCTCCACGCCCAAGCCATAGTCATAGGCCCGGGCCATACAGAAAAGCCCCCGGGGATCGCCCTGGTCCGCTGCCTTTCGATACCAGGCAACTGCCTCCGCCAGGTCCTGCTCTACTCCTTTACCGTGTTCATAGCACCAGGCAAGATTGCACTGCGCACGGGGAAGCTCCAATTCCGCGGCCTTCCTATACCACTTCACCGCTTCCCGCCAGTTCTGCTCCACGCCTTCGCCGGTCTCATACAGAAAGCCCAGGCAGCACATGCCGTCTTCTTCTCCCTGCTCTGCCGCCCGGCGATACCACTTGGCAGCCTCCGCCTTGTCCACAGGCACTCCGCGGCCCCGCTCACAGCAAAGCCCCACGCACAAAAGACCTCTGGGATATCCTTGCTCCGCTGCCTCCCGGTAAAGGCGGGCAGCAGCGACGTAATCCTGCTCCACGCCCTTCCCGTACTCATAGCACCAGGCAAGATTGCACTGCGCACGGGGATAACCCTGGTCCGCGGCAGTGCGGTACCATCTGACCGCCTCTTCCCAGCTCTGCTCTACGCCCCGGCCGGCCTCATAGCAAAAGCCCAGACAGCACTGTCCCGGCGCATGGCCCTGCTCCGCCGCTTCCCGATACCATTTGGCAGCCTGTTCTAAATTTTCCGCCACACCAGTACCGAATTCAAAGCAGCGTCCCAGTTCCGTCTGGGCCGCCGGATACCCCAGCCAGGCCGCGGACTGATACCATTTCACTGCCTCCTGGTCGTCCTGCTCCGTACCGGCACCCCGGCGGTATGCCTCCCCCAGCAGAAACTGCGCCCGGGGAAAGCCCTGCTGCGCCCCCTTCTGGAAACATTCCAGTGCCTTTGCCTCATCCTGTTTGACACCGATGCCATATGTATAGCAATAGCCCAGATTGGTCAGGGCCGGCATATAGTTCATGGCAGCCGCCTGGGCATACAGCAACACCGCCTGGGCGGGATCTGCCTCTACCCCGATCCCGGCCTCCAGGCACCAGCCCAGATTCGTCAGTCCCAGGGCATCTCCCCGGGCCGCCGCCTGCTGGTAAAAGGCCAGGGCTTCACTCCCCCGCTTCTCCTCTACGGCCTGGTTTCCCAATGTCACCCAGTCGCTGGCCGTCAGCTCCTCCTCCGGCACTGAGAGGAAAAAGGTCCCCCCGCAGCGAGGGCAGACATCCGGTTCCTGGTTCTCTGCTACAAATCCGCAGTCTGGATTTTCACAACGGTAGTATTCCATCTCCATGGTCATCGCCTCGCTCGATCAGGTTTCGTCCGACTCCAGGAAGGACGCGGACGTATCATAAAACTCCAGAAACGAATGGGCCTTTCCCCGGTACTTGAATCCCGGGAACGTATCCAGCTGCACGCCGTGGATGGCCCGGAACATGCTCTTTTCAATATTGGGATTCGTCTTTTTCAATTCCCGCAGCAGCAGCTTCATCTCCTGCCGCTTGCTCTCTCCCACCCCGTCTCCGGCAGCGTCCCGGGCCTCTGTGAACCGGCAGGCACACTGCAAAAAGCGCAGGTGGTTATAGTTCTTCCAAGCGATGATCGCGTCCTCGTGGACACAGTAGAGAGGCCGGATCAGCTCCATGCCGGGGAAATTACGGCTGCGGAGCTTGGGCGGCATGGTCTGCATCTGGGCGCCGTAGAAAAGTCCCAGCAGCGTGGTCTCCAATACATCAGACATGTGATGCCCCAGGGCGATCTTATTGCACCCCAGTTCCTGAGCCTTACTGTACAAAAAGCCCCGGCGCATCCGGGCGCAGAGATAGCAGGGGTTCTTTTCCACCTGAACTGTGACGTCAAAGATGTCGCTTTCAAAAACGGTGATTGGGATCCCCAGCGTCCGGGCATTCTCCTCGATCAGCGCCCGGTTCGCAGCGTTGTATCCCGGGTCCATCACCAGAAATTCCAGATGGAAGGGACGGTCCGTGTGCCGCAGCAGTTCCTGCATCAGCTTGGCCAGCACCATGGAGTCCTTTCCGCCGGAAATGCACACGGCGATCCGGTCGCCCGGACAAACCAATTCATATCGCTTCACCGCCGCGATAAAGGGATTCCAGATCGTTTTGCGGTAGGTTTTGATGAGACTGCGCTCGGCAATCTCCTGAGGGGTAAGTTCACGGGACATAGGACCTCCAAAAAGTATGAAATGAGACACGTCCGTTGTTTGTGCCTGCTTGCTGCAGAGATTTATCCGGCCTCACAGCCAGATCGCGCCCAGCTTGAGAATGGATGCGAACACCCGGCGGTACCAGGGCCGCTGGTTCCACTCTTCCAGCGTGTACAGCTGGCTTTGGGCCATAATGGTATCCATATCCTCCAGCAGTTCCTCCACTGCGGGCATGTGATAGAGCAATACGCCGCACTCATAGTGGAGCTGGAACGTTCGGTAATCCATATTGGTGCTGCCCACCAGTGCCACTTCCCGGTCCACCATGACACTCTTGGCATGAAGAAATCCGGGGGTGTAGCGGTAGATCTTCACCCCATGGGCGAGCAGCTCGCCCCAATAGGTCTCCGCCACCATGTAGACGTATTTTTTATCCGGAACAGCGGGCACCATCAGCCGCACATCCACGCCGCCGTCCGCCGCGATGCACAAAGCCCGCTGCATGTACTCCTCCACCGCGTAATAGGGAGTGGTGATATAGAGGAAGCGGCGGGCAGAGGAGATCAGCTGCAGATAAGTCTCCTCAATGGGGTTATCCGGATTGTTCATAGGCCCGTCGGTAAAGGGCTGGCACCAGCCGTTCCCTGTCCCTTCCTGCCGGGGGCGGTAATAGTCATCCTCGTTGGGCAGCGTCCGGCCGATCATCTTCCACATATGCATGAACTGGACCGCAAATCCCCAGGCACCCTCACCCTCGATCCGAACGCCGCTGTCTTTCCAGTGACCGAAGCGGACGATCAGGTTGGCGTACTCGTCTGCCAGATTGATACCGCCGGTATAAGCGTAATACCCGTCGATCACCGCGATCTTGCGGTGGTCCCGGTAATTGAAATAGATCCGATTGACATAGCGGTGGACCGGATTAAAGACCTCCACCTCGACGCCGGCGTCCTGAATGGCCTGGAGCATGGTATCGGAAAGACGGGTCAGGTTCCCGAAATCATCGAAAATCACCCGCACTTCCACGCCAGCGGCGGCCTTCTCACGCAAAACCGCAAAAATCCGGTCCCAGATGCCACCTTCGGCGATGATATAGTACTCCAAGAAAATATAGACTTCCGCCTGCCGGAGATGATCGATCAGATCCTCAAAAAAATCTGCTCCATCTCCAAAATAGCGGGCTTGGGTATTGCGGTAAAGCCAAAATCCCCGCTTTTGCAGATAGGCCGCCAAACGCCCCCAGGACGGTGACTGGCGATTCAGCCGGGACACATTGGCAGCGCTCTCCATCCGCAGACTCTCCCGCTCCAGCGGAAGCGGGATCTTCCGCAGGCTCAGGCTTTTGGCCTGATGCGTACCGCCCCACAGCCAGAACAAAATCATGCCGGACACCGGCAGCGCCAACAGCAGGCACATCCACACCAACTTGTAGCTGGGGCTTCCGGGCCTCTGATATACCCGAATGGCCACTACCGAGCCCGCCAAACGCAAAATAAAGTAGACCACATTGGCCGACTCCTCCAGCAGACGGGTCACCAAAAGTGTAATGGCGATCTGCGCGATGATCGTCATCGCACACATGGAAAGACTGGTCACGGCAGAGATCCGCCGCTCCTTCCGCTCCTCGGTCCTGGTTCGTTTTTTTGACATGGCAGATCCCGCCTCCTTCTTCTTCAGCATATCCGTTTGCAGCTCTTTGATGCGCCGGAAACAGCCTGTTGGCTTCTATTATAGCGGACCCCATTGCCAACCGCAATTACGATTCTGTAACAAACCGGTCCCGCCTTTCAGGCGGGACCGGTCCATTCTCTCAGGTATTCTCACCGTTTTGACGCAGAAGAGACTGCTTGATGTCCCACAGCTTCTGGCTGAGATCCACGTAATACGTATGGGGATTCTCGCAGCGCTTTACCTCATCCCAGAGGGTCTCCAGCTGCTGGGCACAGTAGGTCTGGATCTCCTGCAGAGAAGGCCGTTCATACACCAGCTTTCCGCCCTGGAACACCGGTACCTGCAATACCTTAGCGGTAAAATCAGTAAAGGTCTTACGCTTCCAGGTAGCCTGGGGATCGAAGATCTCCAGCGGCTGAGACTCGTCCACCGTCTCGTCGTACACGGTGATATAGTCCGCCTCCGCCTTGCCGGTGGCCTTGTCAAAGAGACGATACGTCTTCTTGAAGTGGGGATTGGTGATCTTGCTGACATTTTCGCTGACCTTGATCTTGGGGATGATGCGGCCAGCGGCATCTTCCACTGCGGCCAGCTTATAAACCCCGCCGAACACCGGTTCGCTGCGGGCGGTGATCATCCGCTCACCCACGCCGAAAACGTCGATCTTCGCCCCCTGGTCCAGCAGATCCCGAATGAGATACTCGTCCAAAGAGTTGGATGCGCAGATCTGGCACTCTGTCCAGCCGGCAGCATCCAGCATTTTCCGGGCCTCCCGGCTGAGATAGGCGATGTCGCCGGAGTCGATGCGGATGCCGCACTTGCGGATCCCCCTGGGCTTGAGCACCTCGTCAAAGACGCGGATGGCATTGGGCACGCCGGACTTGAGCACGTTGTAGGTATCCACCAGCAGCGTGGCGCTGGTGGGATAGATCTCACAATAGGTCTTGAAGGCCTCATACTCCGAATCAAACATCTGCACCCAGGAGTGGGCCATGGTACCGCCTGCGGGGACGCCGTAGAGCTGGTCGGAGATGGCACATGCCGTACCCTTGCAGCCGCCGATAAACGCGGCCCGGGCGCCGGTAATGGCGCCGTCCGTGCCCTGTGCCCGGCGGGAACCAAATTCCAGCACAGTCCGTCCCTTGGCTGCCCGGACGATCCGGCTGGCCTTGGTGGCGATCAGGCTCTGGTGATTGATGGTCAGAAGGGTAAACGTCTCGATCAGCTGGGCCTCAATGGCGGGAGCCCGGACGGTGATCACCGGCTCCCGGGGGAAAATGGGAGTTCCTTCGGGAATCGCCCAGATGTCACCGGAAAAATGGAAATTGCGCAGGTACTCCAAAAATTCCTCGGAGAACATCTGCTTTTCCCGGAGATACTGGATGTCCTCCTCATCAAAATGCAGGTTTTCGATATAGTCGATCAACTGATCGAGCCCTGCACAGATGGCAAAACCGCCCTGGTCGGGCACGTTCCGGAAGAACACGTCAAAATACGTGATCCGGTCCTGATACCCCGCTTTGAGGTACCCGTTCCCCATCGTCAGCTCATAAAAGTCGCAGAGCATCGTCATATTCAACTTCTGTTCGGTTTTCATATCACACCTCAAAATCTGTCAGCATCGGGTGCCGCTTTTTTTCATTATAGCAGGCACAAATGGAAAAGCAATCGCTTTTCCGAAAATCCGTCAAATTTTTGTCAATTCCATGCAAATTATGGATTGACAAGGCTGCTCTCCTCCCCTATGATGAAAACAATCGGCGGCAGAGCCGCCATCGGAAAGGACGTTTCTCCATGGATGTGATTTTAGGGATCGACATCGGCGGTTCCACCACCAAAATCGTAGGTCTGCGGGCAGATGGGTCCGTAATCTCCATGCTGCGGGTACGGGCGGAAGATCAGGTGACCAGTCTGTACGGCGCACTGGGCAACTACCTCACCAGCAACCATCTGACGCTGAAAGATGTGCGCCGGGTAGTGCTCACCGGTGTGGGCGCCTCGTTTGTGGAAGGTGATATTTACGGGCTGCCCACCTGCAAGGTGGACGAGTTCTCCGCCAGCGGCACCGGTGCGCTGGCACTGTCCGGGCAGGACTCCGCCGTGGTGGTCACCATGGGCACCGGCACCGCCTTTTTATGGGCAGAACAAGACGGCTCCGTCCGCCATCTGTGCGGCAGCGGTATCGGCGGCGGAACCCTGGGCGGACTGTGCCGCAAGCTGGTGGGAATGGAGCGGTTCGGTCAGATCAAAAAGCTGGCGGCTCAGGGCGATCTCAACCAGGTGGATCTGACCATTCGGGACATCACCTGCAACCCTGCCCCCACTCTCGATCCCACCCTCACCGCCGCCAACTTCGGAAACCTTGCAGAGGACGCAACACCGGCGGACCTGGCCGCAGGTGCGGTGAACCTGGTGCTCCAGGCTATCGGCACCATGACGGTTCTGGCATGTCAGTGCTGCAGCAGCCGCACGGTGGTGCTCACCGGCTCCATGACCACGCTGGATCAAGTCCAGGTGAACTTTGAAAACTTCGAACATCTCTACGGCATCCACTATATCATTCCCGAAAATGCCACCTTTGCTACCGCCATCGGCGCCGGGCTTTGCAGTCTGCGGAAAAAACGCATCGGCTGAAGCCCCCTCTTACACCATCTGCACGTGTTTTCACCTGTCGAGAGCTGACGGAAAATAAAAAGGCCCCCGGACCTCATTGGGTCCGGGGGCTTTTTTCACACAGTCCGTCTGTGCCTTACTGATCCTCTTCGGGAGTCTCAGACTCCTCCTCGTCCAGGCTGCTCAGGTCGAACTCCAGCTTTTCGCCGCAGTTGGGGCAGATGACCTCGCCGTCCTCCAGCACGGACTCATCAAAATAGATGGTCTCCTCGCAGGTGGGGCAGGTGGTGGCGTAGCAGTCCTCGTCCTCGTCCAAGTCATCGTACTCGTACTCGTCGTCGAAGTCGTCATCCTCTTCGTCCTCGCCGAAGACCACGTCCTCCACGTCCTCCAGATCATCGCTGACAGCGTCCAGACCATCGGACAGCTCTGCCTGCTCGTCCTTCATGTCCTCCAGCTCCAGAGCAATATCATCCAGAACGTCGATGATGGCGGAGAGCAGCTTGCCCTCCTTCTTCTCGGTGTCCAGCTCCATGCCTTCCGCCAGGCCCTTCAGATAGGCAACCTTCTCTGTGATTTCCATAACAACGTCTCCTTTCGATTTCAGAAAATATCCTATTGAAACGCTTCGGAAACAGAACGTTCGCTTCCGAAGTTCCCGTTGGGATCACATTCATCAGGCACTGCACAGGCAAGCAGCGCCTCAGAGTCCCCTTTTTATGCCGGTGCGAATGAATCGAAAGGGGGGACACGGTCCCCCCTTTTTGATCATTACTCCTTGCAGCGGCCCAGATACTCACCGGTACGGGTGTCGATCTGGATCTTCTCGCCCTCGTTGATGAACAGGGGCACCTTGATAACAGCGCCGGTCTCCAGCGTGGCGGCCTTGGTCACGTTGGTAGCGGTATCGCCCTTCACACCGGGCTCGGTCTCGGTGACCACCAGGTCCACGAAGTTGGGCACTTCCACGGTGAACACGCTGCCCTTGTAGCTGAGCAGAGAGCACATGGTGTTCTCCTTAACGAACTGGAAGGCATCGCCCAGCACGTCCTTGTTCAGGGGGACCATATCATAGGTCTCGGGATCCATGAAGTAGTACAGATCGCCGTCGTTGTAGCTGTACTCAGCGTTCTTGCGCTCCACAGCCACCTGCTCGAACTTGGCGCTGGGGTTGAAAGCCTCTTCACGGACGGCGCCGGTGATGACGTTCTTATACTTGGTACGCACGAAAGCAGCGCCCTTGCCGGGCTTGACGTGCTGGAAGTCCACGACCAGCATGGGCTTCCCCTCCATCTCGAAAATCATACCCTTCCGGAAATCGCCGGCAGTAATGGTAGGCATAGTTTTTTCCTCCTCACAAATCTACGAGAAAACGACCTGCGGAAGGACATTTTCTCTGTTTTTTCTGTAACAGTAAAATTACCTAGAATATTTTATCTTATGTTGTCCGCTATTGCAAGTATTTTTCAGGTCTTTTTTTCCATTCTCCGGCGGCAGCGCGCCTTAAACGGCGCCTGAAGGGCATGGAGCACCTTCTGCCAGGCCGTCACGGCACCGCCCACCGGCTCCACCATCAGCGCCAGGACCCCGGCACGGTGGGCAGCCAGCATATCGGTAAGCAGCTTGTCCCCCAGCATGGCCGTCTCTTCCCGGGAAGCTCCCGCACGAGCCATGGCGGCCTCCAGGCCCCGGGGGCTGGGCTTTCCGGCGTGGCCCTGGTAATCCACTCCAAGGTCTGCGCAAAATTCCGTCACCCGCTGGCCGGAACGGTTATTGGAGACGATCATAAATGTGATGCCCTCCGCTTTCAGCGCCGCGATCCAGTCCCGCAGCGGCTGATCCGGGCGGCGGGTCTTTTTTGCCGCCAGGGTAAAGTCCAGGTCGCTGAGCAGCAGCGAGATCCCCTGCTGGCGCAAAAATGTCGGTGTGATCTGGGCATAGCAATCAAACATACGGTCCGGTGTCAGGGAAAAGGGCATGACTGGCTCCTTTGCTGCATAAGTTTTTCTGTCATCAGTATAGCAGGCAATTTGCCATCGCACAAGGGGGAGATCATTTGCAGGTATATTTATCCGTGACACCCGGCCAGCTGCGGGAGGCTTCCCAGTACGGACGATCCTTTGCCCATGTGGCCTACCGGATCGGCGAGGACTCCTCCCTGCTGCGGCAGAGTCTGCTGCTGCAGACCCAGGGCGGTCTGCTGTCCGTCAGCGACCGGGAAGCGCCCCTGATCCAGGATCCGGAAAAGCTCTCCGCCGCCGTACTGCGGGAGTGCGGCCGTCGGGGCTATACCGGCGTGGTATTGGACTTTGAGGAGCTGCCCCGGCAGGACCGGCAGCTGTTTGCCCAGCGGCTGGAGCAGTCTCTCACTGCCTCCCGCCGTACCCTCTATGTCCCGGAGACCTACATCCGGGCAGCGCCGGGAGCACAGATGCTGCTTTGCACCGCTCTTTCCGGCGGGACCTTCACCCAACACCTCCAAGAGGTCGCTGAGCAGCACGGCGGTGCCGCTCGCCTGGCACTGGACATCCAGCGGCTGCGGATGGACTTCCAGCTTCCCGCCCCCAGCGGCGAGGGGACTCCCCTGTCTCAGGAAACACTGGAAACCCTAATGGCGGAAGAATCACCCAGCGTATTTTTCTCACAGGATCTGTGCGCCCGATACTTCACTTACACCCGAAACGGCGAGACCCACTTCGTCCTCTACGACGACGCCGACACCCTGTCGCAAAAACTGCGTACCGGCGCCGCTATGGGCTTTTCCGCGGCCTTCTTTGCGTTTCCGGAAGTCCGGGACCTTCTCCCCCGGCTGTTTCCCCGGAAACGGTGAGAAAAAACGTGCCGTACCGGATGGTACAGCACGTTTTTTTCATCAATAGTAGCGCTTCTTGTTGTTCTTGCGAGCGGCCTCAGACTTCTTGCGGCGCTTGACGCTGGGGCTCTCATAATGCTCTCTCTTGCGGACCTCGGCGATGACGCCAGCCTTGGCGCAGCTGCGCTTGAAACGCTTCAGAGCGCTGTCGATGGACTCGCCGTCCTTCACATGGATTTCAGACATCTATATTTCCCTCCCTCCGAGGTATCCGGCTCAATCCAGGATACTTTAAGGGCCATATAATTTTATGGCTTTAACAAAGCTATTATACGGACCTGACAGGTAATTGTCAAGGTCTTTTCCGGAAAATTTGCAGAGAACCGCGCAGCGGGAGGCGAAATCTCTCCCGCTGCGCGGCATTTTATCTGCAAAAGCAGCCGTTCTTCCTAAGGCTCCCGCTCTTTGGAGCCAGTCTGTACCGGAGCATTCCCGTTACTGCGGTTTAACGATCAGGTTCACCAGACGGTTCTTCACCAGGATGGTCTTGACGATCTTCATCCCCTCAGTGGCCTTCTGGACTTTCTCTACCTGCAGTGCAGCCTCCACAACGGCCTGCTCATCGCTGTTGGTGGGCATGGTAACAGTGCCCTTGAGTTTGCCGTTGACCTGGACCGCCATCTCCACCGTGGCAGCCACGGTCTTGCTGGCATCGAACTTGGGCCACTGGGCCTGGCAGCACATCTTGCCGCTCTCCTTGGCAAATCCCAGCGTCTCCCACAGTTCCTCCGTGATGTGAGGCGCAAAGGGATTGAGCAGCAGCAGCAGATACCGCATGTCGCCCCGGGTGCAGCCGTTGGCGTAGAACTCGTTGACCATGGTCATGAGAGCGGCAATGGCAGTGTTCATCTTCAAGTTGTTGATGTCGTCGGTGACCTTCTTCACCGTCTTGTGAATCACCGTCTCATTGGCGGGGGTCACGGCGTAGCTGGCATCCGCCTGCTCAGCCAGGTTCCACACACGGTCCAGGAACCGCTTGGAGCCCTTCACCGCATCGTTGGACCAGGTGGCGGCCTTCTCGAAGTCGCCGATGAACATGATATAAAGCCGCATGGTATCGGCGCCGTACTGCTCGACGATGTCGTTGGGGTTGACCACGTTGCCGCGGGACTTGGACATCTTCTCGCCGCCCTCGCCCAGGATCATGCCGTGGCTGGTGCGCTTGGCATAGGGCTCCTTGGT
>CALXDH010000030.1 GCA_944387015.1 uncultured Oscillospiraceae bacterium
ATCCAGCCCTCCGGCTGTATCGGTTGAGCAAAAGTCAGCATGGGATTGGTGTGGTATCTTTAATTATGTGAAACTCCGGTTTCCCAGGCGGAGACGGTCTGCCGGGTGACGAAAAGCTTTTCCGCCAGATCCTCCTGAGTCATATGCTGCTCGGTGCGAAGGCGGCGGATGTGCTTGGCAACAGAGGCCATGGATCACACTTCCTTCCCTGTTTGATGGCCCCAGCCTACCATAGGCTGGGGCCATCTGTCACGCAAATCATTTTTGCTCCGCTTCGTAGGAGAGTTTTTCCACCGTCCAGTCCGCAATCAGATCTGCGTAGAACCGGCAGACGGCCTTTCCGGTCTCCACATCCAGATTGATGTAGTTGCCGCACTCTGCCGGGCTCTTGCCGGGCATCTCCCCGGTGAAGTCTGCCGCCTGGGGGAAGACCTCCTGCAGAAGGCTGATGGCCTCCTCACAGGAGAGCAGGCGGTTGTCGAAGAGAAAATAGAATCCGGTCTGGCAGCCCATGGGGCCGAAGTAAATAACGGCCTCCTTGTGGGCGGAGTTGCGCAGCAGTGTGGCGATCAGATGCTCTGCGGAGTGCATTTCCGCGTTGGTGAGCAGGTCGCCGGTGTTGGGCTTTTTGAACCGCAGATCAAAAGTGACGATGTCTCCGTCCCGGCGGGAGTAGTACAGCCCCGGGCACAGATGGTTGTGATCCACGGTGAAGCTGGCAATGCGTTCCATGATAAAACGGCCTCCTTTATATAATAGAGAATTTCAATTCAGCAGGATTCCCGGGCAAGGGTCTTGGCCAGCGGCAGCACCACCTGGCCCAGAGCTTCCAGCGCCTGTCCGAAATCGAAGTATTCCTCCTTCTGATTGTCGGAAAACAGGTGGTCGGACACAGACTTGAGGGAGACGAACCGCACGCCGTTGCGCAGGCAGACCTGGGCGATGGCGCCTCCCTCCATCTCCACCAGCAGGGGAGAGAAGGTGTCCCGGATCCACTGGGCACGCTCACCCTTGACGGCGAACCAGTCCCCGGTGGCGACTCTGCCGGTGACGGCGGAGACGCCCTGTTCCTTGAGCAGTGAGACGCATCGTTCCGGCTCCCAGGTGGGGAAGGCCACCTGGTTGACGGTGGAGACCAGCCCGATGGGGTCTCCCACCGCGGTGGTGTCTACGTCGTGCTGTACGAATTCCGACGCCACCACTAAACTTCCGGTGGGCAGGTCCGTGGCGCAGCCGGCCACACCGGCGTTGAGGATCAGGTCCACGCCGTATTTCAGGCAGAAGATCTCCGCGGCCATGGCGGCGTTGACCTTGCTGACGCCGCCGGCGCAGGCCAAAATGCCGGGCGCCGCTTCAAAAAAGGGCACGCCGGAGACGGTTTCCACCGGGGAGAGATCCCGGGCGCCGGGCAGCGCATGGAATTCTGCAGGCATGGCAAATTGCAGTCCGATTTTCATAGTTCCTCCTCAGGGTTCCTCCGGCAGGCGCTTGCCGCACTTGCCGCAAAATGTAAAGCCTTCGCCCAGCCGGGCGCCGCAGTAGGGACAGTAGCGGAAATCACCGGAGTCCGCTTCACTGCCATTTGGTACCGTGTCCTCCTGCTCCAGACCCAGCCGCTGGGCCAGCGGGTCCGGTTCCTCCCGGCTGTCCACAATGTCGAATTCCGAATAGCGGTTTTTACCGGTGGCATTTTTGAAGTTGTAAATGGCCTGGATGATGCCGATGATCACAAATACCACGCCGAAGAGGCAAAAGAACGGCGGTGCGCCCATCGAGGCGGCCGCTGCCGTCCAGATGACGCCGAAGATGGCAGCGAACAGGGCGCCGATAGCACCCATGGCCGAGGGGCCCCGGCCCGGCTTGACGCTTTTCATGGCAGTTCCTCCATTTCTTTACGGTGTTTTTCAGTATATCATGAATCCCTTCCGGGGGCAATGGGCCTTTACAGGAAGCAGCGGCCATGAGAGCGCGGAAATAAAAAGAGGGAGGAACGTACGTTCCTCCCTCTCAAACTTTGCTGACGGAAATCGCTTAGCCCTTGACGATGGCAGCGGTGTCCATAGCGATCATGAGCTCCTCGTTGGTGGGGATCAGCAGGACCTTCACCTTGGAGTCGGCGGCGGAGATCACAGCCTCCTTGCCACGGGTGTTGTTGGCCTCGGCGTCCATCTTCACGCCCATGAACTCCAGACCGGAGGCGATGGCCATCCGCTGAGAAGCGGAGTTCTCGCCCACGCCGGCGGTGAAGATGATGGCGTCCACACCGCCCATGGCGGCGGCATACGCACCGATCAGCTTCTTGACACCGTAGTTGAACATATCAACGGCCAGGCCGGCACGCTCGTTGCCCTCCTTGTGGGCATTCTCCAGATCACGGAAGTCGGAGGAGACGCCGGAGACACCCTGAACGCCGGACTTCTTGTTGAGCACATTGAGCATCTCGTCGATGTTCATGTTGTACTTGTTCATCAGGTACTGCAGGATGCCGGCATCCAGATCGCCGGAACGGGTGCCCATGGGGAGACCTGCCAGGGGAGTGAAGCCCATGGAGGTGTCCACGCTCTTGCCGCCGTCGACAGCGGTGACGGAAGAGCCGTTGCCCAGGTGGCAGGAGATCAGCTTGAGCTCCTCGGGCTTCTTGCCCAGCATAGCGGCGGCACGGCCGGCGACGTACTTGTGAGAGGTGCCGTGGAAGCCGTAGCGGCGGACCTTGTCGTTCTCATAGTACTCATAGGGCAGGGCGTACATGTAAGCCTTGGCGGGCATGGTCTGATGGAACGCAGTGTCGAACACGGCGACCTGAGGCACATCCTTGCCCATGACGGCGGTGCAGGCGTTGATGCCGGTGATGTTGGCGGGGTTGTGGAGAGGCGCCAGGGGGATGCAGTCCTCCAGAGCCTTCATGACCTCGTCGGTGATGAGGACGGACTTGTTGAAGGCCTCGCCGCCGTGCACCACGCGGTGACCCACAGCGTCGATCTCCTTCATGGAGCCGATGACACCGTTGTCCTTGTCCACCAGAGCGTTCAGCACGGTCTGGATGGCCTCGGAATGGGTGGGCATGGCCACATCGATGGCGTCCAGGACCTGCTTGCCTTCCACCTGGGGCTTGTAGGTGAACTTGCCGTCGATGCCGATGCGCTCGCACAGGCCCTTGGCCAGCAGCGCGCCGGTCTCGGGATTGAGCAGCTGATACTTCAGGGAAGAGCTGCCAGCGTTGATGACGAGAATGTTCATAACTTCACGACTCCTCTTTCTTTTTGGGAACCCCTTGCGGGTTTTTCCCCAATGATATAAAATGAGAAAAATTATTTTTGCGCTTTCCGCAACGCGGACGCAAATCCAGACAATACTTATTATAACAAAGATTTTCCAGGTTACAACCCACACTTTTACCGAAATGTCACTTTTCTGTCATCGAATCGAGGTGAAATCTGTGCAAACTGCGGGTATCATCATAGAATACAATCCCATGCATGACGGCCATCTCTATCTTTTGGAGCAGGTGCGGGCGCAGCTGGGGGCGGATACCGCCTTTGTGGGCGTCATGAGCGGAAACTTTGTCCAGCGGGGTGATTTCGCCCTGCTGCGCAAACATGCCCGGGCCCGGGCCGCCGTGGAGAGCGGCGTGGACCTGGTGCTGGAGCTGCCGCTTCCTTGGGCGGTTGCCTCAGCGGAGCGGTTTGCCCGGGGCGGTGTGGAGATTTTGTCAGCCACCGGCGTGGTGACGCACCTGGCTTTCGGAAGTGAATGCGGGGACGCTGCGGCGCTGGAACGTCTGGCGGAGGCGCTGCACTGCGAGGCGTTCCCGGCTTTGCTGCGGCGGGAATTGGAGCGGGGAGACAGTTTCCCGGCAGCCCGCCAGCGGGCACTGGCGCAGCTTACATCTCCGAAGGACGCGGCG
The DNA here is from genome assembly GCA_944387015.1 of uncultured Oscillospiraceae bacterium. GTDB lineage: Bacteria > Bacillota > Clostridia > Oscillospirales > Oscillospiraceae > Oscillibacter. The sequence continues at coordinate 3,905 of CALXDH010000030.1, forward strand.
CTGCTCTCGGACCCCAATAATATCTTGGGAGTGGAGTACTGCAAGGCGCTGCTTCAAAAAAAGTCCGCCATCCGTCCCCTGACTGTCCGTCGGGCAGGAACGCCCTATCACGGCACGGATCTGGTGGGAGCGCAGCCCTCTGCCACGCTGCTGCGGACGCTGCTGCGGTCCGGGGAGCGGGACCGTGCGCTGGCGCTGATGCCGCCGGCGGTCCGGCGGGTCTACGAAGCGGAGGAAGCTGCCGGCCGTGCCCCGGTGTTCCGGGAAAACGCGGAGCGTGCCATGCTGGCCCGGCTGCGGAGCATGACAGAGGCGGATTTTGCCCGTCTGGATGAGGGACGGGAGGGGCTGTACCGGCGGCTGTATGAGACAAGCCGCAGCGCTTGTTCGATCGAAGCCCTGCTGGACGAAACCAAGACCCGGCGGTATGCCCGTACCCGGCTGAGCCGGATGGTCCTCTGGGCCTATTTGGGGCTGGAGCCGGCCGCGTTTCCCCGGCAGGTCCCGTATCTGCGGGTGCTGGCGGCCAATGGCCGGGGACGTGAGCTGCTGGGCCGGATGCGCAAGTGTGCCGGACTGCCGATCCTGACCAAACCGGCCGATGTGCGGGAGCTGCCTCCGGCGGCCGGGGAACTCTTCCGCCAGGAGGTCCGGGCTACGGATCTCTATACCCTTGCTTACCCGGATCTTTTCGCCGCCGCAGGCGGCACAGAATGGAGGGAGGGCCCCGTCATCCTCCCTTGAGCACCACCATTTCCCTAAAAAGGAGACTTTCGAATGGAAACTGTGATTGCTCTGGTACTCTTTTTGAGCATCCTGACCGGCTGTGCCGGAGAAACGCTGACGAACGTAAAAAGCTCCTCCATTACGCCGCATGCGGCACAGACGGAGGAGGCGGTGCGCTATACCGTAGAGACAGAAACCTGTGCGGATACGATTCAGGCGGAGGACGGCACGGAACTTTTGGTCTATCAGTTTGAAGTGCCGGAACTGGAAGTCTGCCGCGCGGACGGTGAGATCGTCAATGAAGCGGAGACCGACCAGGAGGAACAGGCCCTGACGGCGGCGGAAACCTTCAACGCGCGGTTTGCAGACTGGCTGGACGGAAGCAGCCTGGATGTTTTTCTGGAGGCGGCAAAGGAAGAACTGGAGTTTTCCAGGGCGGAGGGGCTGACCTGGTCCCCGTATACGCTGGAGCTGCAGTGTGAGGTCTACCAAAACGATCGCATGGTCAGCGTTTCCGGGACGTATTACTCCAATACCGGCGGTGCTCATCCCAATACTGCTGTGCTGTCCTGGAACTTTGATCTGCGGGAAGGGACTTTCTTTATACCTGCGCTTCTGGCAGCGGACAGTGATGAATTTCTGAAAGCGGTGGAGCAGGAGCTCAATGTTCAGGCGCTCCAGATCGCCGCAGATGCGGACCTCCCTCCGGAAGAGTACTTCTGGGCGGATTATACGGATATTCTGCGGGACTGGGTCAATTATGCGGTTTCCTTTGATGAGACCGGAATGACGGTTGCGTTTTCTCCCTATGAACTGGCTTGCTATGCCGCCGGGGAACAGGTATTTCACCTGCCGTATGATCAGATCCTGCCCTATCTCAGTGAACATGGGAAACGGGTCCTGGGAATTTCCCAGGAAGATTGAATAAGTTGGAAAGACACGGGCCGAGAGGCCTGTGTCTTTTTGCTTGACATGCCTAGAGACACGATGTAAACTAAGCATAGAGATACGAGGTATTTACCGGATAAGGAGGTACGACATGGGAAAGAAGCAGACCATTGACCATACGCAGCTGCTGGTATTGTCCCTGCTTGCAGGGGAGGATATGTACGGATACCAGATGATCGTGGAGCTGGCCCGGCGGTCAGACCACACCTTTGAGATGAAGGAGGGGACGCTCTACCCGGTGCTCCACAGTCTGGAGCGGGACGGCCTGGTGGAGGCCTATCAGCAGGAGGCTCCCACCGGCCGGATGCGGAAGTACTATCATCTTACCCGGAAGGGAGGAGCGGCGCTGCGGTCAGAGGCGGAGGCCTGGCGGGCGTATTCGGGGGCAGTGAATGCAGTGCTCCGGTCCAGCCCGGGGCTGAACCTTGCTTGAGAGCCGGCGGGTTTTGCGGGAGAGGAGGCGGCCATGACCCGGAAGGAATACACAGATGCGGTGCTCACTGCCCTGCGGCACGTCACCGACCGGGAGCGGCTTGCCATTCGGGCGGAGCTGGACGCCCATATTGAAGACCATATGGCTGCCTTGCAGGAACTGGACTACCCGCCGGAGCTGGCGGAGGAACGGGCCCTGGCCGCCATGGGAGACCCGGCGGAGGTGGGCAGGGAGCTCAATGCGTGCTATCAAAGCTGGTTCTGGGTGATCCTGGGCCGGGCGGCGGCTGTGGTGACGGCGGTGCTGTGCATTCTGGCGCTGCTTCACGTGGGGCTTCTGGGAATGGTGGCGGACAGTATCAGTGCCCGGATCTACCCGGATGAGGACTCCTACTTCGAAAAGCTGACGGCCGCGGAGCGGTTGGACATCCGGGTACCGGTGGGGAACGACGTGCTGCATGTCTATCGGATCAGTGTGGGACAGGAGGATCTGCTGGGAGAACGAGTGGCGGAAGTACTGTTTTGTGCTTACGACCGGATTCCCGGTGGCATCGTGTCCCAGTGGCTGGCGGACGGGATCATTCTGGAAAATCCCCGGGGAGAACAAGCGGTTTCGGGCAGCGGCCGGGGCAACTGGCGGGTGGAGTATCGGAGCATCCAGGTACCGGTGCAGGAAGAAGATCCCAGTGTGACGCTGTGCTATGAGGCCTTTGGGGAGCAGGTCCGGCTGGAGCTGCCCCTGCCGGGGAGGGAGACGTCATGAAACGAAAAAAACTGCCCACCCGCAGGCGACGGGCCCTGCGGCGGGTGGGTTGGGCACTGCTGCTCCTGCTGGCGGTGAACCATTTTTTCCAGGTGGGGTATCTGTTGCCCGGTCAGGCGGTTCGGGATGAAGAGGAACGGGAAGGAACCGGCAGGACCTGGACGGTGGAGAGCCGATGGATACCGGTGCTGCACCCGACCCAGCGCTTTTATCTCCGGGAAAATGAGAACGCGGTGCTGCTGGGGAATACCTATTTCTCCCCATTTGGGTGGCAGACGACGATGGGCTGTGCACTGGACTGCTCCGAGCCGGCACCGGTATATGCCGCCTGTCACAGCATGAGCCGGGATGGGAAGCCGACGCTGCTCTGCTATTTCGGCCGCATCGACGATCCTGCCATTGAGACGGTGGTGGTCAGCGTGGAGGAGATCACCTATGACCAGGGACAGGAGATCCGAAAAGAACTGCGCCGCCTGACAGCGGAGCGGTCGGACTTCCTCATCCGGGATGGGCGGACCTTTTTCTGGCTGATGGAGACCCGGGACTGGGAGAAGGATCCCGAACAGATCATCCGGCCGGTGCTCACCGCTTATGAGGCAAATGGCACGGTGGCGGCGGAGTTTGACATTCGGCGAATGCAATTCAGCTCCTGATAGATGGAGCCGGGACAGGATGGATGGCCGCAAAGCCCGCAGAAGGGAAACCCATTCGGGAAGAGAAAAGGACGCACGGCAACGCCGTGCGTCCTTTTCATATGGTCAGTTGTCGCCGGATCGTTTCTGCGAACCGCTCCAGCCGTTCCTCGATGCCCGGCAGCCGTTCCGCCTCCCCTTTGTCGTTGGCGGTCTCCAGCAGGCAGAAGCCCCCAGGCAGCCAGAAGCCCTTATTCATGTTCAGCGCGGAGACCACCTGACTCGCTACGATGTCCCCGCCGGAGTAGCCGGAGACCACGATGGCGAACACCGCCTTTTCCGCAAAGGAGGTGGTGCGGTAGAGCGCCGTCAGGCGGTTGACGGCTGCGGTGAGGTTGGCGGAGAGGGCGTCGTTGTAGTTGGGGCACAGCAGCACCACGGCGTCAGCGTCCCGGATGGCGGGGTACACCTCCTGGACCATGACGCCCCCGTAAAAGCAGCTGCCCCGTTCGCCGAAGTGGAGGCAGGTGGTGTAGGGACACCCGGCGCAGTCCTCCAGGGTGCCGTTGCGCAGACCGATCTCCGTGACGGCGCACCAGGATTCCAGATGTGCCCGCACATGGCTCCACAGCGCCAGCGTGTTGGAGGTGGCGCGGCTGGAGGCGTGGAGCACCAGGAGCTTCGGCCGCTGCTGCCGGGGCGGGGAAAAGAAGCGCACACGCTGTGCCAGGTCCGCCGCCGCCAGGCGGTATGCCTCCGGCAGGGAACAGTTGGCGTTTTTGGCCTGGACGGTGAAATTCCGGAGACTGCCGGTGGCCTCCACCAGGGGGCGGCCCGGAAAGGCGCATCCCGCCAGCGAGGCTGCCAGCACCAGTTCCCGGGCTGCGGACTTGGTGTAGAGGTCACCGGTCCCGTCGGCGATCACACCGCCTACACTGCCGGAAAGGCACCCGGGGTGAGTCCGGAGAAAGGCCAGCAGATCATAAAAGCCGTGACCTGGCCCGCCGGCGGAAATGGGCAGAGCAAAGAGCAGCCGCCGGTTACAAAGAGGGTCTGTCAGCCAGGAGATCCGCTCGTGGGGGCAATCCCGCAGGGCGGCGTTCAACGCACGGTTCAAGCGCTCCGACGGTTCGGCGGGGCAGACCAGTGCCAATGTCTCAGCCATGCGCCTCAGTTCCTTTCCTGAAAGTATCCGGGGGATCTTTTGACTGCCGCATCTGGCCTGTCATAAGATCTCCCGCAGGAGCGTCTCCGTCTCTGCCAACCGGGCAAACAGCGCGTCCGGCAGGGAGAGAGACTCGGTCTCCAGGCCGTGGGGGGTGTAGCGGTTGCGGACGCCGAACCACACGTCTCCCAGGCACACGGACCCGCAGTGCCAGTCGCCCCGGAGCGTCAGCAGCAGCTGCATGGCACCGGAGGATACCGCCGGGGCCACGTAGGGCTTGAAGCCCAGGTCCCGGATGCGGAGGTTGGCGGTCTCCACCAGCTCCGTCAATTCCCGGGAAAGGGTGTCATCGTAGTGAACCACGGAGTTGGCGATGACCAATCCCCGGCCATGGGGGCCGAAGCTGCGGCCCTCGGTCAAAAAGTCGGCGAACCGGGGATCCTGCTTTGCAAACCAGGCTGCCCGAGCATTCATAACGCCCAGGCCGAATCCCTGGATCTGTTCGGCCAGTAGGCCTTGGCCGTCCCACTGGCCGGATGTGTCCTGGTTGGAGGCGAGAAAGGCCGCCTTGCACAGGGGGTCCACCGGGTCGCTCATCACGGCGAAAAGCCCCCGGAAGTTTGCCTCCCGGGCCTGGCGGGCGAAGGACTCCACCAGCGGACGGTTGGCGGCGAACTGGGCCATTCGTACGTCCCGGACATCGCTGCCCACGGCGGGGATGGATTTGGTGGCGGCAAAGAGGAACACGTCACAGTCAAAAAGACGGGCGGGTTCCACCGGCTCTACCTCCGGCAGCGCGCCGTAGTCCCAGGGCCAGGAGATCTGGCCCATCTCCGCCGTCCAGCGGGCGACGGTGTTTTGGTTCAGATCGCAGATGCCGATGGAGGAGATCACGTCTCCGCCGATAAGCTTCAGAGCGGTGAGCAGCGTACCGCCCACATCGCCCACCGCCAGCAGGTGCACCCGCTTTTTCCCGGCGCGGGGGCGAAGAAAGTCCAGCGCGTCCCGCCAGCGGGGGTGGCGGATGTTTACGGCGGTGACCTCGCCGGCCCGGATGGCCTCCAGCGCCGCCGGGGTCAAGTCGGAAGAGACGGGGGGCAGACGGTCCGCGTCCAGCCAGGCCGTCCCCTCCCGGGGAGCAGTCAGCTGCCGGGGGTCTGTTGCCCGCCAGGCGGCGCGGTCAATGTGGGGATCCCGGTCCGTAAGAAACAGCGGCGGGAACCCGCAGGCGGGCAGCTGCGCAGGCTCCAGGGGAAGGCCGGGAAGCAGCGAGGCGGCAAGGTGTCCGCTAATGTCATAACAGTACATGGCAAAGAAGTCCTTTCAGGCGGTTATTCCAGCACATCCCGCATCCGCAGCAGCATCTTCAGGTCGTTTTCCAGACAGGCGGAGGCGGGGAGATTGGGATCATAGCTGAGGCAGGCGCCCTTGTCCGGGGACAGGGGCAGGATCACCGCCTCACTGAGGCGGGAGAGCGTCAGGTTCCGGGCATACCGCTCCCGGTACGCCCGCTCCAGCGCCAGGAGGATGTTCCGGGAGTTTTCAATGCAGATGCGGGAGAAGGCGAACACCGCTGCCCGTCCGCACTCCTTGTAGAAGCGGGGGAAGGCGTAGGGAAGGATCAGGTTCACCGACGGGGTCAGACCCGGGACGGAGGGCTCGGCCCCGCCCACGGTATCGCCGCCGATGAAGGGATACATGGTGGACTCCACGAACCAGGCCCGCATGTTGGGGATGAAGTACACGCTGTCCACTGAGCGGCCCTTGGCGGACATCAGGTCCCGGCCCCGGCCGGAGAGCAGGCCCACCAGCACCTGGTCGATCTCCAGACCTTCCTTGCGGAAGAGAGGGTCCAGGGCGTTGATGCGGTTGCCGGAGTGGAGCAGGTCATCTACCAGAATAACGGGCCGGCGGAAGGACTGGATGGTGCGGATCTGGCTCTCCAGAGGCGAGTAGCCGGGATAAGCCCGGATGGAGAAGGACCGCAGGTCCGGGGCAAATACTTTGTCGGTGTGCAGGGTCTTGGTGACGGTGTTGGGGATGGCGTTGCCCCGGAGGATCTTTCCGAAGGGAACGCACATCTTGGGCCCCAGGACCCGGGGCTTGGTGGGCTCGGCGGGGACGCCGTTGAGCTCTGTGATCTTGCGCATGAGACGATGGTAGATGACCTCTGCGTTCAGCGAGAGCACCAGTGTGCCGGGATACATGCCGCACAATGCCCGCTGGAGCTGCTGGTGGGCCTCCCGGACCGCGTCAAGGACCTGGGGATCGGAGGAGAAGGGCTCCTTGAGGGTGGTAGGGATATTTTGCAGCAGCACGGCGGGAGAGCGCATATCCACCACCAGAAGAGGATGGGCCGCCTCTGATTCTGCCCGCACAAATCCCTGGCGCTGCAGAAGATCCAGCGTCTGCATGGACGTGGTGGGAGCGGAGGAATACCAGACCGCATACATGCAGTCGCTCTGCATGGCCCGGGAGAGCGCCTCCGTCAGAAGAAGCTGTCCCACATCATAGCTGCCGCCGGGAGAGCGGACCATGTAGAGTCCGGTCAGCAGCTGAATGTGGCCGGAGGTCCGGTTGCGGACGCAATTTGCCAACTGCTCGCTGCCGAAGGCCTCAAAGAGGCCGCCGGAATGGATGGTGCGCATGGTCACAAAGCCCAGGACCCGGGAGCGGGGGCCGTTTTCCCGAAGGACACACATGCTGTCCCGGGGGTCGATGTCCGCCGGGCGGCCCCGGCTGTCGGGAACGGCGTCTGCCAGAGCGGCCCGCTGTGCTGCGTCCGGATGCTCCAGATAGGAAAATTCCAGGAAGCTGGCCCGGATGATCTGCTTGTACTGGGGCTCCCGCAGATACAGGCTGTTGCGGTAGATGAAGTCCTGCACCACCGGGTCGATGAGATTGGAGATGTCCCGCCCGTAGTCGATGTTTTCCCGGATGCGGGTGGAGGAGATGTCCTCCAGATGGGTGGGCAGCCGCAGCTGCAAGACCTTGCCCTGAATACAGGAGAGGTCGGCGTCCAGCTCCTGACCGGAGGCATCGCTGGAGCGGCGAAAGACGATATGGTTGAGGGAGTGGACGGACCCATCCCGGGGCGGAACCTTGTAGGAGGATGCGTTGGCTACCACGTCGGATCCCACCGTGAGATACAGCTCCCGTCCGGCAAAGACCTCCCGCAGCCGGTCCAGGTCCGAGGGCGTTGCCAGGTTGACGGGGATGTCGTGGGGGAAGAGGTACACGTCGAACTCGTCCGCCACGGACATGGAGACGATCTGCCGCCGCACCAGGGAGGGCTGGGCCTTTTTGGACCAGGAGAACTCGTCCACAGCCAGGTACACCTCAAACCCCAGATCCCGGATCTCCTGGACGATGCCCTTGTGGCTCAGGGAGAAGGGGTCGAAGGTCCCGGGGAAAAATGCCACCCGGTCCGGTGCGGAAAAGCGGAAGGGGCCGCTTTCGATATGATGGGTGATGATGAAGCGGTAGACGTGGCTCAGCGAGGCGGCGGTGTAGAAGAAGGTCAGCTCCTTTTCAGGCTGTTCGTTGATGAGGAAAAGCACCTTCTTTGCCAGCAGGGTGAAAAGCTCTGCCTTGTCCTCGTAGTCCAGGGCGCTGGAGGCGAACAGCCCTTCGCCCAGGATGCGGAGGGCCTCCTGCCGCACGGAGTCCCGATAGGAGGCAAGGCCCTTGAGCAGCAGTCCCGCCATCCGCTTGCGCCGGGCGGAAAGGGTGGCTTCATCTTCATCGAAACGGCCGCCGTAGACAGCGTAGTATTCCAGCATGGACCCCACGGTGGAAAGCGCCGCAGCCACCACGTTGCTGTTGGCGGAGGAGAGCAGGAAGTGCATTTGGTCCAGCACCTCGTCCAGTTCCCGGGGGGTCAGCCACAGGGCAAACCGACCCAGGTATTCCGGGATGTACTTGGAGATCTCCGCCTGGCCGGTCTCCAGGGCCTTGCTCAGCTCCACCGCGATCTCATTGCGCCGGTCCGGGGTCAGCACCGGGGCGATGGAGAGCAGTGAGGCGCCGGCCATCCGCCGGACCACCACGTTTTCACTGACTTTGATGAGGTTGGAAAAATGGGTGGCGATGTGGAGGACGTTGGCCCGGTTGCCCTGTTCCACCTGATCCAGCAGGTATTCCACACCCACGGCCTTCAAGACCCAGGGCGTGGCGGTTTTCAGATTGTCCAGAAATACGGTGGAGATGGCATCCGGGTGGTCCAGCAGTGCCCGGTGGGCGGAGACATCCAAGCCCAGATGCGCTCCCACCTGGGCTTGAAGGAACAAAAGAGGCGTGCTGATGACACAGTCGGCGCTTTCAACCGCTTCGGCCATGGTCTGCCGCTGCGGCGCGTCAGGGGAGAGCACCGTCAGCAGGTAGCGGAACAGCCGCAGCGCCGCTGCCTTCTGGGAGGCCTCACCGTGCTCCAGCCACCAGGTGGCAAACTCCACCAGCAGCGTCTGGTCCGCCGGGCTGACCCGGTTCATGGGCAGGTTCAGCACCGTGTCCAGCAGGGCAAACGCCGCGTCCGGTTCCACGGAGGCGGGGTCATGGTAGTGCCGGAAGAGCTCCGCGGCAAAGCGGGGAGCGTCGGCGTCGGAGCACTCCTCCAGCAGTGCGTCCGCCACCGTCTTGGCCTGGTAGCGGATCATACTGGTCTGCCGGGGCGTCAGCCGCCGGTCGGGATGGATCAGCTTTTGCAGATACTCCGCCCACAGAAGGAAGGGGCGGTCCGCCTCTGGGCCCGGGGAAATGCCGGCGGGCAGCTCCTTTTGATAGCCGGAGTAAAAGCCTGCCAGGATGCGGCCGATCAGCGCGGCAGACTGGCGGCGGATGTCGCCGTCGGGGAGCATCAAAAGCTCATAGAGAAAATCCAGGGTCTGCTCCTTCTGGGCAGGGCTCCAGTAGGTGAAATATTCCTCAAAAATAGATACATAAGCCCGCAGCCGTTCCCCCTGCTTTTCACTGCGGGCGGCCTCCAGAATGTTGGCGAAAAGCTGCTCCCGGCCCAGGCGGTGCATCAGGCGGATGTTGTGATCTACCGCCGTGCGGCGGATGGCAGAGACTACCTGGTCGGGGGTCATCAGTGCAACGTCCTGCTGGGGGTGGGGCGGTCCTCCGGCGGAGGAGAGGGTGGTGTCCACACCGAAAGAGACCATGTACTCCTCAAAGTCCTGGAGTTTTTCGTAAACATAGCGGTAACGCCGCCGCTTGGCGGAATTGACGTTGTCCAGCTTGCTCAAAATGACATCAAAGGCTTCCCGGAGGGAGTAAAGATGGGCGATCTCCTGCCCGCTCTCATCCCGGGACTGCTTGACCCGGAAGTCGGCGTAGACCAGAACCAGTGACTCAGAGGAGAGATTCTCGATCTCCAGATCCCAGACAGAGTGGTTGGCGGCAATGCGGCCCAGAGCGGTGAGTCCCCGCTGGGTAAACCACTGGTCGGTGTAATAATAGTGGAGGTACGGGACCCGTTCCCCGGGCTTGCAGCCGAATTTGCCCAGGTCATGTCCGGCGGCGGCACCGGAGATGAGGCCCAGATCAATGAGCCCTCCCCCGGCCCGGAAGGCCCGGGAGACGGTCATAGCGACGTGGTGGACCCCGGCGATGTGTTCCAGTGTATGGAAGGGGGTCACCTCCCGTCCCAGCCGCAGCAGCTCATAAATGTATTCACTGCGGAAGCGCTTGATGAACTGCCGGTACTCCGCCGCCACACCGCTTTGCGCCAGCTCTGCGTCGGTACAAAAGGCAAAGTCCAGCCATGGATCAAAAGGCAGCGTCCGCCGTTCGGCGGCAAAAAGCACCTGCAGGAACTGCAAAAAGCAAAGAGCGCCGTCCCACTGGGCAGAGGTATGCTGGGTGTCCGCTGCGGGGTAGAGCAGAGAGGAGGCCACCTGATAGGCATAGCGCAGCCAGCCTTCCTCAGGCTCCGGCGCCAGGGCATCCAGCAGCGGACGAAATGCGTTCAGTGCCTCGGCACAGGAGATACGCCGGCGGATCGGTACCAAGGAGGAAAGCTGGCTGCGCCAGTTCACCTGATCGAAAAGCTGGCTCAGGTCGGTGCGGTTTATGCCCAGCTTCCGCAAAAACATCTTGTCACGGAAGGCGTCTTCCATCCACAGGGATAAGGCCCGGTCTGTCTGCTTTTCCATGGCTCCTCCATTCCGCCCGCAGGGGCAACGGTGATACCTTCAGTATACCGCACCGGGCGAAGAGAAAAAAGAGGCGGCGAAAAAAAACTCCGGCGGATAATATTTTTTGTCGGTAAAGCAAAAAAACGGAGGAAAGGGGCAGAATGTGATATAATGTCTGCAAAGGGCATGAAGCCGCGGCGGAAGCCGGAAAGGGGGGTGCGGAATGCGGCAGCGGATGGGGAGCCTGCTCTGGCGGAGCCTTGGGGTTTTGCTGGCGTTGGTGGTGTTGTTTCAGGTGGCATTTTTGCTTTACTTCCGGGATTTTTACGGTTCAGCGGAAAAGGCATTCTGGGTACCGGGACTTTCCGGAGAGTTTGTGCCCCAGGGCATGGACCGTCTGCAGGGGGGCTTTGTACTCAGCGGTTACCTCGCCGGCAGCGGGGCTGCCCGGCTGTATCTGGTGGAGGCAGACGGCAGCGCCCGGCTGATCCGTCTGCGGACGAAAAGCGGACATACCCTGATCAGTCATGCCGGCGGTGTGGCGGTGAGCGGCTCCTTTGTCTACTTGGCCGGCGGGAACGGCCAGTGCTATGTGTTCGCCATGGAAGATGTCCTGGACCCGCGGCAGACGGCGATCTCCGTGGTGGGGAGTTTCCGCACGGGAAACCGGGCTTCCTTTTGCTGCATGTGGGGGCAGTCTCTTCTGGTGGGGGAATATGCCTACGGCCAGCGGTACCGCACCGCCGACAGCCACCATCTCACCACTCCCGCAGGAGACCGGAACACCGCCCTGGTCACGGCATTTCCGGTGGACAGTGAGGCACCCTTGGGCGTGTCGGAACGGCCGGAGGCCGCCTACTCCATCCCGGAGCGGATCCAGGGTATGAGCTTTTCCGCGGACGGCAGGGTGATCCTCTCCGCGTCCAGTGCCTTCGGGGCGTCACAGATGTATCTTTACGATTTCGGCGGCGTACTGGCGGACCGGCAGGGGATCGTGTGGATCGATGAGGCGCCGGTGCCGCTGTACTACCTGGACAGCGACAACTGCACCGGTATCCTCCATATGCCGCCGCACGCGGAGGAGATCACCTTTCGGGATGGAAAACTCTATATTCTTTTTGAATCTGCCAGCCGCCGCTTTCAATACGGAAAGCTGGTAGGCGGGAGCTACGTGTACAGTTTGTCCCTGCCGGAGGTCATCCAGGAAGTTCTGTGAAGCAACTTTGCTTGTCAGCAATTGAAAAACAGAAACAGGACCTGCGGAGGAGATCCGGCCCATCTGCGGCCAGGGCGGCTTGCCTGTACAAAAAAAGTCCGCCCCGGGCATCGGGGCGGACGGGATTTGTTCATTCGCGGAAGTGCTCGTGGTTGAAGATGTGGTCCTGGCAGAAGCAGTGATAGCCGGCACAGCGGGAGCAGTACCGGAACTCCAGGTCGGGGTAGTCGGCGTCGGTGCGGCCGCAGACCTCGCATTTGTGGCGGTAACCCTGTTCCGCTTCCTTTTTCAGCTGCTTGCGGACGGCGGATTTGAAGTGGATGGTCTGATGGGAGGTCTGGTGCCGGGCTCGTCCCCGGCGGTAGGAGATCTCGTCGGAAATGTTGGTCCAGAAGAACACGAAGAAATTCAAAAGAGCCACCACCGGCAGCAGCGCACCCAGGAAATTCAGCTGGATCAGGTTCTGGATCACAACGACGGCAAAGACCACGCCGTCCAGCAGGGCCAGCCATTTGACCTTCACCGGGATGATGAACATGACGAGGAGCTGGGTGTCCGGATAGAGCATGGCAAAAGCGAAGAACATGGAGAGGTTCACATAGTCGGCGCCGGCGATCCAGACGTCCTGCCCGGAGACAAGGCCCGTGATGATGCCGGTGAGAAGCGTCAAAATTACGCCGCAGAGATAGTAAAGGGTGAACTTGGCGGTGCCCCACTCCCGTTCCAGGGTATTTCCGATCATGTAGTAGAGGTACAAAAAGATCGCCAGCCAGAGAATATCTTCGGTAGAGTAGTACCCGGGCATGAAGAGGAAAGTCACCAGCCGCCAGACCTCAAAGTGCTTGACAGCCTCCCAGCTGAAGCCCAGAAAGCTGATGGCCTGGTACCCGGCGAAAACCGCCAGCAGATAAACGATGACGTTGCCGATGACGATGAACTTCATCAGATTGGGGATGCCGAAGTTGGGATGGGAATAGGCGAACCGATCCACAGCGGCGTTTAGCTTTCTCAAGATCATACCCTCCAGAGCCTCAGAATTCAAAACATGAATATTATACCCATACTGGAGAAAAAAGTCATGTATAATTTTTGAACGATGGAAAAAACAGCATTTTGCAAAATCTCACGGCATCGTATTGACATTCCCGGCAAAGCCGTATAGTATAATAACTACAATTTCATCCCTTATCAAGAGTGGCGGAGGGAACGGCCCGATGAAACCACGGCAACCTGCGTTGTAAGGTGCCAAATCCGGCGGATACCGACAGATGAGGAGCGAGAAGGCAGCACGTGCGCGTTTCGTCATTGTCGAAGCGCGCGTTTTTTTCGGCTCTTGAAAGGGAAACACACAAAAGGAGCAAAACAACATGGCAAGACATTATCTGTTCACCTCGGAGTCTGTGACCGAGGGACATCCCGACAAAATCTGCGACCAGATCTCCGACGCCGTCCTGGACGCGATCCTGGAGCAGGATCCCGATGGCCGGGTGGCCTGCGAGACCACGGTCTGCACCGGACTGATCCACGTCATGGGCGAGATCACCACCAACTGCTACGTGGACATCGCCAAGATCGCCCGGGAAGTGGTTCGGGACATTGGCTATGACCGGGGCAAATACGGCTTTGACTGCGACACCTGCGGCGTCATCACCTCCATTGATGAGCAGTCCGCCGACATCGCTCTGGGCGTGGATAAGTCCCTGGAGGACAAGGAAGGAACCGACAGCGAACTGGGCCACGGCGCCGGCGACCAGGGCATGATGTTCGGCTATGCCTGTGACGAGACGCCGGAGCTGATGCCCCTGCCGCTGTCTCTGGCCCAGAAGCTGGCCAAGCGGCTCACCGAGGTCCGCAAGAGCGGGGAGCTCTCCTATCTGCGGCCCGACGGCAAGAGCCAGGTGACGGTAGAGTACGATGAGAACAACCGTCCCGTTCGGGTGGATACCGTGGTCATTTCCACCCAGCATGACCCGGACGTGAGCCTGGAGACCATCCGGGCCGATATGGTGGAGAAGGTAGCCAAGGCCGTCATCCCCGCCGAGATGCTGGACGAAAAGACCAAGTACTATATTAACCCCACCGGACGCTTTGTCCTGGGCGGCCCCGCCGCCGACACCGGCCTCACCGGCCGCAAGATCATCGTGGACACCTACGGCGGCAGCGCTCCCCACGGCGGCGGCTGCTTCTCCGGCAAGGACCCCACCAAGGTGGACCGTTCCGCTGCCTACGCTGCCCGCTGGGTGGCCAAGAACATCGTGGCCGCCGGCCTTGCCCGCCGCTGCCAGGTGGAGCTGGCCTACGCCATCGGCGTGGCCCAGCCGGTGAGCATCCTGGTGGATACCTTCGGCACCGGCACCGTGGGCGACGACAAGCTGGAAGCCGCGGTCCGCAAGGTGTTTGACCTGCGTCCCACCGCCATCATCCGGGATCTGGACCTGCGCCGGCCCATCTACCGCAAGCTGGCCGCTTACGGCCACATGGGCCGGGAAGACCTGGGCGTGGCCTGGGAGAAGACCGACCGGGTGGATGCCCTGAAGGCTGCTCTGGCTGAGTAATACAACAAAAAGAACCGCACCGTGAGCTTCACGGCGCGGTTCTTTTTTGGATTTGTTTAGGTCGTGTGGGTCAGAGTCTCCAGAAGCCAGGCCCGCCACTGAAGGGCCTCCGTACGCCCAGGCTCGATCTGGAGCACATAACTCACCCGTCCCAGAAGGCTCTGGAGATATGCCCGGGGCGGAAGGTCTCGTCCGGTCCGGGCCAGATGTTCTGCCGCGCCGTAGCGCCGGCAGTAGTGGAGCTCCTGCCGTAATTCCCGGCGCAGCCGGGGCGGCACCGCCGGATGCTGGTTCACCGTGAGTCCCGTGACGATTTGGCGGCCGCCTGCCGGGAGCAGGCGGGTCTTGCGGGGATTGAGAAAGAACCCCTGCCTGCGCAGTTCTGCCTGCACAAAGCCTTGAAGTTCCCCGGCGTCAAAGCTGCCGGAGAAGGTGAGATCGTCACAGTAGCGGGTGTAGGCGATGTCCCGCTGGGCGCACCAGCTGCCAACCGTCCGGTCGAAGTCCCGCAGGATCAGATTGGAAATGGCAGGGGAACTGGGCGCCCCCTGGGGCAGTCCCTCGTCGTAATAGCACAGCATCGTGAGAAGGACCCGCAAAGGCTCTGCGTAGATCGAGGCCGGAAAGGCAGATTCCTTCACAGCAGAATAAAGTACGCTGCCGAAAAAATCCCGAATGTCCAGCTTCAAAATCAGAGGTTTTCCCGCGTGGGGAGCGGCGTTGCGCAGCGGGCCTGCGCCGCAGCGGTAGGCGGTGGCATAGGGGGAGACGGGCAAAAGGGGCAGAAGGCGATCCGCGATGCGGCGCTGGATGGTTTTGAGAAGCGGGTCCGGCACGGAGAGATGACGCACCGTGCCGTCCCGCTTGGGCAGCTCCGCCGAATGATAGTGCCGGGGCAGGCTGTTGCTGACGGCGTACAGGGTCTGGATGGAAAAACCCAGATCCCGGGCCAGGGTCTTCGCTTCCCGGTAGACGATCATGGGGAACTGCCTCCTTTCCGGTGCGGAGCAAGACAAATGTGCATGGGAGCCCCGCGGCCGTATCCCATAGCACACCGGCGGTGTGCCGAAATACGGCCAAGGGCCTCGCCTGAGCGCAGCGAATACGGTGGGATTGTGCCTTCCGGACGCGACTCGCGTCCGGCGCCGGGAAACCGGTCTTGGGCTGATGCTCCGCAGGGCCAGTATACCCCGTTGTCAGGGGAAAAACAAGGCGGGAGGTAAAAAACGCACCCGCTCCCGATAGAGAGCGGATGCGTTTTCGGGCGGATCAGACCGCGCAGACGTTGGTGGCCCGCAGCTTGTTGGGATCCTTGGGATCGGGCTCGGTGCCGAAGGTGACCTTCTGGCCCTCTGCCAGGGTGCGGAAGCCGGTGCCCTGGATGGCGGAGAAGTGGACGAACACGTCGCCGCTGCCGTCATCGTTGGAGATGAAGCCGAAGCCCTTGGTCTCGTTAAACCATTTCACAGTGCCGGTATACATGGATGGTACCTCCAAAAAAGATGTTTTCCGAATCTAAAAAGAAACGCCGCGGGAAAGCGAGTCAAAATGAAAATTGACTCACAGACCTGCGGCGATCAATTCAACCATTCAGAACGCAATCATTGTATGGGTTCCCGGAAGAAAAGTCAAGGAAAAGTTTCTGGAGTTCCGGTCCGCCTGCGGGATGCGGGTACGGAAGGAGAGCGGGCCTGATGACGGAGAAACCGGCAGGGAAGACAAAAAGAGGTGCCGATCCCGGACAAAAGAGGATGAAAAAGCCGTGGAGCCATTGAAAACTATTGATTTTTTAGGCATTTCGATATATCTTATAATATCAGAGCTTTTTACTTGAAAGCAGTCGTATGTCAGGGGGCCATCCGGCCCGCAGAGGTGAAAACGTGTATTTAAAAGCACTGGAGATCCAGGGGTTCAAATCCTTTCCGGACAAGACAGTTTTGAATTTCGGAGAGGATATTACCGCCATTGTGGGTCCAAACGGCTCCGGAAAATCCAATATTTCAGACGCCATCCGCTGGGTCATGGGCGAGCAGAGCGCCAAGGGATTGCGGGGCGCCAAGATGGAGGACGTCATCTTTGGCGGCACGGAGAAGCGGGCCCCGGTGGGGTTTGCCCAGGTGACGCTGGTTCTGGACAATACGGGACATATCTTTCCCACCATGGAGGAATCTGAGGTGGCGGTGACCCGCCGGTATTACCGCAGTGGGGAAAGCGAGTACTACATCAATCGCCAGTCTGTCCGTCTCAAGGATGTGACGGAACTGTTCCTGGACACCGGCATGGGCAAGGAGGGCTACTCCATCATTGGCCAGGGCAAGATCGATGAGATCCTCTCCGCCAAAAGCGGCGAGCGCCGGGAGATTTTTGAAGAGGCCGCCGGTATCTCCAAATTCCGCCACCGCAAGGAGGACGCGGAGCGGAAGCTGGAGCGGACGGAGGAGAATCTGATCCGCATCAACGACAAGATCAGCGAACTGGAGCTCCAGGTGGAACCTCTGCGGGATCAGGCGGAACGGGCGAAGAAGTATCTGCTGCTGCGGGATGAGATGCGTCTTCTGGAGATCTCCGTCTGGCTGGAGAATCTGGATGAACTCAAAGCCGGAGCCCGCAAACTGGAGTCGGATTTCCGGGCTGCCGAGGCCGCCCGGGACGAGGCCCGGTCCCAGCTGGACGCCCTTTATGCAGAGGGAGAGCAATACGGCCGCCGGATGCAGGAAAAGGATATGGAGGCTGAACAGGTCCGGGCGGAGTCGTCCGGACTGGACAGCCGTGCCCAGGAGCAGGAGAGCGCCGTGGCGGTGCTGGAGGGCACCATCGCCCACAACCGGGAGAACATTGAACGGGCCCGGACAGAGCTGACGGAGAGCGACAGCCGTACCGGCAGCCTGGAGCGCCAGGCGGCGGAGCAGGAAGCCCGGGTAGCGGAGATCGACCGCCGCTCGGCGGAACTGGAGCAGGCGCTGGATGAGCTGCTGGCTCAGGCCCAGGCTGCCGCAGACCAGGCCGGCGGCGCCCAGTCCCGGGCGGAGGCCCTGCGGGGACAGGAGGCCATGGCCGTGGCTGCCGCCGCGGATTACCGAGCGGAGCTTGCCGCCATCGCTGCGGAAAACGGACAGATCCAGGAGCGCAGGACCCGCCTGGAGGCGGACCGCTCCGGCGCCGGGGAGCAGCTTTCCCAGGCAGAGCGGGAGGCCAAGGAGAACCGGCGCGCCCTGGAGGATGTCCGGGACGAGGCGGAGTCGGTGGGGAACATCATCGCCGGCCACAGCCTGCGGCTGGAGGAGCGGAAGAAGAAAGCCGCCGCTGCGTCAGAGCGGCGGATGAAGCTCACCATGGATGCCGGAGCACTGGAAAACCGCATCCGTCTGCTGACGGAAATGGAGCGGGAATATGAGGGCTTTTCCAAGGCGGTGAAGATGGTCTGCCAAGCCAAAGGCAGCCTGCGGGGCATCCACGGCCCGGTGGCTGAGCTGGTGCGGACCGAGCAGAAATACTCCCTGGCCATTGAGATCGCCCTGGGAGGCGGCCTTCAGAACATCGTAGTGGACCGGGAAGAAGATGCCAAGGCCGCGATCGGCTTTTTGAAGCAGCGTTCAGGCGGCCGGGCTACCTTCCTGCCGCTGACCGCCATCCGGGGCGAGGAGCTGCGGGAGCGGGACGTGGAACAGGCGGAGGGCTTTGTGGGCCTTGCCTCTCGCCTGGTACACTTTGATCCCAAGTATCAAAATATCTTTTATAACCTGCTTGGCCGCACCGTGGTGGTGGAGGACCTGGACTGCGGCATCGCCCTGGCCCGGCGGTACCGCAATGCCTTCCGCATCGTAACGCTGGACGGACAGGTCATCAACCGGGGTGGTTCCATGACCGGCGGCTCCACCAACCGTGGAGCCGGTGTGCTCAGCCGGGCGGCGGAGCTGGAGCAGCTCCGGAGTCGAGCGGAGACGATGAGCCGGGAACTGGAAGCGGCCAAGGCGGCAGAGGAGTCCGCAAACCGGGAACTTGCCGTGTCCCAGTATGAACTGGAGACAGCGGAAGCCCAGCGCCGTCAGGCCGAGGATGCGGTGGTGCGTCTGGAGGGCGTGAAGAATCATCTTACGCTGCTGCTCCAGTCTCTGCGGGACAATCAGGAGAACCTGGAAGGCGAGCTGGAAAGTCTGGACGCGCGCCTGCGGGACAATGCTGCCCGCACTGTGGAGACCGAGGCCGCGCTGAAGGAGCAGGAGGAGAAGGCTGCCGCGCTCCGGTCCCAGGCGGAGGAGCTGCTCTTTGGACAGTCGGAACTTCTGGCAAAGTCTGGAGAACTGACGGAGGAGATCAGCGCCCGTAAGTCCGAACTGGCAGCCCTTGCCGCTGAGCGGGAGGCAACAGCCGCCCGGGGAGCGGACCTGCGCAGGCTGTGTGCGGAGTTGTCCGGGGACCGGGTACAGAAGGAAAAAACACTGGAGAGCTATCAGGCCAATATCGATCAGGCCGCCGCTGAGATCCAGGAGCGGAAAGCCGTTCTGGAGACTCTGCACACCAAGCGGCAGGCGCTGCAGCAGCGTCTGGAGGTCCTGAGCGAGGAAAAGCTGGCACTGGAGGCGGAGCGCACTGCGCAGAATAAGCGCAGTCAGGAGCGCAATGAGGAACTTTTGAATCTGGAGCGGTCGGTTTCCCGGCTGGAGCAGAAGATCGCCACCAGCGCTATGGAGGAAAAGCAGATCCTGGATCGGCTGTGGGAACACTATGAACTCAGCCACTCGGATGCCCAGGCCCAGCGGATCGAGCTGGAGAGCGTCTCCAAGGCGACTCGCCGCATCGGGGAGCTTAAGCGGGACATCAACGCTTTGGGCAGCATCAACATCGGCGCCATTGAAGAATTTGACCGGGTGAACGGGCGCTATACGTACCTCACTGGCCAGCGGGACGATGTGGAGAAGGCCAAGGAGGAACTGGCAGGCATCATCAAGGACATCACGGACCAGATGACCGCGATCTTCGCCCAACAGTTCAAACTCCTTTCGGAGAGCTTCCAGACCACCTTTACGGAGCTCTTCGGCGGCGGCCAGGCCACGCTGGAGCTGGAGGATGAAAGTGACATCCTGGGCTGCGGCATCGAGATCAAGGCCCAGCCTCCGGGAAAGACCCTCAAGACCATCTCCCTGCTCTCCGGCGGCGAGAAGGCTTTTGTGGCCATTGCACTGTACTTCTCCATCCTGAAAGTACATCCCACGCCGTTTTGCGTCATGGATGAGATCGAGGCCGCCCTGGATGACATCAACGTCACCCGGTACGCCCGGTACATGCGCCAGCTGGCGGGAAACACCCAGTTCATCGTCATCACCCACCGGCGGGGCACCATGGAGGAGGCGGACGTCCTCTATGGCGTCACCATGCAGGAGCGGGGCGTGAGCAAGATCCTGACCATCAACCTCAATGACATGGCAAAGGAACTGAAGATCCGTTAAAAGGGGGATTTGTCATGACGCTGAAGCAGAAGACCTGGGTTTGCATAGCAGTACTGGCGGCCGGGGCGATCCTGGTATTTTTCGTGGAGTGGCTGGGAGGATTGCTGCTGGCAGCGGGGCTGATTCTGGACGTCACCTGGATCAAATGTCCCCACTGCGGGGCCTGGGTAGGGAAATACCCGGGAAAATACTGCAGCAGCTGCGGGGCAAAACTCCCCTGGAATGAGACAAAATAAAGCAAAAGGACGAGTGCTATGGGCTTTTTTGACAAACTGAAAAAAATCACCACCAATCTGTTCTCCGGCTTCACCGAGGCGGACGAGGCCTTTTTCGAGGAGCTGGAGGAGACGCTGATCCTGGCGGATCTGGGCATGAACACTGCGCTGGAGGCAGTGGAGCAGCTGCGCCAGCGGGTCCGGAAGGAAAAGCTCCGGGACCAGGAGGAGGTGAAGTCTGCCCTCCGGGAGATCCTGGCGGAGATGATCTCCGTAGGCGACACGTCCTTGGACCTCTCCACCACGCCCAGTGTGGTGCTCTTCATCGGCGTCAACGGCGTGGGTAAGACGACTTCTATCGGAAAACTGGCCCATCAGCTCAAGAACGAGGGCAAGCGGGTGTTGCTGTGCGCAGCGGATACCTTCCGGGCCGCCGCCGCCGACCAGCTGGAGATCTGGGCGGAACGGGCCGGATGCGAGCTGGTCCGTCAGCACGAAGGGGCGGACCCCGGCGCCGTGCTCTTTGACGCCCTCCAGGCGGCCAAGGCCCGGAACGTGGATGTGGTGCTGTGCGACACCGCCGGGCGGCTCCACAACAAGGCGAACCTGATGGCGGAGCTGACCAAGCTCTCCCGGATCATCGACCGGGAGTGCCCCGGCGCCGCCCGGGAGACGCTGCTGGTGCTGGACGCCACCACCGGTCAGAATGGCCTGATCCAGGCCAAGCAGTTCCAGGAGGCTGCCGGCCTCACCGGCATCATCCTCACCAAGCTGGACGGCACCGCCAAGGGCGGCATCGTGGTGGCCATCGCCAAGGAACTGGGGATCCCCGTCAAGCTGGTGGGCATGGGCGAGGGACTGGATGATCTGAAGCCCTTTGACGCCAAGGAGTATGTGGAAGCGGTCATCTGACCGCTTTGCGGAAGGGAGGACCTATGCTGCTGTTTCAGACCCGGGAGCTGATCACGATCCCTACCCTTGAAAAGCTCAGCGCCGTGCGGGAGGCATTGTCTGCCGCCGGGATCTCCTCTACGGTGAAGATCCGTGGAGCGGTCCGGGGCGTGGAGCGGGCCCGTACCGGCAGTTTCGGGCTCCCGCCGGGAAGCGGATACACATATGCGGTGTATGTCCGCAAGCAGGACTATGACCGGGGGCGGAGCGTTCTTGGCTCCGTTTTGCGGAATTTATAATAAAGAAGGATATTGAAGATGGTAAGACAGGATGGACGGGCGTACGACGAGCTGCGCCCCATCAAGATCACAACGGATTTTGTGAAGTTTGCTGAAGGCAGCTGCCTCATCGAGTGCGGGGACACCAAGGTCCTCTGCTGCGCCAGCGTGGAGGACCGCACCCCGCCCCATGTGGCGGAGGGCACCGGCTGGGTGACGGCGGAGTATTCCATGCTGCCCCGGGCTAACCGGGAGCGCAGCAAGCGGGATGTTGCCAAGCTCAAGCTCAGCCCCCGCAGCGCGGAGATCCAGCGCCTGGTGGGCCGTTCTCTCCGGGCCGCTGTGGACATGGAGAAGCTGGGGGAGCACACCATCACCATTGACTGCGACGTGCTCCAGGGAGACGGCGGCACCCGTACCGCCTCCGTCACCGGCGGCTTCATCGCGCTGAGCCTCGCCTGCCGCAAGCTGGTGGCCGATGGCATTCTGGCTTCCAGCCCTATCCGGCACTTCGTCACCGGCGTGTCCGCTGGCATCGTGGACGACACGGCGCTGCTGGATCTCCAGTACAGTGAGGACAGCCGGGCCCAGGTGGATCTCAACTGCGTGATGAACGAGCTGGGGGAGATCATTGAGCTTCAGGGTACCGGCGAAGGACGGGCGTTTACCCTGGAAGAGCAGCAGGAGCTGGTGCGGCTTTGTGCCAAGGGCAACCGGCAGCTGCTGGAGATCCAGAAAAAAGTCCTGGGAGAATAAGTGACAGGACCTGTGGATGTTGGTGCCGGGCTGAGCGGCAGCCGCAGGTCTTATGGGAATCCTGTACAACAAGACGGAGGAAAAGGAGGAAGCCGCATGAAATTTATTCTTGCAACCCACAATCCCGGAAAGCTGCGGGAGATGGCCGCCATTTTGAGCCAGTACGGCGTGGAGGTGGTCAGCCCCGCAGATGTGGGTATCACCGTGGACGTGGAGGAGACGGGAACCACCTTCGCCGAAAACGCCATGCTCAAGGCCAAGGCCATCTGCGCCGCAGCGGATCTGCCTGCCATCGCCGATGATTCCGGCCTCTGCGTGGATGCCCTCAACGGAGGACCGGGCGTCTACTCTGCCCGCTACGGCGGAGAGGGTCTGGATGACAAGGGACGCTATACCCTGCTGCTGCAGAACATGCGCGGTCAGACCACCCGGGCGGCCCACTTTGCCTGCGCCATCGCCTGTGCCTTCCCCAACGGGGACGAGCTGACGGCGGAGGGCCGCTGTGACGGCACGATTGCGTTTGCTCCCATGGGAGAAGGCGGTTTCGGATACGATCCGGTCTTTTTCGTGCCGGAAAAGGCCAAGACCTTCGGCCAGCTCACAGCGGAGGAGAAGAGTGCTATCTCCCACCGGGGCAAGGCGCTGAAGGCATTTTCCGAAAAGCTTGCAACTTATCTGGGCAAATAACCGTCGTATAAGAATACGGGAGGCGCAGACGAGATGAAAAAGACTGGTCGGTGCCCCAAGTGCGGCGCAGCGGACATCGCCGTCGTGCCGCCGGGACGGTACAATTCCATCCCCGTGGGCTTCGGCGGCGCGAAACTGGAGCGGTATATCTGCCTTTCCTGCGGTTTTACCGAGGAGTGGGTGGAGACGGCCGCCATGGAAAAGGTGCGCCGATATTATGGAGAACCTTCCTCCGGCGGGACCGGAGAGACGAAATCATAAGGAGACTTACATGGAACTGACAAGCAAACAGCGTTCCCAGCTGCGGAGCCTGGCCAACAGCATCGATACGATCCTGCATGTGGGCAAGGATGGCATCGGGGAAAACCTCATCAAGCAGGCCGACGACGCCCTGGAAGCCCGGGAACTCATCAAGGGCCGGGTACTGGACAATAATCTGGAGTATGACGCCCGCCGTGCGGCGGAGGAGCTGGCTGCCGCTACCCGCAGCGAAGTGGTGCAGGTCATCGGCACGAAGTTCGTGCTCTATCGGGAGAGCCACTCCAAGCCCAAGGAAAAGCGCATCCAGCTGGTGAGCACCAAGCCCGCCCGCACGAAAAATCCCACTGGAAACAAGAAGGGTTAACATGAAGATCGGTGTATACGGCGGAACGTTCAATCCGCCTCACCTGGGCCATGTGACGGCAGCCCGGGCGGTATCGGAACTGTTGAAGCTGGACAAATTGCTGTTCATCCCGGCGGGGCTGCCGCCCCATAAGCCTCTGCCGGAGGGAACTCCGTCCCCGGAGCAGCGGCTGGAGATGACCCGCCTGGCGGCGGAGCAGACCGGCCTGGGAGACCGGGTGGAGACACTGGACCTGGAGATCCTGCGGGGAGGGCGGAGCTATACGTCCGAAACGCTGGAGCTGCTGCGCCAGCAGTATCCAGATGACGAGCTGTGGCTGCTGATGGGGACGGACATGTTCCTCACTATCCAGACCTGGCATGATCCGGCCCGCATCTTTGAACTGGCGGGCATCGCCGCCTTCGGCCGGACGGAGGAGGATACGGAAGAACTCTTCGCCGTACAGAGGGACTATCTGTACCGGACCTATCCCAATGCCCGGATCTTCACCCTCACCATCCCCGGCGTGATCGATGTCTCCTCCACGGAGCTGCGGCAGGCTCTGGGAGAGGGAAAGGGCGGCACGCTGCTGCCGCCGGCGGTGTATGGCTATATCCTGCGCCACGGGCTCTACGGGACCCACGCGGATCTCAAGCATCTGCCGCTGAGCCAGCTGCGGCCGGTGGCTCTGAGCTATCTGAAGTACAAGCGCATCCCCCATGTGCTGGGCACGGAGCAGGAGGCCATCCGCTTTGCGGAGCGATACGGCGCGGACGTGGAAAAGGCCCGGGTGGCGGCACTGCTCCATGACTGCACCAAGAAACTGAACATGGATGAGCAGCTCACCCTTTGCGGACAGTACGGCATCGAACTGGACGAACTGGAACAAAAGGCGCTCAAACTCCTCCATGCCAAGACCGGCGCTGCCATTGCCCGGGACGTGTTCGGCGTGGATGAAGAGATCTACAAAGCCATCTGGTGGCACACCACCGGACACGCGAACATGACACTGCTGGAAAAAATCATCTACCTTGCGGATTATATCGAGCCTTCCCGGAATTTTCCGGGGGTGGACAAACTGCGGAAAATGTGTTATGAAGATTTAAACGCAGGTCTGCTGTTGGGCCTGGAGATGTCCATTGAGGAAATGACCGAGATGGGAAACCCCGTGCACCACGCGACGATTGAAGCGCGGGATGCACTGAAAGGATAGAAAAGAACGTGAATAGAGAGACTGGAAAGCATGTGGCGGGCGGGAACGCGAAAAGGCCCCGGGAGAAAAAACCGAAAAAAACCAGCCGTCTGACACGGCAGCAGAAGATCCTGATCGTGGTGGCGGTACTGCTGGCACTGGTGCTGGCCGTGGTGGTGGCCTGCCAGAGCCTGTTTGTCAAGCCGGATCTGGAGACGAAGAAGCCGGAGACGGAGGAAGAAGAGCTGGACTATGGAGACGGCGTGCGTCCCCGCAGTGATGGCGAGCGCAAGAGCGAAGACTTTTACACGGTCCTGATCCTGGGCCGGGATACCGGCGGCGGCGGAAATACGGACACCATGCTCCTGGCCTCTTATGACGTGACCAACCAGAAGGCCACTGTCATGTCCATTCCCCGGGATACCATGGTCAACGTCAACTGGGACGTGAAGAAGATCAACTCCGTCTACAACATGAACGGCGGCGGAGACAAGGGAATCAAGGCCCTGTATCAGGAGATCTCCCAGCTGGTGGGCTTCGAGCCTGATTACCAGGTGGTCGTGGAATGGGAAGCCGTGGGCGAGATCGTGGATGCCATGGGCGGCGTGTACTTCGACGTTCCCAGGGACATGGATTATGAGGACCCCTATCAGGATCTCTCCATCCATATCAAGAAGGGATACCAGAAGCTCAACGGTGAGCAGGCCATGGGGGTCATCCGGTTCCGGGACGGCGTCAATGGATACAGCAACGGCGACATCGGGCGGATCGAGACCCAGCAGGCCTTTTTGAAGGCTGTGCTGGAGCAGATGCTTCAGATCCAGAACATGACCAAAATCAGCCAGTTTGCCAAGGTGTTCCAGGAGAACGTTACCACAGATCTCTCCTTCCAGAACATTTTGTGGTTTGCGCAGAAGGCGATCCTGGGCGGACTGAAGGTGGAGAACGTGAACTTTGTCACCATGCCTTATAAGGGTGTGTCCGCCTGGAGCCGGTATTATCAGCAGAATCTGTCTTATGTGGTGCCGGTTGCGGATGAGCTGCTGGAGCTGGTGAACAATGAACTCAGCCCCTTCAAAGAGGTCTTTACGCTCAGCGATCTGGACATCATGTATGTTAACTCCGACGGCTCTATCGGTTCTACCACAGGCCATGTGGAGGACTCCAAGGCCGCCAAGCCGCCGGTGAAAAACTCCGGCAGTTCCACCACCACAACGACACCCGATCCCGACACGGAGACGGTGACCGATCCCAACGGCTCCGTCACGACGCCGGAAACCGGTGAGACCGGCCATCAAGGCAGCACAGGGACTGGCGATCAAACTGGCGGCGAGACCGGCAGCCAGACCGGCAACGAGGGCGGCACGCAGACCGGCGATCCGTCCGGTGAGACCGGAAGCGGGACCGGGAATGAGGGCAATGCCCAGACTGGCAGTGAGAGCGGCAGCGATAGCGGTGCCCAGACCGGCGGCGAAACCGGTTCCGGGGAATCCACATCCCCCGAAGTCCCTTCGGAGCCGGATATTTCCATCATCGAGCCGGCTCCCACCGAATAATGAAACGGAAAGGAACAAGTCTATGACACCGAAAGAAATGGCAATCCTTGCGGCAAAGGCGCTGGACGAGAAGAAGGGAAA
>CALXDH010000031.1 GCA_944387015.1 uncultured Oscillospiraceae bacterium
ATGGCGGAGTAGGTGTCCGTGCCGGAGGAGGTGACCACGTGGTTGGTGAAGGTGGAGTTGTTGCCGCCGCCGTTGTCTGCGTGCAGCACCAGGGCAACGTCCAGCGTCCGGGCCTCCAGTTCCGTATAGCCGCAGTCCTCCCGCAGCATCCGCAGGAAGTTTTCCGCGGTGGACAGCTCCGGCTTGGGTACGTGGATGTAAAGGCTCTCGCCCTGGCTGTACCGCCAGGCCTGGTAGGCATAGATGGCCAGCACCGGCATGTTGCTCATCAGCTGAAGGCACTGGCGCAGCACGTTTTCCAGGCTGATGTCGTTGGGCTTGTCATCATAGCAGAAAAGCGTGAGGATGCCCCGCTGCATGGTGTTCATCAGGTCCTGGGGAGGCGCCTTCATGATGACGTCCCGGAAAAAGTTGGTGGGCAGTGTCCGGTAGGAGGCCAGCTGCACACAGAAATCCCGCAGCTGGTCTTCCGTGGGCAGTTCGCCGAAGAGCAGCAGATACGCCGCTTCCTCAAAGGCGAAGCGTCCCCGGTGCTCCGAGCCGGTGACGATGTCCCGGCAGTCGATGCCGCGGTAGTAGAGCACGCCGTCGGTGGGAATGATGTGCTCACCCTCGGTGACGTTGTAGGACTGGATCTCCGCCACCCGGGTCAGGCCCGTCAGAACGCCCCGGCCGTCCTCGTCCCGGAGTCCCCGCTTGACGTTGTACTCCTTATACAGCTTGGGGTCGATGTAGTTTTTCTTCTCCCACTGCTGTTTGAGCGCCAACAGTTCGGGGGTGATCTCGCAGTACGTGTTCTCGCGGTTTTCCTTCCAGATCATGGCGGTGTGCTCCTTTCGGCCCGGTGGTGTGGGATACTTGGTTTCTGCAATTCTAGCATATAGAAGCTGCATATTCAAGAGCCTGAACGCAAAATTTAAAAAAATATTGGGTAATTTTTGAATTAACAAATACAAAAACTTGCATTTTTGCAAGCGACAGAAAAACGGCGCGCCCTCCCGGAGGAGGGCGCGCCTGCAAAAGAACCGACAGGAAAGCACCGCTTTACAGCTGATCCAGCGTGGCGGCGATGGGGTCTGTGATCACGAGATCCGCGGAGAGGTCCCGGGCCACGGGGGACTTGTTGATGAGCACCAGATGGTGTCCCCGGTAGTAGTTGATGAGCCCCGCTGCGGGCCAGACGTTCAGGGAGGTGCCGCCGATGATGAGCAGGTCCGCCTCCGAGATCAGCCGGACGGACTCGTCCAGAGTGCGTTGATTGAGGCTCTCCTCATAGAGCACCACGTCCGGCTTGATGGTGCCGCCGCAGCTGCACCGGGGGATGCCGTCGGTATGGAGGATGTCGTCCAGACTGTAAAATTTCCCGCACCGTTCACAGTAGTTGCGGTGAACGCTGCCGTGGAGTTCCAGGACATGCTTGCTGCCGGCGGCCTGGTGGAGGCCGTCGATGTTCTGGGTGATGACGGCCGCCAGCTTGCCCTCCTGCTCCCACTGGGCAAGCTTTTTGTGGGCGGCGTTGGGCTTGGCGTCGGGGGCGAGGAGCTTGGCCCGGTAGAAACGGAAAAATTCTGCGGGGTTGCTTTCGTAGAAGGTATGGCTTAAAATCACCTCAGGCGGGTAGCGCCACTGCTGGTGGTAAAGACCGTCGGTGCTGCGGAAATCCGGGATGCCGGACTCCGTGGAGACGCCGGCCCCGCCGAAAAAGACGATGCTGCGGGAGCTATCTACCAGATCCTTGAGTTTCTGGACTGCTTCTGTCATAAAAATCCCTCCATTCCAAAAAGGAGCACAGTCATATGAACATTCAGATTTTCGGATCGTCCAAATCCTTTGATACCAAGAAGGCGGAGCGGTGGTTCAAAGAGCGCCGCATCAAGTATCAGTATATCGACATCCTCTCAAAGGGATTATCCCCCCGGGAGTACCAGTCCGTCAAGCAGAAAGTGGGCTTTGAGGCGCTGGTGAATACCAAGTGCCGGGCCTATGAGGAGCTGTACATGGATTATATCACACCGGACGCCCGGGAGGAGAAGCTTTTGATGTATCCGGAGCTGTTCAATGTGCCCATTGTCCGCAACGGCAAAGAGGCCACCGTAGGCTATTGCCCGGATATTTGGGCCCAGTGGACGTGAAGTTTCTGCACAATCGCCAGATTTCCCCAATAAAAAGGTGTAAACTGGGAAGAATGGAAGCACTGCCCGATGTCTATACCGGCGGTGCGGCCAAATTCCAACGGAAAGGAGGAGACCTGCCATGGATCGTCCATTGCCCCAAAACCGCTTTCTGCGTGGGATCTATCTGATGATCCAGCGCTATCTGCGGCACAACGTGGGCATCCAGAGCGCGGCACTGGCCTTCTACCTGCTCTTCACCCTCTTTCCGCTGATGATCTTCGTCAGCGCCCTGCTGGGCTTGCTGGATCTGAACGTGGCGGGGATCCTGGAGGCGCTGCGGGAGATTTTGCCCCTGGAGATTTTGGAATTTATCGGAGTGTATCTCACCTACGTGGGGGAAAACCCCAGTCCTCAGCTGCTGCTCTTTGGGCTGTTCTTCTCACTGTATTTTCCCATGCGGGCGACCAATGCCCTGATGCGCTCCGTGCGCACGGCGTATCACCTGGGGCCGCCCCGGCGGGCAGTGGCCCACCAGCTCAAAAGCCTTTTGTATACGGTGCTGCTGATCGTGGCCATCGCCGTAACGCTGACATTGATGACGGTGGGCAACCGGTTTTTGGGATACGCTGTGGAAAACTTCCACCTGCCGCCGTTTGTGGCAGGACTGTGGTCCCGGCTCCGGTTCCCGGTGGCGGGCACGGTGGGTTTCTTTGCCCTCTTTTTCCTCTATGCGCTGGCCCAGGATGAGCGCCAGCCCTGGCGCAATCTGTGGCCGGGGACGCTCTTTTCCCTGGCGGCGTGGATGGCGCTGTCTTTTTGCTACTCGGTGTATGTGGATAACTTTGCCCACTACTCTATTTTATATGGGTCCATCGGTACCGCCATCGTGCTGCTGATCTGGCTGTATATGAGTTCCGTGGTGCTCATTATGGGCGCGGAATTGAACGGCACGCTCATCAGCCTGCGGAAGGACCGCATTGCTTAGAGGGGCAAAACGTGAACGTTTTTTGAATCCCGGGGCCCCTCTCTTTACTTTATTGGTGAAATCTTCTACAATACACGTATTCTGGAATATGCCGAAAGGAAGGAACTGCTTTGATGGAAGAAAAACTGCAGGAATATGCCCGGCTCCTGGTGCGGGTGGGACTGAACGTCCAGCGGGGACAGACGCTGGTGATCTCTTCCCCTGTGGAGTGCGCCTATTTTGCGCGGCTGTGCGCGGCGGAGGCCTACGCTGCCGGATGCAAAGAGGTGGTCATGAACTGGCATGACGATGTTCTGGGCCGCATGAAGTATCTCTACGCCGACGATGCGGTGTTTGACGATGTGCCGCTGTGGCGGCGCCACTTCTTCAATGACTACGCCCAGGAGGGTGCGGCGTACCTGGCCATCTCGGCATCGGACCCGGAGAACCTCAAGGGTGTGGACGGCAGCCGTATCATCCGCGCCCAGCAGGCCAGCGGCAAGGCCCTCAAGGAGTTTGACCGGCTGCAGATGTGCAGCGGCTTCCCCTGGTGCATCGCCTCCATCCCCATCCCCAGCTGGGCAAAGACCGTCTTCCCCGAGGACGGGGAGGAGCGGGCCATGGAACGGCTGTGGGACGCCATTTTCCGGGCCGTGCGCATCAGCGGGGACGGCAAGGCCGTGGAGAAGTGGCAGGCCCACCTGAAGACCCTCCACGCCCGGATGGAAAAGCTCAACGCCCTGAAGTTCAAGTCCCTCCACTATACCAATGCCCTGGGGACGGACCTGACGGTGGAGCTGCCGGAGGGCCACATTTGGGAGGCCGGCAATGACGTGACCCTCTCCGGCCAGGAGTATATCGCCAACATCCCCACGGAGGAACTTTTC
Source organism: uncultured Oscillospiraceae bacterium (assembly GCA_944387015.1). Lineage (GTDB taxonomy): Bacteria > Bacillota > Clostridia > Oscillospirales > Oscillospiraceae > Oscillibacter. Next base: position 3,966 of record CALXDH010000031.1, read on the forward strand.
ACCTCCCCTCTGAAGACCGGCGTCAACGGCGTGGTGTACGCCTCTCTCCCCCTGGTCCACGACGGCAACATCATCGACGAGTTCCGCTTCGTGGTCAAGGACGGCAAGATCGTGGAGGCCCGTGCCCGGCAGGGGGAGGAGACGCTGCAGGCTGCCATTGCCGTGGACGAAGGCGCCTCCTATTTCGGCGAGGTGGCCCTGGTGCCCTACGACAGCCCCATCTCCAACCAGAAGATCTTGTTCTACAACACGCTCTTTGACGAGAACGCCGCCTGCCACATCGCCTTCGGCGAGGCGTATCCCTGCCTGGAGGGCGGCCAGAAGATGACCAAGGAGGAGCTGAAGGCCCGGGGCCTCAACGACTCCATCACCCATGTGGACTTCATGGTGGGCACCCCGGACCTGCAGATCGTGGGCACCACCCACGACGGCCGGGAGATCCCGGTATTTGAAAACGGCAACTTTGCCCAGGGTTTCTGAGCCGGGGCAAGCCGCGGCTGCACCAGTGGGATCAGCTTTGCAAAAGAGAAAGGAGCAACTATCATGACATATCAACTGCGTACCAGCGATGAATCGGTTCTGATCTGCCCCGGCGCCGCCGTTACCGGCGACGTGGTGCTGGGCAAGGGCGTGAGCGTTTGGTATAACGCTGTCATCCGGGGAGATGACGGCACCATCACCGTGGGGGAGGACACCAACATTCAGGACTGCGCCGTCCTCCACGAGACCACCACCGTGGGCCGGGGCTGCACCATCGGCCACGGCGCCATCGTCCACGGCTGCACCGTGGGAGACAACACCCTCATCGGCATGGGGGCCACGGTCCTCAACGGGGCCCGGATCGGCAGCAACTGCATCGTGGGTGCCGGAGCGCTGGTCACCGGCAAGATGGACGCCCCCGACGGGTCCATGATCCTGGGCAGCCCCGCCAAGGTGGTGCGGCCCCTGACCGAAGCGGAGATCGAGAGCAACCGGGAGGCCTGCCGGGGCTATCTGGCGGCGGCCGGCCTCTGCCGGGAGGAGAGCGCCCGCTGAGGGCAAAGTGACGAAAGCGGCGGGGGAAGGGCCTGCGCTTTCGGCGGATTCGTCTCTTGCGCCCGAAGAGCCGGGCGGGTATACTGGCATCCTGATTTCATACAGCCCGGCGGAGCGTCCAGCTTCCGCCAGGAAGGAGCCGGTATTCCATGACACTGCGATTTTCTCCCCAGACCCGCCGGGTCTTTCATCTCTCGCTGCCCATTTTCGCGGAGCTGCTGCTGCAGCTGCTGGTGGGCAATGTGGACCAGTTCATGATCTCTCCCTTCGGCACCGCCGCCGTGTCCGCCATCGGAAACGGCAACCAGGTGATGAACGTGGTCATCATCGTGCTGGAGACCATGAGCGCCGCCACCACCATCCTCCTGACCCAGCACATCGGCGCCGGGAAGGAAGGAGAGGCCTGCGACGAGATCGCTACCGTAGGCGTGGCGGTCAGCGGCTTTTTCAGCCTTTTGATGGGACTTATTTTGCTGCTGGCGCCCCACGTGATCTTTACCCTCCTGCGGACCCCGGCGGAGGCGTTTGACGGCGCCTGCCTCTATACCCGGATCGTGGGCGGCGCCGTGGTGATCCAGGGACTTTACATCGAACTTTGCGCCGTGCTGCGGAGCTATACGCTGCTGCGGGAAGTGGTGTGTGTCTCCGTGGTGATGAACCTCATGAACGTGGCGGGCAATGCCATCCTCATCAACGGCTGGCTGGGGCTTCCCCGGATGGGGGTGGCGGGCGCCGCCGTATCCACCTGCATCAGTAAGGCGGTGGGGCTTGCGCTGGTGTTGTGGACGCTGCACCGAAAGTGCAGTGTGCGCTTTTCCCTCCGGTATCTCCGTCCCTTTCCCCTGCATACCTGCCGGCAGCTGCTGATGATCGCCATGCCTTCCGGCGCGGAGTCGCTGTCCTACAATGTCTCCCAGATCATGATCCTGCGCTTTATCAACCTCATGGGCACCACCGTCATCGCCACCAAGGTCTACGCCAGCATGCTGGCAAACGTGGCGTACGTGTATGCCATCGCCGTGGCCCAGGCCACCCAGATCCTGCTGGGGTATCTGCTGGGGGCCCGGCGGCTGGAGGAGGTGAACCGCCGGGTCTGGTCCACGGTCCGCATCGCCCTGGTGGTGTCGGAGCTGCTGACGCTTTTGATCTTCCTCTTCTGCGACCCCATTTACAACCTCTTCACGACGGACCCTGCCATCCATGCCCTGGGTCGTCAGATCGTGCTGGTGGAGTTTGCCCTGGAGATCGGCCGGGCAGTGAACATCGTCATGGTCCGGGGTCTGACCACCGCCGGAGACGTGTGGTTTCCGGTGATGGTGGGCATCTTCAGCCAGTGGCTGGTGGCGGTGCTGGGAGGCTGGGCACTGGGCGACCTGCTGGGCCTGGGCCTGGTGGGCATCTGGATCGCCATGGCCTGCGATGAGGGCCTGCGGGGCGCGCTGTTCGTGGTGCGCTTCCGCCGGGGAACGTGGCGGAAAAAGCGGTTGGTGGAATAACTGCGGGCCTTCGGCCCGGAAAGAGAGAACCATACGATGGAATGGAACAAACAGACGATCAAGGGACTGCTGGCAGTGGTCTGCGGCGGCGTGGCCTTTTACTGGGTGCTGCAGAATCTGTGGGACCTGGGGGGCGCCGTGGGCTGGCTGCTGGGGATCCTTGCGCCCTTCCTGCTGGGGGGCGCCATCGCGTTTATCCTGAACGTGCCCATGCGGGCGATTGAACGCAATCTGATGCCCCGGGCCAAGTCTGCCGCCCGGTTCCGGCGTCCCCTGGCGCTGGTGCTGGCGCTGGTGGGGGTGCTGGGGGTGCTGGCCCTGGCCTCCTGGGTCATCGGTCCCGGCATCGCCGAGGCGGTGATGTCCATTGTCAATCAGATCCCCCAGGCGGCGAAGCGCCTTCAGGAGCAGCTGCTGGAGTTGGAGGAATACCTGCCCCAGCTGGAAGCCATCATCGCGGAACTGGACATCAACTGGGGGGAGCTCTCCAAAAAGGCCATCGACCTGGCCCAGGACTGGGGCTCCGGACTGCTCAGTTCCGGCAGCGGCTTCATCGGCGGCGTAGTCAGCGGCGTGAGCACCTTCGTCATCGGGCTGATCTTCTCCTTCTATATCCTGCTGCAGAAGGAAAAACTCAGCCGCCAGGCCCGGCAGGTGTTCTATGCCATTTTGCCGGAGCGCCGGGCGGACCGGCTGCTGGAGGTGCTGCGGCTGGCAGAGCGGACGTTTTCCAGCTTCCTCTCCGGTCAGTGCCTGGAAGCCTGCATCCTGGGAACGCTGTTCGTGGTGGCCATGACCCTCTTCCAGATTCCCTATGCATTGCTGGTGGGTGTCCTCATCGCTCTGACGGCGCTGATCCCCATCGTGGGCGCCTTCATCGGCTGCGCTGTGGGGGCGCTGCTCATCGCCATCGACGACCCCTGGAAGGCACTGTGGTTCATTGTGCTTTTCCTGGTGCTCCAGCAGGTGGAGGGGAACCTCATCTATCCCCATGTGGTGGGTTCCTCCGTGGGACTGCCCTCTATCTGGGTGCTCTTTGCTGTGACGCTGGGCGGCAGCCTGATGGGGATTCTGGGGATGCTGGTGTTTATCCCCGTGTGCTCGGTGCTCTATGCGCTGTTCCGGGGGTATGTGAAGGACCGGCTGGTCCAGAAAGCCGTTCCGGCCCAAAAGTGGCAGGATGCGCCGCCCCGAACTGTCGGGAAAAAGAAGTGACGCAAAAGACCTCCGCATTTTGCGGAGGTCTTTTTACTTTTCCTCTTGACAACTTTCCTTGTCAATACTATCCTGAAATTGACAAGAATAGTTGTCAATATGACAGGAATCATTGGCAGAGGGGGGGCGGTGAAATGCCGCTTTACAACCGACTGAAGGAGTATCGGGCCCGGCTGGGGGTCAACCAGCAGGAGATGGGGCGGATGGCGGGGGTGTCCCGGCAGACCATCAGCCAGATCGAACGGGGGGACTACTCGCCTTCGGTGACGCTGGCACTGAAGCTGGCGAAGCTCTGCGGGGTCACCGTGGAGGACATTTTTTCCTATGAGGAGGATGGGGAACATGAGAAGCAAGGAGAAAAGAGATAACCGCAGGGCGCTGCCCAAGTATATCCTGATGCTGCTGATCGCTGCCTTTTTCGGCGGTCTGGCGGGTTTCGGCGCCGGCATTATGGGCGCCGGGAATCTCTCCGGGAGCATCACGGCGGCAGTGGAGAATGTCCTCATGGCCGCGGCTCCCTGGGGCATCCCTGTTACCAGCGTGGTGTTTTTGGGCCTGGGCTGGTGGTTCTACGCCAAGGCCCGGCGCATCTACAAGACCTGGGATGGGGAGGAAGAGGCACCCATCGAAAAGGCCGAAGAGGATCTCAGCTGGGCGCTGCTGATGTCTGCCATCGCCATGCTGTGGGACTTCTTCTTCGTTTCGGTGCTGGTGGTCTGCCAAGGGATGTGGCCCATGGGACGACTGGGCGGCTTGGGCATGTTCTTTGCTTCCATCGCGGTGATCGTGGTGCACCAGCAGAAGGTGGTGGATCTCACCCGCCGCATCAATCCCGAGAAGCAGGGCAGCGTCTATGATACGAAGTTTTTGAAAAAGTGGATGGACAGCTGCGACGAGTCGGAACAGCGCCAGATGGGCCAGGCGGCCTTCAAGGCCTACCGGGCGGCGGTGAACACCTGCCTGTGGTTGTGGGCGGCGCTGATCGTGCTGCACTACGCCTTTGATACAGGCCTGCTGCCCATCGTCATGGTGCTGGCAATCTTCGGCGTGTTGCAGATCGTTTACACCCTGGAGTGCATCCGGCTGAGCCGGAAAGGCGGCGGTGCCCGGACCTGACCTGGTTGGGACCTGCCGCACAGTCCGGGCGGTGCGGCCTCGGATAAAACAGCAGACGCGGATCTCATCCCGAGAGAGTGCAGGGCCCCGCCTATCAAGCGGGACCCTGCACTGCGCAAAAAAGACGTTTCCCCGGAGCGTATCCCCCGCTTGCAAAGCGGGGGACTTTTGTGATATGGTATTGCGGATATGTATGAAAGGATGTGAAGGCGTGGACCTGGGGCGTAAGCGGCTCTTTCTGCTGGATCTGGATGGGACTGTTTATTTGGAGGAGACGCTGCTGCCCGGCGCGGCGGCGTTTTTATCCTGCGTCCGCCGCGGCGGCGGGGCGGTCCGCTACCTCACCAACAATTCTTCCCGGGGCGTGGATGCCGGACTGGAGAAGATGCACCGGCTGGGGGTCCCGGCGGAGCGGGAGGAGTTCCTCACTGCCGTGGAGGCCACGGTGTACTATTTGAAAAAGACCCGCTCTCCCGGGGACATCTACTACGCCGTGGGCACCGCTTCCTTCTGCCGTCAGCTGCGGGCGGCGGGGTTTGACATCCGGGAAACGCCGGACGAAGATGTGACGGCGGTGCTGGTTGGCTTTGACACAGAGCTTACCTACCAAAAGGTAGAAAACGCCTGCCGCTTGCTGGCCCGGGGGGCGGATTTCCTGGCCACCAATCCCGACTGGGCCTGTCCGACCCTTTTTGGGTTCGTCCCGGATTGCGGGGCCATCTGCGAGTTCATCGCCCGGGGAGCCGGACGCAGTCCGAAGTTCATCGGCAAGCCGGACCAGACCATGATCCGTCTGGCCCTGGAGCAGACCGGCTGCAAACCGGAGGAGACGCTGATGGTGGGGGACCGGCTCTATACGGACATCGCCTGCGGCGTGAACGCCGGGGTGGATACGGTGCTGGTCCTCACCGGAGAGGCGACGGCCCAGGATGCCGTCAAAAGCGAGACGCCGCCCACGCTGGTGTGCCGGGACCTGGGCGAGCTGCTCATCCGGCTGGAGGAAGCGGGGAATGATGTGGTCAAAGCGGTGAAGACTAGGGAACACAGGGAGGGATCTGATTGACAAAACGGGAAAAAACGGCCCGCCGCCTGCGGCGGCGCTGGGAGAAAAAGGCATTCCGGCAGGCGATGGCCAAGGAGCTGCGGGAGCACAGAAGCTCTTTCATTGTGTTCTCCATCCTGCGTATCCTGGTCCTTGCGGTCCTGGTGCGCCAGATCATGCTGGCAAGCTATGAGAGTGCCTTTTTCTGCGTACTGACGCTGCTGCTGCTCTATGTGCCCAGCTGGGTGCAGGTGAAGCTGCGCATCGAGCTGCCGCCGCCGCTGGAGATCACGGTCTTATGCTTTATCTTCGCCGCGGAGATTTTGGGCGAGGTGAACGCGTTTTATGTGGTGGTGCCCAACTGGGACACCATGCTCCATACACTTAACGGCTTCCTGGCTGCGGCGGTGGGATTTTCCATGGTGATCCTGCTCAACGACGATGAGCGGCTGACCTTTCACCTCTCGCCGTTTTTCCTGGCACTGGTGGCGTTTTGCTTTTCCATGACCATCGGTGTACTGTGGGAGTTTTTTGAATTCAGTATGGACTACTTCTTCGGCTTTGACATGCAGAAGGACACGGTGATCCACTCCATCCATTCGGTGCTGCTGGACCCCACCCGGACCAACACCGTGGTGACCATTCCCAATATCCAGGATGTGGTCATCAATGGACAGAGCCTGGGGGTGGGAGGCTATGTGGACATCGGCATCATCGACACCATGAAAGACCTGTTCGTGAACTTCATCGGCGCGGTGGTGTTCTCCATCACCGGATTCTTCTATGCCAAGAGCAAGGGCCGCCGCCGGACGCCGGCCCTTGGGTTCGTTCCCAGTAAAAAGACCCAGGAACAGGATTATCTGGAGCAGGCCCGGAAGGAACAGGACCTGCCCGAACGGGAGGAACCATGTTGAAAAAATTATGGAATTTTTTCCGCCGGGAGACGGTGCTCTCCCTGGCGTTTATCCTGGCGGTGCTCTCGTGCTTTCTGGTGCCGCCGGACGGGCAATATCCGGGGTATCTGGATAAGGATACCCTGCTGACGCTGTTTTGCCTGATGACCGTGGTGGCGGGTTTTCAGGAGATGGGGCTGTTCCGCCGGGTGGGGCAGACGCTGCTGCGCCGTATCCGCTCCCAGCGGCAGCTGGCGCTGATGCTGGTGTTTCTCTGCTTTTTCAGCAGTATGTTCATCACAAACGACGTCTCCCTCCTGACCTTCGTGCCTTTGGGGCTGCTGCTCTCGGACCTGACGGGGATGGACGCGTCGCTGTGCCGCACGGTGACGCTCATGACCATCGCTGCGAACCTGGGCAGCATGCTCACCCCCATCGGCAATCCCCAGAACCTCTACCTCTACTCCGTCTCCGGCATTTCCCTGGGGGCGTTTCTGGCGGTGACACTGCCCTATACCGTCCTCTCCGGTGTGCTGCTGGCCCTCAGTGTGTTTTTGTGCTACCGGGGAACGCCTGTTGCCGCCGGGGACACCGGCGACGAGACGGAACCCCTGGACCGGCGGAGACTGCTGGGCTGGCTGGTGCTCTTTGCGGTGTGCCTGCTGGAAGTGCTGGGGGTGGTGCCGGCGGAGGTGATGCTGGCGGTGATCCTGGCGGCGGTACTGGTGGTGAACCGGAAACTGCTGCTGCGGGTGGATTACAGCCTGCTGGCCACCTTCGTGTGCCTCTTCGTCTTCATCGGCAACATGAAGCGCTTTCCCGCGTTCCACAGCCTGGTGGCCCAGGTGCTGGAAGGGCATGTGCGTCTGGCATCGGTGGGCATCAGCCAGATCATCAGCAATGTGCCGGCGGCGCTGCTGCTCTCCGGTTTTACGGATGCGTGGGAGGATCTGCTGGTGGGCACCAACATCGGCGGCTTGGGCACGCTGATCGCCTCCATGGCAAGCCTGATCTCCTACAAGCAGATGGCCCGCCGCTCCGGGGACATCCGGGGAAGGTATCTGGGGGTCTTCACCTTGTGGAACGTGATCTTCCTGGCGATTTTACTGGTGCCGGCCCTGCTGTGAGCAGGATTTCCCTTGTACATCAAAAAAAGGCATCCCCAAAGGGGATGCCTTTTTTATATGCCCGGATCAATCGTCCATCTCGGCTTTGAGCACGGTGCCGGTGGCGGCGTCGATCTCGTACTCATATTCCATTCCGTTGGCCCGGAATTCGATCTCATAACGGTAGCGTCCGTCGTCCTCGTCCAGCTCACACTGGAAGCCGGTTACGGCAGAGGCGCTGAGACCTGCGTGGGACAAGGCAGCACTCTTGGCGGCCGCGGCGTCGATGGAGACGGTGGGAGAGGAGGCAGAGGCGTGCCAGTCGTCGTCACCGTCCCGCTCCGCACTCCAGATCGTGCCGTCGGAAGCCAGGATCTCGTATTCATATTCCAGGCCGCCTGCCCGGAATTCTACCTTATAGAAAAGGCGGCCGTCGTCCCAGTCCCGCTTGATCTGCAGACCAAGCGCGGAGGATTCCTGTATGCCGGCGTCGGTGAGGGCAATGGATTTAGCCTGGGCTTCCGTGATACCGGCGGAGCTGCCGGAGGAGGTGGGGGGCGCTGCGGACGAAACATTGGCCGGGCCGCTGAGGACCTGACCGGAGTAAGCGTCCACATTGTACTCAAATTCGCCGAAGGACGTCTCCACTTCTATTTCATAGTGGGCGGGATTTTCATCCAGCTCCGGGTCCGCATCCCACACGGCGGTGTCTGCGCTCAGACCGGCATAAGCCAGCGCGGCGGCAGCCGCCGCATCCTTGCCGATGGGCAGCCCCCGGGCAGCGCCGGTCTGGCGAAGCTGCTCCAGCTCCTCTACGGAGAGGGCGGACAGGTCGTCCAGAGAGAGGGAGCTGTTGAGAGCCTGCACATCCCGGATCAGTGCCGCCTTGCCCACAGAGAGGTTGCTGGAGCGGGCCAGGGATTCCAGTTCCGCGTCGGAGGCAATGGCCTGGCTCAAGACTGCAGCCCCGGAGGAGGCGTTTTGCAGCGCGGAGTTGACGGTGTCGGTCAGGGAGCTCTCCAGCTGGGAGGCCCGCTGGAGGTCCTGGTCCTCCACCGAGATGAGAATGGCGGAGGAGATCTTATCCAGGTAGCCGTGCTGGAGCAAGGAACCCACGATGGCGTTGACCGCCACGTTGAGTTGGGTGCCCTTCAGGTCCATGCCCTCCAGGATCACCTGGGCGTCGTCGTTGAGGGCGTCGGCGGAGAGGACCCGCTCCTTGCTGTTCACCTGCAGCTGGATGCTGGGGTTGACGTCCAGCGACACCACGGAGGCAACGGAGTTGCCCGCGTGCCAGAAGGACAGGCCGCACACCAGCACCAAGGCCGCCGCCACGGCCAGAGCCGCCCAGCGGCGTCTGGTATGGGGACGGCGCATGGGGACCACGGCGGTGGATTGTGTTTGGGGTCCGCAGGACGCAAGGATCCGGTCCAGAGCGTTGGGGGCTGCGTGTTCCACGGCGGTCCGCAGCCGTTCTTCCAGTTCCTGATCGCGCATGTCAGTCAGCCTCCTTCCATGCAAGGCGCAGTTTTTTCAATGCCCGGCTGTACTTGGAGAGCACCGTGGGCAGCGGCAGCCCCAGAAGCGCGGCGATCTCCCGGTGTTTGAGGCCGGTGAGGGCGTGGAGGGTGACGATCTCACGCTCCTGGTCCTCCAGGACGGAGAGCAGGGCTTCCAGCATCATCCGGTCCTCCGCAGTAACGGGGGAGGCTTCCTCCGGCAGAGCCTGCCACTCCTCGTGGGGCAGCGTCTGGGCACGGCTGTGCTGGCGCAGCCGGTCCAGGGCCAGATTTCGGGTGATGGTCATCAGCCAGCCCATGGCCTTTCCGTGGGAGCGGTAACCGGAGGCGCCGTGCCACACCTGAAGATAAACGTCCTGCAGTACATCCTCTGCGTCGTGTGCATTTTTTAGAATAGAGAGGGCGAAGCCGTACACGGCGGCGTGGGTCCGCTGGTATAAAGCCGCCAGCGCATCCTGGCTTCCCAGGGCGATGTGGGAGATGTACGTATCCAAAAGGGCGTCCTCCCCGGGCGGCGGAGCCGCCACAGTCAAGAAGAACATACGGGATTTCCTCCAGTCCTATTAAAATAACGGAACAAAACCGCATTTTATTGCACCGTACCGAAATAAATTCTGCTTCCAGCATACCACGCCAGCCGCTCTGCGTCCAGAGCAGCTGGCGTAAATCTTTCCTTTGGGAAAGCTGCTCCGGAAGGCAGCAGAGGAAAAGCCCGGGGCTGTCAGGCCCCGGGCTTTGTTCAGACCGTGCTGGCGGGCAGCTGGTCCAGAGAGGCGAAAGAAAATCCCATTTCCTCCCACTTGGTGAGCAGTTCGTCCAAAATCTCCGCGTTGGTACGGGAGGTGGAGTGGAGCAGTACGATGGCGCCGTCATGGATACGGGGCAGGAGCTTGGAATAGGCCTGCTCCGGTGTGGGCTGGTCGTCCACATACCAGTCCACATACGCAAGGCTCCATAAAATGGTCTTGTAGCCCAGGGCCTTGGCCTGCCGCAGATTCTCCACATTGTATTTTCCCTGGGGCGGGCGGTAGTATTTGCTCATGGTCTGGCCGGTGGTCTCCTGGAAGAGAGCCTCCAGGGACTCCAGCTCCTTCTGGAAAGCGGCCTGGTCGCTGATGGAGGACATATCGGGGTGGTGGTAGGTGTGGTTGCCCACAATGTGCCCCTCTGCCACCATGCGGCGGATCAGGTCCGGGGCGGACTCGATCATGTTGCCCACGACAAAGAAGGCCGCCGGGGCGTTGTGCTTTTTCAGTGTGTCCAGAATGGAGGCGGTATAGCCGTTTTCATAGCCGCAGTCAAAGGTGAGGTAGATCACTTTCTGACTGGTATCGCCCAGGTAATAGGCATTGTACTGGGCCAGTTCCTCCACGGTGGCATTTCCCACGGGAGATTGGCCCTCGGTGGGGAAGGAGAGTCCCCAGTTGTCGGTGGAGACGGCAACGGCGGCCTCTCCGGCGGCGGGCAGGGAGGAGGACTGCCGGCTCATGGGCCAGAGCAGCATCGTCAAAAGCAGCAGCACCGCACAAAAGAGCGCCAGCGGTCCCGGCCGGCGTTGAAACGAAAACATGAAAGAAGCACCTCCGGTTACTGATTTTCAGGATTCTTCCCTCAGAATGGCCGTTTTTTGACGAAATATGCGGCGCGGCAACAAAAAAGAGCACCAAAAAAAGAAAGTGGTTTTTGACGTTCCCTACAAGATTTTGGAAAGGCCAAACCCCGGAATTGACACCCCGGGAAAATGTGCTAAAATGAACTCAAGAAATTTGAAATACGCAAAATAAAATCTAAAAATTTAGCAAGTTAAACTGTGGAGGAAAAGGAGGAGCCATGCGTATCTTAGCCATTGAATCCAGCACCACATCGGCCAAGGCCATGCTGTACGACAGCAAGGACGGCGTGGTGGGGATGCTCAGCGAGCCCTATTCGGAGGGCATCGAACAAGGTGCCACCGGCGCCCAGGACCCGGAGGCGGTCTTCGGCAAGACGGCGGAGGTGGCCCGGCGGCTGGCGGCGGATCAGAAGATCGACGCCGTGGCCACCGGCGGGACCTGGCATTCCATCATTGCCCTGGACCAGACGAAAAAGGCGGTGACGCCCTCGTTTACCTGGGCCTATACCGGGGCGGCGGAGACTGCCCGAAAGCTGCGGGCGGATGAGGTGTTCTGCAACGATTTCTACCAGCGCACCGGCTGCATGATCCACGCCATCTACCCGGCGTTCAAGCTGATGGACCTGAAAAAGAAGGGTCTGGACCTGAGCGACAAGCTGTTTTGCTCCCAGAGCACCTACAACGTCTATAAGCTCACCGGGGCTTGGGCGGTGTCGGACTCCATCGCCTCCGGTGAGGGCCTTCTGAATGTACATACCCGCCAGTGGGATCCGGAGGCCTTGAAAATGGTGGGCGTCCGCGAGGACCAGATGTGCCGTTTGACCACCTATCGGGAGACCTTCCCCCTGAGCCGGGAGGGCGCGGTGCTGCTGGGTGTGAAGGAGGGGACCCCGGTGCTGCCCGGCTATCCTGACGGGGCGCTGAACCAGGTGGGCGCCGGCGCTCTCAAGCCCGGCGTGATGACCTTCTCCGTGGGCACCAGCGGCGCACTGCGGATGTCTGTGGAAAAGCCGATCCTGCCGAAAAAGCCCAGCACCTGGTGCTATCTCTCTCCCAACGGCTGGCTCTCCGGCGCGGCGACCTCCGGCGCCTGCAACTGCCTGGACTGGCTCAAATCCAAGTTCTTCACCCCCAATATTCCCTACGAGGCCATTGAGGCCCAGGCGGGCGAAGTGGACGACATGCCCATTTTCCTGCCCTTCCTCTTCGGTGAGCGCTGCCCCGGCTGGAATGACGAGTGGCGGGGTGGGTTCTTCAACCTGCTGCCCCAGCACGGTCCCGCCGACATGTACCACAGCGTTCAGGAGGGCGTGCTCTTCAACCTCTATCACTGCTACCAGATGCTCTGCCGGGAGAACGGCGAGCCCCGGGAGATCCAGCTCTCCGGCGGCATCCTGAACTCTCAGAACTGGATGCAGATGTGCGCGGACATCTTCGGCCGTCCCATGGACTGCGCGGATATGCCCCACGCCTCCATGCTGGGCGCGGCCATGCTGGCGATGGAGAATCTGGGCTGCATCGAACACATCGAGGACTTCCGGGCCGACGCCACTGAGACGCTGATCCCCGATCCTGATATGCATGAACTGTATGAAAAGAGATTCCAGCTGTATCTGGAGCAATATGAACGTCAGCTCGGCAATGTATCCGGGCAGGAAGGGAAGTAACAGACTATGAACGAACTTTTGCAGCAGATCCACCGTATCGGTGTGGTGCCCGTCATCAAGATCACGGACCCCGAGACCGCAGTGCCCCTGGCACGTGCCCTGGACAAGGGCGGCATCCCCGTGGCGGAAGTGACCTTCCGCACGCAGCATGCCGCAGAGGCGATCCGGCGCATCAGCGCGGAGGTGCCTCAGGTGCTCACCGGTGCGGGTACCGTCACCACAACGGAGCAGGTGGATACTGCCGTGGCTGCCGGCGCCAAGTTCATCGTCACCCCCGGCTTCAATCCCAAGGTCGTGGATTATTGCCTGGAGCGGAACATCCCCATTCTCCCCGGTGCCTCCGGCCCCAGCGAGATCGAGCAGGCCATGGAGCGGGGACTGGAAGTGGTCAAGTGCTTCCCCGCGGAGGCCCTGGGCGGCCTGCCCTACATCAAGGCCCTCTCCGGCCCCTACACGGAGATGAAGTTCATGCCCACCGGCGGCGTCAACCCCGGCAATATCACGAGCTACCTGGGCTTTTCCAAGATCCTGGCCTGCGGCGGCAGCTGGATGATCGATTCCAAGCTGATCGCTGCCGGCGACTATGAGGGCATCACCCAGCTGTGCCGCCAGGCGGTGGACGTGGTGCTGGGCCTGGAGTTCTCCCACGTGGGCATCAACAACGACGGCGACGCCGAGGCCCAGCGCACGGCGGCTGCCCTGGCTCCGCTGCTGGGTGCTCCCACCGGTGAGAATCCCAACGCCATGTGGAGCAGCTCCAGCGTGGAGGTCATGAAGAGTCAGTGGAAGGGCACCAAGGGACACCTGGCCATCAGCTGCAGCAACCTGGACCGGGCGGTGTTCCAGCTGGAGCGCCGGGGACTGGTGTTCGATCCCGACAGCGCCGGTACTTCTGCCGACGGCAAGCGGCGCTACCTGTTCTTGAAGGATGAGATCGGCGGTTTTGCCGTGCAGATTATCGAGCGGTAAGGGAGGCGGAGAAGATGGCAAACTATCTGGTTCTGGCAACTCCCCGTTCCTTTGCCAAAAACGACGATGCCCCCATCCGACTGCTGGAGGAAAACGGCTGCGAAGTGGTGCGCCTGCCCAAGGACGGCGGAGATCTGACCGCCCAGCTGGCGGAGTACCTGCCCCAGGCGGACGCGGTGATCGCGGGCCTGGAGCCCTATGACCGGGCGCTGCTCTCCACTGCCAAAAAGCTCAAGGTCATCTCCCGCTACGGCGTGGGCTACGACAAGGTGGACCTGGACGCCGCCCGGGAGCTGGGCATCAAAGTGTCCATCACCCCGGGGGCCAACGGCGATTCCGTGGCGGACCTGGCCATGGCACTGATGCTGAATGCCGCCCGGCACGTGTGCCATATGGACGCGGTGATCCGGGCGGGCGGCCACGACAAGCCCGTTACCGGCGTGGAAATGTGGAAAAAGACCCTGGGCGTGGTTGGCACCGGCCGTATCGGCAAGGGCGTCATCCAGCGGGCCTCCGGCTTCCAGATGAAGGTGCTGGCCTATGACGCCTATCCCGATGAAGCGTTCGTCTCCGCCCACGGCGGCCAATATGTGGATCTGGACACGCTCTTCCGGGAGTCCGACTTCATCACGCTCCACTGCCCCCTCAACGAGGAGACCCGGAACATGGTGGACGCCAAGCGCCTGGCGGAGATGAAGCCCAAAGCGGTCCTGGTCAATACCGCCCGGGGCGGCATCATCGATGAGGCGGCCCTCTATGAGGCTCTGCGCACGGGTGAGATCGGCGCGGCTGGCCTGGACGCCACCGAGGTGGAGCCGGCCTGCGGCAGCCCCCTGGCAACACTGCCCAACTGCATCCTGACGCCTCATGCCGGCGCCGCCACCTATGAGGCTGGCTACAACATGGGCATGATGGCGGCCCGGAACGCGCTGGATGTGCTGAACGGACGGGATTGTTCCTATTTGGTTTGATTTGACAAGGGTTGAAAACACGGACAATTTTTAAAGGAGGACAAAGCATGAAGTATCAGATCGGCGTTGCGGGCCTGGCGGTCATGGGCCGGGGCCTGGCACTGAACCTGGCAGAGCACGGCTTTGCCGTGGCGGGCTACAACCGCAGCAGCGAGCCCACGGAGATCTTTGTGGAGGCTGGTAAGGCGGCGGGCTACACCGTCACCGGCTGCGCCACGCTGGAGGAGTTCTGCTCCGTTCTGGAAAAGCCCCGGAAGATCCTGCTGATGGTCAAGGCCGGCGCGGCGGTGGACGCTGTGCTGGAGGGCCTGATGCCCTATCTGGAGCCCGGCGACATCGTCATTGACGGCGGCAACTCCCACTATCCCGACACGGTCCGCCGCCACGATGCCTGCGCGCAGAAGAACATCAACTTCATGGGCCTGGGTGTATCCGGCGGCGAGGAAGGCGCCCGTCACGGCCCGGCCCTGATGCCCGGCGGTGATAAGGACGCCTATGCCCAGGTGGAGAAGTTCCTGACCACCATCGCCGCCCATGTGGGCGAGGATCCCTGCTGCGCCTACATCGGACCCGGCGGCGCCGGCCACTTCGTGAAGATGACCCACAACGGCATCGAGTACGGCGACATGGAGCTGATCTGCGAGGCCTATTACCTGATGCGCAAGCTCCTGGGCATGTCCGCCGCGGAGATCGCCGAGCAGTTCAAGGCCTGGAACGAGGGCGAGCTTTCCAGCTATCTGGTGGACATCACCGCCCACATCCTCACCGTGCAGGACCCGGAGACCGGCAATGCGTTGGTGGATATGATCGCTCCCATCGCCGGCAGCAAGGGCACCGGCATGTGGACCGTGCAGGAGGCTCTGGCACTGGGCGTGCCTCTGCCCACCATCGCCCAGGCGGTCTTTGCCCGGGACCTGTCCGCCAAGTCCGACGAGCGTACGGCGGCCAAGGAGCGCTACGGCTGTGAGCATGCGCCCTTCACCGGCAGTGACCGCGCCGCCTTCCTGGAGGCCATCCGTCAGGCGCTGTACGCCTCCAAGATCTGCTCTTACGCCCAGGGCTTTGCCCTGCTGAAGACCGCCTCCGAGCGGTATGACTGGAACCTGGATCTGGGCGGCATCGCGCTGCTGTTCCGCGGCGGCTGCATCATCCGCGCCGCGTTCCTGGAGCGCATCGCTGAGGCCTACCGGGCACCCCAGCCCCCGGCAAACCTGCTGATGGACGACTATTTTGCCGGGAAGCTGGCGGCCTATCAGCCCGCCTGGCGTCAGGTGGTCACCACCGCTGCGGCCAGCGGCGTGGCGGCACCGGCCTTCTCCGCCAGCCTTGCCTACTTCGACGGCTACCGGGATGCCGAGGGCCCCATGAACCTGCTCCAGGCCCAGCGGGACTGCTTCGGCGCTCATACCTATCGCCGCACCGACAAGGAAGGGAGCTTCCACTTCGACTGGCTGGGCTGAGCCGATGGGCTCCGGTGGAAACGGGGCCGCAGCTGCGGCCCTGGGAAGGGAAGTGACACCCATGGAGGCACCCAGGCGGGGCGGCAATGATACGCTGGTGGACCTGGCGTACCGCAGCATCCGCAGGGACATCATCGAGGAGGTCCTGCCCGCCGGTGAGAAGATCAACCTGCCTCTTTTGTGCCAGCGCTACGGCGTGAGTCCCACGCCCATCAAGCAGGCCCTCAACCGTCTGATGATGGAACGCCTGGTGGAGGGGATCCCCCGGAAGGGATACCGGGTCCGCCGGGTGCACTGGCGGGAGATCGACGAGCTGTTCGAACTGCGGATGATGATGGAGCTTTACTTTGCGCCCCAGGTGGCCCAGGCGGTGTCCTGCAGCACGCTGCTCCAGAAAAAGCTGGAGGAGAACCTGCGGGAGAACATGGAGCTGGTGGAGACCTTCTCCTCTCCCGAGGAGTATTTCCGCACCTACGAACTGGACCAGCAGTTCCATGAGCTCTATATCACTGCCAGCGGCAGCCAGACGGCCCTGCAGATGTACCGTCAGCTCAATACCCACACCTATGCGGCCTACCTCTTCGGCAAGCAGCCCCGGGGCAAGACCGTGGAGGGCATTGAGGAGCACCAGGACATGTACCGTGCCATGCGGGAGGGCGACGCTGAGGCGCTGCGCCAACAGGTCAAGCGCCATAACGAAAACGCCCGTACGAAGATCCAGATGGTGCTCAAGCTCCACGACCTGACGTAAACGCTGCCCCCAACGATCAGACCACAAGCAGACAGCCCCCGGACAGATTTCTCTGTCCGGGGGCTGTTTTGCGTTTATGCAGCTTCAGGAGAGGGAATGGCTGTCCGGCTGGACCGTCTCGGCGGGCTCAGCGCAGGTGCCGCTTCCGTTCCCGGTAATCGGGGAGGTAATGCTCCAGCAGGGCGTAAAAATCCGGACCGTGGTTCTTGACCCGGATGTGGCACAGTTCGTGGACCACCACCAGCTCGATGGCGTCCTCCGGACTGTTCATGAGAAAACAGGAAAAGCAGAGGCTGTTTTTACCGCTGCAGCTGCCGTACCGCGTTCTGGCGGAGGTTACCCGAAAGCCGGTGGGGGTCACGCCCATTTTTTCACTCCAATATGCAATTTTGGGCGGCAAAACTGCCCGGGCCCGGGTCTTCAACGCTTCAATCTCCGCCGGAGTGGGGGCGGGTGGGGCACTGGCAGCCCGGAGGCGCTGGCGCTCCAGATGGCTGGCGATCCAGTCCTGATGGCCGGCCACAAAGGCGTCGATGCGTTCCCGGGAGAGGGTCCGGGGGGCCCGGACCAGGACCCGGCAGTCTTTTGTGATCTCCAGCGCCAGCGTTTTGCGGCGGGAGCGAATCAATTCAAATGGTTCCATGGTGCTTACCTTATCATGTTTCAGCAGGGAATACAAGGGGACATGGAAAGCGCCGGGAAAGCTGCAGGCTTTCCCGGCGCTTTTTCAGGTACATCAGAGCAGAGCGATCCGATCCGCATCGGCGGGATTCACGGTGATCACCATCTCCCGCAGTTCCGCTGGCACATAGGAGGTCACTCTGCGATCCCGGAGGTCGGAGAGAAGCTGGTCCTTGCAGGAAAACAGCAGTGCCAGATCATCGGCGGCCTGCCAGCTCACATGGACCCACTCCTGATTTCCCTCCGCCCAGGAGTCGGTCCAGACCGCGAGCTCCGGTCCTGCCGAGTCGTATGTGGCGTCCAGGCGCAGGGTCCCGGCGGGGACGTCGTTGCTGACCTCCAGGCGGGAGACATCCATCAGGCGGTTGTCTGAGCCCCAGCCATAGAGCACATCCTCCAGGTAAACGGTGCTCTCCGGCAGATCCAGCGTGACGGTAAGGCTCTGGGTGCGGTTCTGGGCGCTTTCCAACAGCTGCTGCCCGCCGTAGGAGAAGGTGGAGACCTCCGCCAGGGTCACGCCGGTGCCGATGCCGCATACCAGCAGCCCGGCGCACAGAACTCCCAGCAGGACAAGACGAATCTTACGCATGGATGGACACCTCCTCACTGTGCGTTTCCACAGGGGCAAGAGACTGGGACGTCGTAGGAGCAGAGGGGCCCTGGGGAACTTCGTACGAGGGGGCGGCATTCCGGCGCTTCCAGATCAGCGTGGTTCCCAGCCCCACCAGAGCGATACAGCACAGTGCCAGTCCCAGACAGCACAGCAGCGGTCCCACCAGGGGATACCCCTGGATCAGAAGTACTGCCAGAACGCCGATGCTCAAAATCGCCAGCACCGCTGTCACTACGAAGGGCAGGGCGATGAGGAGGAGCAGCAGGTTCCAGGCAAGGCGTACCAGGGCCTTTATGAGGCGGCCCAGTCCCCGGAGACCCAGGGCGGCTCCGGTGCGGATGCGGCGGAACCGGGAGACGGGGGAGGGGGCCTTTTCGGCGTCTGCTGTGTCTGCGGCGGGCCTGGGAGCCGGGGAACGGCGCAGGCCGCGGAGGCGCTGGCCCAAGCTGCCCCACCAAGCGGCGATCCGGGATGCCAGGCTTCGGAGCCCGCCGCCGACGCGGCCCAGACACCGGCGGCAGCGGCCGGCGGTCCGTTTCAGCCCGGAGGAAACTCCGGCAAGGGGCTGGGAGGGCGGCGTTTCCACACGGGCGGGATCCACATGATATGCCTCCAGGATCTCCGCGGCCAGCTCCTCCGGGTTGCCGAAGTCCCGGATGGCCTCCTCTTCGGAGAGCCCGCCAGCGGTGCGCAGATCGATGTGCTGTGCGTATTCGGCCAGAATATCCTGCTGCTCCGCTTCCTCCAGGATCCGGATGCGGGATTGCAGTTCGTTCAAGAATTCCTGTTTGTTCATTCCCGATGCTCCTTCAAAAATGCATTGACCTGCTGCGAAAAGTGCAGCCATTCCGTTTCCAGGGCGTCCCGGTACAAGATCCCGGCGGCGGTGAGATGGTAGTATTTTCTGGGCGGCCCCTCTGAAGACTCCCGGAGATAGGTTTCAAAGTAGTGCTCGTTTGTCAGCCGCTTGAGCAGGGGGTAGATGGTGCCCTCATTGACATCCACCACCTTGGATACCTCGGCCACCAGCTCGTAGCCGTACATGTCCCGCTTGCGGACAGATTCCAGCACGATCAGCTCCAGCACGCCTTTTTTGAACTGTGCGTTCATAACAGCCCCCCTTTGAGAGCTATCCTATACCAACTACTATGTATTGTCAAGTACTAAAAAATAAAAAATACCGGACATCGCATCCGGCACAAAAGCGGCACGGCGGAAACTCCGCCGTGCCGCTGCATGGGATCTGAACTTGTGGATCAGGCCAGGAAGCCCTTGAGGATGCAGTCCTCGGCCTCTTCCTCGGTGAGACCCAGGGTCTCCAGCTTCAAGAGCTGCTCACCGGCGATCTTGCCGATGGCGGCCTCGTGGATCAGCTGGGCCTCGGTATCGTTGGCGGCAATCTCCGGCACAGAGCTGATCTTGGCGCTGCCCATGATGATGGAGTCGCACTGGACATGGCCGAAGCACTTGGCGTTGCCCACCACGCAGGGCCGGAACACCTGACTGGAGGTATCCTGTGCCACGGAGCGGGAGATGACACGGCCCTTGGCGTCCTCGCCGTTGAGCTCGATCACCATGTCGCTTTCGGCCACCTGCTCGCCGTGGGTCAGAAGCCGCTCGGTGACCACGGCCTCGGCGCCCTTGCCGCAGACGATCTTGGTGTAGCGCTTGGTGGAGTCCACGCCCCGGATCTGGACGGTGTCCATCTGGATGGAAGCGCCCTCCTCCAGGTAGACGATGGTCTGGGGATTCATGATCTTGCCGCCCTTACCGTCGCCCTCGCCGTAGTGCTTTTCCGAATAGTGGACGTGGGAGTTCTTGCCGATGCGGAAGGTGTGGACGCCGTCGTGGCGGGAGTCCTGCTCACCGCAGTTGTGGATGCCGCAGCCGGCCACGATCTCCACATTGCAGTTTTCTCCGATGTAAAAGTCGTTGTACACCGTCTCCTGCACACCGGGCTTGGTGATGATGACGGGGATGTGGCAGGTCTCGCCCACCGTGCCGTCCAGGATGCGGATGTCGATGCCGCTCTTGCCGTCGGTCCGGTTGTCGATTTTGATGTGCTCCGTGGACTGGCGGCCGTCACAGCCGCAGTCCTTGCGGATGTTGAATGCCCCCACGGGCTTACCCAGCATGTCCGCGATCTTCTCCAGAAGCTCGCGATCCACTTCCGTTTCCATCATTGTGCGGCACCTCCTTTGCTCAGCACCGGGCAGCCGCCCAGCGTATCGGACAGAATCTGGGGCAGGATCTCCTGTGCGGAGCCCCGGTGGCGAATAGCGCCGTCACCCACCACGATGACCTCGTCCGCCAGGGAGATGATGCGTTCCTGGTGGGAGATGATGATCATGGTGGCGCTGCCGGCAGCGTGGATCTGCTCAAAGGTCTCCGTCAGCCGGGCGAAGCTCCACAGGTCGATGCCGGCCTCCGGCTCGTCGAAGATCATCAGCTGGCTGTTCCGGGCCAGAATGGTGGCGATTTCAATGCGCTTGACCTCGCCGCCGGAGAGACTGGCGTCCACTTCCCGGTCCAGGTAGTCGTTTGCGCACAGGCCCACCTTCGTCAGGTACTGGCAGCACTGGTCCTTGGAGAGCTTATCGTTGCCGGAGGCAATGGTCAGCAGGCGGCGCACCGTCAGCCCCTTGAAGCGGGGGGGCTGCTGGAAGCCGTAGCTGATGCCGAGGCGTGCCCGCTCGGTGATGCTCAGACCGGTGATGTCCTGTCCGTTCCAGAGGATCTGGCCGGAGGTGGGCTGCACCAGGCCCATGACGATCTTGGCAAGGGTCGTCTTGCCGCCGCCGTTGGGGCCGGTAAAGACCACCAGCTTGTGATCGCTGATGGTCAGGGAGATGTCGTTCAAAATGCCGAGCTGTGCGTCCCCTTCCTGGACTGCATAGCAGACATGTTTCAGTTCCAGCATGAGATCAGGAACCTCCTTTTTTCCTAAAGCTGCTTATAGCTTGTCTATTCTAGCAGAACCGGCAGGAAAATGCAATGAAAAGACAATGTTTTCAACGGTATTTTATCCAATGGACAGAAAAAGAGGTGGTGCATTTGCAACTGTTACGAAAATCACCTCGGGCGCATATGCTGGGTAGAAAAGGAGGGACCACCATGGATCAATCGCTACATACGCCCAAACCATACGATTACCGCCAGTACGACCGGATCTGGCAGCGGGTGGCGCCGGAGCTGGAGCCGTATCCCGGCTGGAAGGAGCAGGCGGTGCCTGCCCTGGCGGATCTGACGCCAAGTGGAGGGACATCCGGAACGCTCGGAGATGCCGGAACTGCTGCCCAAGGGGCTGACGCCGCCCCGGAAGCGGCGAGCCGGACCGAAGCGTCCCAGGAGGCTCAGCCCTCCGCTGGGCTGACGCTGGCGGAGGAGGCACAGTTGCCCAGTGCGCAGGAAAATCCCTGCTGTATGGGCACGGCGGCGTCGGAGATGCTGGCAGTGATCCAGGGCTTTATTGACGCGGAGCTGCTGGACCAGCGGTATGACCAGGCCCTGGCCCGGCAGGCGCCGTCCTGGGCCAGGGGACGGATGCGGGAACTGGCGGCCGCCGCTGGAGCCCGGGCCCGGCGGCTGATGGCGGTGTACTATCTCATCACCGGCAGCTGCTACCAGCCTGTCGTGGAGAGCGGACGCATCTGGATGCAGCACTGGTGCCCCGCCCTGCGGGAGCGGTACCACGCGGCGGCCTGCGGTGCCATGAACTACCTGCGGGCGGCGGACGGCACCACAGACCCCTGCCTCTCCCGACTGCTGACGGAGCTGGGAGAGGACGAATACCGCCGGGCGGACCAGCTGCTGGCTCTGCTGGAGCGGGGAATGCGGCAGGGATGAGCGAAACGGGGCGGGGCGATTGCCCCGCCTTGTGCTTTGTGTTATAATAGCCTGAAATCATGAATTTATCCGGGAGGATGCCATGTTTACAGGCTTTACCGACGAGACGGTGGACTTTATGTGGGGCATCCGCTTCAACAATGAGCGGACGTGGTTTGAGGCCCATAAAGACATCTATCTCACCAAGTTCTACCAGCCTATGAAGGAGCTGGGGGACGAGATCTACGATTTTTTGCAGGGAGAGCGGCCGGACTACGGCCTCATCCGCAAGGTGACCCGCATCTACCGGGACGCCCGCCGTCTCCACGGCCGGGGGCCCTATAAAGACCACCTGTGGTTTTCTGTGGAGCAGCCCTCGGAGCAGTGGACGGCACATCCCACCTTCTGGTTTGAGCTGGCGCCGGAAGGATGGACCTACGGCATGGGCTATTATCTGCCCAAGCCCCTGACTATGGCCAAGCTCCGGGCCCGGATCGACCGGGATCCCAAGACCATGGAGACGCTGACCCGCCGCCTGGCGCGGCAGAAGGAGTTCCAACTGGAGACGGAGGACTACAAGCGTCCCCGTTCTGCTGCCCCCTCCAAGCTGCTGGAACCCTGGTACCGGACCAAGTCTTTTTCCATCTGCCATGAGGACAAGCTCACCGACGAGGTGTTCAGCCGGGACATCGTGGACCGCCTCAAGGAGGGGTACCGCTTTTTGCTGCCCTATTACGACTACTTCGTCACCTTGGACAGCGACCCGGACCCCCGGGAGCAGTAACGGGAAAATCCAGGCCGCCCCGGGTTGAAAACCGGGGGAAAAGAGCCTATACTAAAACCAATTTTCATTGAAAAAGGAGCGATTTCCATGAAAGCATGTCCGGATCGCGCCGCGGCGCTGGCGCTGCTGCGCAAGTATAACGCAGAGCCCTTCCACATCCAGCACGGCCTGACGGTGGAGGGCGTCATGCGGTGGTACGCCAATGAGCTGGGGTACGGCGAGGATGCCGACTTCTGGGCAACGGTGGGGCTGCTGCACGACGTGGACTTTGAGAAGTGGCCGGAGGAGCACTGCAAGAAGGCCCCGGAGCTGCTGGCGGAGATCGGCTGCAGCGATGAGTTCATCCACGCAGTATGCTGCCACGGCTACGGCCTGTGCTCCGACGTGGAGCCGGCGGAGGAGATGGAGAAGGTGCTTTTCGCCGCCGACGAGCTGACGGGCCTGATCGGCGCGGCGGCGCTGATGCGTCCCAGCAAGAGCTGCCAGGACATGGAGGTCAGCTCCCTGAAGAAGAAGTTCAAGGACAAGAAGTTCGCCGCCGGCTG
>CALXDH010000032.1 GCA_944387015.1 uncultured Oscillospiraceae bacterium
CAGGTGCTCTTCTCCGGCACCCCCTGCCAGGTGGACGGCCTGTACCGGTTCCTGGGCGGCCGGCCGGAAAACCTCACCACCTGCGATCTGGTGTGCCACGGGGTCCCGTCCCCCGGCGTGTGGGAGGATATGGCTCGCTCCATTGAGGCCCACAAGCACAAGGGGCTTCAGGCGGTCCGATTCCGCAACAAGGTCACCGGCTGGAAGGACAGCCACTTCACCACCGTCTATGACGACGGCACCGTGGACTCCGCCCCGCTGTTCGCCACGGAGTACGGCCGGGCCTTCGGCCGGGCGCTGTTCCTGCGGCCCAGCTGCTACCGCTGCCCCTACACCTCCATGACCCGCCCCGGAGACTTTACATTGGGAGACTTCTGGGGCCTGCGTCCCGACGAGCTGCCGGAGCAGCAGGAAAAGGGCATCAGCCTCCTCATGGTGAACACACCTCACGGCAGCCATCTCTTTGACCAGCTGCCCCTGAGCCGCCAGGCGGTCCCCGCCGAACGGGCCATCGCAGGAAATCCCCGGCTGGCAACGCCCATTGCTCTGCCGCCGGATCGCTCCGCGTTCTTTGCGGCCTATGCGCTGGAACCTTTTGAGGAGGTCCGCCGGAAGTTCTTCCATCTGCCTGCCCTGCCGGTGCGGGCGGCGGGAAAGCTCCTCTCCCCGGAGGCCAAGGAGAAGATCAAGCGGCATCTGCGCAAATGAGGGAACGCAGATGCATAAAATGTTGCAAAAGCGATAGACTATTTGCGAAAAAACGGTTAATCTATAACCATCAATCAGAAATGGAGGGGACCTAGCATGAAAAAGTACGAATGCGAGCCTTGCGGCTACGTGTATGACGAAGCTGCCGGTGACCCTGATAACGGCATTGCTCCCGGCACCAAGTGGGAAGATCTGCCCGCCGATTGGGTTTGCCCGCTGTGCGGCGCCGGCAAGGATGAGTTCAAGGAAGTCTGAGCAAGCGCAAATAAAAGACGTCCTGCGAAAGCAGGACGTCTTTTTTGTATATTGGCTCAGCTGCAGGAAGGCATCTGCCGCCGCAGCGCGGGGACCTTGGGCAGCACCGTCAGCAGCACCCCGCCCAGCACATAGCAGGCGATGGCCTCGCCCACACCTACGGTAACGGCGTTGTAGGCGAAGGCGCCGGCAAAGGCACCGGTGAAGCCGGTCTCCTGGAAGCTGATGACAGCGCCCACGATCACGGCGTTGCAGAGGACGGGGGGCAGGGGGGCCAGCCACTTATGATGGGTGTGCTGGGTCCACACGGCGGCCAGCAGCGTGGCAAGAGAGCCGAAGATGATGTCCAGCGCACCGTAGGGGCTGAGGAGATTGGCCACCAGGCACCCCACGAACAGGCCCGGGGTGGCGGCGGGGAACAAGAAGGGCAGTACGCACAAAGCCTCGGAGAAGCGGCACTGGATAGGGCCGTAGGCGATGCCGAAGATCGAAGCGAAGTAGGCCAGCACCGCGTACAGCGCGGCAATGACGCCGGCAGTGGCCAGCTGGTGGGTGGTAAAGCGGGAATTGGACATGAAAAAAGACCTCCTGATGTAGATTCGGAGGTCCTGGTACGGATACGCACAACAAAAAACCCGGGTAAGGCCGGGCGACCTCCATTTTTTTGTTTAGAGAACGGCGGAAAACCGCCGAACGAACGCCCCGGACGGGACGCTTGGACAGGGAGATGGCACCTGTCAGGAGGTATCATAGCACAGTTTTCCCCAAAAGAAAAGAGGAGACCGCAAAAAATTGCGGTCTCCTCTTTCTTTTATTCCGGATACACGGTGACCACCGCGTAAGCGTCCGCTGTGTCCCGCAGCTCCGGGGCGGAGAA
Source organism: uncultured Oscillospiraceae bacterium (assembly GCA_944387015.1). GTDB lineage: Bacteria > Bacillota > Clostridia > Oscillospirales > Oscillospiraceae > Oscillibacter. The sequence continues at coordinate 1,841 of CALXDH010000032.1, forward strand.
AGACGGTTCCGGTGTCTCTCCCTGCTCCGAAAGGGCGGAAAGCAGGTCGTCATACTGGGCTGGGGTGAGGTGATAGCACACGCTGCCGTCTGCCTCCGTAGAGACCGGGACGACGTCCTCCGGCAAGCTGACGGCCTGGGCAGCAGACAGGGACAGCATGGCAAATACCGAACGCTCATCGGATTTCTCGCCGGATGACTCGTCGGCGGGAGCCGTGGTCAATGTGTTCGCTGTACCGGGAGTCTGAGGTTCGTCAGCCGATTGCGTGGGAGGCTGGGTGGTGGTCTGAGCAGGCGCCTGAGCACTCTCCACAGATGGGAGGGCATCTTCCTGGGGATTGCCGCTGTCGGTCTGGCTTTCCTGCAGAGAATAGTAGTTGGAAGGCGCCTGAGCGGAGACCTTCGGGGAGATGACATCATTCTGGGATGGTGCGCTTTCCCGGGCCAGATCCTCTTCCGCTGTGGGTGTCTGTGTAGTTTCCGGCTCGACGGCTTCTTCCGTCTCCTGGCGGCTCTGGGCCTTCTCAGAGGAGGTGTCGGCAATGTCCTGGATCTGTTCCTGCCCGACGGCCTGGTCTGCGGCAGTATCCCGCTGGAGCAGGGGGACCTGCACCACCGCAAAGATCGCAAGGCACGCGGCCAGCGGCAGCGCGACCCGGGCCCAGCGGGGGGCGGACCGGCGCTTCCGGGGAGCTTTTCCTGCCCGGATGGCTGCCATCACGCCGTCGGCAAACCCCTCCGGTACCGGGGTATCTTCGATCATTGGGAAGGCGGCCCGGATGGCCTGGATGTCATCCACATAGGACCGGCAGACACCGCAGGTCTCCAGATGCGCCTGTATGCGCTCCGCCTCCGCAGGCGGCAGCTCGCCGTCCACGTACAGGTCCAGCAGGGCCGCAAATTCTTGACAGGTATCCATTTGTCAGCCCTCCTTTCCTGATTCTTTGGACGCAGCGGGCGGAGAAAAGTTCCCGCTTTTGAGTAAAAAATTCCGCAGCTGCTTTCGTCCCCGGTTGATGCGGGACTTGACGGTCCCCACATCCAGCTTCAACACCTGGGCGATCTCGTCATAGCTGAGCTGATGCATCTCCCGCAGCACGAGAACCTGGCGGTGCTCCGGCGTCAGGGCCTGCAGTGCCGTTTCGATCTGTTCCCGCAGCTCCCGGCGCTCTGCCTGCTCCTGAGGACCGGGGGCGTCGTCAGGCAGGTGCAGGTCGGATTCCTCGTCGTTGAGAGAGGGACCGGCGGCGTCCCGGTGGCGGCCCTCCCGCCGCAGAAGATCTACGCAGGCATTGGAGGTCAGCCGGTAGAGCCAGGTGGAAAAACTGGCCTCTCCCCGGAAATTGGGCAGCCCCTGCCAGGCGGCGAGAAATGCCTCCTGTGCGGCTTCGGCGGCGTCCTCCGGGCTGCGGCACATCCGCAGAGCCAGCGCCATCACCCGCTTTTCGTACAGGTGGACCAGGGACGCGAAGGCGTCCTGGTCTCCCCGGCGGGCGGCCTCGATCCATTGTCGTTCCTGAAATTCGTTCATGACAGGTCCCGTTTGATCCCCCTTGTGATGCGGTACACGTCCTCCAGGGTGTTCATCTGCACGATCTGTTCCTTGTAATAGCCGGAGTGGGACACACCCTTGAGATACCAGCAGTAGTGGCGGCGGGCCTCCAGCACGGCTACCCGCTCTCCCTTGGCGGCGGCTGCCAGCTCAAACTGGCGCACGGCGGTGTCGCACCGCTCCGCCAGGGAGGGCAGCGGCGGGATAGGCTGTCCCTCCAGGGCTGCTTTGGCCTGCTGGAACAGCCAGGGGTTGCCGAAGCATCCCCGGCCCACCATGGCCATGTCCGCCTTGGTGTGCTGCAGGATCCGCACCGCGTCCTCCGGCTTCCAGATGTCCCCATTGGCGATGACCGGCACCTTCACCGCTTCCTTGACGGCCCGGATGCAGGTCCAGTCCGCCTGGCCGCTGTACATCTGGGCCCGGGTGCGGCCGTGGACGGCCACGGCGGAGACGCCGGCCTGCTCCAGGATCTTCGCAAACTCTACGCAGTTGCAGCTGCCCATGTCCCAGCCCCGGCGGAACTTGGCGGTCACCGGTACGTTGACCGCCTTCACCACTGCCTCCACGATCCGGGCGGCGGTCTCCGGCTGGCGCATCAGGGCGGAGCCATCGCCGTTATTGACGATCTTCCCCATGGGGCAGCCCATGTTGATGTCCAGCACGTCGGCACCGGTGCGCTCAATGGCGATCTGGGCCGCTTCCGCCATGCAGACGGGGTCGTGGCCGAAGATCTGCACCGCCGCCGGATGCTCCCCGGGGAACTGCTGCAGCAGGGAGAAGGTCTTTTTGTCCTGGTAGCACAAAGCCTTGGAGGAGATCAGCTCCGTGCAGGTATAGCCCGCACCCAGTTCTGAGCAGATCTGGCGGAAGGCCACGTCCGTGACGCCCGCCATGGGGGCCAGGGCCAGCTGGGAGGAAATTTCCACAGTTCCAATGCGCATAAAGGTACCGTCCTTTTCTCGGGTTTCCATAATTAAAACCCATGATACCATACCCCTGTGGAAAAGTCCACCGGGGCAGGCCGCCGCCGTCGGAAAAAGTGGTTTATGCCCCCGGAACGGCCGCCTTCGGAGAAAGACGGCCGCTTTTTTCCGCTCCTTTCATTTCCCGACGGAATCTGCCCGGAGGGAAACTGTAAAATGTTGGAACATACCAAGGAGACCGCCCATCCGGGCGGCAGACGTAGGAGGGACCTCTGTGGGGCATGGACAGATGATATGGCAGCGGGACCAGGCGGTGCGGCTTGTGACCTGGGGCATCCGCTTTTTCCTGACGGCGGCGCTGACCGCCAGCAAGACGCCCGGCGGCTACGCGCCGTTCGCCCTGGGCTGTGTGGCAGCGGCGGGACCGGGGGGCAGCGGCCTGGCAGCGCTGGCGGGGGCCGGCGTGGGCGCGGTGCTGTTTTTGGACTTCGCGGATGCGCTGCCGTTCCTTGCTACGGCGGTGCTGATCTTCACCACTTCCACCGCCCTGCGGGGGATCTGGCTGGAAAAGAAGCGGTGGTTCCCGGCGGCGGTGGGCGTGGCGCTGTTTCTGGCAGTAGGCGGGATCTACGTGATCCAGTCCCTGGATCCCCTGGGCCATGTCACCGACTGGGCCGCGGCGGCCATTTTGCTGGGAGCGGCAGCCTGGTACGACCTTCCTCTGCTGCAGGCCGGACAGGAACATCTGGACCCGGACAGCCTGCTGGTACTGGGCGCGTCGCTGCTGCTGGCACTGGGGGACCTGACGGTAATGGACGTCTCCCTGGGCAGGGGGCTGCTGTGTCTTTTGCTGCTCTTCACCGCCTACCAGCGGGGGGCGGTGACCGGCGCGGCAGCGGGCATGGGCATCGGCCTTGCGGCGGACTTCTGCACTGAGACCGGCGCAGTGCTCTGCGGCGCGGCCTACGGCCTCGGGGGGCTGCTGGCAGGCACCCGGATGGGACGGCGCCGCAGTGTGGCTGCAGTGGCCTTTGTGGGAGCTTCCCTGCTGGCGCTGCTGCCGGCCCCGGCCGAGATGGCCCAGCCGCTGTTGGTAGAGGCGGCCCTGGGCGGCACAGCGTTTTTGCTGCTGCCGGGGCGGCTCTTTGGAGGAAAGCGGGTCCAGCGGGAGGTCCTGCCGGAGTCGGCGGTGCCGGCGCTGGAGCGGCTCAAGTCCCAGCTGACCCGGACGGCGGCAGTGCTGCGGGACCTTTACGACAGTATGGGCCGGGGTGCCCCGGTGTCCAGCGAGGAGAACCCGGCCATCATCTTCGACCGGGCAGCGGAGAAAGTCTGCCGGGGCTGCGCACTGTGCGACCTCTGCTGGCAGAAGGAATACACCGGCACCTTCAACGCCCTCAACGACGCCACCCCCTTCCTGCTGGAGCGGGGACGGGCCCAGCCCAAGGACTTTCCCGGGTATTTCGCGGACCGGTGCATCCATCTGCCGGACTTTCTCACGGCGGTGAACGGGGAGCTGACGGCGTTTTTGCTGCGGCGGCAGTATCGCCGGCAGCTGGAGGAGACACGCCGGGACGCCCGGGGCCAGTATGCCCAGCTCAGCGAGCTGCTCACCGCCACCGCCGCCGGGCTGGGCGAGGCCCGGACGGTGTCCGGGGAGATGCCTGCCTACCGGGTGGGAGCGGCCCTGCGGCCCAAGGCGGGGGAGAGCGCCTGCGGAGACACGGTGGTGTCCTTTGAGACGGAGACAGGACTTTTATGTCTGCTGCTGGCGGACGGCATGGGCTGCGGGGAAGCGGCCCGGAAGGAGTCCACTCTGGCCTGCCGGCTGGTGCGCCAGTTTCTGGAGGCGGGCATCGAGCCGGAGGCGGCCCTCAAGACCCTCAACGCCGCCATGTCGCTGCGCAGCGCCGAGACCGGGAGCTTTACCACCATCGACCTGCTCACCTGCCGGCCGGACACCGGCGAGGCGGCCTTCTATAAGTTCGGAGCGGCGCCCAGCTATCTGAAAAAGGGGGGCAATGTCCGGCGGATCACCGGCGGGACGCTGCCTGCGGGACTTCGAAGCACTCCGGCGGCGCCGGACGTGACCCGGGTGACCCTGGCCCCCGGCAGCTTTGCGGTCCTGATCAGCGACGGTGTGGCAGACCCGGGCCGGGACGAGTGGCTTCAGGATCTGCTGGCCGGCTGGGAGGGGGAGGACCCCCAGGTCCTGGCGGGGCTGATTTTGAAGGAGAGCATCCAGCGGGAGGCCCTGGCGGACGACTGCGGCATTCAGGTGCTCTACCTGCCCCGGGAAGGACGGGTAAAAACCGTTTGAGGGCAGTATAAATTTCCCGTGCCTGCGGAAAACTGGAAGTATCAAACTGAATGCACAGGAGGCGTGAAGCGGATGGTGAAAGGTATTTCCAGACGGGTGGTCGTGGTGGAGTCCCCGGACCAGCGGTATTTCGAGCAGGCGATTTTTATCGTGCGCAACGAGGCGGTAGGCGAGGGCGTCACCGCCCGGGAACTGGTGGAGGAGGCCAAGCGGGTGGCCCGGGACTATGCCGGCGGCGACCACGGACGGTTCAGCCGGGCCTGGCGGGACCTGAGCCCGGCGGTCTACACCCTCATCGGCGCGGGGGGCATCGGCCTTGCGTGGCTGGTGGCGGCACTGGTGTAAAAAAGAGCGGGAGCCTTGGGCTCCCGCTCTTCATTTTTGTTTGGACGGCCCCGGGGCCAGGGACGCTTTCAATCAAAAAAAGCCGGCGGCGTCTGCCGTCGGCTTTCCTTGTGTAAAATCAGTGTCCTCAGGTCAGGTTTTGGAAATAGGCCCGGGTGGTGTCCGCGTCGGCGGCGATCTGGGCTTTCAGAGCGTCCAGAGAGTCAAAGCGGATCTCGTCCCGCAGGTGCTGGAAAAACTCTACCCGCAGCGTCTTGCCGTACAGGTCGCCCTCAAAGTCCAGCAGGCAGGCCTCCACGGTGATGTCGCTGCCGCTGTTCACTGTGGGCCGGGTGCCCACGTTGGTGACGGCGGCGTAGGAGCTGCCGTCCTCCAGAGTGGCCCGGGTGACATAGACGCCGTGGCTGGGCACCAGCACGTGGGGCGGGATGATGAGGTTGGCGGTGGGGAAGAGGCGGGAGGAGCCCAGCCCCCGGCCGTGGCGGACGGTGCCCGTCAGGACGTGGGGATGGCCCAGGAAGCGGTTGGCCCGCTCAATCTGCCCCATCTCCACCAGACGGCGGATGTACGTGGAGCTGACGGTGATGCCGCCCACCTCCACCTTGGGGATGATGTTGCAGCCCAGCCCCAGCTCCCGGCACTTTTCCATCAGCAGCTCCGGGGAGCCCTGGTTCTTGTGGCCGAAGTGGTGGTCGTGACCCGCCACCAGGTGGACGGCGTGGTACCGGCCCACCAGAATGTTGGTGACGAAGTCGTCCCACGGGGTGGTCATCATCTCGTGGTCAAAGGGAACCATCAGCACCTCCCGGATGCCGAAGAGCCGCCGGACCAGGTCCTTGCGGTCCTCGGGGGAGTTGATGAGGGGACAGGGGGTGCCGGTGAGCACCTCCTTGGGGGGCCGGTCGAAGGTGAACACCGCCGGCGTAACGCCCCGGCGGGCGGCCTCCTCCACCGTCCGGCGCAGCAGGGCGGCATGGCCCAGATGGACTCCGTCAAAGAAGCCCAATGCAATGACTTTTTCTTTCATGGACAAAGTCACCCTCCAAAGAAATTCTTGATGGCGGTGAGAACGCCGCCCTGTGCCCGGGAGAGGCAGAGAAAATCGCCGTTTTGGCCGTAGACCCGGTAGGTGCCGTCCGGCAGGGTCTCGTCCGTGATGGGATTCCCGTTGCGGATGCGCTTTTCCCGGCCGGCAGAGGGCACCGTGTAGGCGGGAGAATCGGCAAAGAGCCGGTCAGTGGGCAGGAGAAGCGATTCCCCTTGGGACTGAACGTCCTCCAGCGTGACGGCGTCCTCCAGACGGAAGGCCCCCGCCATGGTGCGCCGCAGGCTGGACATGGCACCGCCGCAGCCCAGGACCTCACCCAGGTCGTGGCAGAGGGTGCGGATGTAGGTGCCCTTGGAACAAAGACACCGCAGGCGGTACTCTCCGGGGCCGGTCTCGTCCAGCAGCTCCAGCTCGTAGATGGTGATCTCCCGGGGCTTGCGCTCCACCTCACGGCCCCGGCGGGCCAGCTCGTAGAGCTTTTGGCCGTTGATCTTCACGGCGGAGTACATGGGGGGGATCTGCTGGATCGACCCCCGGAAGTGGCCCAGGGCCGCCTCCACGTCGGAGCGGGTTACGGTCACAGGGCGGGTTTCCAGGGTTTGGCCGGTGGTGTCCTGGGTGTCGGTGGAAAGGCCCAGCCGCAGCCCGGCCACATACTCCTTGCGGCTGTTTTCCGCAAACTCCACCGCACGGGTGGCCTGTCCCACGAACACCGGCAGCACGCCGGTGGCCATGGGGTCCAGCGTCCCGCCGTGGCCCACCCGCTTTTCGTGGAAAATGCCCCGCACCTTGGCGCACACGTCCATGGAAGTCCACCCGGCGGGCTTATCAATGATGAGGATTCCGTTTGGCATAGAAGCTCTCCTTGGCGCCGTTTTCCGGCGCGCTGTGGGAATAGGGGTACGGGCTCAGAGTCGGCAGTCCGGCGTCACCTGAGCCACCGCGTCCAGGATACGGCGCTTGGCCTCCTCAAAGGGGGCTTCCACCGTGCAGCCGGCGGCCGCCGCGTGCCCGCCGCCGCCCAGCAGCTGGCAGGCCAGCGTGGCGCTGACCCGGTCGCCGGTGCGCAGGGACATCTTCCATACGTCCGGCCGCAGCTCCCGCATGGTGATGGCGCAGTCCACGCCCTCGATCTGACCGCCCAGGGAGCTGAGGTCCTCAGCGTCGCTCTCGTCGGCCTGGATGCGCGCCATCAGGGAAAGGGGCACCGGCAGCACCGCCACCCGGTCCTGGTCGTAAAATTCCGCGGCACTGAGCATGGCGCCCTCCAGCTGCATCTGCTTGCGGCTCTTGGTGCGGAAAAAGACCTTGTTCACCGTGCGGTAGTCGATGTCCAGCGCCATCAGCGCCGCCGCCACCTGGTGGGTGCGGGGGGTGGTGTTGGTGTAGACGAAACAGCCGGTGTCGGTGGACAGCGCCACGTACAGCGGCAGGGCCATCTCCGGCGTGATGGGGCCCAGAGCGGCCAGAATGTCGTAGATCAGCTCGCCGCAGGCGGCAGCCTCGGGGCGGACGATATTGGCCCGGCCGAAGTGCTCAAAAGAGGGGTGGTGGTCAATGGCCAGATCCACCCGCCCGGCGTAGGGCTTGGCGTTTTCCGGGAACAGGCCTACGGTGGCGATGTCGGTGGAGATCACGGTCTCCGGGACAAAGCCCTCCGGGGCCTCGTAGGGCCGGAAATAGGGCGCGGTGTTCCGGGTCAGCTCCGGGTTGGGCAGGAGGTAAGCCGTCTTGCCCAGGGCCCGCAGCCCTGCGCACAGCGCGGCGGCGCAGCCCACCGTGTCCCCGTCCGGGCGCACGTGGGTCAGGATCAGTACATGGTCAACGGTCTGCAGAAACTCCGCGGTCTGAGAGACAGTCAGCATGCTCATTCCTCCGTTTCCTGCTGGGCGCTGTCCCGGGCCTCATCCTGCTGCTCCACCTGGCGCAGCACCTCCAGGATGTGGGCGCCGTGCTGGATGGAGTCGTCCGCTACAAACTGCAGCTCCGGCGTGTAGCGCAGCTGCAGGCTGCGGCCCAGCTCCCGCCGCAGAAAGCCGGCGGCGGACTTGAGGCCCTTGAGGACCTCCTTCTCCTGGGACTTGTCCAATGCGCTGACATAGATCCGGGCGTAGCGCAGATCTCCGGTGGTGTCCACCCGGGTGATGGAGACCATGCCGGTCTGAGAGACCCGGGGGTCCTTCAGGCGGCGGAACTGCTCGCTGAGCTCCCGCTGGATCTCCTCATTGATGCGGCTGATACGATTGCTTGCCATGACGTGGCTCCTTTCCGTAGGCTCCGGGCCGCGGGCCCGGGGCCGGATGTCTCGATGGTCAAAAAGTCCGGCGCAGCGTGTCCTGCCGGATTAGGATATGCAGATCACGCCGGAACAACCGGAAAATCCGCTTCCCGCCGGCGCGGCAAAACAAGCGTCTCGGCCAGCCGGCAGGGATATGAAAAAAGGGGGCGGGCGAATCTGCCCGCCCCTGGTGTGCGATTGAAATCCGATCCGCAAAACCCAAAGGGATCTGCGGCGGAGCAGGAGAGCATCCCGTTATCTGGGGATCTCCTCCATGGTGAAGGCTTCGATGATGTCGCCTGTCCCGGAAAAGCGGGCTTTTCCGGGCTCCACCCCGGCGGCCACAATCCTCGGCGGGCAAAGCCCGCCTGCGGCAAGGGGTTCGGCTCACGCCGAACCCTTGGACCCGCTGGAGCGGGGCGCCGCGCTGCGGCGCCGGAAGGCGACGGCAAAAAAGACGCCGTTTCCCGGGTTTATCTGGGAATCTCCTCCATAGTGAAGGCTTCGATGATGTCGCCTTCCTTGATGTCGTTGAACTTCTCCACGGTGAGGCCGCACTCGTAGTTCTCGGCCACTTCCTTGGCGTCGTCCTTGAAGCGCTTCAGGGAGGCCAGGGCGCCCTCGTGGATCACGATGCCGTCCCGGACCACACGGACGGAGCAGCTGCGGACGATCTTGCCGTCCTGGACATAGCAGCCGGCCACGGTGCCCACAGAGGAGACCTTGTAGGTCTGGCGGACTTCGGCGTGGCCCAGGACCACTTCCCGGAACTTGGGAGCCAGCATGCCCTTCATGGCTGCCTCGATCTCGTCGATGCAGTCGTAGATGACGCGGTACATCCGCATATCCACATTCTGGCGGATGGCGCCGTCCCGGGCGGCAGCGTCCGGACGGACGTTGAAGCCCACGATGATGGCGTTGGAAGAGGCAGCCAGCATAACGTCGGACTCGTTGATGGCGCCCACGCCGCCGTGGATGACCCGGACGTTGACCTCGTCGTTGGAGAGCTTCTCCAAAGAGGCCTTCACGGCCTCCACGCTGCCCTGGACGTCGGCCTTGACGATGAGGGCCAGCTCCTTGCGCTCGCCGGCCTGGATCTGGTCGAAGAGGTTCTCCAGGGAGACCTTCTGCACCGGCGCGGCGGCCTTGGCGCGGGCCTCGGCCTTGCGCTGCTCCACCAGCTCCCGGGCCATGCGCTCATCGGCCACGGCGAAGAAGGGACTGCCGGCCTCGGGGGCCTCGGAAAGACCCGCGATCTCCACGGGAACGGAGGGACCGGCCTCGGTGAGGCGGTTGCCCTTGTAGTCGGTCATGACCCGGATGCGGCCCACGGCGGTGCCGGCGATGATGATGTCGCCCTGCTTGAGGGTGCCGTTTTGCACCAGCAGCGTTGCCACGGGGCCGCGGCCCTTGTCCAGACGTGCTTCGATGACGGTGCCCTGGCCGGCCCGGTTGGGGTTGGCCTTGAGCTCTTCCATCTCGGCGGTGAGGGTCACCATCTCCAACAGGTTCTCGATGCCGATGTTCTTCTTGGCAGAGATCTTGCAGCAGATGGTCTCGCCGCCCCAGTCCTCGGGCACCAGGCCGTACTCAGTCAGCTGCTGGAGCACCCGGTCGGGGTTGGCGTTTTCCTTATCGATCTTGTTGATGGCCACGATGATGGGGATGTTGGCAGCCTTGGCGTGGTTGATGGACTCCACGGTCTGGGGCATGATGCCGTCGTCGGCGGCTACCATCAAAATGGCGATGTCGGTGACCATAGCGCCGCGGGCACGCATGGAGGTGAATGCCTCGTGGCCCGGGGTATCCAGGAAGGTGATGGGCTTGCCGTTGACCTGCACCTGATAGGCGCCGATGTGCTGGGTGATGCCGCCGGCTTCGCCCGCCGCAACAGAGGTGTTGCGGATGGTATCCAGCAGAGAGGTCTTGCCGTGGTCCACGTGGCCCATGACCACCACCACGGGTGCCCGGGGCACCAGATCCTCCGGCTTATCCTCGTGGACGTCGATGAGCTTTTCCTCGATGGTGACGGTCACCTCATGCTCCACCTTGCAGCCCATTTCCTCGGCGATGATGGCAGCGGTGTCGTAATCAATGACCTGGGGCAGGGAGGCCATGATGCCGTTTTTCATCAGGCACTTGACCACCTCGGCGCCGGTCTTCTTCATGCGGCTGGCCAGCTCGCCCACGCTGATCTCATCGGGGATCATGACCTTGACGGGAGCCTTCTTGGCGATCTCCAGCTGCAGACGGCGCATTTTCTCCGCCTCGTCCTGACGGCGCTTGTTGGAGAAGGTCATGCCGCCCCGGCGCTGGTTGGTGGAGCGGATCTTTTCCTTGCCGCTGCTGCTCTTGCGCTCCATGCGGGCGGCCCGCTCACCGCCCAGATCCTCCAGACGCTGGTCGTACTTGGCCAGGTTCACATCGCCGCCCTTGCGGGTGTCCACGATCTTCTTCTGGGGAACGCGGCTGACGGGCTGCTGCACCACCGGCTGCTTCTGGGGCGCGCTCTGAGCGCTCTGGCTCTGGGGGGCCTTGGCAGCGGCAGGCTTTTCGCCGTTCTGGGGGCCGCTCTTCTCCGGCGCGGGAGCGGCGGCCTTGGGGGCCTCCGCCTTCTTCTCCTCCTTGAAGGTGTCGGAGAAGATCACCTGGATGCCGGAGACCTGGTTGTGCTGCGTGAGATAATCAAAAATCACGGAAAGCTCATGGTCCGTCAGAACCTGCATGTGGTTCTTGGGAGCGGACGCGTACTTGGTCAGGATCTCCGTGATGGTCTTGGTGGGCAGGCCGAAGTCCTTGGCCACCTCATGCACTCTGTATTTTTCCATACCCAATAAAAACACCTCGTTATGCTCCAACCCGGAGGCTGGGAATTTTTTCAGTGGCTGCCGTGACCGCGCCGGTCACGGCGAGGTCCTCAGCCTTCCTTCTTTTTGCGGAAGGAGCCTTTGCCCTTTTTCACCGGACGGCTGTGGGCGTAGGGATTGGCCTTCGGTTTCGGGCGTTTGTCCTTGGTGGGACGGGATTGGCGGGGGCTTTTGGGGCCCCGGGACGGACGGGAGGGACGCGCCTCTCCGTCGGGACGTTTGGCCTTCTCCGGCGGCGGAGCGTCGCTCTGGACGGGGGGCGTTTTGGCCCGGCGCTTGCCCCGGCGGAGGTTCCGCTCATGGGCCTGCTGCTCGGCCCGCCGCTCCGCGGCCCGCTTGGCCTTCAGGTCCAGCCGGGCCGCCGCCTCGCCGTATTTGGCGCTGTCCAGGGCTTCCAGACGGTGGACGATGTTGGCGGCAAGGCCGATGTCCGTCACGGCCACGATGGCCGCCGCCCGGCGGCCCACCGCCTGCCCCAGCTCTGCCTTGGTGAAGGGCAGCTGGAGCCACAGGCAATCTCCCGCCTGGGCGAAATGCTGGCAGCGGCGGCGGGTGTTGTCCGCCGCGTCGGAGGCCAGAAGCAGCACCCGGGCGTCCCGGGCACGGGCCACGGCCTCTACCGGTTCCTCACCCACTGCAAGACGGCCGCCCCGCAGGCACAGCCCCAGCAGGGGGAGGATCTGCTCACTGTCCATGGGCACCTCCCAGCTCCGCCTCCATGGCGTCGTACACCGCCGGCGGGATCACGGTCTCAAAGGCCCGCTCCAGCGCCTTGGACTTGCGGGCCTTCCGCAGGCATTCCACATCGTGGCACACATAGGCGCCGCGGCCGGGCTTTTTGCCGCCGAAGTCCAGGCTGATCTCACCCTCCGGGGATTTGACCACCCGGAGCAGGGATTTTTTATCCTTCATTTCCCGGCAGCCCACACACTGCCGCTGGGGGATCTTCTTTACTTTCGGCATGTTACAGCTCCGCCTTTCCTAAAAAACCGGATCACTCCTGAGGCAGATCCAGGATCTCCTCATCCTCGCCGCCAGCAGTCTCGGCCGCAGCGGCGGGCTCCGCTTCTTCACTTTCCTGATAGCTCTGGGGCTTGATGTCAATCTTGTAGCCGGTGAGGCGGGCGGCCAGACGGGCGTTCTGGCCCTCCTTGCCGATGGCCAGGGACAGCTGATCGTCCGGCACCAGCACGCGGCAGGCCTTGCCTTCGTCGGCCATCCACACGTCCACCACGTCGGCGGGAGCCAGGGCGGCGGCGATGAACGCCGCGGGGTCCTCGCTGTACTTGATGATGTCGATCTTCTCGCCCCGCAGCTCCTCCACGATGGCGGCTACCCGCTGGCCCTTGGGGCCAACGCAGGCGCCGATGGGATCCACGTTCTCGTCGTTGGACCACACGGCCATCTTGGTGCGGCTGCCGGCTTCCCGGGCGATGGACTTGACCTCCACGGTGCCGTCGTAGATCTCGGGGACCTCCAGCTCAAAGAGGCGCTTGACCAGGCCCGGATGGGTCCGGGAGATAAGCACCTGGGGACCCCGGGTGGAGCGGCGGACTTCCACCACATACACCTTCACGTGCATCCCCTCGGTGAGGACCTCACCGGGGACCTGCTCGCCGGCAGTCAGCAGGATCTCGTTGGTGTCGGTGCCGGTGCCGATGCGCAGGAACACATTGTTGTTCCGGGGGTCCACACGGGTGACCACACCGGTGAGGATCTCATGCTGCTTGGAGTTGAACTCGTCGTACACCATGCCCCGCTCGGCCTCCCGCAGGCCCTGGATGATGACCTGCTTGCCGTTGCCGGCGGCGATGCGGCCGAACTCCACCGTGTCCACGGGGATGTTGACCATGTCGCCGATCTCGTACTTGGCGGAGATGTGCTTGGCGTCGGCCAGGGTAATCTCGTTGCCGGGGTCTACGTAGTCCTCTTCATCCACCACGGCCTTCTGGACGTACATCCGCAGGTCCTTGTGAGTCTCATCCACGTCCACGATCACATTTTCCACTTCGTTGTGGTCCCGCTTGTAGGCGGTGATCAGCGCCTGGACGATCTTTTCCATCATGAAGGACTGGGGAATGCCCCGCTCCTGCTCCAGCAGCGCCAGGGCGGCAAAGATTTCAGCGGGGTTGAAGCCCACGGGCTCCTTTTGCTTCTTGCCTTTCATCAGTGATTCTCCTTATTGTGAAATTCCGAAAAATAGAAAATACGCGGAAATTTAAAATTCCACCCGCAGGCGGACCAGAGCGATGTCCTTCTTGGCGAAGGTCATCTCCTGCTTGCCCACGGTGATGGTGACGTCGCCGGTTGCCTCGTCATAGCCCGTCAGCACGCCGGGGAACTCCTTACGGCCGTCCTGGTTGCGGTAGAGCTTTACCAGCACGGCGGAGCCCAGATACCGCTGGAAGTCGCCGGGCCGCTTGAGCGCCCGCTCGGCGCCGGCGGAGCCCACCTCCAGGGTGTAGCTGCCCTCGATGGGGTCGGCCTCGTCCAGCAGGTCCGAGAGCCGCCGGGAGACGGCCTCACAGTCCAGGATGTCCACGCCGCCCTCCTTGTCCAGCAGCACCCGCAGATACCAGGTGCCCGCCTCTTTGACGTACTCCACGTCCCAGAGGGTGCAGCCCCGCTCCGCGATGACCGGTGCGGCCAGCTCGGCGGTCAGTTCCGTGATTTTTTTCATGGGATCATTCCCTCCTTTTGACGCTTTACGCAGAAATTGGGTCCTCGAAAAAGGCCAAGAAAAAGAGCGGACCTAAGGCCCACTCCCCATAGCTTACACTTCTAACATACGCATCATACCACAGCATGGAAAAAAGCGCAAGCTTTTTCTTACAGATTCTTTATTATATGTATGGGCGCTCCGCCTTCCGGGGCAGGCGCACAAAAACCGGGACGCCCCGGCGGGCGTCCCGGCTGGATTTTGGCGTCTCAGCGGCGGCGGACGGCGGCCGTGAGGCAGGCGAGCAGAAACAGCGCCAGATTAGCGGCCACCACCGAGGCCCCCACCGGGGTAGAGCACACGAAGGAGACGGTGAGTCCTACGCAGAAGCACACCACGGCGGTGATGCCGGAGCAGACCACCACGCCCCGGAAGCTCTTAAAGAGACGCATGGCGGTGAGGGCAGGGAAGATCACCAGGGAGGAGATCAGCATGGCCCCCATCATCCGCATGCCCAGCACGATGGTCAGCGCCGTGAGGATGGCCAGCAGCGTATTGTACCGGGAGACCCGGACGCCGGTGGCGGCGGAGAAATTCTCGTCAAAGGTCACGGCGAAGAGCTTGTGGTAAAAGAGGACGAACAGCGCCAGCACCGCGATGGAGAGCCCCACCGACAAGACCACGTCCGTTTTGGTCATGGCCAGGACGCTGCCGAACATGTAGTTGTCCACGTCGGTGGTCATGCCGGTGGTCAGGGAGATGACAATAATGCCCAGGGCCAGGGAGGAGGCGCTCATGACGGCGATGGCAGCGTCGCTGTTCCAGCGGGGGTGGCTGGCCATCCGCAGCAGGAAAAAGGCCGCCAGGATCACCACCGGGATAGAGAAGTACAGCGGCGTGAAGCCCAGCGCCACCGCCACGGCCAGGGCACCGAAGGAGACGTGGCTCAGGCCGTCGCCGATCATGGAGTAGCGCTTGAGCACCAGGGAGACCCCCAGCAGCGCACAGCAAAGGCTCACCAGCACACCGGCGATCAGCGCCCGCTGCATGAAGGGAAAGGAAAACATATCCAGGATACTCATACGCTGCCCTCCTGAAACCGCCGCCCCTGGGGGGAGGCGAGATACTCCGCCACGGAGCCGCAGAAATAACTGCTGCGGCCGATGTGCAGCACCGTCCTGGCGCTGCGGAGGGCGGCTTTGAGATCGTGGGTCACCATGACGATGGCCATGCCCTCTTTCTGGTTGAGGTAGGTCAGCGTCTTGTAGAGGTCCTGGGCGGCGGCGGGGTCCAGGCCGGTGATGGGTTCATCCAGGATCAGCAAAGAGCTGGCGGCGCACAGGGCCCGGGCCAGCAGCACCCGCTGCTGCTGACCGCCGGAGAGGTCCCGGTAGCACTGGTCCTTGAGTTCCAGGATCCCCAGCTTGCCCATGTTCATGAGGGCCGCGGATTTTTGGGCGGAGGAGTAGAAAAAGCGCATGCCCTTGCGGTTGAGGCAGCCGGAGAGGACCACCTCCCACACGGTGGCGGGGAAGTCCCGCTGGGCCCGGGTCTGCTGGGGCAGATACCCCAGGCTCCCCTGCCGCAGCTCCGGGGAGCGCCAGATCTCACCGGAAAGGGGCTGGATCAGCCCTAAAAGGCCCCGCAGCAGCGTGGATTTGCCGGAGCCGTTGTCTCCCACGATGCAAAGGTAATCCCCCCGGCGGATGGTCAGGTCCAGGTGCTCCAGGACGCTTTGCCCCTCGTAGCCCAAAGACACGTCCCGGCACACCAGCAGCTCATTGGTGGATTCCATGTTCCTCCGCCTCCTTTCCGGCGCATTCTTCGCACAACCCCAAAAACAATGTCCGGCGGGGGTTGATGCGGAAGTGGTGGTCCTGTTCCAGATGGTCGTACAGGATCTGCAGATGGGAGCAGTCCAGGTGCCGGATGCAGCCGCACTTTTCGCACTTGAGCAAGAAGCAGTCCCGGTGGCCGTTGGCGTCGTGGCTGCAGAACTGGTAGAAGGCCCCCTCCTCCGTGTTGACCTTGTGGACCCGGCCCGCCTGCTCCAATTTTTCCAGCTGGCGATAGACGGTGGCCAGCCCCACCGGGCAGCCCTCCCGCCGCAGATCCTCCGCCAGGTCCGCGGCGGTGAGCAGTTCCTCCCGCCGCTGCTCCAGGCAGCGGAGCACCGCCTGCTGCTGTTTCGTACTGTATGGCATGCAATGCCTCCTCAAAACTGAAAATGAGAATCATTTTCATATTATAGACGGGCGTGAAAAAAAGTCAAGAGGAGTTGCAAAAATCCGCGGAATAGGGTATGGTAAAGAAGAACGACCCTGCGCGGCGGCGCGCATATACGAGAGAGGATTTAGGAGAGAATTGCATGAAAGTCTCATTGGTCATTATGGCGGCGGGGCTTGGGTCCCGGTACGGCGGCAGCAAGCA
Source organism: uncultured Oscillospiraceae bacterium (assembly GCA_944387015.1). Taxonomy (GTDB): domain Bacteria; phylum Bacillota; class Clostridia; order Oscillospirales; family Oscillospiraceae; genus Oscillibacter. The sequence continues at coordinate 18,265 of CALXDH010000032.1, forward strand.
GGTGGACGGCATTGGGCCCCATAACGAGATTTTGATGGAGTATTCCATCTACGATGCGCTGCGGGCAGGTTTTAACAAAGTGGTGTTCATCATCAAGCCGGAGATGGAGGAGATGATGCACCGGATCTGCGGCGACTACCTGGCCAAAAAGACGGCCCTGGACGGCAGCCCCGTAGAAGTGGCCTACGCGTTCCAGGACTTTTCCTCCGTGCCGGACTTTTACCAGATCCCGGCGGAGCGCACCAAGCCCTTCGGCACGGTCCATGCACTGCTGTGCGCGGCGGACGTGGTCCATGAGCCCTGCTGCGTCATCAACGCGGACGACTACTACGGGATCGACGCCTACCGTACTATCTACCAGGAGCTGGTGAAGCTGCCGGAAACCGGCAAGGCCACCATGGTGGGCTACCTGCTCAAAAACACCGCCAGCCTCCACGGCACCGTCTCCCGGGGAATCTGCACCACCCGGGACGGGTACCTGGAAAGCGTCCGGGAGGCGCTGAAGGTCCAGCTCTATCCCGACGGGACGCTGCGGGACCTGGCGGAGGACCGCCCCCTGGCGCCGGATACGGTGGTGTCTATGAATTTCTGGGGCTTTATGCCCAGCATCTTCCCGGCACTGCGGAACTATTTCGAGGACTTCCTGCGCAATGAGGCCGGGGACAATATCAAGGCTGAGTGCCTGCTGCCGGTAATGGTGGATCAGCAGATGCACACAGGGGCTTTGGAAGTCTCCGTGCTCCACTCCGCTGACAAGTGGTTCGGCATGACCTATCACGAGGACCGGGAGATCGTGGCCGGCGAGCTGCGCCGGCTCCATGCTGAGGGTGCCTATCCCGAGGATTTGCGGGTCTGAAGAAGTGGAAAGTGCCCCTTTGCCGCGGGACGCACCAAATCGGTGCGTCCCGCGGTTCATGTTTTGGGCGCAGAAAAAATTGATAAAATTTGACACCGTTTTTTTAACAATTTGTTTCGACTTTTTCCGCCGAAAAGCGTCTTAATAAATAGAAAGACCAATTGAGACAGGGGGAGCCGGATATGGCAGGCAAGCGGAAAAAACAATCGGGGATCGGCGTCCGCCACTTGGTGGAGGGCATGCTGCTGACGGCGGCGCTGGCATTGCTGCTGACGCCGGGGGCCCCTGCGGGAGCAGTGCCGGTGGCACAGGATGAGGCGGAGGCATGCGTCAGCGGGCAGGAGATCTCGTCCCAGGTGCCGCAGACGGAGGCACCCCAGGTACCGGAGAGCCAGACCCCGGCGCCGGAGCCCAAAGCGCCGGAAGTCCCGGAGGAGACGGCTCCCGCTCAGCCGGAGAATGAGAGCATGATCGTACCGGAGAGCGAGCCGGTGGAGGATACATATTTTTCCGATGTGGTGTTCCTGGGGGATTCCCGGACGGAGGGATTCCATCTGTACAGCGGACTGCAGGAGGGCCAGTACCTCTACGCGGTGGGTGCCACGGTGGCGTCGGTATTCGACAAGGCCACGGAACAGACGGACGCGGGCAAGGTGCCCATGCTGGATGCGCTGGCGCAGATGGAGTGCGGCAAGGTGTATGTGATGCTGGGCGTCAACGAGCTGGGCTGGCCCCGGTCCCAGACCTACTATGACCAGTACGGCAAGGTCATTGACCGTATCCGCCAGGATCATCCCGATACGGAGGTGGTCATCCAGTCCCTGCTGCCGGTGAGTGCCGTCCAGGAGGCCAAGGGCACCTACGTCAACAACGAGCGCATCGCCGCGTACAACGACATCCTCCTGCAGCTGGCGGAGGAGAAGAACTGCCCCTACCTCAACGTGGCGGAGGCGGTCACCGGGGAGGACGGGTGCCTCAAGCCGGAGCTGACGTCCGACGGTATCCACCTGAACAAGGCGGGCTGCGCTGTGTGGCTGGACTATCTGCGGACCCATCCGGTGTGAGGGACACTGCACGCAAACAGAAGAGGCACAGCCGTCGGTTTTTCCAAAAACCGGCGGCTGCATTTATAAGCTGTTGAGAAAGAGTTTGAGATACTTGACTTTTTAAAGGAATCCGTCTATAAATGGAAGTGATGGGTCAAACAGATGTGACCCCTTTTATGCGGAAACAAATTCCACTGTGTGGAAAAAGGCTGCTCCACCCGGCAGGCGGATCACGGACACCTGATGCGTGAGGGCATCCCGGAAAAGGAGGACGCGTTCATGGAAACCATTACCGCTTTGATTCAGGACACCCCCATCCCCAAGATGGTGAAGGTGCGCCAGAAATTCGATGATTCCCACATCCCTGCCGAGGAGATCCCCGGCGTCGTCACCCGGGAGCTGGACCGCCCCGAGATCGGCGGCAAGATCCAGCCCGGTCAAAAGATCGCCATCACCTGCGGCAGCCGCGGCATCAACCACAATGCCGCCATGGCCCGGGCCATCGTGGACTTTGTCAAGTCCAAGGGCGCCGAGCCCTACATCGTGGCCGCCATGGGCAGCCACGGCGGCGCCACCGCCGAGGGCCAGACTCAGATCCTCAAGGACTACGGCATCACCGAGGAGGCCATGGGCTGCCCCGTCAAGAGCTCCATGGAGACGGTGCAGATCGGCCTTTCCGGCGTGCGCCATCAGCCGGTATTCATCGACAAGAACGCCTCCGAGGCGGACGGCATCATCCTCTTCAACCGCATCAAGCCCCACACCTCTTTCCGGGGCCCCTATGAGAGCGGCCTCATGAAGATGATGGCCATCGGCCTTGGCAAGCAGCACGGCGCCGAGAGCATCCATCACCAGAGCCCCGGCATCATGCACGAGCTGGTGGAGGAGTACGGCCGCACGATCCTGGAGAACTGCCCCATCCTGGGCGGCATCGCCGTCATTGAAAACGCCTACGACGAGACCTACCTCATCAAGGGCCTGAGCCCCGAGGAGATCATCACCGAGGAGCCCAAGCTCAAGGAGATCTCCTACAAGACCATCGCCCACCTGCTCTTCGACAAGTGCGACGTGCTGGTGGTGGATAAGATCGGCAAGAACATCTCCGGCGACGGCATGGACCCCAACGTCTCCGGCCGGTTCGTCCAGCCCAAGTACTGCTCCGGCGGCATTGAGGCGGAGAAGGTGGTCATCCTGGACCTGACCGACGAGACCCACGGCAACGCCCAGGGTATCGGCCTGGCGGAGGTCACCACCCGGCGGTTGTTCAACAAGATGAAGCTGGAGATGACCTATCCCACCGGCGTCACCAACACGTTCCTGCACCTGATGAAGATCCCCATGATCATGGACAATGACCGTGAGGCCCTGCAGCTGGCGCTGATGTGCTGCCCCGACGCCGAGGATCAGAACAACATCAAGATGATCCGCATCCCCAACACCGCCCACATCGACTACATCGAGATCTCCGAGGGCATGCTGCCCCTGGCTGAGGCCAACCCCAACATCGAGATCCTCACCGAGCCCTACGAGCTCTCCTTCGACGAGAACGGCAACCTGTTCTGAGCAGCTGCCGGCATCATTCACCCCCGCCGCGGGGCGCGCCCCGCGAGATCCATCCGGGCAGAGGACCCGGAGCAAGAAAAAGGAGTGTCAAACCTATGCGTAACGCCATGATCATCGACGGAAAGGACAACGTGGCCGTGGCCATCGAGCCCATCTCCAAGGGCGATACCGTCACCTATGCCTGCGACGGCAAGGATGTCTCCCTGACCGCGCTGGAGGACATCACCATCTACCACAAGATCGCCACCCGGGACATCGCCCAGGGCGAGCCCGTGGTCAAGTACGGTGAGCACATCGGCATCGCTTCCAGCGCCATCAAGGCCGGCGAGCATGTCCACGTCCACAATGTGGAAGGCCACCGGGAAAACCTGGAAGCCAAGGAATAAGGGAGGAGACCACAATGATGACTTTTTACGGCTATAAGCGTCCGGACGGCCGTGTGGGCGTCCGCAACAAGGTGCTGATCCTGCCTGCCAGCGTCTGCGCCTCCGATACCACCCGCATCATTGCCCAGCAGGTTGTGGGCAGTGTCACCTTCAACAACCAGCAGGGCTGCTCTCAGGTGGCCTCCGACCAGCAGCTGACCATGGACGTCATGGCCGGTTACGCTGCCAACCCCAACGTCTACGGTACCGTGGTGGTGTCCCTGGGCTGCGAGAACTGCCAGATGGATCTGGTGGTCAAGGCGATCCAGGAGCGTACCAACAAGCCCCTCAAGCAGGTCATCATCCAGGAGGCCGGCGGCACGCTGAAGGCGGTGGACCTGGCGGTGCGCTATGCCAAGGAGATGGTGGCGGAGGCCTCCATGCTCCAGAAGGAGGAGTTCCCCATCTCCGAGCTGATCGTGGGCACCGAGTGCGGCGGCTCCGATCCCACCAGCGGCCTGGCCGCCAACCCCGTCATCGGCCAGATGAGCGATCTGGTGGTGGCTGCCGGCGGCACCTCCATTCTCTCTGAGACCACGGAGTTCATCGGCGCCGAGCACATCCTGGCCCGCCGCGCCGCGACCCCCGAGGTCCACGACCGGATCTTCGAGATCGTCCACCGCTATGAGGCCGCGCTGCGGCTGGTGGGCGAGGAAGTCCGGGAGGGCAACCCCTCTCCGGGCAACAAGGCCGGCGGCATCACCACCCTGGAGGAGAAGTCCTTGGGCTGCATCCACAAGGGCGGCCACAGCCCCGTCAACGCCGTCTATGACTACGCAAAGCAGGTCGAGCCCAAGCAGGGCCTCGTCATCATGGACACCCCGGGCAACGATCCCTCTTCCGTGGCGGCCATGGTGGCCGGCGGCGCCCAGGTGGTGGTGTTCTCCAGCGGCCGTGGTACGCCTACCGGCAACCCCATCAGCCCTGTCATCAAGATCACCGGCAACAAGCTGACCTTCGCCAAGATGGAGGACAACATCGACTTCGACGCCTCTCCCCTGATCTATGGCCAGCGGACCCTGGAAGAGCTGGGTGACGACCTGCTGCAGATGGTGGTGGATACCGCCAACGGCAAGCAGACCAAGGCCGAGTCCCTGGGCTTCACCGAAATGGCCATCGCCCGCGTGTGCAACTACGTGTAATCGGATCCCCGCAAACCCACAAAGCGCCTGTCCCCACGGGACAGGCGCTTTTTTCACGTTCCCGCCCCAGGGGCTGCGCCTTGCGCCGAAGAGCGGGACATGCTATGATAGCAGGGAATGAAGCAACAAGGCGAGGTACGGCATGAAAAAACTGGTCATCGGCATCCTGGCCCATGTGGACGCGGGCAAGACCACCCTCTCGGAGGCGCTGCTCTACCGCAGCGGCGCGGTGCGGAAGCTGGGGAGAGTGGACCACCGGGATGCGTTTTTGGATACGGACACCATCGAGCGGGAGCGGGGCATCACCATCTTCTCCAAGCAGGCCCAGCTGCCTCTGGGGGAGGACCTGGAGGCCACCCTTCTGGACACCCCGGGGCACGTGGATTTCTCCGCAGAGATGGAGCGGACGCTCCAGGTGCTGGACTGCGCCATTTTGGTGGTCAGCGGCACCGACGGCGTCCAGGCCCACACCCGGACGGTGTGGCGGCTGCTGGAGCGCTACGGCGTGCCCACCTTCCTCTTCATCAATAAGATGGACCTGGCGGGAGCGGACCGGGGGACGGTGCTTGCGGCGCTGCGACAGCAGCTCCACAGCGGCTGCACGGACTTCGGTGCGCCGCCGGAGGAGCTGGCGGAGGAGGCTGCCATGTGCGACGAGGGGGTACTGGAGCGGTACCTGGAGACGGGGGAGGTCACCGACGAAGACCTCGCCGGCATGATCGCCCGGCGGCAGCTCTTTCCCTGCTGGTTCGGATCGGCGCTGAAGCTGGAGGGCGTGGACGACTTTCTCACGGGCCTAGCCCGGTACGCCCCGGTACCGGTCCGTCCGGCGGACTTCGGCGCCCGGGTGTTCAAGATCGCCCGGGACGGACAGGGGAACCGACTGACCTACCTGAAGGTCACCGGCGGCACGCTGCGGGTCAAAACGGTGCTGACCAACCGCCGCCCGGGCCTGCGGGAGGAGCAGGTCTGGGAGGAGAAGGCGGACCAGCTGCGGCTCTATTCCGGCGCCAAGTTCACCCCGGTGGAGGAGGCCTGCGCCGGTACGGTGTGTGCCGTGACGGGGCTGAGCCGGACGGTGCCGGGGGAAGGCCTGGGCAGCGAGAGCGGCTGGACGGCCCCGGTGCTGGAACCGGTGCTGACCTATCAGCTGTGTCTGCCGGAGGGAGCGGACCCCCACACGGCTCTGGGGAAGCTGCGCCAGCTGGAAGAGGAGGACCCTCAGCTCCACATCGTCTGGAACGAGGCCCTGCGGGAGATCCACGTCCAGCTGATGGGCCAGGTACAGCTGGAGATTTTACAGCGGCTGATCCGGGAGCGGTTCGGCCTGGAGGTGACCTTCGGTACCGGCAGCATCGTCTATAAGGAGACCATCGCCCAGCCGGTGATTGGCATCGGCCACTTCGAGCCGCTGCGCCACTATGCGGAGGTCCATCTGCTGCTGGAACCGGGAGAGCGGGGCAGCGGCGTGGTGGTGGATACCGCCTGTCCGGAGGATCAGCTGGACGGCCACTGGCAGCGGCTGGTGCTGACCCATCTGGAGGAGCGGACCCATCCCGGCGTTCTCACCGGCTCTCCGTTGACGGACGTGAAGATCACGCTCCTGGCAGGCCGGGCCCACGTCAAGCACACCGAGGGGGGCGACTTCCGCCAAGCCACCTACCGGGCGGTGCGCCAGGGATTGATGCAGGCGCAAAACATGTTGCTGGAGCCCTGGTATGACTTCCGACTGGAGGTGCCCGCCGACCAGGTGGGCCGGGCCATCAGCGACCTGCAGCGGATGAACGGGGAGGTCCAGCCGCCGGAAACGGCGGGGGACCAGGCGGTGCTCACCGGCTCCGTGCCGGTGGCAGCCCTGGGGGACTACGCCCGGGACGTGGCCGCCTACACCCGGGGTCATGGACGGCTCTTCTGTTCGCTGAAGGGCTACGCCCCCTGCGCCGACCAGGAGGTGGTGGTGGAGACCATCGGCTACGACCCGCTGCGGGATACGGAGAACCCGCCGGACTCGGTGTTCTGCTCCCACGGCGCCGGGGACATCGTTCCCTGGGACCAGGTGTCCGCCCGGGCCCATGTGGACAGCGGGCTGCGGCTGGGGGAGAAGGCGGTGCCGGAGGAGACCGCCCCGCCCACCCGGCGGGGAGAGGCCTACGCCGGGACGCTCCAGCAGGACAAGGAGCTTCAGGCCATTTTCGAGCGGACCTACGGGGCCGTGAAGCGCCCGGCGTTCCAGCCGCCCCGGCCGCCCCGCCGCCCGCCGGCGGAGCAGACGGGAGACAAGCGGCCCATCCGCCGCCAGATCAGCGGGCCGGAGTATCTGCTGGTGGACGGTTATAACATCATCTACGCCTGGGACGAGCTGAAGGCCGTGGCCCGGGAGAACCTGGATGCCGCCCGGAAGAACCTGTGCGACATCCTCAGCAACTACCAGGGCTACCGCCGCTGCCGGGTCATCGTGGTCTTTGACGCCTATAAAGTGAAGGGCGGCCAGGGCTCGGTGGAGAAGTACCACAACATCCACGTGGTCTACACCAAGGAGGCGGAGACGGCGGACGCCTATATCGAGCGGGCCACCTATGAGATCGGCCGGGAGCACCGGGTCCGAGTGGCCACCTCCGACGGCCCGGAGCAGCTTATCATCCTGGGCCACGGGGCGCTGCGGGTTTCCGCCTCCGCCTTCCGGGAAGAGGTGGAGCAGGCGGAGGGACAGATCGCAGCCATCCTCTCGGAGAACAACCGTCCCCGAAAGACCGGCGCCGTCCGCTCCGCTCTGGAGAAGGCCCGGAGCCGGAAGGAGGAGTGACATGGCGGCAACCATCGTGATTGCGCTGGCGGTGGCGGCGCTGTGCGCCCTGCTGCGGCACAGGCTGGACCGCCCCGGCCGTCCGGTCCGGGAGCTGCTGGGAGGATGGGTGCGGCTGACGGCGCTGTGGAACCGGGGCGGCGCCTTCGGCATCCCTTTGAGAGCAGGTGCCCTGGCGGCGGTGTCGGTGGGGATCCTGGTGGCGCTGGTGCTGTGGGCGGGACGTTCCCTCTGGACCGCGTTGGTGCTGGGAGGCGGCGGAGCCAACCTCTGGGAGCGGGCCCGGTATGGGAAGGTCTACGACTACCTCCAGTTCCCCCGGGCGCCGGGGCGGCTCAAGCGATACGTCTATAACCTGGCGGACCTGGCCATCTTTGCCGGGGCGCTGGGGCTGGTGCTCTCCGCCTTCCGCAAACGATAGGAAAATCCCCCCGAAGTCCTCAGGACTTCGGGGGATTTTTGGCGTTCTGAGAGTATGTGGACCGCCCATAAAAAAACAGGGCGGCAGGCAATCTCGCCCGCCGCCCCGCAAAGGAACGCGCTTACAGGTTGTCGTACTTGAGAATGGCGCCCTCGGAACCGGAGGCAGCGATCTTGCAGTACAGGCCCAGCCAGCCCTTCTTGAACTTGGGCTCGGGGCGCTTCCAGGCCTTCAGACGCGCCTCGATCTCCTCCTGGGGGACCTTCAGCTCCAGGCTGCGGCTCTCCACGTCGATGACGATCTTATCGCCGTCGTGGACGATGGCGATGGGGCCGCCCTCCGCGGCCTCGGGGGAGATGTGACCCACGAAGCAGCCGTTGTTGGTGCCGGAGAACCGGCCGTCGGTGATGAGGGCGGTGGACAGGGCCAGACCGCGGCCATA
>CALXDH010000033.1 GCA_944387015.1 uncultured Oscillospiraceae bacterium
CATCCTCCCGGGTGGCGCCGCCGGTGCCGAAGCCCGTGGAGGTCTTGATATACTCCGCGCCGGAAGCGGTGACAATCTCGCACATCTTCACTTTTTCCTCGTCGGTGAGGTAGCAGCACTCAATGATGACCTTCAGAAGGCGGCCTTTGCAGGCCTCCTTCACCGCCCGGATCTCGGAGAGCACTGCGTCCCATTTCTGGTCCTTCACCCAACCCAGGTTGATGACCATGTCCACTTCCGCCGCGCCGTTGTCCACTGCGTCCGCAGCCATAAAGCACTTGGCGGCGGTGGTGTCATAGCCGTTGGGGAAGCCGATGACCGTGCAGATGGGCAGCTTGCCCGCCACATAGTCCGCGGCCTCCTTCACATAGCTTGCGGGAATGCAGACACTGGCGCAGCCGTATTTCATGCCGTCATCACACAGTGCGCGGATCTCCTCCCAGGTGGCCGTCTGGCTCAGAAGCGTATGGTCGCATTTGCTGAGGATCTCTTTCAGTTCCATTTCAAATACCTCCTATAAAATATTGGTATTGCCCGTCAGGGCATGGTAGGTCCATTTTCCGGCTCTCTCCCGGCGTTCCACCCGTCCCCGGGCTTCCAGATAGTCAAGGTGCGCCAGCGCCTCTCCCACCGCGAAGAATTTCTGCGTCAGCGGGAAGTCTTCCCAGCTGCGGCAGCGGATGCTCCATGCCATATGCCCGGCAATTTCATAAGCCGTCAGCCCCGGCCGGCAGCGGACCGTCTCCCAGGCGTTTTCGATGCGGCGGGCGTGGTGGGCCTCCAGTTCCTCCGCCCGGCGGCAGAGGTCTCCCGTCTCGCTGCGGTGGGCAGGGAGCAGCTCTGTCACCTCCAGGCTCTTCACCCGCTCCAGACTCCGGAGATAGTCCCCCAGTGAGTCCTCCACACCGTCCCACCGGCAGATATTGGGAGTAATGTGGAAGAGCACGTGATCTCCGCAGAACAGCCGCCGGGACTCCCCATCATAAAGACACAGATGCCCCGGTGTATGCCCCGGGGTGAGCACGCAACGCAGGCGGCTCTCTCCATAGGTCAGTACATCCCCGTCCTCCAGGAAGGTATATCCATCCCAGGGCGGCGGTGCCGCCACTTTCGCAGGATTTGTATCCCAGAGCCGCTCCATCTCCTCCGGAGAAAACCCGTCCCGCACATACTCCGTAAAAATGGTTCGCCACCGGCCCTCCTGATCCGGCGCCGTCAGCCGCGTGCCGTCCACCCGGCCGATGTAGACCCGGCACCCCGGGCGGATCAGTTCCGGCGCAAGCCCCGTGTGATCGCTGTGCAGATGGGTGAGAAAAATGTCCAGCCGGTCCCGGTCCACGCCGATCTCCTCCAGCTGGCGCTCCATGGCCGCCCGGCAGGGGTTCTGCCGAAAGCCCGTATCGATGAGAAGGCTCCGCGGCCCTGTCAGAAGGTAGCTGTTGAGATTTTTCAGTGGGTTTCCAACCAATGGAATATCCAGCCGCCAAAGGTTTTTGCCGATCCGCTCCGCCATGGCTGCTCCCCCTATTCACGATTTTGATTTAGTATATCAGTTTTCCCCACACCTGTCCAGCAGCCCCCTTGCCAAGCATGCGGACGGGTGTTAAAATAGCATCACTTTTCGAATTTGGAGGCAAACCCAACATGAAAAAACGTCTGTTTGCTCTGCTGTGTGCGCTGGTCCTGCTGACCACCGCGATCCCCTCCGCCGGTGCATTGGCGGGCGAGGCCAACCGCTCAGCTGACATTTTAAGTACATTGGGTCTGGTCAACGGAACCACCAACGCCGGGTACGATCTGACCTCTCCGGCTACCCGGGCCCAGGCCGCCGTGCTGCTGGTGCGTCTGGCCGGGGCCGAGGAGGCCGCGGCGGCAGACCCCTGGTTCGCCGGCTACCGGGATGTGCCCGCCTGGTGCAAGGACGCTGTGGATTATGCCACCCACCAGGGCTGGCTCACCGGCGTCACCCCGCTGGATTTCCAGCCCAATACCGCCATCACCGCCAACGCCTGGTGCACCAGCCTGCTGCGCATGCTGGGATACAGCGATGAAAACGGGGACTTTTCCGTGTCTGATGCCGCCCTCTTTGCCCAGCGGATCGGCCTGATCTCCGTCGCTTACAGCGGTACGCTGACCCGCGGCGACATGTTTGAGATCGCCCGGGATGCGTTGACATTCTCTTATAAGGACGGCAGCGGCACGCTGATCGAGCATCTGGTGGACAGCGGCTGCACCTCCCGCTCGGCCGCCAGCGCCCTGGGCCTGCTGGCGCCGGAGCTGACTGCCCGTCAGGTGGCCGACCGCCATATGGCTGCCGTCTTCCGTCTGGATCTTTACAAGACCCAGGATGAGATCGACGCCGGGACGCCCTCTGCCAACGCCAGCGGCTTTTTCATCATGTCTGACGGTCTGGCCGTCACCAACTACCACACCATCGACGGCGGCATCTATGCAACCGCTACGCTCTCCACCGGAGAGGTCTATCCGGTGGAAAAGGTCCTCTACTACGATGCTGCCATCGACATCGCTGTTTTGCAGGTCTCCCCCACCTCCACCACCGGCAAGACCACGTCCGCCTTTGCTTTTCTGGAGCTCGCCGGAACCCACGACATCCGTGCCGGTGACACGGTCTACGCACTGGGCAATCCCCTGGGCCTGGGCCTTGCAGTCAGCTCCGGCATCATCAGCGCCACTGCCCGGGATGTGGAACGGTACGCTCTGCCCTGCGTCATGAGCTCCGCCGACATCTCTCAAGGCAGCAGCGGCGGCGCGCTGCTCAATGTCTATGGCCAGGTCATCGCCGTGACTTCCGGCGCCTATCTCTACGGCAACAACATGTATCTGGCCGTCCCTGTGGGCCCTGTTCTCACAGCGGATCTCTCCGGTGAGGGGCTGACCCTCAAGCAGGTAGCCGAGATCCAGGAGGCCAAGACCCCCGCTGCCGACAAGGCCCAGTAACCAATGTTAAAAAGCGCATCCCGCAAGTGCGGGATGCGCTTTTTCGCTGATTCAATGATGTAAAATGAAGTCTTCCAGTTCTTCCGCCGTGGACACCACCGCGACTGCGCCGGCAGCTTCCAGCTCGCCGGGAGCGGCATAGCCGAAAAACTCCACACCCACGCAGTCAATGCCGCAGGCCTTGGCTCCCAGCACGTCGAACTTCCGGTCACCCACCATCAAAATGCGGGGCTTATCTCCGTCGTTCAGACCCAGGCGGCGCATGGTCTCCCGGATAACGTCCGCCTTCTCCCAGTCACCTATCGGCGGGCTGCCCACAATGGTCTTCATAGACCCGGAAAAGCCGAACTTCTCACAGATGGGACGGCACATCTCCTCCGGCTTGGAAGAGGACAGCGCCAGCACATAGCCCCGCTCCTGCAGACGCCGGAGCAGCTCCGCCATTCCCGGCGCGGCGGCGTTTTCAAATTTGCCGATGGGGGCGTACCGCTCCCGGAACAGCTCCACGGCCCGGATGGCCTTCTCCTGGGAGTAGCCGCAAAAGCCCATAAAGGAATCCTGCAGCGGCGGGCCGATAAACTTGATCAGCTCTGTCTCCGGCGGCACCGGGTCTCCCAGCTTCTCAAACGCATACCGCAGGCAGTTGAGGATGCCCTCCTTGGAATCTGTCAGCGTTCCATCCAGATCGAAAAAAATATACTGATACATCATCATTCTCTCCTTCACTGTCGCGGAGAGATTTTATCATTTTTCCGTTTGTTGCGCAAGAGCGACGTTTTTCCTTTTTTTATTTTGAGGGCAGAAAAAACTTCCCCAAAATATCCACAGCGAAACGGCTCAAACGCAAAAAGAGAGGGAACCGGTTTCCCGGTTCCCTCTCGAAACGTACTTACTGATCCGGTTTGGATTAGCCGAAGTAGCGCTTCAGCAGGCCCTCGAAAGCCTTGCCGTGACGGGCCTCGTCGCGGGCCATCTCGTGCACGGTGTCGTGGATGGCGTCCAGGTTGTACTGCTTGGCCAGCTTAGCCAGCTCGAACTTGCCCAGGGTGGCGCCGTTCTCGGCCTCGACGCGCATCTCCAGGTTCTTCTTGGTGGAGTCGGTCAGCACATCGCCCAGCAGCTCGGCAAACTTGGCAGCGTGCTCAGCCTCTTCCAGAGCGGCGCGGCGCCAGTACTCACCGATCTCGGGATAGCCCTCGCGATAGGCAACACGGGCCATGGCCAGGTACATGCCGACCTCGGTGCACTCACCGGTGAAGTTGGCATTCAGGCCGTCGATGATCTCCTTCTGGACCTCAGCGGGAACATTGTCGCCGAAGGCCTTGCCCACGCCCACAACGTGCTCGGCAGCCCAGCTCATCTCACCCTTCTGCTCGGTGAACTTGGAAGCGGGAACACCGCACTGGGGGCACTTCTCGGGGGGATTCTCGCCCTCGAAGACATAACCGCAAACAGAACAAACCCACTTTTTCATAATTTGGATCCTCCTCATTTTATATCATTTTTTATCGAAAACTCTTATCTCCGCTTGGGATGGTCTGAGTATAACAGAATATTCTAATATTGAACAGTTGCTTATGCAACTGTTCAATAACTTTTCATAAACTTCACATTTTTGTTTCCTGATTGAAAAAACATGTTTGTCATTCTGATGCCGCGTCAGAGAACTCCACGGCACAGAGCCCGCTCCATGTCAATTCCCGGAGACCCCTAAGGATTTTCCACACCTTGCTTCCTTTGAGTATCTCCTTTTGAAAAACGGCGGGGCCCATAGGCCCCGCCGTTTCTTGCGCAATGTGATGAAATTATTCCTTCTCCGCCAGAGCCTTCGCCTCAGCGATGGCCTTTTCCTGGGCTGCCGGCGGGCAGTCCTCATAGCGGACAAAGTGGAAGGTGAAGCTGCCGCGGCTCTGGGTCATGGACCGCAGGTCGATGGCGTAGCTCCCCATCTCAGCCATAGGTACTTCAGCGGTGATCACCTGGCTGCCGTCACCGGTGGGATCCATACCCATAACACGGCCCCGGCGCTTGTTCAGGTCGCCGATCACATCGCCCATGTAGCTGTCGGGCACGGTGACCTTCAGCTCGCCCACGGGCTCCAGCAGCACGGGGTTGGCCTCCGGCATAGCAGCCTTGTAGGCCAGCTGTGCGGCGGTCTTGAAGGCGATTTCAGAGGAGTCCACGGGATGATAGGAGCCATCATACAGCACGGCTTTCAGATTCACCACGGGATACCCTGCCAGAGGTCCATGGACGCAGGCCTCCCGCAGGCCCTTTTCCACCGCCGGGAAGAAGTTCTTGGGCACAGCACCGCCGAACACCTCTTCGGCAAAGACCATTTCCTCGCTTTCGGGATTGGGCTCAAAGCGGATCCACACATCGCCGAACTGGCCGCTGCCGCCGGTCTGCTTCTTATGACGGCCCTGCTTCTGGACGGTCTTGCGGATCTTCTCACGATAGGGGACACGGACGGGCTTGAGCTCGGCTTCCACGTTGAAGCGGCTCTTGAGCTTGGAAACCAGCACGTCCACCTGCATATCGCCGGCACCGGAGAGCACCATCTGATGGGTCTCGGCGTTGTTGGTGACCGTGAAGGAGGGGTCCTCCTCGTTCATCCGGCTCAGGCCCTGGGCGATCTTATCCTCCTGGCCCCGGGTCTTGGGCACGATGGCCACAGAGTAGCAAGGCTCAGCGAAGGGGATATTCTTCAGAGCCACGACCTTACGGGCGTCGCACAGCGTATCGCCGGTCTTGACCTTTTCCATCTTGGCAATGGCGCCGATGTCGCCGCAGCCCAGCTCTTTGACTTCCGTTGCCTTCTTGCCCCGCATCACATACAGGCGGCCCAGCTTTTCCGTGGCGCCGGTGCGGGCGTTGACCATAGACATGTCGGGCGTGATGGCGCCGGAGAGCACCTTCACGAAAGAATACTTGCCATACTGGTCGGAGACGGTCTTAAAGACAAAGGCCGTAGGCACGCCGCCGGGAGAGACCACGAACTCCTCGGTCTCGCCGTCGGTACGGGTAGCCTTGTGGTAGTTGCCCTCCATGGGGTTGGGCAGCAGGTCCACGATGTTGTCCATCAGCATCAAAGAGCCCATGCAGCTGACGGCGGAGCCGCACAGCACGGGGAACAGGCTCAGCTCCCGCACACCCTGGCGCAGGCCCTGGATCATCTCGGCGTAGGTAAAGTCCTCACCGGAGAAGAACTTGTCCATAAAGGCCTCGGACGTCTCGGCCACGGACTCTTTGAGGGCGTCGTTGAACTCAGTGATGACGGAGGCTTTATCCTCAGGCACCTCGATCTCCACCCGCTTGAGATCCTGCATCTCGAAGGCACGCTTATTGAGCACGTCGATGATGCCGGTAACCTTCTTGTTCTCGTCCCAAATGGGCACTACAATGGGGGCGATCTTCTTGCCGAAACGCTCCCGCAGCGCATCGAAGGTGGCGTTGTAGTCGCTGTTGTCCTCATCCGTTTTGGAGATGTATACAAAGCGGGGCATATTCCGCTCTTCGCAGTATTTCCATGCCTTTTCCAGGCCCACGGAAATGCCGTCCTTGGCGGAGCAGACGATCACGGCGGCGTCAGCGGCCCGCAGGGCCTCCATCACCTCACCGGAAAAGTCAAACGCGCCCGGCGTATCCAGCACATTGATGCGGCAGCCCTTGTACTCCAGGGGCGCCACAGCGGTGGAGATGGAGATCTGACGCTTCGTCTCCTCAGGATCATAATCGCAGACGGTATTTCCATCAGCGCTGCGGCCCATCCGGTCGATGGCGCCGGTCATATACAGAAGACTCTCTGCCAGGGCGGTCTTGCCGCTGCCACTGTGGCCCAGCAGACAGACGTTACGAATGTTTTGTACTGAATAGCTCATGTTGATCCACTCCTTATGATGTGCTGGTGTCCCGGCCCTCCGGCCGAAAAAACCTGAAACCCGGCATTCGCCAAATGCTTCAATGTATAAATTATACAACGATTACCTGGGTAATACAACAGATTTTTTGGCAACATGGCAATTTTGGGCAGGAGAGCGAAAAATCAGCACGAAATTTTGGCAACCCCCCAAAAAAAAGGAGGCCGCCAACGGCGGCCTCCGATATTCTGAGCGCATGGGATCCTGCGGTCAAACACCGCAGCCGGCGCAGCGGGACACTCAATACCGGCCCGTCCAGTCTCCCATCAAAAGCACCGGCGCAGTCCACAGCAGCAAAAACACCAGCAGCGCCAGAGGACCGATGAGATCATAGGCGCGGGAAAATGTCAGATAGAACGAAAGCAGCAGACCCGCCGCGCTGCTGAAAAAGGACAGCACCGATGCCCGGCGCACCGCCCTGCACAGCCGTCGGCTGCCCACCACCGTGGAGGCATAGGGCAAAAGGCCTTCCCGCAGCAGCAGCGCCCGGGGCATTCCCCGGTCCTGCTCCGCCTCGCTCAGGGCCACCCGGGTCGTCAGATCCGGATATTCCACTTTGACGCCTTTATGGAACTTGCGCTTCAAAAGGGCCGGGGTGATGTTCGGGTCCCGGGCAGCCAAAATCGGCGTGATGCGGCTGCGCTTCATCATCCGGAGGGCGTAATCCACATTTTCCGAGGCGTTGTACTTAACAGCGAAAGCAGCGGTCAGCTGATGGTCCACCGCCAGAAACAGACCCGTTTTCAGGTGAATGTTCCCCGGCATCCGCACCTCCATCTTGCGCATGAAGGAAGCCGTTCCCAGCAGCACCGTCTCTCCGTGGATGTTGGCGGAATACCCGCCCTCTTCATAGAAGCTGAAGTCGTCCGCCTCCTCATACCGGCCGCACTCGCTGCGCAGCAGCCCGTCGAAGAGCCGGTGCAGACCGCTGCCGGCGCAGCGGGCCAGCGTGGCCGCGTAGGACGCCGCCTTGGGAAGCTCCTCCCCAAAGACCTTCACGCCGTTGAGCTGCATGGTCCCCGGCGGGAACAGGTCCGCGTCGGTGAGGATCATGGCCCTGCGGCGGCTGATCCGCTCCGCGCCGGACCAGCCCGCCACGGCGCATCCGATCTTCTGCAGGTGCCGCGCCAGCCGGGACCAGGGGATCCCCCAGCACAGCGGCAGGGAGAAGGTGGCGCCGGCGCTGAGGATCGCCGACCAGTTGAGCAGGAAGTCTGCGCCTCTTCCCTGCCCCAGGGAACTCAGGCCCGCAAATACCACGGAGGCCGCCAACACCACCGGCAGCAGCACCGCCTGCCACACCCGCACCAGGTCCGTGCGCTGGGCGGTGGTATAAAAGCCGGGGATACTGCCCTTTTGCTTGCAGGCCCCCCGCTCTGTCTCCGTCACAAGATAGGGTGGATCGTCGTCCAGAGAGACGGTCCGGAACATCTCCCAGTCTCCCCTGCTTGCCCGGCTGCCGCCCCACATGGCAAAGGTCAGCGCCCAGCAGCTGACGACGGCATAGGGCGCCACGGCGGTCCGGCTCGGCAGCAGCAGCACTGCGGCGCAGTCTCCCGCTGCGGCCAGAGCCGCCAGGGAGATCAGCAGTTCACAGGAGCACTGCTTCTCCGCCAGCAGCGTACAGCCCCGGGCAAACACCCGGCGGCACAGAAGCGCCACCGCCGCCAGACACAGCAGCAGCACGATGCTCTGCAGTTTGAGATCGCCGGTCCAAACCGGCACCGTCCACCCGTAGGCCTCCGCCGCCAGCGGCGCCGTGGCCACCAGGGAGATCAGGGCCGACGCCAGCACAGGACTGCGCCAGCGGCGGTACGCCGCCCGGCAGTCTGCCGCCGCCTCGTCAAAAGGCGCTTCGGGGCCAATGGTCTCTTCCTCGGGCTTGTTCTCCGGCTCCGGCACGGTCTCCGGCCGCTGGTAAATCTCCTCCGTCTCCTCCAGTTTCTTCCGGGAGAACAGGCCCCGCCGGGGCCGCAGCAGAGGACCGGCCTCCTGCTCTTCCATCACCTCGTCCACCGTGCGGCCCACTACCTCCTCCATGGAGATGGGATGCGGTGCACGGGGCAGTTCCTCCCGGTGGAGTTCCTCTTCCCGGCGCATCTGCTCCCGGGCCTGCCGCAGCGTCTCCCGCCGCAGCTCCTCCCGGTCCACCGTAGGAGCGGGGGCGGGCGTTTCCGGCACAGTTTCAGCGGGCTCCTGCTTCGGCTCCGGCTCCGCCGGTCCCTGTTCTGAAGGGACCGGCGCCGGCTGGGGCGGCTGCTCGGACGGAGCGGCCTTCTCCAGTTCCTCGGCCGCCCGGCGCTCCACATCTGCCAAAATCTTCCGCTCCCGGCCGCCGCCGTATTCGGCAAGGATCTCTTCCAGAGAGAAGGTCTCCTCCGCCGGCGGAACGCCGGTGCGGTCCTCATTCAGCGTGTCATATAAACTTTTCTCTTCCTTGGACGCCATCTGCCCCTGCCCTCGCGTATTCTTCTCTTTATGGTCCGCTTATCCGCACTGTCCTTCAAACGCCGGCAGACCGCTGCCGCACCGCCTCATAGAGCAAGATGGCCGCCGCCGCGGAGGCGTTGAGGGAGTTGAGCTTGCCCCGCATGGGGATGCTCACCAGAAAGTCACAGTTTTCCGCCGCCAGACGGGTCATGCCGTCGCCCTCGCTGCCGATGACGATGGCCGCAGGCCCCTTGAGGTCCGCGTCATAAAGGCCCGTGGTACCGTCCGCCGCCGTGCCGAACACCCACACGCCCTGCTTTTTCAACTCCTTGAGCAGTGCCGGGATATTGGGCACCCGGGCCACCGGCATATGGGCCACAGCGCCCGCCGAGGTCTTTGCCACCACAGCCGTCAATCCCGCGCTGCGGCGCTTGGGGATCACCACGCCGTGGGCCCCGGCACACTCGGCAGTACGGATGATCGCTCCCAGATTATGGGGATCGGATATCTCGTCGCAGATCACCAACAGGGGATTTTCCCCCTTATCGGCGGCGCTCTGGAGGATGCTCTCCACGCTGACATACTCCCGCACGGCCGCCAGGGCGATGACCCCCTGGTGGGCATGGGTGCGGCTCATGCCGTCCAGCTTGCGCTTGTCCGCCTCCACCACCACGACGCCCATGGCCCGGGCCTTGGAGGCGATGTGCCCCAGAGTCTTGTCCGTCTCCCCCTTCTGGAGGTAGATCTTGTCAATGGTCTCACCGGCCCGCAGGGCCTCGATCACCGCGTTGCGTCCCTCGATGACGCCATCCGCCTCAGCCGTCAGGCCTGCTTTTTTCTGCTCGTCCATATGCACTCCCGTATTTTCAAAAGTTTGTCGCATTCATGAGGTAGTATATCATAGATACCGGGCACAATAAAGTGGAATTCACAGAAATTTCATCAAAAATACACCCCTCGTCCTTGTAGACCCCCCACATCTGTGATATACTTTCAAAGAATCTGAATCCCCGGGCCCCTTGTATTTTCGGGCCTTTTTCCCCGAAAGGAGTTCCAGAATGAGCCAAAACGACAACAACAAAAACAAGTCTGGCAAAAACAACAGCAACTTGCGCGGCATTGTCTCGCTGGTGTGCTGGGCGCTGCTGCTGACCATCATCATCAGCTGGGCCAGCAATACCATGACCAGCGCCGGTCACCAGGGTTCCTCCGTGGAACTGGGATACAGCGATTTCGTGACGATGCTGGACGAGGGACAGGTGGAAAGCGTGACCTTCTCCAACACGGAGACCATTTTCTACATTGTCCCCAAGGAGGGCTACGTCTACACCAATGAGGAGGGCGTGGCCTACACCCGGACCAAGGATGGCTACACCTACACCGGCAAGGACGGCCAGTCCCATACCGCGGACCTGACCCTCTTCACCGTGCAGCTGGAAAGCGACGACGCCGTGATCGCCCGCCTGGAGGACGCCGGCGTTGAGTCCTATGACGAACCCTATCAGCCTCCCGTCAGTCCCCTGCTGAGCATTCTGGTGAGCTACGTGCTTCCCTTCGTCCTCATCATGCTCACCTTCTCTCTGGTGATGCGCTGGATGGCCAAGAAGGGCGGCATGGGCGGTATGGGCGGCATCGGCGGCGTGGGCAAGGCCAACGCCAAGGTGTATATGGAAAAATCCACCGGCGTCACCTTCCGGGACGTGGCCGGTCAGGATGAGGCCAAGGAGTCCCTGACCGAGATCATCGACTTCCTCCACAATCCCCAGAAATACACCGAGATCGGCGCCAAGCTCCCCAAGGGCGCGCTGCTGGTGGGCCCTCCGGGCACCGGTAAGACCCTTCTTGCAAAGGCCGTGGCCGGCGAGGCCAACGTGCCCTTCTTCTCCATCTCCGGCTCCGACTTCGTGGAGATGTTCGTGGGCGTGGGCGCATCCCGCGTCCGGGACCTCTTCAAGGAGGCCAGCAAGGTGGCCCCCTGCATCGTTTTCATCGACGAGATCGACACCATCGGCAAATCCCGTGACAACCGCATGGGCGGCAACGACGAACGGGAGCAGACCCTCAACCAGCTGCTGGCAGAGATGGACGGCTTCGATCCCACCAAGGGCATCATCCTCCTGGCCGCCACCAACCGCCCCGAAGTGCTGGACCAGGCGCTGCTGCGTCCCGGCCGCTTTGACCGGCGCATCACCATCGACCGGCCCAACCTGGCAGGCCGGATCGCCACGCTCCAGGTCCACACCCGCAACATCCGTCTGGCAGAGGACGTGAACCTGAAGAAAGTGGCTCTGGCCACCGCCGGCTGCGTGGGTGCCGACCTTGCAAACCTCGTCAACGAGGCGGCCCTCCGGGCCGTGCGCAAGGGCCGCAAGCTGGTGACCCAGGAGGATCTGCTGGCCGCCTTCGAGCTGGTCATCGCCGGCACGGAGAAAAAGGGCAGCGTCCTCACCGAGTTTGAAAAGAAACTGGTGGCCTACCACGAGGTGGGTCATGCCATGGTGGCCTACAAACAGAAAAACACCGAGCCCGTACAGAAGATCACCATCGTCCCCCACACCCAGGGTTCTCTCGGCTACACGCTGCTGATGCCCGAGGAGGACAAGACGGAGCTGCGCACCAAGGATGAGCTGATGGCCAAGATCACCGTCTCCATGGGCGGCCGCGCCGCGGAGGAAGTGGTGATGAACACCATGACCAACGGCGCCTCCCAGGACATTCAGGACGCCACCAACGTGGCCCGGAACATGGTGGCCATGTTCGGCATGAGCGACGAGTTCGGCATGATGGCCCTGGCT
Source organism: uncultured Oscillospiraceae bacterium (assembly GCA_944387015.1). Taxonomy (GTDB): domain Bacteria; phylum Bacillota; class Clostridia; order Oscillospirales; family Oscillospiraceae; genus Oscillibacter. Next base: position 12,104 of record CALXDH010000033.1, read on the forward strand.
TCCCGCCGCAACCAGTACCTGGACGGCGGCTACGGCATGGACTGCGCCCAGGATACCGCCGCCCGGATGGATCAGGCGGTGAAGGAGCTGCTGGATAAGTGCTACAAGGCCGCCGTGGAGGTCATCAAGGAGAACCGGGACGATATGGACAAGGTGGTCGCCTACCTGCTGGAGAAGGAGACCATCACCGGCGCGGAGATGGTGGCCATCATCGAGGGCCGGGACCCCTCCACCGTGGAGGACGCCTACGCCTCCACCCGTCCCCAGGAGGGCTTCCGTCCCTCCACCCCGGACGTCATCGAGCCTGCGGCCAAAAAGGTCCACATGATCTCCCAGAAGATCGAGGCCCCCGCCCAGCCGGAGGATGCTTCTGCGTCTGCGGAGCCGCAGGCGGCTCCGGATGCCTCCTCTGAGGATGATGCGCCCAACGCCCCAAGCAGCGGCTCGGAAGCCGCCCCGGGCGAGCAGCCCAAGGACCCGCAGTGATCCGTTTTTTCAGAGACGCGCTTTCCGGCGCGTCTCTTTTTCTGTCCGGCCCGGCACCTCATCTTCTGAGCGGCACAGGTTTCGCTCTGGTCCTTATTCATGAGACGCTCCGCTGATCTAAAAAGTTTCCGCAGCCGCAATTCGCTGCGCCCCAGCGGTTTCCCGCACCTGCTAACCGCAGGTTGTCACCGTGCCGCCTCCCGGTTGGTTGCCTTGCAGGGGCAGTTTCCGGTATACTGGCCCCAAGAAGGAGGTCCTGCCAATGACCATGGGACAGCGCATCGCACAAAAACGAAAGGAACAAGGCCTCTCTCAGGAAGGGCTGGGAGAACAGCTGGGCGTGTCCCGGCAGGCCATTTATAAATGGGAATCCGGCGCCGCCGTGCCGGAGATCGACAAGCTCATCGCCCTCTCCCGCCTCTTCGGTGTATCGGTGGGATGGCTGCTGGGGGTGGAGGAGCTGCCCCAGGAAGGGTCTCAAAGCACTCCAGAGGCAGATGCGTCTGCAACCGCCCCGGAGGAAACTGCGGGAGAGTTGACGGAGGCCCAGCTGCAAATGGTAGAGGAGATCGTGGAGCGGTACACTGCCGCTCTGCCCAGACCCCGCCGGCGCCGGTGGCCCTTTGTACTGGCGGGAGCGATCCTGGCGGTGGTCTTTCTGAACCTCTTTCAGGCACTGGACACGCTGCGCCTCCAACAGCAGAGTATTTTCAACGACCTGTCCCGGGTGGAGTCCAGCGTGGACAATCAGATCGGTTCCATCTCGGGCCGGGTGGAGGAGATCCTGAAAGCCCAGAACAGCCTGGTGGCCGACTTCGGCGTGGAGCTTTTATCCACAGATCCCACCCACAACACCGCCACGTTTTCCATCTACGCGGTTCCCAAAACTTATGTGGAAGGCATGACGGTGGAGTTCATCGCCGAAAACGGAGTCATCGCCAGCGACCGGGTGGCCAGAGCCGGAGAAACCGGCTCCAACCAGCGCTTCTCCGCAGACCTGTCCGTCCCCCTGACGGATTCCATTACGATCTCCGCCCTGCTGGTTACGCCGGACGGCACCCGCTCCACCCAACTGCTGGAGCAGTTCAGCGGGCTTTACAGCGCCTCCCTTCCCGCCGTGGATCTGATGTGCTACGACGGCGAGCTGCTGGGTCTGCAGGCGGACAAGAGCGGCCTTGTGACATTGCCGGAGGTCTATATCACCACACAGCCCAACACCTCGGGTTGGGACGATCCCGAAGCCGTCGGCTGCTCGGAAGCCGAGTCGGTCCAGGTGGGCCTGTTCAAAAACAAGACCCTCATCGCCTGGCTGGAGCCCTGTGACAAGCCGGAACGCTTTCAGGGGACCTACGAAGGGGAATCCTTCTATCATCTCCCGGAGGGGACAACCGTCACGCTGACAAAGGAGACCGATCAGCTGCGCTTTGCCGCCGTGGTCACAGACGTATACGGCCGCCAGGCGGTATACAGCGACATCCCCTATCTTCTCTCCGATGGAGAGCTCACCTGGCCCGATACATCGGATCTTTCCGACCACGACCCCGCGGGCTGGGAATACGGCCAATAAGCGCCAAAAAAGCGCCCGTGCTGAGCACGGGCGCTTTCTTGCTGCGGGATTCAGTTGTTGGCGGAATAGACGTCCGCCACCTCGCTGATGGTGATATAGGCGGTCTCGTCCACCTCGTGGACCAGGTCCTTGAGCTTGGTCACCTGGAAGCGGTTGACCACAAAATAGATCATGCTCTTTTGGGTATTGGAGTATCCGCCCCGGGCCTCCAGACGGGTGGCGCCGCACTCGAAGGTGTCCGTCAGGACCTTGCACACCTCATCGGCATGGGTGGTGATGATCACCGCGCACTTGGCCCGGTCCAGGCCGTCCACGATAAAGTCCACGGTCTTGAGGGCCGCGCCGTAGGTGACGATGGAGTAAAGGGGCAAGATCCAGTTTTGCAGCACGATGCCGCAGATGATATAGAGAATGACGTTGTAGACCATCACGAAGGTGCCCACCGTCACGCCCAGGCGCTTGGCAAAGATCACGGCCATGACCTCGATGCCGTCCATGGCGCCGCCAAAGCGGATGGCCATGCCGCTGCCCACGCCGGAGATCAGTCCGCCGAAGAGGGCGCACAGCAGCAGATCCTGTCCCGCCAGCGGCGAGGCAAAGCTCACATCCACCGGCAGCACATCCGTGATGAGCCATGCCGCCAGGGAGTAGATGCACACCGTGTAAATAGCGTAGAGGGTAAAGAGGGCCCCCTGCTTTTTCAGGCCGTACAGGAACAGGGGAACATTCAGCACCAGCAAAAAGACAGACAGTGTCAGCCACTCCGGCGTCACCTGGGCCAGCAGCATGGAGGTGCCGGAGATACCGCTGTCGTACAGCTTCACCGGGGAGAGGAAAATGGTCACGCCGATGGCGTTGATGATGCCTGCCGCCGTCAGGGCCAGCAGATTGCTGAGGCGAAAGTTCTTCAGCTGCTCCATAGATCTCCTTTCTGTTTCGGACGGATCAGGACAGCTCTGCCTGACCCGTGTAGAGTTGATAGTAACGGCCGTGCTGGGCGATCAGATCGTCGTGGTCGCCCCGCTCGATGATGCTGCCCTGCTCCAGGACCATGATAGCCTTCGCGTTGCGGACCGTGGAGAGGCGGTGGGCGATGACGAATACCGTCCGGCCCGCCATCAGGCGGTCCATGCCCTTTTCGATGAGCTTTTCCGTGCGGGTGTCGATGGAGCTGGTGGCCTCATCGAGGATCAGCACCGGAGGATTGGCACAGGCGGCACGGGCAATGTTCAAAAGCTGCCGCTCGCCCTGGGAGAGGTTGCCGCCGTCGCCGGAGAGTACGGTGTCATACCCGTGGGGCAGATGACGGATAAAGGTATCCGCTCCCGCCAGCTGGGCCGCGGCGCGGACCTCCTCGTCGGTAGCATCCAGCCGGCCGTACCGGATGTTGTCCGCCACAGTGCCGGTGAAGAGGTGCGTATCCTGGAGCACCACGCCCAGTGACTGCCGCAGGGAGTCCTTTTCGATGTCCCGCACGTCAATGCCGTCGTAGGTAATGGTGCCGGACTGGATCTCGTAGAAGCGGTTGATGAGGCTGGTGATGGTGGTCTTGCCGGCGCCGGTGGAGCCCACGAAGGCGATCTTCTGGCCGGGCTTTGCGAAGAGGGAGATGTCGTGGAGGATGATCTTGCGGTCGTCGTAGCCGAAGACCACATGGTCGAAGCGCACATCGCCCCGCAGGGGGATGAGCGTACCATCGGGCTGCTTCCAGGCCCACTCGCCGGTATCGAAGGACGCCTCGCTCAGCTTGCCGCTGCGGTCCTCGGTGACCCGGACCAGCTTCACCTTGCCCTGGTCCACCTCGGGCTGAGCCTCCATGACCTCAAAGACCCGCTCGGCGCCGGCCACAGCGGAGAGGATGGTGTTGACCTGCTGGGAGATCTGGGTGATGGGCTGGCTGACCTGCCGGGTGTACTGGAGGAAAGCCGCGAGGCCGCCCAGATCGCCGCTGCGGATGGCCAGGATGCCGCCCACGCAGCAGGTGATGGCGTAGTTGATATAGGAGAGGTTGCCCATGGCGGGCATCATGGCGCCGGCATAGGCCTGGGCCCGGGTGGCCGCCTGCCGATAGGCCTCGTTCCGCTCCCGGAAGCCCTCCTTGGCAGCGGGTTCGTGGTTGAAGACCTTGATGACCTTCTGGCCCTCGATCATCTCCTCGATATAGCCGTTCACCGCGCCCAAAGCGGACTGCTGCTGGGCGAAATACCGGCGGCTGCGGCCGCCGATGACCTTGACCACCAGCAGCATCACCACCAGCATGGCGAAGGTGATGAGCGTCAGCACAGGGCTCAGCACGATCATCATGGCGATAGTGCCCGCAAAGTTCAGCGAACAGGAGATGAGGCTTCCGAAGCTGTTGTTGAGGGCCTCGGAGATGGTATCAATATCATTGGTGTACCGGCTCATCAGCTCGCCGTGGGTGTGGGTGTCGAAAAACTTCAGCGGCAGGCTCTGCATCCGGTCGAAGAGATCGGAGCGGATCTTGGCCACCGTGTTCTGGGACACATGGACCATGATGCGGGCATAGCCGAAGGAACAGGCCGCGCCGGTGATATATACCGCCGCCATGAACGCCAGCATCTTGGCAAGGCCCGGGAAGTCGCCGGTGAGGATATAGTCGTTGATCAGGGGCTTGATGAGGTAGGACCCGCCTACGGTACAGGCGGAGCTGATCACCAACAGCACCACCACCAGCGCCAGCAGAGACTTATAGCGTCCCAGATAGCGCATCAGTTTTCCCAGAGTTCCCCGCAGGTCCTTGGGCTTCTGGTACCCATGCCGGCCCGGACCGCCGCCGGGGCCCCGGGGTCCCGGTTGATTTGTACGCTGTTCAGCCACCGATGCTCACTCCTTCCTGCTGAGACTGATAGACCTCGCGGTAAATGTCACAGCTGTTCATCAATTCGTCGTGGGTGCCCTGGGCCACGATCCGGCCGCCGTCCATCACCAGGATCAGATCCGCCTCGCAGATGGAGGTCACCCGCTGGGCGATGATGATCTTGGTGGTGTCCCCCAGTTCATTGGCAAAGGCCTTGCGGATCTTGGCGTCCGTGGCGGTATCCACCGCGCTGGTGGAATCGTCCAGGATCAGCACCTTGGGCTGCTTCAAAATGGCCCGGGCAATGCACAGGCGCTGCTTCTGGCCGCCGGAGACGTTGACGCCGCCCTGGCCCAGGTCCGTGTCCAGTCCGTCGGGCATCCGCTCCAAAAACTCATCGGCACAGGCCGCCCGGCAGGCCGCCCACAGCTGCTCCTCCGTGGCATGGGGATCGCCCCAGAGGAGGTTTTCCCGGATGGTACCGGAAAAGAGGGTGTTCTTCTGCAGCACCACGCTCACGGCGTCCCGCAGATGCTCCATGGTGTAGTCCGCCACAGGGCGGCCGCCCACTTTGACGGTGCCCTCACTGGCCTCGTAAAGACGGGGGATCAGGGACACCAGGGTGGTCTTGGCGGAGCCGGTACCGCCCAGGATGCCCACTGTCTGGCCGGAGCGGATGTGCAGATCCACATCCCGCAGGATCCACTCCGGGCTCGAAGGATCATACTTGAAGGAGACGTGGTCGAAGTCGATGCTGCCGTTCTTTACCTCAGCAGGCGTCTTGCTGCCGTCGGCGCCGGTATCCATCTTGGCGTCGTCATTGGTGATGGCGGGCTTCTCCCGCAGCACCTCCGCGATCCGGCGGGCGCAGGCAATGGACCGGGTCATCATCATGAAGATCATGGAGACCATCATAAGAGACATCATGATCTGGGTAATGTAGGTGAAGAACGTGATGAGCTTGCCGGCCTCCAGAGAACCGGCATACACCATCTGGCCGCCGAACCACATGACGGCAATGATGGTGCCGTAAACGATGAGCATCATGATCGGCATGTTGATGACCACCATGCCGAAAGCCTTTTCAGCGTTGGACTTCAGGTCCAGATTTCTCTTGGCAAACTTCTCCCGCTCGTGGTCCTCCTTCACAAAGGACTTTACCACCCGGATGCCCGTCAGGTTCTCCTGGACCACCAGGTTCAGCGCATCGGTCTTTTCCTGCATGGCCCGGAAGCGGGGGCTTGCCTTGGTAAGGATCAGCACCACCGACACGATCAGCACCGGCAATGCCACCAAAAAGACATTGCTGAGCTGATAGCTGATGCGCACGGACAAAAACAGCGCCGCCACCAGCATCACCGGTGCCCGCACCAGCAGACGCATGGCAAACATCAGCGTCATCTGCAGGTTGTTGACATCGTTGGTGAGCCGGGTCACCAGCGAAGCGGTGGAGAACTTCTCGATGTTGGAGAAGGCATAATCCTGGATATGGTCATACTCCGCCGTCCGCAGATTGGCGCCGAAGCCCATGCCTGCGATGGAAGAGCAGGCCGCCGCGCCCAGGCCGAAGCACAAAGACACCATGGCCATGATGACCATCTGGATGCCCTTGCGCAGAATAAAGTCCTGATCGCCGTTTGCGATGCCAATATCCACAATATCACTCATGACCAGTGGAATCAGCAGCTCAAACACCGCCTCTGCCGCGCTGCACAGCACGCCGAGACAGATCCACTTGGAATATGGCCGCGCATGTGGCCAAAGCGTTTTCAACATTGTGTACGATCCTCCTCTAGATTTCGAATGATCCGCTCCAGCAGATTCCGGAACAGTTCCGTCTCCTGGGGCGTAAAGCCGCGGACCAAAACGGCCTCCGATTCCTGGAACCCCTTTTCAAACAGGGCTTGCTGCTCCCGTCCCTTTCCGGTCAGGGTGATCAGCCGCTGACGGGCATCACTGCCGCTGACGGTGCGGGTGATGAGCCCCTTATCCATCATCCGGTCCAGAATGCCGTTGGCCGTGGAGGGCTTCACCTTCAAAAACTCCGTCACCTGCCCCTGGAGCGCCTGCCCGCCGCAGCGGCACAGATACAGCAAAACATGGGTCTGGGCCGGTGTGACCTCATACTGGCTCAGACGGGCCTCCAGACGGGCCCGCACCAGATGGGCTCCTCTCCCCAGCAAGGGTCCCAATGCATTTCCAGGCTGCATAGTCCACCTCCGTCGCATTATTTAGTCGGCTAAATATTAGCACGCTAAATAATAGCAAAATTTTCGCGTTCCGTCAACGTCAAATCCGTGCTATTTTTTGAACGATTTGTGAATAAAAACGGCCATATTCTTTTGCTTGTAAACAAATTGTGAAGCATTTTTAGAGGCTGTTGACTTTCTGTGCGGGAACCTGTATGATGGCATCATCAAGCAGGACACTTGATAAACACACCAACATTTTCCCTCTCCTTTCTCTATATCATACAGAAAAGCGGACAGCTCCGACGGGCTGTCCGCTTTTCTGTATGTTTGGACTGCTGCCTGCCTTCCCCATGTTTGAATTTATTGAAAAACGATAAAATATCATTGACAAACGATAATCATCATGATACCATGCAGAAAAAGGAGGTGGCAGTGGTGACAGCAAACGTTTCCCGGCGCCCCCGGCAGTGCCGCCTGCGGCAAGGCGCGCTGCTGCTGGTGGGTGCAGGCATGTTTTTTGTGCCCGGAATGGTACTGATGGGCGGCGTCACTCCGCTTTTGGAACTCGTACCCTACCAGAACCCTCTGGAACTGCCTGTGCGGGTCCTGTTGCTCTTTGCGCTGAGCTGGAAATGGATCTGGACAGAGGGCACGCCCCTTCAAATTCTGCTGACGGTGCTGCTGCTTTTCTGCGGCGTCTGGGCGTGCTGCCTGCTGCGTGCAGGCCGTCACTGCGGACGCACCGCCCCTAAGGAGGATGGAGTATGCTGACTTCCCATGTACAAAAAATCGCCAGGGTGCTGAATATCCTGGTATTGATCGCTCTGGTCTGCAACCTGATCTTGCTTTTTTTCGTGCCGGTAGCGGTTCGTTCCGATCAGCCCGGCCTTCTGCTGGGAACCGGGGACTATCTCAGCGGTGTTTTGTTTCCCGGTGAGGATGACATTTCTGCAGCCGGCGCCGCTGCCAGCTGGCTCTCCTGGTTCTGGATCTTTTCCCAGGAACCCAACAAAGTGATGCTGACGCTGTTTTTGCTGTTTTCCGGCTGCTGTACGGCGGTGATCCTCTGGCAGGGCCGCCGCGTACTGCGCACCATTCTCCGGGGCGAACCGTTCTCCATGGAAAACGCCGTCAGCTTGAAACGGGCCGCCCTGTGCTCCTTCATCATCTCCGGTGCGGCTCTGGTCCGGGTGACATTCAATATATGTCTGTTCCGCTCGGCAATGCCCCTTTTGAGCTATAACGCCCTCTTCGTTCCCATCTTCGCCATGGCAGGGCTTCTCTGCCTTGTGATGTCCGCGCTCTTCCGTCAGGCAGCGGAGATGAAGGCGGAAAACGATCTGACCATTTAAGGGGGCGCGCGCATGGCAATCGTGGTCAATCTGGACGTGATGATGGCAAAACGGAAGATGTCCCTCTCCCAGCTCTCGGAGAAGGTGGACATCACCCTGGCCAATCTCTCCATTCTGAAAAACAACAAAGCCAAGGCGGTGCGCTTTTCCACACTGGAGGCCATCTGCGCCGCACTGGACTGTCAGCCCGGTGACATTTTGGAATATGTGCCGGATCCGGACACCGCACAATAGCGGATACGGCGCTTTCGTCCGGTCCGCACCGTTGCCGGGCCTCTGCTGCAAAGGACATTTTTTCGTACCACAGCCCGCCGTTCCACCCCGGCGCGGCACATTTGATCGTTTAAGTATCCACATTTCGCGGACAATCAAACAGGAGGTCTTTTGATGTCTGATCTGAATCATCTTCCACTGACAGTGGGAGCGGCGAAGCCTGCCCAAAAAGCTGCAAAAATCTATGAAGTCACTGCCGCAGACCGGCTGCTCTTAGGCGGCACACTTCTCTGGTGTTTTTTGGCTGTGGACACCTTTCTCTTCGCTCCGGTCTGGGGCATCGGGTTGACCGCCGCAGTGGTGCTCTGGTATTTCCTGCTGCTGGCGGCGCTGGGCCGAAAGACGCTTTTCCGCCGGGAAAGTGCCATTCTCCTGGCGGTGAATCTGTTTCTGGCCGCCACTTTTGCCCTTCAGTCCAATTCCTGGATCCGTGGATGGAACGTTCTGGCGCTGCTGGTCCTGGTACCGGTGCATACCTGCGGTCTCTCCGCCGCCATGCAGTTTCCCTGGTGGCGTCCCCGGATGCTCTGGGAGCGGGCGGTGTGTTTCTTCTCCGGACTGTTCTCCGCGGTAGGGGCCCCTTTTGCCGCCCTGATGCCCGCCGGGAAAAGCAGGGACTCCAGGCGGCTCCTCTCTACGGTGCTGGGGTGCTGTGGGGCCGCGGTGCTGCTGTGCATCCTGGTACCGGTGCTCTCCTCTGCCGATGCCCTGTTCGCCGCCGCCACGGCAGATCTGCGCCGCCTGATCCGCAGCCACTTTACCACGTCCCTCGCCGAACTTCTCTGGGCGCTGATTTTGACGCCCTTTTTGTTCAGCCTGCTCTTTCGTCTGCGCCGTCCGCTGCCCTCCAAGGCGCTCTTGCCGGAGAAAACGGTCTCCGCTGACGGAACGGGATTCTGGATCCTGCTGGCGGCACTGGACGTTTTATATTTCGTATTCCTGCTGGTACAGTCCGCCGGCCTCTTCGGCGGTCCGGAGTACCTGTCGGCCAGAGGACTCTCTTATGCCCAATGGGCCCGCAGCGGCTTTTTTCAGATGGTGGGCGTCACCATCGTAAACCTCAGTGTTCTGCTGGCGGCTGTGACCTTTTCCCACCGTCAGGGCCGGGGTTGGACCACTGTTCGGCTGCTTTCCGGCGTACTGATCGCGGAAAGTCTGGTGCTGCTGGCTTCCGCCGCCTGGCGGATGAGCCTGTACGTGGGTGCTTACGGCCTGAGTTTCAAACGTCTCGTGACCTACTGGGGAATGGGGATGATGGCGCTTTTCTTCCTGGCCGCACTGTGGAAGCTCCTGCGGACGGACCGCTCCTTCTGCCGTCTGGCCTTTCCCATCGCCCTGGCGGGATGGGTGCTGCTCAACTGCGTTCCGCTGGACGCCCTGGTTGCCCGGGACCAGGTGGACCGGGTGCTTTCCGGCGAGACCGCTGTTTTGGATGTGGAATACCTGCTGGAAGATCTCTCCTATGACACTCTGCCGCAGCTGGCCCGGCTGGACGGCAGCAGGAACGTGTACACCCAGGAGGGCAAGACCACGCTGGAAGCCCTGCTGACGCAGCGCCGCAGCGAAGCCCGGGCGGAGTGCAGTGACTGGCGGGCCTGGAATCTTTCCGCCTGGCGGGCTGCTGCGGACAGCTGAACGCATCCCGCCTTCAGAAACCCACACTGTATCTACTATATGCAAAGGGGACCCGCTTATGAAACACACCTGCCTTGCTGCGGGAATTGCCGCAGCGCTGCTGATGGCCCTCAGCGCCTGCGGAGCTGTCTCTCCCCAGGAAACACACTCCCGGGAACTGGGCGTGGACCTCTCTTCCGGGACAGCACTCTCCAGCTATGATACCCACGGCGGCAACGGAGATGGGACCTCCTGCACGGTGCTGGATTTTACCGATCACTCCCTTGCCGGGCAGCTGCAAGACGCGTCAGACTGGACGCCCCTCCCCCTGGACCCCACCGCGCAAGCGCTGGTCTACGGCATCTCAGAAGATACGGTCTCCATCGGTCCCTTCCTGACCGACGCAGACGGCACGCCGCTGGTACCGGAGATCCAAACCGGATACTACCGGCTGCTGGACCGGCAGAACAACAAAGAAGTTCCGCTTCTGGAACGGTTTTCCTTCAACTTCACACTGGCGCTCTATGACACGGATGCCGACAGGCTGTACGTGTGCGAGTTGGACACCTGAGCTGATTTTAGGGAAACCAACTCACAAAAAGCGGCGCCCGGCCAATGGCCGGGCGCCGCGTCTTCTTTTAATATTTCGTATCGTAGTACCAGGGAGCGCCGCCGCAGAGGTAGCCGCCGTCCACATAATAGGCCTGGCCCGTCATATAGCTGGAGGCATCGGAAGCCAGCAGGATGGCGATGCCCACCAGCTCCTCCGGCTTGCCGGCACGGCGCATGGCGATGCGCTCCCGCATCCAGGGGGCCCGGGTGGGATGGTCCCAGCTGACCTGGGTCAGCTCCGTCAGGATATGGCCGGGGCTGATGGCGTTGCAGCGGATGCCGTACTGGGCCAGCTCAATGGCCATGGAGCGGGTCAGTGCGATCACGCCGCTCTTGGCTGCACCATAGACGGAGCAGCCGCCCAGCATGATGGTGTCATTCAGGGACCCGATGTTGACGATGCTGCCGGTCTTGCGCTTGTACATCTCCCGGCCCACCGCCTGGCTGACGAAATACACGCCCTTCAGGTTGGTGTCCATGATGCGGTCGTAAGTCTCCTCCGTCACGTCCAGCAGACCTTCCCGCTTGTTGATGCCTGCGATGTTGAACAGCACATCAATTTTTCCGTACCGCTCCACCACTTCGTCTACACAGGGCTGGATGGTGGACATATCCGCCACGTCCAGGAAGTGGGCCGTGGCCTTGCCTCCCTTTTCCGTGATCTCATCCGCCAGCGCCTGGCACTTGGACAGCGTCCGGCCGCACAGGGCCACTTCCGCCCCCGCGTCGGCCAGTCCCTTGCTGATGGCCGCGCCGATGCCGCCGGCGGCACCGGTGACGAGGATGGTCTTGCCCTCCAGGCCGAATACGGAATCAAGATATGCACTGTGATTCATGAATAGGTCCCTTCTTTCTGCAGATTGTAGTCTCTCAGGCAGTGCCTGTCCTTACTTCTTCAAAATCCCGCCGGCTTTCAGCAGCTCTGGCAGCCCAGAAGTCTGGAGATCCCGGCAGCGGTCTGGCAGACCTCCCGGATCATCACATCCTGGTCCTCTTTCATGCGGTAATCCGGTCCGGAAACACTGACTGCCGCGATGGCTCTGCGGTTCATGTCATAAATGGGAGCCGCAACACAGATGAGCCCCTCTTCGATCTCCCCGTTGTCCAATGCGTACCCGCTGTTCTTTGCCTGCACCAGTTCCCTGCGCAGCTGCTCGGGGTCCGTAATGGTGTTGCTGGTCAGCGGGCAGGCCGCCTGCGCCATCCACCGGCAGTATGCATCGATCTCCGACGGCTCCCGGCAGGCCAGCATCGCCTTGCCGCCGCTGGTGGCATATGCCGGAGCGCGGCTTCCCACACGGGTATTGCACACCACGGAGCGGTGGGTCTCCACCTTGTCCAGATAGAAAATATCATGCTCCAGCAGTACACTGAGGTTGATGGTCTCCTGTACCGTGTCACTGAGCCGCTCCAGCTCCGGCCGGGCAATCCGGCGCAGATCCGACTGGCCCACGATGGCACTGGAGAGCTGCAGCAGCCGGGGACCGACCCGGTAACTTTTTCGAATGGGGTCCTGCTCCAGATACTGCCGGTCCGTCAGTGTGGACAGCTGCCGAAACACCGTTGTGGTGGGAAGTCCCAGCTGTTCCACCAGCGCCTTCAGCGTCCACTCCGTCTCATTGTCTGTAAAGCACTCCAGGATCTGCAAAGCCCGGAGGATGCTGGAAACCTGTTCTTTTGCCATGGGTTGCTCCTTTCTCTTCCACAGGCCGCGGTAAATCCCGGGGCTGCCCCGGTTCCGCGGACATCTGCCGGCAGACATCCCCGGATCGAGGAAAGACCGCACGGCAGCATTCTCGGCCGCTTGACAACCGCCTGGGAAGCGCCTATGATGAGTATAACACATGGCCGTTGGCTTGTGAATCGTTTTGCGGGATAAATATGGAACATTATTCCGCATGATGGAAGTTTTGACCGCTGCGGTGCCGCCTGCCCTCGTATGGGAGCAGGCCCTCCGGTCCGGCTTTTGTCTGCGATCCAATTCCAGAATCTACTCAGCACCGTCCGCTCCCGGAAACTCTTTCCGGCGGAGTGGGCGGCAAACAACACGAGGAGGTCTAGCACAACATGTCTGACGTCAAAAAACTCAACCACGAACAAGTGATGGAGATCATCCCCCACCGGGATCCCATGCTGCTGATCGACGAGGCCACCGAGTTTGTCCCCGGTGAGCGGATCGTTGCCACTTTCTGGGTGGATCCTGCCCGTGAGATTTTCAAGGGCCACTTCCCCGGTGATCCCGTGCTGCCCGGTGTGTATACCGTAGAGGCCACGGCCCAGGCCACGGATCTGGTTTTGATGACCAAGCCGGAATATGTGGGCAAGACGCCGCTGTTCCTGGGCATCAACAACGTGCGCTTCCGGAAAAAGATCCTCCCCGGCGACACGCTGGAGATCCACTCCGAGCTGATGAGTGAGCGTCCGGAAAAGGCCATTGCCACCTGCAAATGCCAGGTATTCAACGGCGGTGAGCTGGCAGCGGAGACGGAAGTCACCATTGCCATGCGGTAAAATCAGAAAAACAGCAGACGCCCCGGTCTTTTGACCGGGGCGTTTGTTTTTTTCAGGAACTCCTTCCGCTTTTCCGGCTGCCACTTTCATGGGAGAAAATCCCTGTTCACACCGGTCCGCTGCCACTTCAGGCAAAAAAATCCCCGCCTGCCATTGCGGCAGGCGGGAAACTTTTTAAAGTGCCGTTCAGACACCCTCCCGATGCAGGAGAGCCAGGATGCGGGCATCGTCCTCCACCGTGGCATTGGGCATGGGGAAGGTGCCGGTGCTGCTGGCGGCAATGCCGCGCAGTCTGCAGGCTTCCTTCAAAACCGGCAGGAACGGATCCCGGATGGCATACAGGTCCATCAGGCGGTCGATGGACTGCTGGCCCTTGGCGATGCCGGCCAGATCATTGTCCCGGAACGCCTTGGCCCAGGCGGCGCAGATCTCGGGCACCACGTTGCTCAGTGCCGCGATGCAGCCGTCACCGCCGGCCATAATGTTGTGGGCGAAGTTGTCGTCAAAGCCGGAATAGACTTCAAAGCCGGGGATCTGGGACTTGACCACCTTGATCAGTTCCCGGGTGTGATCCATGCCGGGGATGGTGTCCTTGATACCCACGATGTTGGGATGCATCTGAGCCAGCTGCAGCACGGTCTCAGCAGGGACGGACGTGCCGGTGTTGGCGGGGAAGTTGTAGATGTAGATGGGGCCATTGATCTTGCCGGCCAGACGGTCATAGTACTGCAGCAGTGCCTCGGCGCCGAACCGGAAATAGTAGGGAGGCAGGATCATGACTGCGTCCGCGCCCTGCTCCAGGCAGTAGTTGGAAAAGTCCACGATCTCATCCGCCACCATGCTGCTGGTGCCGATGATCAGCTTCACCCGGTGATCCACCCGCTCAATGGCAAACCGGGCCATCTCCCGGCGCTCATCCATGGGCATGGCGAAGAACTCGCTGGAGCTGCCCTCCACCAGAATTCCGTCAACGCCTTTTTCGATCAGATTGTCGAAGAGTCTCCCCTGGCTCTCCAGATCCAGGCTGCCGTCCTCGCGGAACAAGGTAATAGCCGGAGTCAAATACGCTGCTTTCATTTCGTGATGCTCCCTTTCCTGTTTTCCGTATTACGGAATCATTTTCCGAAATATTACTTTGCAAAATGGCATCGTTTTCTGATGCCTGTTTAAACATACCTCGCTGAATGGGATTTGTCAAGCATCCCCGGCATCTTCATCGTTTTGCCCGCAATCCGGCGGTTTTTTCTTCCACCTCTATGCAAAAAGCCCGCACCCATGTAAAGGTGCGGGCTTTTTACAGCTTTCAATTCCGACAATCTTTTGCTTATTCCAGGCCGGCGCCCTTCATGGCAGAGAGGGCGTGATCGGTGTAGAGCTTGTAGAAGCCCTTGCGCTTCTCACGGGGCAGGATGCC
>CALXDH010000034.1 GCA_944387015.1 uncultured Oscillospiraceae bacterium
AAGGGCCTCACGCTCTGATTTTTATTCTGTTTTCCGCACACTCTGATTACGAATCAGCTGCTCTACCGACTGAGCTACACTAGCATCAAAAATATATGAACCTTATCCAAAGCGACTGATACCGCTTCAGACAAGGTTAATCATATCACAGTTTTCTTACAGCGTCAACACCTTTTTCCCTTCCATCTTATATGCACTCTACCCTGTATATTACGGCTGGTATTTTTGCAGGACATCCTGCAAAAATACCAGCCGCCATTCATTGCATCCCGTCGAATTTTGCAGGAATTACGGGAAAGTCAACAGATAAAACGACGGTTTTTTTCGTTGATTTTTGATAATCCTCGACCTCTCCTCCAGTTTTATTTCCACTTTCTCCACAGAGTTCTCAACCTTTTAAATTCACATAATTTTTTCTCCCTATTTTATTTACAAATTGTTATCCACATTTTCCACACAGTTTTCAACATCTATATATTTCTCTATTTTCAATAAGTTTATCGCTTTTTGTAATTTTTTAACAATCGCTGTAAATGGTGTTTTACACGGTTAACTCCAAGCTTATAAATTTACATAATATTTTTATATTTCGAGCAGTATCGCTGATTTGCCGTTTTTTTCGAATTGTGTAACCATATTTGCAAAAAACTTTAAGCCTCCCTTCAAAAAAACAAGTCAATCTCCTTTACGTGAGGCTTACATTTTTTTACATATTCATTTTTCTTTTGACCTCGCAGGGATTCTTTCAAAAAAGAGCGGCTGCCACAGCAGCCGCTCTTTCAATCTGCATTTATCTCTGCCTCAATGGCTCTTGTTGCATAGGCATTGAGGGACATATCCGCCACATGTCCCGCCAGATACTCATAGTATCCCTGAGCGCCGATCATGGCGCCGTTATCTCCACAAAGCCGCAGCGGCGGCAAATACAGGCGGCACCCCGCTTTCGCGCAGGCCCGTTCCAAATCGCCCCGGATGATCGAGTTGGCCGCCACACCGCCTGCCGCACAGAGGACCTTTCGTCCTGTCTGGCGAAGCGCCTCCATCGCGCGGGGCACCAGTGTATCGCTGACCGCTTGGGCAAAGTCCCGGGCAAGCGCTGCCCGGTCCAGCTCCTCTCCCACCTGCTGGGTATGATGGGCCAGATTCACCACCGCCGTCTTCAACCCGGAAAAGCTCATATCCAACGGCGCACCGTCTACATGGGACAGCGGCAGCCGATATACGCCGCCTTGGGACTGCTGAGCCAGCCGGTCCAGCGGCGCGCCGCCGGGATACGGCAGTCCCAGTACCCGGGCAGCCTTATCAAAGCACTCCCCCGCCGCGTCATCCCGGGTGGCACCCAGAATGTGGAGATCCGTGTAATCCCGCACATCCACGATCAGGGTATTTCCCCCGGAGATGGCCAGCGCCAGGAAGGGCGGCTCCAGTTCCGGAAAGGCCAGATAATTCGCGGCGATATGTCCCCGCACATGATGGACCGGGATCAGCGGTACCCCCAGCGCAAAGGCCATGGATTTTGCAAAGCTGAGCCCCACCAATACTGCACCGATCAGGCCGGGAGCATAAGTTACCGCCACGGCATCAATATCCTCCCGGGTACACGACGCCTGGCGGAGGGCCTGCTCCGTCAGTGCGGCGATCACTTCTACATGCTTGCGGGATGCAATCTCCGGCACTACGCCGCCATAAAGCGCATGCATGTCCGCCTGGGAGGCAATGGCATCGGAGAGCACTTTTCGACCGTCCTCCACCACTGCCACAGCGGTCTCGTCGCAGGAGGATTCAAACGCAAGGATCTTCATCGGGACGCATCCCCTCTCTCTTTATTCATTCCAGGCCACCTGGGGCAGCGGCTTTGCATTGGGCTCCCGGGGAATCCGCACATACCGCGCAAATTTCTCCGGTGAAAACCGCTTGAGATAAATGGCCCGGTGTGCTTCAATCAGCCGCTGATCTGAGATAGGCGCATCTGCCCAATAGAGTGTTTTGTACGGCACACCGAACATCTCCGTGTCATATCCGGCCAGCCGGGCGTGATTGCGGGCATAGAAGCCCAGCCGCCGCTGCGCCATGGCAGGGTCCGGCGCGTATTCCGGCATCTCGCTTTCTCCCAGAATGACCACTCCAGGCTCTGCTTCCAGCATCTTTTCCAGCATCAGTGCCCCAAGACCGCCGTTGCGGCAGCGGGGAGAGATGCACAGATAGTCCAACAGTGCCCAGCCCGGCTCTCCCAGCCATAGAAAGCACTCGCCGACGATCTCCGTCCCGTCAAAAAGGCACCAGGGACGATAATATCCATCCTCCAACATCCGCTGGATGATTCTAAGCGGCTTGAGCTCCGCCGCGGGGAAGGAAACCTTCAGATCCGCATCATACACCGTCTCCAGCTGTTCCGGTGTCGCCAGTCTCAACTCCATACGTAAACTCCTTCGTCATGATGATGGCATCCTCCTTGGGATGCTCATAGTAGTTTTTACGCCGTCCGACACTGCGGAAGCCGCGGCTGCCGTAGAGCGCGATGGCATCATAGTTGGACGCCCGCACCTCCAGCGTCAAAAACGCCAGATGATTGCCCTGGGCAAAGTCCAAAAACACCTGCAGCAGCTTTCCTGCGATTCCCTGTCGGCGGCATTCCGGGCGCACCGCCACGTTGGTGATATAGCCCTCATCCAGCACCACCTGGAGCCCGGCATACCCCACCACTTTTCCACTCTCGTCCAGCGCTACCAAAAACGCGGAGAGTGCATTGTCCAGTTCCTCCGCCAGCATATTCCGGGACCAGGGTGTGGAAAAGCAGATCCGCTCCAGCTCCGCCACCTCGTCCAGGTGATCGGCAGTCATGGGGACGATGCGCACATGCAGTTGTTCTCTCATTTATGTTCTCTCCTCTCCCGGCTGATCCGTCTGCCCGCAGCTGTCCGCCCACGACTGCAGACGGGAAAAAAGCCGCCCCACATGGAATCCGTCCGCCGCCGCGTGATGGACCTGCACCGCCAACGGCAGCAGCGTCCGCCCATGTTCCGTCCGGTACTTGCCCAGCGTAAAGATCGGCGGCAGATAGTCATATCCCTTCTGCAAATTCAAATTGAACCCGGTAAAACTGGTCCACGGCACCGCCGAGACGTTGAAGATCCCCTGCCCGGGCTCCGGAGCACGGGCCACGGGGCCCGGAACCGTGCCGAACTGGGCCATATCCGCCTCCCACGCACTGTAAAACGCCCCAAGATCCGGCGTATAGGCGGTCCAGAGGCTGGAAAACGTCTCGCTTTCCTTGTGGAAAATCGTATAGCTGGGGTCCATGCGGTCGTGATACCCCACCGCACCTTCAGCATCTATATCCACGCAAAACGCCGGATCGGCGTTGACCGCACGGGCAAGTCCAAAGATCACCGCAGGATAAAACCGCATACCCTTTTCCTTGAGCCAGGGCAGCAGCACGGTAACATCCACATCCGCCGTCATGCTGTAGGTGCAGGGCAGGGTGTGGAAATAGTGTTCAAAATATGGCCGTCTGGGCCAATTCTCCAAATCAACCCGATGAAAACTCATGGCATTACCCCTTGGCCTCCAGCCAGTTTTTTCCCCAGTGGGCCTGGGCCGTCAGCGGGACGGACAGATGGACCACATTTTCCATCTCCTCTTCCAACAGACGGGCCACCGCTTCGGCCTCTGCCGCAGGGCACTCCACGATCAGTTCGTCGTGTACCTGCAGCACCAGACGGGCGTCAGGCCGCTCCGCCTGCAACCGCCGGGCAACCGCCACCATGGCAAGCTTCATGATGTCCGCCGCCGTGCCCTGGATGGGCATGTTCAGCGCCACCCGCTCCCCGAAGGCCCGGAGGTTGTGGTTGGAAGAGGTGAGCTCCGGCAGGTCCCGCCGGCGGTGGAACAGCGTTTCCACATAGCCCGTCTCCTTGGCCTTTTCCACCACGTCATCCATATACTTCCGCACACCGGGGAAGGTTGCAAAGTACGCATCCATATATGCCTTGGCCTCCGCCACGGTGGAGCCGATGTCCTGGCTCAAAGAGAAGGCGGAAATGCCGTAGACGATGCCGAAGTTCACCGCCTTGGCCCGGCGGCGCATCTCCGGCGTCACGTCGGCCCGGGCCACATGGAACACCTTGGCCGCTGTCTCCGCATGGAAATCTCCCCCGGAGAGGAACGCCTCCTGCATTCCCGTGTCTCCGGAGATATGGGCCAGGAGCCGCAGCTCGATCTGGGAGTAGTCCGCGTCCACCAGGACACAGCCGTCGGCAGGGATGAACATCCTGCGGATCTCACTTCCCAGATCTGTGCGGGTGGGAATGTTCTGCAGGTTGGGTTCCGTGGAACTGAGCCGTCCGGTGGCGGTCACCGTCATCTGGAAGGAAGTTCGCACCCGGCCGTCCGGGTCCATGGCCTTCAAAAGCCCGTCTGCATAGGTGGACTTGAGCTTGGTGAGCTGGCGGTACTCCAGCACCGCCCCCACGATAGGGGCCTCGTATCGGAGCTTTTCCAGCACGTCGGCATTGGTGGACCAGCCTGTCTTGGTCTTTTTCCCATGGGGAAGGCCCAGCTTTCCAAAAAGGATCTCTCCCAGCTGCTTGGGGGAATTGATATTGAATTCCTCTCCCGCCAGATCATAGATCTGCTGCTGGATCTCCCCCGCCCGGGCGGAGAGCAGATCCCCGAAGTCGGACAGCGCCCGGGCGTCCACCCGGCAGCCGGTCCGTTCCATTTCCGCCAGCACAGGGCAAAGGGGCAGCTCCACTGCCTGCAAAAGATCCCACAGGCCCTTTTCCCGAAGCTTGACGGTCAGGGTTTCATAAAGCGCATTCACCGCGGCAGCATAGCTGTCCAGGCTGGCCTCCGCAGCCGCCGGGTCGCCCAGCAGGGAGAATGCGTCCGGTTCCAGATAGAGCGGCTTCGGCAGTTCCTCATTATAATAGGCAACAAACAGCCGCTGGAGGTCATAGCTCCCCGCCGTGGCATCCAGCAGATAGGCCGCCAGCGCCGTGTCAAAGACGAACCCATCCGCGGGCAGGCCGCTTTCCAGCAGCGTACGCATCAGGTCCTTGACATTGTGGGAAACCTTTTTGATGTCGGCGGAAAAGAGCGCGGTCAACAGGGCGTTCCAGTCTCCCTGGTACTTGCTGAAAAACAGTTCCGCCGTCACAGCGGTATCCTCTCCGGTCCCGCAGACCACCGACACGCCGGTAAGATCCGGCAGCGTTATCAAAGCCACATGGTCCGCCTCACGCCACAGGGAGAGCAGCTTCTCCGCCTGCGCCGGTTCCGTCACCTGCTCCACCGTCACGGTAACCTCATGGGCAGGAGCTTCCTCCGCCTGCCGGTTCGCCGCCGTGAGACCGAAGCGCTCAATGAGCTTGGTGAACTCCAGGCGCAAAAAGAGCGGATACGCCTCCGGTCCCGGCTCCTTGCGCAGATTATCCTCCGGCCGGAAGTCCAGCGGCACATCTGTGGCAATGGTGGCCAGCCAGTAGGAATGACGGGCACTCTCCTCTCCCGCCTGAAGCTTTCGGATGGCAGCGGGCTTGGCCTCAATATCCGGCAGCTTTTCATAGAGGGCCTCGATGCTGCTGTACTTCTGGATCAGGTCCATGGCCGTCTTTTCCCCCACGCCGGGAACACCGGGGATATTGTCGGAGGTATCTCCCATGAGGGCCTTCAGGTCGATCATATGGATGGGGGCAAATCCGTACTGCTCCCGGAATGCCTCCTCCGTCATATCCTTGGTGGTTGTCTGTCCCATGCGGGTGGAGACCAGCTTCACCTTGGTCTTGTCCGTGATGAGCTGCAGGGAGTCCTTGTCTCCCGTCACCACCACGCACTCCCAGCCGGCGGACTCGCACTTGCGGGAGATGGTCCCGATGAGATCGTCCGCCTCCCAGCCCTCCAGCTCGTAGCGGGGGATGTTCAGGGCATCCAGCACCTCCTTGAGCACCGGCACCTGCATGCGCAGTTCCTCCGGCATGGGCTTGCGGGTGGCTTTGTAGGTCTCATCTGCCGTGTGGCGGAAGGTGGGGGCATGGACGTCAAAGGTGACGCACAGCGCGTCCGGAGCCTCCTCCCCCACCAGGCGCAGCAAAGTGGTCAGAAAGCCGAAGATCGCATGGGTATAGAGCCCTTCCCGGTTGGTCAGAGGGCGGATGCCGTAATAGGCCCGGTTGATGATGCTGTTGCCGTCGATGACCATGAGTTTCATGGAAGCGACCTCCTGTTCTGGATGGAAGATTTCTGATAACTAAGAAAGTATACCCTATTCTCCCCATTTCCGCAAGGCTGGCTTGACTTTGCCCGCATTTCTGGTAGACTAAACGCAAAAAGCGGGCAATTTCCCTTCCCGTTCAACACACAAGGAGCGCTTTATGAAACAACCCCATTTTCAGCACCTCATCCTCAAAGCCATTCGTCTGCTGGAACTGCTCTTGGCCGCCGCCATCGTACTGATCATCATCTACGGCGCGGTCTATCTCCTGGGCACCACCGTCCAGTCCCTGCTGAGCGATCCCGGCAGCTTTTCCGTCAGCACTTTCCTCTCCCATGCTCTGCTTTTGGTGATGGGGCTGGAGTTTGTAAAGATGCTGGCGCTGCACACCGCCGGTTCCGTGATCGACGTGCTGCTCTTCACCATCGTCCGCCAGATGATCGTCAGCCATGCCGGTTCTCTGGAGACGCTGCTGGGCACCGCGGCCGTGGCCGTGATCTTTGCCGTGCGGAAATTCCTCCACCCCGACCAGTATGATGACGAGACCACCTGATCCCCACAGCCATATATAAACAAACACAGCCGGACGGGATTTCCGTCCGGCTGTGTTTATATCAGCTGTGCTCCAGCCTGTGCCGGAACCGTCCTGCCAGCCAGGCTCCGGCGTATCCCAGCGCTGCCCCCAGCACCGCGCCGAAAAGGACGTCGCTGGGCCAGTGGACATACAGATAGAGTCTGGAAAAGGCAATGGCTGCCGCCAACACCAGCGCTGGTTTCCACAGCCGGCTTCCGCTGGCTTTGAGCGCAAATACCGCCGCAAAGGAGGCCGCCGTGTGGCCGGAGGGGAACGATGCGTCCAGCGGCGGCGCCGTCAGCAGCTCCACCGCCGTATTCACCGCAAAAGGCCGCACCCGGTCCACCAGCGGCTTTAAAATCAGATTGCAGCAGACAAGGTCCAGCACCAGAGCAAGGGCCACGGAAACACCGACCCAGCGATCCCGCTTGCGCAGCAGCAGCACCGCCGCCAGGATGATCCACACTTCACCGTGATTGCAGATCCAGCTGACCGCCGGCAGGACCGTGTCCAAAAAGCCGCACCGCAGATGCTGCTGGATCCAATCCAATATGGCAAACTCCACCGGCTCCATGCCATTCCTCCTTTTGTTTGTGCGCCCCAGGCGCAGAGTGTTATTACTATACCATAGCCCCAGGGAGTTTTTCCACAGCTTTTGCATGCAATATCACGAATTTTCCAAAAATTTTCACTTTCCTGTTGACAGCCTTCCGCAGGAGTGATACGATACCTTCAAAATTGAATCGCTTAGATAGAGGCGCGAGGTTCATCAGTACCCTCCGGCAAGGCCAGGCAGCCGCCGGATGAGAAAGGGGACATCGCCGAAGTGTTTCGAAGCTGCCTGGCTTCGGGATGCTGGGCTGTCGGGAAATACCCGCCGGACTGTCACAAGACTTTGTGAAGCGCTATCAATGGCTGTCGGAATCTCTGCGTCATTCCGCCTTTTCCATGGACCGCTTGACAGAGCGGTTCATTTTTTATCCTCCGGCGCGGGATGGATGCGCCAAAGATTTCAACTGGAAAGGTGATCGAAATGAAGAAGTTCCTGTCCCTGCTCATGGCTCTGGCCATGACACTGTCCCTGGCTGCCTGCGGCAGCACCGAGGACACCACCACTGATACTGATGATACCCAGGGCAACGCTGCCGAGGAGACCGCTACCGGCTCCGGCGTGGAGGACGGCGTCCTGACCATCGCCATGGAGTGCGCTTATGCTCCCTACAACTGGGCCCAGAGCGATGACTCCAACGGCGCGGTTCCCATCTCCAACGTGCCCGGCTCCTACGCCAACGGCTACGATGTGATGATGGCCAAGAAGATCTGCGAGGCCAACGGCTGGGAGCTGGAAGTCGTCCAGTCCGACTGGGACTCCCTGGTCCCCGGCGTGCAGACCGGCACCTTTGACGCCGTCATCGCCGGTCAGTCCATGACCGCCGAGCGCAGCGAGCAGGTGGATTTCGCCGGCCCCTATTACTATGCCTCCATCGTCTGCGTCACCAAGACGGACAGCCCCTATGCCAATGCCCAGGGCATCAGCGACCTCTCCGGCGGCACCTGCACCGCGCAGATCGCCACCATTTGGTATGACACCTGCCTGCCCCAGATCGAGGGCGCTCAGATCCAGACCGCTGCGGAGACCGCTCCCGCCATGCTGATGGCGCTGGAGACCGACACTGTGGACTTCATCTGCACCGATATGCCCACCGCTATGGGCGCTGTGGCCGCCTACCCCGACATGAAGATCCTGGATTTCACCGACTCTGAGGACAACTTCCAGGTGGACGAGGGCGACATCAATATCGGCGTGTCCGTCAAGAAGGGCAACACCGAGCTCAAGGACGCCATCGACAGCGTGCTGTCCACCATGACCGCGGATGATTTCAACACCATGATGGACGAGGCCATCTCCGTCCAGCCCATGACCGAAGGCTGATTCCGCACCCCCATCCATCGACCCGAGGCGGGAGAACGGCAGGTTCTCTCGCCTCCTTCCACTGCCATCAACTTTTATTAACCGAAGGGAGCCTGTTCCCATGGAGAAATTTGCCCAGCTGGGAGCCGATATTGCAAAGCTCTGGTCCAAATACGGCACTTCCCACTATCTGCCCGGCATCCGCAACACTTTGATCCTGGCGCTGGTGGCCACGCTGATCGGCTGCGTCATCGGCTTTGTCTGCGGTGTGCTCAACACCATCCCCCATTCCAAGAATGATCCGCCCGTCAAGCGGTTCTTCCTGGCCCTGGTCCGGGCCGTGGTCCGCATTTACGTGGAAGTCTTCCGCGGCACCCCCATGGTGCTGCAGGCGGTGTTCCTTTACTACGGCCTGCCCTATTTCACCGACAATGCCGTGAAGTTCAACAGCATCTGGGCCGCCGCCATCGTGGTGGTGTCCGTCAACACCGGTGCTTATATGGCAGAGTCCGTCCGGGGCGGCATCATCTCCATCGATCCCGGCCAGACCGAGGGTGCCATGGCCATCGGCATGACCCACGTACAGACCATGACCAGCGTGATCTTGCCCCAGGCCATCCGCAACATCATGCCCCAGATCGGCAACAACTTCATCATCAACGTGAAGGACACCTCGGTGATGTTCATCATCGGCTTCCCGGATTTCTTCTCCGCACACCGGGCGGCAGTGGGCGCCAGTTACCTCTACTTCCCCTCTGCCACGGTGGAAATGGCAGGCTATCTCACCATGACGCTGATCGCCTCCTTCCTGCTGCGTCTGCTGGAGAAGCATCTGGACGGCAGCAGCAACTACGAACTGGCCCAGGCCGACTCCCTCACCATGACCGCCGGGACCTACACGCATCCCGACCGGGGCACCCCCTTTGACGAGCACAGCAAGGAGTACCGGGAGCGCACCAAGGAAGCCCTGAAAAACCGCAACGGCAGTACGAGAGGAGAGCGCTGATATGGGCGAGACGATTTTAGAGATCCGGCATCTTTCCAAGGCCTTCGGCGACCATCAGGTCCTGCGGGACATCGACTTCACGGTGGAAAAAGGCGACGTCACCAGCATCATCGGCGCCTCCGGCTCCGGCAAGTCCACCCTGCTGCGGTGCATCAACCTGCTGGAGACCCCCACCGGCGGTGAGATCCTCTACCACGGGAAAAACGTGGCCGGACGGGGCGTCAACGCTGCCGATTACCGCTCCCATGTGGGTATGGTGTTCCAGTCCTTCAATCTCTTCAACAACATGACCGTGCTGGAAAACTGCATGGTGGGTCAGATCAAGGTTCTCAAGAAGAACAAGGAGGACGCCCGCAAGAGCGCTATGAACTACCTGGAAAAGGTGGGCATGGCCCCCTATATCAACGCCAAGCCCCGGCAGATCTCCGGCGGCCAGAAGCAGCGGGTGGCCATCGCCCGGGCCCTGGCCATGGACCCGGAAGTCCTGCTCTTTGATGAGCCTACCTCCGCCCTGGACCCGGAGATGGTGGGCGAAGTCCTCAACGTCATGCAGGCCTTGGCCAATGACGGTATGACCATGCTGGTGGTGACCCACGAGATGGCCTTTGCCCGGGACGTCTCCACCCATGTGGTGTATATGAACCAGGGTGTCATCTGCGAAGAGGGCGCTCCGGCAGACGTGTTCGGCAATCCCCAGCAGCAGGAGACCCGGGATTTCCTCTCCCGCTTCCGCAACGCCTGAGTACATCCCCCGGCAACAAACAAACGCGCGCAGAAGCCCAAATGGTTTCTGCGCGCGTTTTGTTTTCGGCAGCAGCACGCCGCCACATCTCCGCCGGTTGCCATTCGCCGCCGGGTGTGCTATCCTGAGAAAAAACACGAAAACAGGAGGCCCGCCATGCATATCCCTCAGGGAACTACCGACACCCTTGTTTTAGAGCCATTCCAGCCCGCGCTGGAGGCTGCCCTCCAGCCGTCCCCCTCCTACGATGTAAACCGCTGGCTGTACGTCCCCAATACCTATTCAGAATACCGGTACATCCTGGGGACCCGGGGAGAGCATCCCCTGATCTGCGTGGGCATCAACCCCTCCACCGCCGCGCCGGATGCCCTGGACCCCACGCTGCAGTCGGTGGAGCGCATCGCCCTTTCCAACGGATACGACAGCTTTCTGATGTTCAACGTCTACGCCCAGCGGGCCACCCGGCCCGATGATATGGAGCCGGTGTGCAATGCCGCCCTTCACGCGGAAAACCGGAAGGCCTTCCGGTACCTGCTCTCCCTCTCTCAGCATCCCGCCGTCTGGGCCGCCTGGGGAAACATCATTGAAAAGCGGGACTACCTGATGGACTGCATGCGGGACTTTGCCGCCGACGGTGCCGCCGTGGGGGCCCACTGGTTCACTGCCGGCCCGCCCCTGAAGTCCGGACACCCCCACCATCCGCTGTATCTCAAGCGGGACACGCCCCTGCTGGACTTTGACATTGCTGCATATCTGCAATCCCGCGGAGCACACACGCGATAACGCCGGAACAGTGCCGGTCTGCCGCTTGCCGGAGGCTCCGCAGTACTTTGCAGTCAAGCACGATTTACGAAAAAAGCCGCCGGTATCAACCGGCGGCTTTTTTATCATTCAAACAAAGATACTTGTATTTTATTGTTCTTTTCCACAGTGGGAGGAGAAAATAGCCCGGTTCATCTATCGGCATACTTCGCCTCAATCCGCAAAGCGGGCCCGCAGTTCCTCCCAAAGCTCCACTGCCTTGAATTTGAGCACATATCCTTCCGATTCCTCGGTGATCAATCCCACCTGGTCCTCCGTCAGTCCCGCCGCCATGGCGGTCTGGGCCACATCGGAGGAGGCGGCGGTACAAAGGGGCGGAAACACCACGCACCACCAATTATGCCCCTCTCCCGCGCCGATCACCACCCGCAAAGCAAGGTAGGTCCCCGCCGGGAGGGTGAAGCCGTCATATTCCCGGGTGGGAAAGGCGGTGTCCGTCAGCTCCACCGTCACCGGATAGTCATAGCCCTCCGCCCGGATCTCCTCCGCTGCAAGACGTTCCAGCTCCAGCAGCTGTCCCCGGAGTCTGGCCTCCGCATCCTGCCGGTCCGCAGACTCCTCCAGGATCTCCGTGGCCCGTTCCAGCACCACATCCCGGACCTGGAGCTTGAGGGCCTGGTCCTCCTCCGTATCCGAATTTGCCAGAATGTGCAGGCGCACCACTTTCTCCGCCAGCTGGTCCTGGGTCTGCAGCGCCAGGCCGCCGGTCAGAAGGAAAAGCGCCAGGCCTACCATCAATGCAATCTCAATAACATAAAATCTTTGACTGTGCGCAGTTTGCGCGGTGGCTGTTTTCATTTGATCTCCGTCCTTTATATGTAGCCCCGACGGGGCTGTTTGCTAAAGTGTGGACGGAAATGTTTTGTTTTATACCCGCTGGACCGGTGTTGTCAAAAAGAGCTGTGCATAGCGGCTCCGCAGCGTCTGCGCGGCCCGCTCCGCCTGCTCTTTTTGCGCAAATAGCCCGAATACCGTGGGACCGGAGCCGGTCATGACGGCATTGAGCGCTCCGCAGCGCAGCATCACATCTTTGAGATACGCGATCTCCCGGGACTCTTCTGCCGTCAGGACTTCTTCAAATACATTCCCCATCTGCCGGGCCACAGCCCCCAAGTTTCCCGCAGCCAGGGCCTGTTTCATGGCATCGTGATCCGGGCGGCGGCCCAGTTTTTCCACCCGCACCCGCCCAAAGAGTGCCGGAGTGGACAAGCCGAACTCCGGTTTGCACACCACGATCGTACACGCCGGCAGCGGCGGCAGGTCTGTCAGCACCTCGCCCCGGCCCTCTGCCAGTGCTGTGCCGCCCCGAACGCAGAAGGGCACGTCGCTGCCCACCTGAAGGCCGATCCGCTCCAGCTCCTGCCGGGGCATCTCCGGCGCATACAACGACCGCAGCGCCTGGAGCACCGCAGCACCGTCGGCGCTGCCGCCGGCCATTCCTGCCTGCATGGGAATGCGCTTTTCCAGCAGGATCTCCGTACCGCCATTCTCCATGCCCACGGCGTCATAAAAAGCCCGCGCTGCTTTCCATGCGATGTTTCCCGGCCCGCCGGGGAGATCCTCCCGATCCGTTCGGACGGTGATGTCACCGTCTCCCGTCTCCGTACGCACGGTCACGGTGTCGTGGAGTGCGATGCTCTGCATCACCATCCGCAGATCATGGTACCCGTCCGGACGCTTTCTTAAAATATCCAGTGTCAGATTCAGCTTGGCATATGCCGGCAGCGTCATGCTTTTCATAGCTCTCTCCTATACGCTCCGCGGAACAGATCCGGAGGCGCAGTTCTTTCTTCCGTCTTTTACCTGCCCGGATCGTTTTCCGCCGTCCGGACAGGCTTTTTCCTTTTTGACACGCTTTATCTTAGCATATCACGCATCAGAAAAAAAGCGGGCCTCCGGGAAAATCCCGGAGGCCCGCAAGCCGTTCCGTCTCATTCATAATACCCGCGGCGGTTCCGAAAATTCCGGATCCCGTCCACGATGATATAGACAATACTCACTCCCAGCAAGAACACAACGGGCAGGAGCAACAGAATATAGAAGATCAAGCTC
Organism: uncultured Oscillospiraceae bacterium; assembly: GCA_944387015.1. Lineage (GTDB taxonomy): Bacteria > Bacillota > Clostridia > Oscillospirales > Oscillospiraceae > Oscillibacter. Next base: position 13,320 of record CALXDH010000034.1, read on the forward strand.
CCGCTCAACAGCACGGTCCCTTGCAGCAATCCCGCCATATGGTGCTCCTTTCTCCGCCGATTGGTTAAATTGTCCAGTAAGTTTCAAATCATCCTTCTTTCTTTAGTTGAATTTTAACACATTCTTTACAAAAAGGGAAGCCCCTGGGGAAAAATATTTCCCCAGGGGCTTCCCTTTTATCGAATTTTGCGGGCCTCCACATAATAGCGCTTATCCTGGGCATTGCCCATGGAGAAGGTCTTGCGGGGCAGAACTCCGTCGGCCATCACGGTCTTGAACAGCTGTTCCTTGCCCATGGCGGGCAGCTTGAAGCCGATGTTCCCCGGCTCCGCACCCAACCGGTCGGTCACCTCGTCCCCATGGATATAGTCCACACGTCCGCCGTGCTGCTGCAGGTACGGATCGATAAACGCCTGAAGGGTTCCCACCGCCAGCTGCATCCGGGGCTGCGGAACCGTCAAAAAGCCGGTGCGTCCGGCGCAGGTATAGGCGATGGTATGTCCCTCCCCCTGTCCCTCATAGGCACCGGGGTAAAACTCCAAAAACGCCCGGATCACCTGCTCCGGCTCCACGCCGAAGAGCACCCGGTGGATGGGCTCGAACTGGAGGGCATCGTCGTGGTTGTTCACCACCTCTACCAGAGCATACCGGGCAGGGAGATCTGCCCACTGGCTCTGAGGCGTCACCTTTTTAAGCTCCTCGTAGCACCGCTTGGCAGTGGCCAGGGAGTGGTTGCCGTCTCCCACGGCAAAGAGCAGCGGCGGCACGTCTTTCAGGCCGTACTTCTTCTCCATGGCCTCCGGACTCGCAAGTTCTGCCAAGGCACCGGCCACAGCATCCATCTGCTCCGCCGTCAAGCGCCAGCCCTTCAGGTGTCCGCCGCCCTGCTGGAGGTCAAAGTCATACAGCGCCTCCATTTCACCGCGTGCATCGCTCAGCGGCTCGATCACCGTCCGCTCCGGATCGTCGATGAGAAGCATCACATGAGGCAGCTCAATAGGCGCATCCCGCCGGACCCGCACCCGGGGCGGGATCCGGGAGAGGACCGTTCCCTCCGTCGCGCGGATCAACGCACCGGAGCCGGGGGTGAAATCGTACTGCTCCAGATCCACCATTCCGATCAATCCCCGGCGCACCTGTCCGTCAGACTGGGTACGTTCGATGTAAAGCAGGGACTCCGGCAGGGTACGGAACAGATCCTCCGTCAGGTACCGCTCCATGGCGCCGTTGATGGCGGCGATCTCCCGGTCCACGTCAGGACTCGCCAGCTTTGCCTCCGGCAGGATGAGCCGCAGGGTGGACGGTGCATCCCCCACGGTCTTCTCCACTGCCTGCCAGTATTCCGGCTGGGACGTAAACTGGTCGCAGGCCACCACGGCCCATTTGGTCATGTCCACGTTCCGGGGCAGCAAAATGTCCGCCGAATAGAACCCCAGCTTTTCAAATGTCTGATTCATGCTTTGCTTCGCTATCCTTTCCTTGGGCGCTCCCTGGCACCCGGCTCACAGCACCTGTTTGATGGCGCGGAGCAGATCGTCAAATTCCTCATAGGCCGGCAGCTCCGGGTGGTCAGCCTTGATTTTCTCCGTACTCTTGAACAGGAAGCCCGCCTTGCTGGCCTGGATCATCCCCAGGTCGTTGTAGCTGTCGCCGCTGGCGATGGTCTCATAGCCGATGGACTGCAGCGCCTTCACGGTGGTCAGCTTGGACTGCTGGCAGCGCATCTTGTAGCCCGTGATCTCGCCGGAGGGCGCCACCTCCAGGGCATTGCAGAAAATGGTGGGCCAGCCCAGCTTTTTCATCAGCGGCCGGGCAAACTCCTCAAAGGTGTCACTGAGGATGATGACCTGGGTGAGCGTGCGCAGCTCATCCAGAAATTCCCGGGCACCGGGCAGGGGATCGATGGTGGCGATGGTCTCCTGGATCTCCCGCAGGCCCAGGCCGTGCTCTTTCAAAATCCCCAGCCGCCAGGCCATCAGCTTGCCGTAATCCGGCTCGTCCCGGGTGGTCCGGCGCAGCTCCGGAATGCCGCTGGCCTCCGCAAAGGCGATCCAGATCTCAGGCACCAGAACGCCCTCCATATCCAAACAAACGATATTCATACATGTCTCCCCCTTTGTTGGATTTTTCATAAAACGCTGCCTTTTTTTGGATGATTTTTCATTGTAACAAATCCACACCTGCTTTTCAATACACAATGTGCGCCGTGCCACGCTTCTTCCTGCCTGCCGCTTTGCTGGAAAATCCCCCCGGTCACCGCACTGCATAAACCGTCTCGCCTGCGGGCAGGCTAACCGCAAATCCAAGAATGGAGGTTTTGCAAGATGATTGATAAGATCGCGTTGACGCTTGCCATCATCGGCGCCCTGAACTGGGGCGGTATCGGCCTGTTCGGCTTTGACACCGTAGCGTTCTTCTGCGGCGGCCAGCTGTCCATCCTGTCCCGGATCATTTATGCGCTGGTCGGCCTGGCCGGATTGTGGTGCATCAGTCTGCTCTTCCGCACGGATCAGGAAAGCGGCCACGCGCCTCACGCCGCCTAAAACCCACAAGCGGGAGCTCATCCGGCTGTGCCGGAAAGAGCTCCCGCTTTTCTCTTAAAAAAGTCCTTATTTGCTCTGCAGCCGCTTGATCAGTTCCTCCTCCGGCGTCACGAAGAGGGTCTGACAGGTGGTGTAGAACACCATGCCCGGCCGGGCGCCGGCAGGCTTTTTCACATTTTTGACCGCCGTGTAGTCCACCGGGACATTGCCGCTGCTGCGAGCCTGGGAATACCACGCGGCGATCTTGGCAGCCTCCGCCAGCGTCTCATCGTCCACCGGCGCGCCGCCGGTGCAGAGGATGGTGTGGGAGCCGTGGATCTTCTGGGTGTGGAACCAGAGATCCCGGTGGTCCGCCTCCTTGGTGAGCTTGTCGTTTTGCCGGTTGTTGCGGCCCACCAGCACCCGGAAACCGCTGGTAGTTCGGAATTCCCGGGGACGGCTGACCCGTTTGAGTTCCTTCTTCCCCTTTCCCTGGCTGCGCAGGTACCCGGCGTCCCGCAGCTCGTGGCGGATGTCGATGAAGTCCTGCTCCGTCTCCGCCTCCGCGATCTCCTCCAGAATGCTCTCCAGATACTCCAGATCCCGGCGGGCAATGGCCATCTGCTCCCGGAGATACCGCTCCGCCGTCTTGGCCTTCGTATACCGTTTATAGTATTTGGCGGCATTCTGTTGGGGCGTGAGCAGCGGGTCCAGCTGGATGGTGATGGGTGCGCACTGGGGATCGTAGTAGTTCTCGCAGGTGAGCTTGCTCTGCCCCCGCTCCATCCGGTAGAAATTGGAGGTGATCAGATCTCCGCAGATCCGCAGATGGTCCCGGTCCTGGGTAGCGGCATAGTCCTTCTCCTGCAGGGCCAGCTTCCGCCGCAGCCGGTCCCGGGCGGTGGTGGCGGTACGGATCAGGTCCGCGCCCCGCTGCCGCACCCGCTCCTGCTGCTCCCGGGCCTCGTAAAATTCGTCCAGCATCCGGGAAAAGCTGTCGCAGGGAACGCTCTCCATTGCCGCGCCGTACTGGCCGATGGGCAGGTACGTGAAATCCGTCGCCCGGCCGTCCTGCCGCAGACATACCGGGGTAAATTGCCCCTCCCGGATGTGGGTGATCAGCTGCTCCAGTTCCTGCCACAGCCGCTCCCGCTCCGCAGGTCCCATCTGGCAAAGCCGGCGGTCCGTCTCCCCCGCCGCCCGGAACGCCAGTTCCCGGGCTACCAGGGGCGAAATGCCGAAATACGCGTCCAGCAAAAAGGCGTCCGCCTGCCGCTCCGGGTTGGCGGCATCCAGCTTTTCCCGAAAGCCCTCCTCCGTCTCCTCCGTCACGGGGAGCCGTCCCACGGAGGCAGGAGGCTCATAGTAAAGCCCCGGCAGCACCTGGCGGCTGGCGGACATCTCCGCGTCCACCCGGCGCAGGCAATCAATCACGCGGCCGTCTCCGTCCAGCAAGATCAGGTTGGACCGGCGGCCCATGGCCTCCAGCACCAGCGTCCGTCGGCCCGGCTGGCCAAAGTCGTCGGTAATATCCAGTTCCATCCGCACCAACCGCTCCAGCGGCGGCTGGGTGATGTCCGCCACCCGGGCGCCTACCAGATGCTTGCGCAGCAGCATACAAAACATGGGCGGCTCCGCCGGATTGTCCTGGGTCAGCTCCGTCAGCTGGATGCGGGGGGCATTGGCGCCGGCATTGAGCAGCAGCCGCTGATTTCCCCGCAGCAGCAAAATCACCTGGTCCCGGGCAGGCTGCTGGACCTTGTCGATCCGCAGCCCCAACAGCTTGGGCCGCAGCTCCTGGAGCACAGCCTGCAGGCAAACGGCGTCAAACGGCATGGGTATCCTCCTCCATCATGATGCAAAACAGCTCGTTGACCCGCTCCGACCGGCCCTTGAGCCACAGCCAGCCCATCAGCGCCTCCAGCGCCGTGGCCTCACCGTACTGGGCCCGGGTGGCGTGTCCCGGCACCGTGTGGACCTGGGCGTTGCGCCCCCGCCGGAAAACGTCCAGCTCCTCCTCCGTCAAAACCGGCAGGATCCGCTTGGCCTTTTCCGCCTGGGATTCCGCGCACACCAGGCGGATAGTAGCCTGGTGGAGGCCCTTTCCCGTGGCCTTCCCATGGGCGCACAGCCACGTCCGCACCAGAATCTCAAACACAGCGTCACCCATATGGGCAAGGCCAATGGAACTGATGGCACGGATCTGATCGTCCGTCAGGCACATCTGAAAGTAGTTTTCCATGGATGTTCTCCTTTTGATCGCAGCAATTCGATTGGTATTATAGCATGTCCGTCTTCGTTTGTCATCCATCCGCTCCAGGCCATCCAATGGGCCCTTTCAAAAAATCTAAAAATTTTTTCATTTTTCTGTTGACAACCCCCGCCTTTTTCTGCTATACTATCCACTGTTCCGAGCGCAAGACCGGAACAACAGCTTGGGGGTATAGCTCAGCTGGGAGAGCGCTTGACTGGCAGTCAAGAGGTCAGCGGTTCGATCCCGCTTATCTCCACCAAACAAACGGACAGCTTGTGCTGTCCGTTTGTTTTCTCTTCCCCTCCGTTTTCGGAAGAAAGGAAAATTTAGTACTTGACTTTTTCATAATCATGTGCTAACATAAAAATGTTCTGTGAGTCACAGACAAGTTCTCTGGGGGTATAGCTCAGCTGGGAGAGCGCTTGACTGGCAGTCAAGAGGTCAGCGGTTCGATCCCGCTTATCTCCACCATGAGATGGCCATGGAAGCGGTAGCTTCTATGGCTTTCTTTTTACACTTCGGTCCGCGGGGAACGTGCTTGCATTTCTTTCCCTTTCCTGCTAACATGAATGTATCCGCTCCCCCGTACCATCATCCTTTGCGCTCAGGAGGTTGCGTCCATGGTGATCCACGAATCCGCTGAGGACTATCTGGAGTCCATTCTGGTCCTGCAGGAGCGGCGCGGTCATGTGCGCTCCATCGACATCGTCAACGAATTGGGCTACTCCAAGCCCAGCGTCAGCATCGCCATGAAGAAGCTGCGGGAAAACGGCTATATCTCCATGGACACCGAGGGGCTGATCACCCTCAACGAAAGCGGCATGGCCATTGCCAGCCGGATCTACAACCGCCACAAAAGCCTCACCCGGCTCTTCACGCTGCTGGGCGTCTCCCCTGAAGTGGCCGCGGAGGACGCCTGCAAGGTCGAACATGATCTGAGTGATGAGACCTTCGGCAAGATCTGCCAGTTTATTGAACAGGCGGAACAATCCCAGACCTAATAACGGTGCCCCGGCAGAACTCTGCCGGGGCACTTCTTTGCGCAACGCCCCGGGGACCTGTAAAAGGTCTCCGGGGCGTTTTTCTCATTTGTGGGAGAAGCGGAGCACCGTAGTGTGGTCCCAGGTCTCACCGGGCCGCAGGACACAGGACGGAAAGTCGGGATGATTGGGAGAGTCCGGGTAGAACTGGGTCTCCAGGCACACCGCATCCCGCCGGGCGTACCGGGCGCCGCCCTTTCCGGCAGGGCAGCCGTCCAGGTAGTTGCTGGAGTAGAACTGCACACCGGGCAGCGTGGTCTCCAGATCCAGGATCACCCCGCTCTTGTCCCCTTCCAGCCGGGCGGCAGGCCGCAGCGTTCCCGCCGGGCCGTTGATGACCCAGTTGTGATCATAGCCGCCGCACAGTTCCAGCTGCTGGAAGGGCTCATCCACCCGCTCCCCGATGACTCTGGGCGTCCGGAAATCCAGAGGCGTTCCCTCCACCGGGTCCACCGCACCGGTGGGGATGCTGCCGGGCACCACCGGCGTGTAGCGGTCGGCAAAGAGCGTCAGGGTGTGGCCCATGGCACTGCCGCTGCCCTGCCCGTTCAGGTTCCAGTAGGCATGGCTGGTCAGGTTGCAGACCGTGGTCCGGTCGGCGGTGGCCTGGTAGTGGAGGATCAGGCTGCTGCCCTCCAGGCGATAGGTGATGCTGGCGGACAGCGCGCCGGGATACCCCTCCTCGCCGTCCTTGCTCTCATAGCGCAGGCACACGCCGTCCGGACATTCCTCCGCCGTCCAGACCCGGTTGGCAAAACCGGTGGGACCACCGTGGAGGTGGTTCTCTCCATCATTGAGGGCCAGCGTATAGGTCTTTCCCTCCAGAGAAAAACGGCCGCCGGCAATGCGGTTTGCGTAGCGGCCCACAATGGCGCCGACAAATTTATCCTGGGTCTGGTAGTCCTCCATGCTGTCAAAGCCCAGCGCCACATCGATCCAGCTGCCGTCCGCCGCGGGCACCGACAACGCCGCCAGGGCGGCGCCGTAGGTCAGCACGGAGCATCTCAGCTGTCCGTTGTCCAGCGTCAGGATGTCCACCGGCTGCTTGTCACGGGTAAAACCAAACGATCTGCGTTCCATTGCGTGTCCTCCTCTTTTCTCAGCCCGGTGTGAAGCATGTTCCGGCACAGCCTCATCCCTGCGCTGTGCCTGCCGGGCCGGATTTCCATTTTGGGTGCTGCCAAGGGGGCAAGGGATTTCCGCTTTATCCAGCACCTCTCCTAAGAATTTTATCTTAATCGGTGCATCTGCGTCTGTCAAGGCGCCCATGGGAAAATCCTCCAGGCGTCCGTTCCTTGCTCCGTACCGTTTTATCGCTACTGCACGAAAAACACCGCCGCCGGCGGAAATTCCCGTCAGCGGCGGCGTTCCTATCTTTTCATGCGTCTCCCGCAACCCCGGAGCCGTCCGCTTCTTCGCTCTCAGCGGGTCCGGCACACCAGCTGACCGTTTTCCACGTCCAGCACCAGCGTGCTGCCGGCGGCCAGATCTCCGCTGAGGATCCTCTTGGCGATCAGCGTCTCCGCCGCGCTTTGCAGATACCGCTTCAGCGGCCGGGCACCGTAGATGGGGTCGAAGCCCTGGTCGATGATCAGATCCTTGGCCTGGTCCGTGACCTCCAGCTTCAAAAGCTTCTCACTCAAACGCTGCCGCAGGCCCTGCATCAAAATCTCGATGATGCCGCCCAGATTCTCCTTGGTCAGCGGCTTGAAGAGGATAATCTCATCCAGCCGGTTCAAAAACTCCGGCCGGAAGGACTGGCGCAGCTCTGCCATGACAGCATCCCGGGCGGACTCGGCGATGGTGCCGTCGGCCTGGATGCCGCCCAGCAGCTCCTGGCTGCCCAGATTGGAGGTGAGGATGATGATGGTGTTCTTGAAGTCCACCGTCCGGCCCTGGGAGTCGGTGATGCGGCCGTCATCCAGGATCTGCAGCAAAATGTTGAACACATCCGGATGGGCCTTTTCCACCTCGTCGAAGAGCACCACGCTGTACGGCTTGCGGCGCACCGCCTCCGTCAGCTGACCGCCCTCATCGTAACCCACGTATCCCGGAGGCGCGCCGATGAGACGGCTCACGGAGAACTTCTCCATATACTCCGTCATGTCGATGCGTACCAGATTGCGCTCATCGTCAAAGAGGCAGTCCGCCAGGGACTTGGCCAGCTCCGTCTTACCCACGCCGGTGGGGCCCAGGAACAGGAAGCTGCCGATGGGGCGGTTGGGGTCGGCGATACCGGCCCGGGAACGCTGGATGGCCTCCGTCACCAGACGCACCGCCTCGTCCTGGCCCACCACCCGCTTGTGGATGACCTCATCCAAGTGGAGCAGCTTCTCCCGCTCCCCTTCCACCAGACGGCTGACGGGGATGCCGGTCCACTTGGCCACGATGTCGGCGATCTCCGACTCCGTGACGGTGTCGTGGACCATGGAGTTCTCGCCGCCGTGCTGCTCGGCAGCGGCCTCCGCCTCTTTGAGCTGCTTTTCCAGCTCCGGCAGATCCGAGTACTTGAGCTTGGCCGCCTTCTCATATTCCAGACGGGACTGGGCCTGCTCGATCTCGCCGTGGAGCCGCTCGATCCGGCCCTTCAGGTCCTTGACCTGGTCCACGCCCTGCTTTTCTGCCTCCCAGCGGGACTTCCGGGCGTTGAACTGCTCCTTCTCGTCGGCCAGTTCCTTCTTCAGCTCCTCCAGACGGTCCCGGGAGAGCTGGTCGTCCTCCTTCTTCAGGGCCATCTCCTCGATCTCCTGCTGCATGATCTTGCGGCGCAGATAGTCCAGCTCTGCGGGCATGGAGTCGATCTCGGTGCGGATCATGGCACAAGCCTCGTCCACCAGGTCGATGGCTTTATCCGGCAGGAACCGGTCGGTGATATAGCGGTTGGAGAGGGTGGCCGCCGCCACCAGGGCATTGTCGTGGATGCGGACGCCGTGGAAGATCTCATAGCGTTCCTTGAGGCCCCGGAGGATGGAGATGGTGTCCTCCACCGTGGGCTCATTCACCATGACCGGCTGGAACCGCCGCTCCAGGGCGGCGTCCTTTTCGATGTACTGCCGGTACTCGTCCAACGTGGTGGCGCCGATGCAGTGCAGCTCGCCCCGGGCCAGCATGGGCTTGAGAAGATTCCCGGCGTCCATGCTGCCCTCGGTCTTGCCGGCGCCCACGATGGTGTGCAGCTCATCGATGAAGAGGATGATCTTCCCCTCGGACTTGCGCACCTGCTCCAGCACGGCCTTGAGCCGCTCCTCAAATTCGCCCCGGTACTTGGCGCCGGCGATCAGGGCGCCCATATCCAGGGAGAAGATGGTATGATCCTTCAGCCCGTCGGGTACATCGCCCCGGACGATCCGCTGGGCCAGTCCCTCGGCGATGGCGGTTTTGCCCACGCCGGGCTCACCGATGAGGACGGGGTTGTTCTTGGTCTTCCGGGAGAGGATGCGGATGACATTGCGGATCTCGCTGTCCCGGCCGATCACCGGGTCCAGCTCCTTGCTCCGGGCCCGGGCCACCAGGTCCGTGCCGTACTTCTTCAGCGCGTCATAGGTGTCCTCCGGGTTGTCGGAGGTCACAGGGTTTGCCTTGACCTTGCTCAGCTCCTCCGTAAAGCGGGAGCGGGTGATGCCGTGGTCCTGGAGCAGCTGCTTGAGCTGGGTGCCGCCCTCGGCAAAGATGCCCAGCATCAGATGCTCCACGGAGACGTACTCGTCATGGAGCTTTTCCGCCGTGCGTTCTGCCACGGTGATGACCTTGCCGGTCTCCGGCGAGGCATAGACTTCGCCGCTGCCGCCGGAGACCCGGGGCAGCTGGTCGATCAGACCTTTGAGTTCCGTCTCCAGGCCGCCGCAGTCCACGCCCATCCGCTGGAACAGCGAGCCCACCAGGCCGCCGTCCTGCTCCAGCAGAGCCAGCAGCAGATGCTCCGGGGTCAGATATTGATTTTGTCTCTCCTGGGCCATGGTCTGGGCAGAGCGCAGGGCCTCCAGGGTTTTTTGCGTATACTTCTGCGTATTCATACAGGTTCTTCCTCCCTTGCGGAAACACCCTCCGCCGTGCCGGACTCCTTTACCAAACATCCGTCTGCGGTATCATCCGGTAAGGCGGCGGGGGTTCAGATTACTGGTTTGCACTTATTATAGCCCCGCTTTTAGCACTGTCAAGAGGAGAGTGCTAAAATTTAAAAACAGAACACACTTCGTTCACGGATTTTCAAAATTTTCCACCTGCTATTCTTAGCAAAAAACTCGCCTGCCCCCCTCGACATTTCAAATCTGCTGCGCTATACTTCCTTATTGTAAATTTCGTGCGCAGCACAAACCGTCCGCACGCACCAGTCGGAAAGGAAGTTCAAACCATGCCAGAAGCTATGAAATACGGCACCGAATCGTTCGAAGTGCATCTGCCCGCTGAGCAGATCGCAGCTGAGGTGGAGGCCAATCATGTGGACCTGCCCCAGCGGACTGTGGCGGAGCACATCCGCTATGCCCTGGACCACCCCATTGACTCCGCCCCCCTGCGGGAGCTGGTCAAGCCCGGCGAGACCGTGTGCATCATCATCTCCGATGTGACCCGCCGCTGGCAGTCTCCGGAGACCTATATTCCCATCCTCGTGGAGGAGCTGGAGCAGGCCGGCATCCGGGATGAGGACATGCTGATCCTCTCTGCCACCGGCACCCACCGCACCCAGACCAAGGAAGAGCACATCGGCCTTGTGACCCAGGCGGTGTACGACCGCATCCGGGTGGAAGACCACGTGTGCACCGATCAGGACAACCTGGTCCATGTGGGCGACACCTCCCGGGGCACCCCCGTGTGGCTGGACAAGCGGGCCATGGCCTGCGACCACATCGTCCTCACCGGCGGCGTGGTGTTCCACTTTATGGCCGGCTTCGGCGGCGGCCGCAAGAGCGTCCTGCCCGGCATCTCCGGCCGGGAGACCATCATGAAAAACCACAATCTGGCCCTCAATCCCGGCATCGGCAGCGGCTCCAACCCGGAGGTCCGCAGCGCCAACATGACGGAGGCAAACCCTGTCCACGCCGACATGATGGAGGCCTGTGCCATGGCACACCCCACGTTTTTACTCAATGTGGTGGTGGACGATGACCAGAAGATCATCAGTGCCTTTGCCGGCAACTGGCGCACCGCCCATCAGGCCGCCTGCGACCTGGTGGACGCCATGTACGGCGTGACCATCCACGAGCGGACGCCCATGGTCATCGCCAGCGCCGGCGGCTATCCCAAGGACCTGAACTTCTACCAGACCATCAAGACGCTGTGCAACGCCCTGGCGGCGGTGGAGGACGGCGGCACCATCATTCTGGTGACCCGCAGCGAAGAGGGCTTCGGCAGCGAGGACTGCCGGCGGCTCATCGCGGACTACCCCACCATGCTGGAGCGGGAGAAGGCCCTGCGGGCAGACTTCTCCATCGGCGCCTTCATCGGTTATCTCTTTGCTGAAAATGCCGAGACCCACCACATGATCGCCGTCACTGGCATCCCCCAGGAGGAATTCGGCACCGCCAAGGTCCACGTCGTCTCCACGCTGGACGAGGCTCTCGAACTGGCACGGAAGCTCAACGGCGGCCGTGATCTGCGGACCACCCTGCTGCCCCACGGCGCCAACACTCTGCCCAAGCTTGTGTAATCCCCTGCAGACACGCATACAAAAGCCCCGGCGTTTTTCACGCCGGGGCTTTTCTTTTATTCCTGGGGTTTTTGCTCCCGGATCTGCCGGTGAAGACAGGCAAGGCCATCTGCCAGGCCGCCCACCTGGTCGATCAGTCCCACCTGTACTGCCTCTTCTCCGTAGAGCACACTGCCCACATCCGCAGCCATGTCGTCCTTTTTCAGCATCAGCGCCTCAAAATCCTTCTGCGAGATCTGACTATGACCAGACACGAAAGTGACGATCCGCTCCTGAAGCCGCTGGAAATAGTTGTAGGTCTGGGGCGCGGCGATCACCGTGCCGGTGGTGCGCACCGGATGGATCGTCATGGCAGCAGAGGGCACGGCAAAGCTCCGCTTTGCTGCCACTGCCAGCGGTACGCCGATCGAGTGGCTGCCGCCCAGAACAATGGAGACCGTGGGCTTGGTCATGCCCGCGATCAGCTCTGCGATGGCAAGGCCCGCCTCCACGTCACCGCCTACGGTGTTGAGCAAAAACAGGACACCGTCAATGTCCTCCGACGCCTCCAGCTTGGCCAGCAGCGGCAGCATGTGCTCATATTTGGTGGTCTTGGTATTGGGCCCCGCCAGTGTGTGGCCCTCGATCTGTCCCACGATGCTCTCCACGAATACGGACGCACCGTTGGAACGGACAATGGATGAACCGGTGTCCAGGATATTCTGGGTGGTCTGCTCCGACACGCTGTCGGCATCCCCGGCTTCGCCGGCGGTCATAGGCTTGGTTGACTCCATCACGCATTCCTCCTCATTTCTCAGGTAGTGTCTGCCGTTTTTGCAAAATCTACACCTGTCCCAGGGTTTCTTTTTTGGTGCGCCTATGGTATGATGGGGAGAACTTGAACCGACAGACAGCGGGAGGGATTTTTCAGTGGCAGAACATACCAAGCAGCGCATCGTGGTGAAGGTGGGAACCTCTACCCTGACCCACAACTCCGGGGCGCTGGATCTTCGGAGCATGGAACATCTGGTCCGGACATTGGCAGACCTGCATGGCATGGGACACGAGGTGATCCTGGTCACCTCCGGCGCCATCGCCGTGGGCACTGCCAAGCTGGGGCTTTCCGAGCGTCCCAAGGAACTGCGGATGAAGCAGGCGGCTGCCGCCGTGGGGCAGTGCCGGATGATGCACATCTACGACAAGCTCTTTTCCGAGTACAACCGCTCCGTGGCCCAGATCCTCCTGACCGGGGACGACGTGGAGATCCCCCAGCGGGCCGAGCACCTGCGCAGCACCTTCTCCGCTCTGCTGGAGATGGGTGTGATCCCGGTGGTGAACGAGAACGACTCCGTCTCCTCTGCCGAGATCGAAACCGGCCGGCACAAGGTCCTGGGCGATAACGACACCCTCTCCGCCATCGTGGCTCGGCTGTGCGGAGCGGACCTCCTGGTTCTGCTGAGCGATATTGACGGTTTGTATGACGCAGACCCCCACACCCATCCCAACGCCACCCTGATTCACCAGGTCCGCTCCCTGACGCCGGAGATCCTGGAGATGGCCGGCGGCGCCGGCAGCTGGCGGGGCACCGGCGGCATGGCCACCAAGCTCTCCGCCGCCCGGATCGCCATGGA
>CALXDH010000035.1 GCA_944387015.1 uncultured Oscillospiraceae bacterium
GTCACCGGCTTTGCCATGGCCGTGTTCATGTCCAACGCCGGCGGCGCCTGGGATAACGCCAAGAAGTATATCGAGTCCGGCCACCACGGCGGCAAGGGCTCCGAGCAGCATAAGGCCGCCGTTGTGGGCGACACCGTGGGCGATCCCTTCAAGGATACCTCCGGTCCCTCCCTCAACATCCTCATCAAGCTCTGCTCCACAGTTTCCATCGTGTTCTCCGGCTTGATCCTGGCCTTCAACCTGATGAACTTCCTGTAATGCTTTGCAGACGCGTCCCTGCCGCCCCCGGCGGCGGGGACGCGTTTTGTCCCCGGAGAGCGGCTGGAGCGTACAACGGCAAACTGCGAAAATTTGTCTTTTTTCACAGGAAAAGGCCCTAAAATTTGGCCGGTTCGAACCGTTCTGCGCCCCTGCCGTTTGCTTGACAAGGTAATCGTTTGCCGATATAATGTTTTGAGGAAAACACCCGGAAGGCCTGAAAAAACAGGCCGGTTTCCGCAGAATATATCAAGAGGAAAGAAAGGAACGCACGAACATGATCTATTCGACCGAAGTGCAGAACATGTGCCCTGTCGCCAAGGGCGCGTACCATGGTCCCGCTCCCATTCCCGAAGAGGGCAAGTGGGTCCAGGCCAAGGAAATCAAGGACATCTCCGGCCTCACCCACGGTGTGGGCTGGTGCGCCCCCCAGCAGGGCGCCTGCAAGCTGACCCTCAACGTCAAGGACGGCATCATTGAAGAGGCTCTGGTGGAGACCCTGGGCTGCTCCGGCATGACCCACTCCGCCGCCATGGCTTCCGAGATCCTGGTGGGCAAGACCCTCCTGGAGGCGCTGAACACCGACCTGGTGTGCGATGCCATCAACACCGCCATGCGGGAGCTGTTCCTGCAGATCGTCTACGGCCGTACCCAGACCGCGTTCTCTGAGGGCGGTCTGCCCATCGGCGCCTCTCTGGAGGACCTGGGCAAGGGCCTGCGGAGCCAGGTGGGCACCATGTTTGCCTCCAAGGCCAAGGGTCCCCGTTACCTGGAGATGGCCGAGGGCTATGTCACCCGCGTGGCATTGAACAAGGACAATGAGATCATTGGCTACGAATTCATCAACCTGGGCAAGATGATGGATGCCATCAAGAAGGGCACCGACGCCAATGAGGCCATGGAGAAGGCCAAGGGCCGCTATGGTCAGTTCGATGCCGCTGTGAAGTATATCGATCCCCGTCAGGAATAAGAAAAGGAGGAATTGACCAATGGCTCTGTTTGAAAGCTACGAGAGAAGAATCGACAAGATCAATTCCGTCCTGGCTCAGTACGGAATTTCCAGCGTGGAGGAGTGCCGCGACATCTGCAAGGCCGCCGGCTTCGACCCCTACGAGATCGTCAAGGGCATCCAGCCCATCTGCTTTGAAAACGCCGCCTGGGCGTACTGCGTGGGCGCCGCCATCGCTCTGAAGAAGAACGTGGCCACCGCTGCCGACGCCGCCGAGGCCATCGGCGAGGGCCTCCAGGCCTTCTGCATCCCCGGCTCCGTGGCCGAGGACCGCAAGGTGGGCCTGGGCCACGGCAATCTGGGTGCCATGCTGCTGCGGGATGAGACCAAGTGCTTTGCCTTCCTGGCCGGCCACGAGTCCTTCGCCGCCGCTGAGGGCGCCATCGGCATCGTCCGCAACGCCAACAAGGCCCGGAAGGAGCCTCTGCGGGTCATCCTCAACGGCCTGGGCAAGGACGCCGCCCAGATCATCAGCCGCATCAACGGCTTCACCTACGTCCAGACCCAGTTCGACTACTACACCAGCGAGCTGAAGATCGTCCGGGAGATCCGCTACTCCGAGGGCGAGCGGGCCAATGTCCGCTGCTACGGTGCCGACGACGTCCGGGAGGGCGTGGCCATCATGCACCACGAGGGCGTGGATGTGTCCATCACCGGCAACTCCACCAACCCCACCCGGTTCCAGCACCCTGTGGCCGGCACCTATAAGAAGGAGTGCATCGAGCAGGGCAAGAAGTATTTCTCTGTGGCCTCCGGCGGCGGCACCGGCCGGACCCTGCACCCGGACAACATGGCCGCCGGCCCCGCCAGCTACGGCATGACCGACACCATGGGCCGCATGCACTCCGACGCCCAGTTCGCCGGATCCTCCTCCGTGCCTGCACACGTGGAGATGATGGGCTTCCTGGGCATGGGCAACAACCCCATGGTGGGCGCCACCGTGGCTGTGGCGGTTGCCGTGGCCGAGAGCAAGAAGTAAGACGTATTTTTGACGCGGTCAAAGACCCCCGGGGATTCCCCGGGGGTCTTGTTTCCAGACCTGTTATAAGGAGGCAGTACCATGCAGCTCAATACCTTGGGCCTGGTCCATGAATTTTTGCGGCAGACCGTCCGCCCCGGCGCGGTGTGCATTGACGCCACCGCAGGCAAGGGGCGGGATACCGCCCTCCTCTGCCGCCTGGCGGGAGAAACCGGCCGGGTCCTGGCCTTTGACATCCAGCAGGAGGCGGTGGAGCAGACCGAGGCTCTGCTGGAGCGTGAAGGCCTGCGGGCGGAGGTGCATCTGGACAGCCATGCCAACATGGCCCGCTATGTCCAGCCGGAGACGGTGGACTGCGTAGTCTTCAATTTCGGCCGTCTGCCCGGCGGAGATCCGAAGATCATGACCCGCTCCGAGAGTTCCCTTGCCGCCATCGACGCAGGGCTCTCTTTGCTCCGCCCCGGCGGCGTGATGGCCATCGCCCTCTACTACGGCGGCGAGAATGGCTACGAGGAACGGGACGCGGTGCTGGCCCATCTGGAGACACTGGACCAGAACCGCTTTACGGTCCTTTCCTGCCGATGGGCCAATCGCCGGGGCGAGCCCCCGATCCCAGTTCTGGTGTGGAAAGAGCATTGAAAGCAATACGATTTGTATAAAATCCCCGGAGGATTCCTCCGGGGATTTTCTTTTCTGCTGCGCAGAACTCCCACATACAGCAGCCCAATTTGGGGAAGCGGAAGGTTGAAGAATATGGAACTGGATGGTATCATAAATCCTGAAAGCACCGTTTGACAGCCGGCAGAGAGCCGTATGATGCAGGAGGACAAAGACATGGTGGAATTGAGGGCGGCTGGGACAAATGAAGTGCAGACGGCAACGACGATCATTGATGCGGCAAAAAGACATTTAAAAGAACAGGGGATCGACCAGTGGCAAACAGGTTATCCGGACGATGCCTGTATCAAAAGAGATCTTGAGGCGGGCAAGGGATTCTTTGTCGTGGAAAATGGAGCGATTCTGGGATACCTGTGTGTAGATTACGATGGGGAGCCGGCCTACGATCAGATGCAGGGGACCTGGAATACCTCTGAGAACTATGTGGTCGTGCATCGGATGGCGTTTGCAGCGTCTGCCCGCGGAAAAGGGATCAGCAGTTCCGTGTTTCAACTGGTTGAAAAGATGAGCAAGCAGCGGGGGATTACATCCTTCCGGGTGGATACAGATGAAGACAATCATAAGATGCGGCATATTCTGCAAAAGAACGGTTTTTCATACTGCGGGACGATTTGGTTCGACAACAGCGAAAAAATCGCATTTGACAAAGTGTTTTGATACGTGCCTGCAAAACGGAAGGACCGCACGAGGCATGCTTGTGTCAGCATAAACGCTGCAGCAGCATGGTATCCGGTTGGGAGAAATGAGTATCGGGAGGAAGCGGAAAGCGCTCCGGCAAAGGCTTGCTAAGAAAAGAGAATACGGTACAGCTGAGAACTTACAATACAAAATGCAAAAATTCCCCGGAGAATTACTCCGGGGAATCGACTTTTTCGCCCTATTTTGTCACGCCAAGAGTCTTTGCGTCTGGGAAAGCAGCGCCTCAGAGGACTTCTCCGTTCCGGGATCCGGTGAAGCGGCCCTCCGCGATGGCGGGGACGCCGGCCACGAACACATAGTCCATTCCGGCGGCCAGCTGCTCCGGGTCCTGCCAGGTACCTCGCTCGTGGATGGCGGCGGGGTCAAAGAGGCACAGATCCGCGTCGGCGCCCACCTCAATGCGTCCTTTTCGGACAAGGCCCAGCCGGTCCGCCGGGAGACGGGTCATTTTACGGACGGCCTCCGGCAATGTCAGCACATGCCGTTCCCGGACGTAGGATTCCAGAACCCTGGGGAACGTGCCGTACACCCGGGGATGCAGCAGACCTCCCACGGGATAGGTGGCGTCGGAGATCACCGAGGAGAAGGGGGCACGGAGAATGTCGTCGATGTCCGCCTGGTCGGTGATGCGGTCGATCATGGAGGCGGCGCAGTGTTCCCGGGCCAGGAGGTCAAAGAGCACGTCGAAGGGGTCCCTCCCCTGCCGGTCTGCCATGTCCGCCAGAGAGACTCCCTCCCAGGATTGGTCCGCGGGGTCGTGGAGGGAGGTGGGCAGGATATTTTCAAAGCCCACCAGCAGCGAAATATTCTCGAAGTCCGTTCCGGTCTCCATCCGCCGCCGCATGGCTGCCCGCTGCTGCGCATCCTGAAGGGCCGCTGTCAGGGCCTCCATACCGCCTGCCTGGAACTCCGGCGGCAGCACATGAATGAGCTGGGTGGAGCCTGCCGGATAGGGGTAGACGTCGCAGGCGATGTCCAGTCCCTCCTGCCGGGCTTGGGAGAGCATCTCCAGCATCTGCGGCACTGCCCGGCGCCAGTTGCGGCGGCCGATGGCCTTCAGGTGGCTGATTTCCACCGGGGTCCGAAGGCTCCGGGCCACAGTGAGCATCTCCGAGAGGGCTTCCACCACGCCGTCCCCCTCCTGCCGCATGTGGACAGTGATGGGAACGCCGGAATCCCGCAGGGGTTCCAGCGCCCGGATGAGGCCGGCAGTATCATAGAAGTACTCCGGCGCATATCCCAGCCCCAGGGAGACACCCAGCGCACCGTCCCCCAGCGCCCGCTCCAGCAGGGCGTGGAGCTGACGGTATTCCGCCTCCGTCAGCGGTCCGTCCCGGAACCCGGCCACACAGGCCCGGAGGGTCCCCATCCCCACCAGCATCCCGGTGTGGAGGGGCGGATGGGCGTGGGCGGCCTGGCGCCGGTAGTCCGCCAGGGTGGAGACATCCCGCCCGGCGGGCAGCTGGCCCACGATGGGAGCCAGGTAGGAGAGGGTCTCCTGCCGGTAGGAGCCTTCCACCGGGGCAAGGGACAGTCCGCAGTTGCCGTTGACCACGGTGGTCAGCCCCTGGGCCAGCTCCGCTTTCCCCCAGCCAGGGCGGAAAAGGGCGTCGTCGGCGTGACGGTGGATGTCCAGAAAGCCGGGAGTGAGATACCGGCGCCGGGCGTCCAGAACTTGAGCGGCCTCTGCGTCCGTCAGATGCCCAACCGCGGCGATGTGCCCGCCGGAAAGCGCCACATCCCCCTGCCGGGCCGGGGCACCGGAGCCATCCAGGATCCGGGCGTTATGAATGAGATAATCGAACATGACCGGGCCTCCTTTTCTGTTGTGCCCAGTGTAGCACCCTGCCGGAGGCTTTGCAAGGCGGGCAACTGTTACCGCTTTGTAAGGAAACGGCGAAATTTTTCGTGCTATACTGAAAAAAAGGCAATTGCCGAAAAGGGGGGCGTCCTGATGGCTGGAATGTGCGGAAAGGACTGCGGAAACTGTGAGACCCGGCAGCGGAACGGGTGCCGGGGCTGCCTGGAAACAGAGGGCGTGCCGATCTGGGGCGCCTGCCGGGCGGCGGCCTGCTGCCGCAGCCAGGGATACCCGGACTGCAGCGGGTGTGATGCGCGGGCGTCCTGCGGCAAACCGGAAGAGGCGGAGGAAGCTCGCCGCCGGTGGACCGCAGAGGAAGGCGAATACCGGAACCGCTGGCGGGAGGGCATGGCCCGCCGGGCGCCGGTGCTGGCCCAGTGGCTGCCGGTGCTGTTCTGGCTGCTGCTGTGCAGCGAAGCGGTGAATTTGGTAGACCAGAGGGTGAGCCTGAGCGGCATATGGGACGGGATCAGCCTCGTGGTCAGCACCGTTCTGGCGATCGGGATGCTGGTGGTGTTCTGGAAGCTCGCTCCCCTGTCCCGCCGGTTCCGAACAGTGTGGCGGATCGAGCTGGCCCTTCAGATCGTCAGCGTAGGGCTTCTGGTGTTCCTGTTTCTGATGGAGGATTCCTTGGATACAGCCTCCGCCCTGCCCGGTGTCGCCGTGGCGGGATTGCTGCTGGTGGCTGTGGGCCTCGTGGCGGCGGGGATGGCAGCCCGGTGTTTCTTCTATGGTGCCATAGCGGTGGAACTGGAGGAGAGTGTACTTCCCCAGCCGCCCGGGGCAATTCCGGAGGATCGGCCCACCCCCGTTCCGCTGCGCCTGGCGGAGAACTGGAGGCTGCTGCGTAAATTTACGCTGGCAAGCACGGGGACCCTCCTGGGAGGTTTGCTGGTCGCGCTGCTGGTGATCCGGTCCGGCAGCCCGGGCGTGGCCATTGCACTGCTGGTGGTGTTTCTGATCGCGGCGCTGGTGCTGGTGGGGTGTATGGTGGCGGAACTGGTGCTGACGTGGAAGAGCGCCGCGTTTTTCCGGTCCATCCGGATAGGCGGTCCGCCGCTGCCGGAACCGGAAACGGATGAGATCCAATAAAAAAGAGCGGACGCACATGGCGTCCGCTCTTTTTATGTACGATATACGGGGGAATCAGTCCTGGCACAGGCCGGCGGTGATGATGGCCATGGAGTAGACCTCCTGGGCGTTGCAGCCGCGGGAGAGGTCGTTGATGGGGGCGTTCAGACCCTGCAGGATGGGGCCGTAAGCATCGAAGGAGCCCATGCGCTGGCAGATCTTGTAGCCGATGTTGCCGGCGTTGATGTCGGGGAAGATGAAGGTGTTGGCATGGCCGGCCACCTTGGAGTCGGGGCACTTGGTGTGAGCCACACGGGGAGACACGGCAGCGTCGAACTGCAGCTCGCCTTCCATCTCCAGGTCGGGACGCAGAGCCTTGGCCTTGTTGAAGGCGTTGCGCATCTTGTCCACGTCCTCGCCCTTGCCGGAGCCCAGGGTGGAGTAGCTCAGGAAGGCGACCTTGGGATCGATGCCGAAGACCTTAGCGGTGTCGGCGGTCTCCAGGGCGATTTCCACCAGTTCGTCCTCGGTGGGCTTGATGTTGATGGCGCAGTCGCCCATGGCCAGGACCTCGCGGTCACCGGTAGCGGAGGGACGGACCAGAATGAAGCAGGAGGAGACGATCTTGCTGCCGGGCTTGGTCTTGATCAGCTGCAGAGCGGGACGGACGGTATCGGCAGTGGAGTAGGTGGCGCCGCCCAGCAGAGCGTCCGCGTAACCCATCTTCACCAGCATGGTGCCGAAGTAGTTGGCCTGCATCAGAGCGGCACGGCACTGGTCCTCGGTCATCTTGCCCTTGCGCAGCTCCACCATGGTAGCGACCATCTTGTCCATGTCGGCGAAGTTGGCGGGATCGACGATCTCAGCGCCGCGGATGTTGAAGCCGATCTCCTCGGCAGCGGCCTGGACCTCATCGGGATTGCCCACCAGAACGGGGGTCAGGAAGGTACCGGACAGCAGACGGGCGGAAGCTTCCAGAATGCGGGGATCGGTGCCCTCGGTGAAGACGATCTTCCGGGGATGGGCCTTCAGCTTTTTGATCAGAAATTCAAACATGTGAGGATTCCTCCATAATCTAGTATGTTTTGTGCCCAGATTTATACCAATTACAATTATACACAACTGTTGGGCGGGGTCAATGTAAAATTATCATGAACGCGACGAAATTTTACGTATTTTTTGCTGCTCCTTCCGTCAAATCCGCAAAAGCCCTCAAAGGCCCAAATCGGTCTTCGGTATGGAAAAAAACGTAAATTGATGGAATTTCGGTACTTTTTCACCAAAAAAAGACTTGACGAATGGGGAGAAAGGCGCTATCATGAAACGGTAACAAATTGTAACTATTTGCGTCCTAACAGGATCTCAGGATCGATTAGTTGGTTTAGGAGTGCGTATGAGCGAAGGACAGAAGAGAACCTATCAGCAAACTGCCAAGTCCCGCCGGGGCGGTAAGCGTTTGGCCGGTAAGGAAAACCAGCGGCCGGCAGAGGCAGGCCATCTGGGAGATACGGGGCGGATCCCCACTGGTCGGGGCAACCGGATCCCCCAGGCACATGAGTCTGTGGAGGAGCCGGTGCAGGAGCGCCGGAGCGCCGCGGCCGTGCAGGACCGGACGGAGGCAAAGCCGTCTGCGCCCATCTGGCAGGAGGAACCCGCCGACGAGCAGCCC
The DNA here is from genome assembly GCA_944387015.1 of uncultured Oscillospiraceae bacterium. Lineage (GTDB taxonomy): Bacteria > Bacillota > Clostridia > Oscillospirales > Oscillospiraceae > Oscillibacter. The sequence goes on from CALXDH010000035.1 coordinate 8,225, forward strand.
CGGAAGCATGCCACCCTGCGGGAGAGATTCCAGGCGTGGCGGGAGGATGACGGCGGCTCTATCAGCCCCTTTATTACCTTATATAATACTGCCGCTGAAAACTGGAAGCGGGCGCGGCGCCGCTGGCGTCACATCGTCCGGGAGAAAAAGGCCAAGCACTTCCCGGAGTCGGAGCAGAAGGCCGTACAGCTGCTGCTGTTTGGCTGGAGCCTGGTGCCCATGGTGGGCCGCCGCCTGCGGGAGGCCATGCTGGGCCGCCGGAAGAAGAATGGCCGCCTGATGGCGCAGGCCCGGGCCTGGCTGACACGGTACAAGATCCATCCCGTGGCATTCCTGGGAGCGGGCTGTGCTGTGGCCGCCGTTGCGGTGTTCTGCTCCCTTTATACCATCGGCACCACCGTTACCTATAACGGCGAAGTGGTGGGCACGGTGGATTCCCGGGCATCCGCAGAAGCGGCCCGGACGGATCTGGAGCAGATCACCACCGAAACACTGGGCGAGACTTACACCATTGACGATTCCTCCATCCAGTATTCCTCCGGACTGATGCGCCGGCAGGAAGTATCCGACGAGGAGACGTTTGAAGAGCAGCTCTCCGACGAGATCGGGCTGGTGACGTCCGCCTACTGCCTGTATATCAACGGCGAGCGGATCGGCGCCACGTCTTACGCCGGTGCACTGGAAGAACTGCTGGAGCAGCTCAAGGCCGCTTCCACGGATGAGAACACCATCTCCTGCGAGTTTGCAGAGGATGTGGAGATCAAGCAGGAGTACGTCCCCACCTCCGAGGTCATGAACCTGGGGTATCTGGCGGAGACGCTCTATTCCACCAAGACCGCTGAGGTCACCTATACCGTGGCCGCAGGCGACACCTGGTCCGAGATCGCGGAGGACCACGGACTGACGTCCAAGGAACTGCTGGCGCTCAACCCCGGCTACAACATTGACAAGCTCCAGATCGGTGAAGTGCTGACGCTGTCTGCCTCTGTCCCCTATCTGACCATGACCGTTGTGCAGCGGGAACACTATGTGGACCAGGTGAACTACGACATCGAGTACACCGATACCGCCTATCTTTACAAGGGCGATTACAAGGTCACCTCTCCCGGTGAATACGGCGCGGCCGACGTGGTGGCCAACGTCACCTACGTCAACGGTGAGGAGACGGCCCGCACGGTGCTCTCCTATGTAACGCTGAAAGAGCCTGTGACGGAGCAGCGGCTCCAGGGCACCAAGGAGCGGCCCACCTGGCTGCCTACCGGTACCTTCCGCTGGCCTACCACCGGACGGATTACCTCCCGCTTCGGTTACCGGTCCTCCCCCGGCGGCATCGGTTCCACCAACCACAAGGGCATCGACATCGCCGGCAGCTACGGCTCTCCCATCTACGCCGCCGACGGCGGTACCGTGACCTACGCCGGCTGGATGAGCGGCTATGGCTATCTGGTGCAGATCAGCCACGGCAACGGTTATGTCACCTACTACGGACATAACTCCAGCCTGCTGGTGTCTGTGGGTGACCATGTGTACAAGGGCCAGCAGATCGCCCGCATGGGTTCCACTGGCAACTCCACCGGCAACCACTGCCACTTCGAGGTCCGCTACAACGGCGTGCCCAAGAACCCCCTGAATTACCTGCCGTAAGGCATGTGCAAACGGCGTCCGGCCAAAGCCGGACGCCGTTTTTTTATTCCCGCCGGATGCACGCTGCGGGAAGGGGATGAGCTGCTGCTTTGGCAGGGCGTTGGTTGACAGAAAATAGGACAGTTTGTATAATTTAGGTAAAATCATAAAAAGCGACAGGAGAGGGGAGCGCAGTTTGGACGCGAAACAGGATTTCAGCCGGGGCAGTATGGCCGGCAACATTCTCCGCATGGCCATCCCCATGACCATTGCCCAGATGGTAAACGTTCTGTACAGTGTGGTGGACCGGTTTTTCATCGGCCATATCGACGGAGCGTCCTCCATGGCGCTCACCGGTGTGGGCATTGTGTTCCCCATCATCAGCCTGATCACGGCCTTTACCAATCTTTTCGGTATGGGCGGCGCACCGCTGTGTTCCATTGCCCGGGGCAGACAAGACCTGGACCTGGCGGGCCGGATCCAGGGCTCCTCCTGCTATATGCTGGGGCTGACGGCAGTGGTGCTGACGGCGATCGGCGTTTTGTTCATGCGGCCGATTCTGGAGGTCTTCGGGGCCAGCCCGGATACCTATCCCTATGCCCGGGACTACTTTTCCGTCTATATCTGGGGAACGCCCTTTGCCATGCTGGGGCTGGGCATGAACGGCTTTATCAACAGCCAGGGCTTCGGCAGGGTGGGCATGGTCACCATCACCGCCGGTGCCGTGGTGAATGCCGTGCTGGACCCGGTGTTCATCTTTGTGCTGCATCAGGGAGTGCGGGGAGCCGCCATCGCCACGGTGATCTCCCAGCTGGTGTCCGCGCTGTGGGTGATGAAGTTCCTGACGGGAAAGCGGGCCCTGATCCCGCTGCGGCGGACACAGATCCGCTGGCAGCCCGAGATTTTGAAGGATACCGTGCAGCTGGGATTCTCCCACTTTATCATGTCCTTTACCAACGCTGTCACCCAGTTTGCCTATAACTACGAACTGCGGGCGCTGGGCGGCGATGTGCTGGTGGGGGCCATGACGGTCATCAACTCCGTGCGGGAAGTGGTCACCATGCCTGCCAACGGTCTTACCGGCGGCGCCCAGCCGGTGCTGGGCTACAACTATGGCGCCGGAGAGTACCGTCGGGTCAAACAGGGGATCCTCTTTATGACGGCGGTATGTCTGGTGTATATGCTGGCGGCCTGGGGACTGGTTTTTGCCTTCCCCCATGAGCTGATGGGCCTTTTTACCGACAACCAGGAGCTGGTGGACACCGGCGCCGGGATGCTGCACATCTATTTCTTCGGCTTTTGCTTCATGGCCTTCCAGATGTCCGGACAGGCCACCTTTACCGGATTGGGCAAGGCAAAGTTTGCCATTTTCTTCTCGCTGTTCCGGAAGGTGGCGCTGGTGCTGCCCCTGATTTTCATCCTGCCGAATTTCCTGGGTGTGGACGGCGTGCTGTGGTCGGAGCCCATCTCCAACCTGGTGGGCGGCGGAGCCTGCTTTTTGGTAATGATGCTGACGCTGTGGCGGAAACTGTAATAAACAAGAGACGAGCGAAGCGGCCAAGGCTGCTTCGCTCGTTTTGCCGGTATGAGCCGGCGGTGGACGGGGGAGACTGAAAAAGACAAAGATTTTACATGAATTTCACCTGGATTTTCTGGAAATTTCTTGCGTGAATTGTATGATAATCAAGATTGCAAGGAGGAAGGGACTATGCTGTACGGTGTCATTGACATTGGTTCCAACACGATTCGCCTCATGATCTATCGGGTGGACAACGGAGCCATCCATCCGGTTCTGAACAACAAATTCGCCGCAGGTCTTGCGGGCTATATCACCGCCAAGGGGAAAATGAGCAAGGAGGGCATCCGCAAGGCGGTGGAAGTGCTGACCGAGCTGCGGACGGTCACGGAGCAGATCACCCTGGACGGGGTGTTCCCCTTCGGCACGGCAGCCCTGCGGAACATCACCAACACCCAGGAGGTCCTGGACGCCATCCGGGCGGAGAGCGGCTTTGCGGTGCGGGTCCTTTCCGGCGAGGAGGAAGCGGAATTCGACTACTACGGCGCCCTTCAGAGCACGCCTCTGGACGGCGGACTGCTGGTGGACGTGGGCGGCGGCAGCACGGAGCTGGTGTACTTCACCAAGCGGAAGGCGGTGCTGGGGGTCTCGCTGCCCATCGGCTCGCTGACCCTCTACAACCGCTTCGTGGACGGGATCCTGCCCAGCCGGGGTGAGGTGCGGAAGATCGAGGCGGAGGCCGCCGCCCAGATCGAGGCCGCCCGGCTGCGCATCCGCAGCGGCGCCGCCAAGCAGATCGTGGCGGTGGGCGGCACCGCCCGGGCCGCGCTGAAGCTGCGCAACAGCCTGGAGGGCAAAAGCGGCAACAGCGCCTATGAGACCTCGTTTTACGGGGACTTCCTCTCCCAGATGGAGATGGGCCCCGAAAAGCTCACCGGACGCATTCTGAAGATCGCGCCGGAGCGCATCCACACCATCACGCCGGGCGTCGCCGTGCTCCACACGGTGGCAAAGACCTTCGGCTGCCGCACGGTGGTCACCAGCCCCTACGGCGTGCGGGAGGGCTATCTCTACTATCTGCTCAAAGAAAGGGGCATCCTGCATGGAAAGCAGCCGTGAAGCCGTATATACCCAGAACCGGGAGCTGTCCTGGCTCCGGTTCAACGATTCGGTCCTCTCGGAGGCCGTGGACGAGAGCGTTCCCCTGCTGGAACGGCTGAAGTTCATCAGCATCTTCACCAGCAACCTGGACGAGTTTTTCATGATCCGGGTGGGCAGCCTCCACGATCTGGAGACGCTGGGCAGCTCCTCTGTGGACAAAAAGTCCGGCATGACCGCCACGCAGCAGCTCCGGGCCATCTACCAGGCGGTAGGGCCGCTGTATGAAAAGCGGGAGCGGGTGTTCCGGGACGTGGAGCAGCAGCTGCGGCTCCACGGGGTCTACCAGCTGTGCGCCGGGGAGCTGGGGACGGCGGACCAGAAATACCTGCGCCGCTACTTTGATGAAAACCTGGCCCCCATCCTGTCGCCCCAGATCATCGACACCCATCACCCCTTCCCCCATCTGCAGAACAAGGTCATCCACGTGGGCGCCCGCCTGCGGCGCAAGGGAAAGGAAGTCCTGGCCCTGATCCCGGTGCCCGCCGCAGCACCGGACGTGGTGTTCCTGCCCGGCAGCGATGTGCGCTGCATCCCCACAGAGCAGATCCTGCTCTCCCAGCTCTCCTCCGTCTTTTCCACTTACACGGTGGAAGAGGCCACGGCCTTCTGCGTTACCCGCAACGCCGACATCAACCCGGAGGACGAGGCCTTCGACTTTGACGACGACTTCCGGGGAAAGATGCGCAAGGTGCTGGGCAAGCGGCGGCGGCTGGACCCGGTGCGGCTGGAGTACAGCGGCGCTGTCAGTGATCCGTTCCTTGCGGCGCTGTGTGAGCGGTTGTCCCTGCGCCGGGACCAGACCTACCGCACCGACATACCCATGAAGCTGGGATATGTCTTTTCCCTGGCGGACCGGCTGGCGGAAAACAAGCGCCGGACACTGCTCTATCCCCCCTTCCATCCCCAGGCACCTGCCTGCGTCCGCAGCGGGGAGTCCGTGACCCACCAGATCCGCCAGCACGATCTGCTGCTCTCCTTCCCCTTTGAGAGCATGGACCCGTTTTTGCGGCTTTTGAAGGAGTCTGCCTCCGACCCGGCGGTGGTGTCCATCAAGATCACCATCTACCGTCTGGCCAAACGGGCCAAGCTGGTGGACTATCTGTGCCAGGCGGCGGAAAACGGCAAGGATGTGACGGTCCTCATCGAGCTGCGGGCCCGGTTCGACGAGCAGAACAACATCGACTGGTCCGAGCGGCTGGAGGATGCCGGCTGCACGGTGATCTACGGCTTTGAGGACTATAAGGTCCACTCCAAGATCTGCCTCATCACCCGGCGGGAACGGGGAGAGATCCGCTTTTTGACCCAGGTGGGTACCGGCAACTATAACGAAAAGACCGCCGCCATGTACACGGACCTGTCCCTCATGACCGCGAGCCAAGACATCGGCGCCGACGCCAACGAGTTTTTCAAGAACATGGCCATCGGAAACCTGGAGGGACATTACCGCCACCTGCTGGTGGCGCCGGTCTCCCTCAAGCAGCGGGTGATGGAGGAGATCGACCGGGAGATCGCCAAGGGCCCGGAGGGCCGCATCCTCATCAAGATCAACTCCCTGACAGACCTGGACCTCATCGAAAAGCTCAAGCAGGCCAGCTGTGCCGACGTGCAGGTCCAGATGATCGTGCGGGGCATCTGCTGCCTGCTGCCGGGCATCCCGGGGCGGACGGAACACATCCGGATCATCAGCATCGTGGGCCGCTTCCTGGAGCACTCCCGGGTCTACTGCTTCGGCAGCGGAGCGGAGGAGCGGATGTACATCGCCTCGGCGGACTTCATGACCCGGAACACGGAGCGGCGGGTGGAGATCGCCTGTCCCATCACCGAAGCGCCGGTCCGGCAGAAGATCCACAAGATCCTGGATGCCTGCCTGCGGGATACCCTCAAGGCCAGGGTCATGCAGTCCGACGGCACCTATCTCCGACGGACCCCGGAGCCCCGCTTCGACTGCCAGCAGTTCCTGCTGGAAGAGGCGGTGCGCCAGGCGCCGTCCCAGGAGACGGCCGGTGAGGCCGCGCCTGCCGCGGGCGGGCTGCGCCAGAGACTGCGGCATTTGTTCCGGCGGACATAAGGCCGGTTTTCAGCGGGGCGGAACCCGGGTTTCCCGGATTCCGCCCTGCCTTTTGTAAATTAGCTGTTAAATTAGCTGTCACAGAGTGCATTTTTCTGTGGACAGCAGGCCGGTTTCGGGGTATGATAGCACATGACCCGGCGCAGCATATTTGCCGCAAGGAACGGATGCGCCGATTTCAATCAAGTATAAAGACGCTTTCAAACGCGCGAAAGGAGGCTTGGTCCGGGCAATGAAGCTGCAGTTGGGAGGAGTTACCCCTCCCTTTTGGAAACGAGGGCAGACCTCTCCTGCCCGCGTGATCATTTTGGGCTTTTTACTGCTCATCCTGGCCGGTGCGCTGCTGCTGATGCTCCCAATTTCCACCCGGGCGCCGGGAGGCGCCGGTTTTCTGGAGGCGCTGTTCACTGCCACCTCCGCCACCTGTGTGACGGGACTGGTGGTCCACGATACCATGCAATACTGGTCGGAATTCGGACAGGCAGTGATTCTGCTTCTGATCCAGATCGGCGGCATGGGCGTGGTGACGGTGGCGGTAGCCATCTTCATCTTTTCCGGCAAGCGGATCGGCCTGAAACAGCGCTGGGTAATGCAGGAGTCCATCTCCGCACCCCAGGTGGGCGGCATCATCCGCATGACCGGCTTTATCCTTCGGACGGCCCTGGCCATCGAGGCTTTGGGCGCGCTGCTGCTGGCGGTGCGGTTCTGCCCGCAGTTCGGACTGTGGAAGGGCCTTTGGTATGCGGTGTTCCACGCGGTATCCGCCTTCTGCAACGCCGGCTTTGACCTGATGGGGAGCGAAGTCCCCTATTCCTCCCTGACCGCCTATGTGGCGGACCCGCTGGTATGCCTCACGGTAGCGGGACTCATCATCGTGGGCGGCATCGGCTTTTCCACTTGGCAGGACGTGGCCGGCAACGGACGCCGTCTGCGGCAGTACCGGCTCCAGAGCAAGCTGATCCTGCTGTTCACGGTTTTGCTGCTGGCCGGAGGAACGCTGTATTTCGGACTTTATGAGTTCGGACTGCCCCAGTGGGAGGGGTTGGATTCCGGTGAGCGGACGCTGGCGGCTTTCTTCCAGGCGGTCTCTCCCCGGACGGCGGGATTCAATTCCGTTGACCTGACGCAGATGAGCGAGCTGGGCCGGCTGGTGACCATTTTGCTGATGCTCACCGGCGGTTCCCCCGGTTCCACCGCCGGCGGCTTCAAAACCACGACCCTGGCTGTGCTGGTGCTGAGCGCATGGGCGGTGTTCCGCCGCCGCAGCAATGCCGAGTGCTTCGGACGGCGGCTTCCGGATGCGGTGCTGCGCAATGCCAGCGCCATCTTCTCGCTCTACCTCACCCTCTTTTTCCTGGGCGGGGCACTGATCTGCTGCATCGACGGCGTTCCGCTGCTGGATGCCCTCTTTGAGTCTGCTTCCGCCATTGGTACAGTGGGATTGTCCATTGTGGGCACGGCAAATCTGTCCGCCCCTTCCCATCTGATCCTGATTTTCCTCATGTACTTCGGACGGGTGGGCGGACTGACGATGATCTATGCGGTGACGGCCGGAAATTTGAGCGTGTCGTCCCAGTATCCCCAGGAATCGGTTACCGTGGGGTAAGAAAGGAAACAGTTCAACATGAAATCCGTATTATTGGTGGGTCTCGGCCGGTTCGGCCGTCATATGGCCCAAAAGCTCCAGGAACTGCATCACGAGGTGTTGGCCATCGACAAGGACGAGCAGCGGGTCAACGACGCGCTGCCCTTCGTCACCAACGCCCAGATCGGAGACGGTACCAATGAGCAGTTTGTCCGCTCCCTGGGGGTGCGGAACTTTGACCTTTGCGTGGTGGCCATCGGCGATAACTTCCAAAGCTCCCTGGAGACCACTGCCCTGCTCAAAGAGTGCGGGGCGCCCTTTGTGCTTGCCCGGGCGGCCCGGGACATCCACGCAAAGTTTTTGCTGCGTAACGGCGCCGATGACGTGATCTATCCCGAACGGCAGATGGCATCCTGGTCCGCCGTGCGTTATACTGCCGACCACATCTTCGACTATGTGGAGCTGACGCCGGAGTACTCCATTTTTGAGACCGGCGTTCCCAGATCCTGGGTGGGAAAGACGGTGGTGGAGCTGGCGGTGCGGCAACGCTACCATATCAACATCCTGGCCACCCGCAGCAATCAGGTGCTGGAGCCTCTGCCCGGTCCCACCCACTGCTTTACGGAAAATGAGACGATTTTCATCCTGGGCGCCAACAAGGATGTGCAGAAATTCCTCCACATGGCGTAATGCCTGCCTGGGGATGAACGGTACGAAAAAGAGGGAGCAGCTGAAAGCTGCTCCCTCTTTTCAAATTGCGGATAAAATACACCGCAGCAGACACTCAGCAGCAGCCGCAGACCCGCCGGATGTCGGTGGCGGTGATCTGCGGCGGAATGCTCATGGTCATGGCGCCGCTGTATTCAATGCACACGCACTCACCCACGGAAAAGCAGCAGGCCCGGGGCGTGTGTACCAGGATCTCCTGACAAGTGCACACATCGCACACCAGCAGATCACAGCAGCACACCCGCAGGATCTTTGCCTTGAGTGTGGTGAGCATCGGAGTTTCTTCCATGCCGGTTACCTCCCTATCAACTGGGTTGTGCTCTATCCTATGCGGCCGGCGGCAGGAGGTGCCCGGGCGGCGGCCGCCTTTTGGCTATCTCCAGAATCGATAACCGGTTCCGTAAAGATTGACACTAGCGCCTTTTTACAGGGAATGCTATAATAATAACCAGAGAATGGGAGAAGAACTCTTGAAAATCTGTGCAAAAGGACAAAAAACAAGGGGCGTGTGATTCGAGAAAAGAGGACAACAAGGAGGTAAATCCATGGAAACTCTGGAAAAAAAGGGAAAAGGTTCCGCATTGCTTCCGTTCCTGCTGTTCATCATCATCTACCTGGGCGCCGGTTTGTATTACCAGGCCAAGGGGGTGGAAATGGCCTTCTACCAGTTCCCCTCCGTGACCGCCATGTTCATCGCCGTGCTGCTGGCCTTCTGCATGGGCAAGGGCAGCATCGACGAGAAGTTTGCTGTCTTTGCCAAGGGTGCTGCCAATGAAAACGTTTTGACCATGCTCATCATTTTCATCCTGGCCGGCGCCTTCTCCACCGTGGCCAGTGCCATGGGCGGCGTGGATTCCACCGTGAACCTGGGACTGAGCGTGGTCCCCGTCCACTTCCTGGCGGCGGGCGTGTTCGTGATCTCCGCCTTTATGGGCACCGCCACCGGCACCTCCGTGGGCACCATCAGCGCCATCGTTCCCATCGCCGTGGGCGTGGCGGACAAGGGCGGGCTGAGCCTGCCGCTGTGCGTGGGCGCCTGCGTGGGCGGCGCCATGTTCGGCGACAACCTGTCCATGATCTCCGACACCACCATCGCGGCTACCCGTACCCAGGGCTGCCAGCTGCGGGACAAGTTCCGGGTGAACTTCTTCATTGCCCTGCCGGCGTCGCTGGTCACCATCGTGCTGCTGCTGATTTTGGGCCGGCCCGAGACCGTGGTTCCCATGGATGAGCTGACCTTCAACATCATCAAGGTCCTGCCCTACCTGGCGGTTCTGATCCTGTCCCTCATCGGCCTGAACGTCTTTCTGGTGCTGGTCATCGGCATCTTCTCCGCCGGCATTATCGGCCTGGCGCTGGGAGATCTGACCATCGCCACCTTTGCCCAGAGCGTCTACAGCGGCTTCACCGGCATGAACGAGGTGTTCTTCCTGTCCCTGTTCTGCGGCGGCATGTCGGAGATGATCTCCCACAATGGCGGCATCACCTGGCTTATCGAAAAGCTCAGCCGGATCATGAAGGGCAACAAGTCCGCTCAGGTGGGTATCTCTGCGCTGGTGTCCATGGCGGACTGCGCCACCGCCAACAACACCGTGGCCATCATCGTCAGCGGCAACGTGGCCCGGGATATGAGCCGGCAGTACAAGGTGGATCCCCGCCGGACCGCTTCGCTGCTGGACGTGTTCTCCTGCGTATTCCAGGGCCTGATCCCCTGGGGCGCCCAGCTGCTCTCTGCCGCCAGCCTGACCACCGTGACCAGCGGCATCGTCATGAGCCCTGCGGAATTTTTGCCCTACATGTGGTACTGCTGGATCCTGGCGGCGTTCGGCGTGCTGTCCATCTTCATCCCCTATGCCGACGGCATCTGCCGTAAGGACCCCTGGAACTGGGAGTATGATGTGGCGGAGTCCGGTGTGGCGGCGAAGAAGGCTGCCATGGAGATCGCCGGGGAGAAAAACTGAACCGATTTGAAAAAAGCGGACGCCGATTCGGCGTCCGCTTTTCTTATGTCCGATCTGCAAGGGCGGCTTGCTGAAATGCCGTGGTAAAGGCAATGGAATCGGAGACGGCTTTCTCCAGCAGATGAATGAACCCCTCCGTCTGGGCAGAGAGCTTGCCGTTTTTCCCGTGGATCCACCCCAGGTGAACGCAGGTCTTGCCCTCCAGGGGAATGGTAATGACGGAGGGATTGCACACCGGCTCGGACAAAAGTCCGCTGCCGGTGGTGAAAGCATCGGTCCGGGCCAGGACGTACATGGCGGTGGCGCGGTTATTGACGCTGATGCATTTGGCTGGTTTTTTCAGCGAGACCATGGGATATTCCTCGAAAAAGTCCGAGGCAACGCCCTGGTCGTGGTCAAACGATACGTAAGGATAGCCGTCCAGATCCTCTTCGGTGACACTGGCAAGATGGGCCAGAGGGTGCTCCCGGCGTACATAAATGCAGGGGGAGACCGCTGCCAGTTCGTGGAAGGAGAGCTCCCGGGAATCCAGCAGGCGGCGGATGATCTTCTCCGTCAGATCCGTCAGGCAGATGATGCCGATGTCCGAGCGGTGGTCATACACATCGTCAATCACCGCGTCCATACCGGTCTCCCGGATGGAGAAATGATAGCGGTTGTCCTCCGCAATGTCCAGCAGACGCAAAAAGGCATCCACACAAAACGGGTACCGCTGGCAGGAGACGGAAAAGCGCATGGGGGCATCATCCCGGGAGTCCTTGTAGAGCCCCTCGATCCGGTGCTTTTGCTCCAGCAGAGAGATCGCATAGCTGAGGAATTCCTTTCCCTCCTGGGTGAACTCTACGCCCCGGTTGCTGCGGGCAAAGATCCGAATGCCCAGCTCCTGCTCCAGTTCCCGCACGGCGGTGGAGATGCCGGATTGGGACAAAAAGAGCTTTTGCGCCGCTTTATTGATGGAACCGCATTTGGAGATCTCCACCACATATTCCAACTGCTGAAAGGTCATGCGCGATACTCCTTCCGCGTTCATTTGTCGCTGGGATATTGACATTATAGGACGAAACACGAGGCACTGTCAAATGGCTATCGCAAAAACTGTGAGCGGATTGAGTAAAACGGATATTAACCACTTCAAAAAAAGCATGCTATGATATAGGTAGAAATAGATGAATCATCTAAAAAACTTCTCGGAAAACATGTGCAACATTACCATTTGCCCGGACTTATTTTGAAAAAAACCCATTCTCTCTTCACGCATCGCCCACAGGATTCCCGATCCATCCGATCACAAAAAAATGATAGCAGAGATGTTTGCCCGGTACGGCGGGAGCCTGCCGGGCCCGATGAAGAAAGGAAGGCATTTTTATGAACACGGAGAAGAAGCTCGGTTTCGCCACGCGTCAGATCCATGCCGGCAAGGTGGAAAACGCCGCCGGGTCCCTGTGCGCTCCTATTTATCAGACGTCCACGTTCGCCTTCTCCACGGTGGAGCAGGGCGGCGCCCGGTTCGCCGGACAAGAGGGCGGCTACATCTACACCCGGCTGGGGAATCCTTCCCTGGCAGCGGTAGAGGCAAAGCTGGCTTCTTTGGAGGGCGGCGAGGCCGCCATGGCCGCAGCCTCCGGTATGGGTGCCATTTCCTCCGCACTGTGGAGCGCAGTGGTGGGCGGCGATGAGATCGTGGCAGACGAGACGCTGTACGGCTGCACCTATGCACTGCTCAACCACGGCATGAGCAAGTTCGGCGTGAAGGTGACGCTGACGGACCTGTCCGACATTGAAAACCTGAAAAAGAACCTGACCGACAAGACCAAGGTGGTCTATTTCGAGACTCCCTGCAATCCTACGCTGAAGCTGCTGGACATTGAGCTGATCGCCAAGACGGCCCATGCCTTCAATCCCGACATCCGGGTCATCGTGGACAACACTTTCTGCACCCCGTATCTGCAGCAGCCTCTGCGCTGGGGCGCCGACGTGGTGGTCCACAGCGCCACCAAGTACCTCAACGGCCACGGCGACGTGATCGCGGGCATGGTGGTCGGCAAGGAGGACTTCATCACCCAGTGCCGCATGTTCGGCCTGAAGGATATGACCGGCGCGGTCATGAGTCCCTTCGACGCCTTCCTGATCGCCCGGGGCCTCAAGACGCTGGACATCCGGATGGAGCGCCACTGTGCCAACGCCCGGAAGGTAGCGGAGTTCTTCGTGAACCATCCCGCGGTGGCAAAGGTCTACTATCCCGGTCTGGACTCCTTCCCGGGTCATAAGATCGCTGAAAAGCAGATGCGTCTGCCCGGCGGCATGATCGCCATCGAACTCAAGGCGGATAAGGCCACCACCGCTGCCGCGCTGAACAAGCTGCAGCTTTGCACCATTGCCGTCTCTCTGGGCGATGCCGAGACGCTGGTGGAGCATCCCGCCACCATGACCCACTCTACATACACCGCGGAAGAGCTGGCCGCTGCCGGTATTTCCGAGGGCTTGGTGCGGGTCAGCGTCGGCCTGGAGGACCCTGAGGACATCATCGACGACTTCCGCTCTGTTCTGGATGCGCTGGTGTAACGCCAGCCTCCCGGAGGCCCGCTGAAAAGATGCCGACAGACGCCGGGCTGCTCCGAAATGGAGCAGCCCGGCGCTTTTCCGTCTTGGGAGCGTTTTTGCGGCTGAACAGGCCGCTGCGGCCCAGAGATCGGAACGGAGATTCTGTGCAGGAAGGCCTCTTGGGACGGCAGGATCTGTGCTTCAAGGAAAGACAAGTCCGGTGGCGAAAAGGCCGATTCCCGGCATCGGGAAAGAGAAGAAAATGAGACGCGTTTTTGGGGTTGAAAACCTGTATTCCTGCTTGTCAGGAAAACCAATCCATTGTCAGAAAACGGAGAAAATTTAACCAATCAGACTGCAAAAGCGGTCAAATCTGGTCAGATTGACGAAAGAGCGTTACGGAACGACCCATCCAAAAAACTGTCCTAAAATTTTACGGGCGTGTGCTGGTTGAAACGAAGCGTCTCTGATACAGAGACGTTCCGTCATAATTTAGTATTTCTGATGAAAACATTTGGAGGAAATGTGCATTGTCATTGGCTCAAATTACGATATAATTTCTGTGTAAAGCAAAATCAACAAAAAACTCCGACAGACAAAACGTTCATGTGTAGAAACTGACGAGAAAAGGAGAAATTGAGATGCTGACACTGGAAATGATCCAAGACGCACAAAAGGCGCTGAAGGGGATCGCGAGAAAGACGCCCCTGGATGCGGCCCCGAAGATCGGCGAGAATATCTATATTAAGGCGGAGAACCTGCAGCTGACCGGCGCGTTCAAGCTGCGCGGCGCTTACAACAAGATCCGCTCCCTGACCAAGGAAGAAGCGGACCGCGGCGTGATCGCCTGCTCCGCCGGCAACCATGCCCAGGGCATTGCCCTTTCCGCCACCAAGCTGGGCATCAAGTCCATCATCTGCATGCCCGCCGGTGCTCCCATCAGCAAGGTGGAGGCCACCAAGAATTACGGCGCGGAAGTGGTGCTGGTCCCCGGCGTTTACGACGACGCCGCCCGTGAGGCGGATCGTCTGGCCAAGGAGCACGGCTACACCTTCGCCCATCCCTTCAATGATCCCTACGTCATGGCCGGCCAGGGCACCATCGGCCTGGAGATCCTCGAGCAGCTGCCCGAAGTGGACCAGGTGGTCTGCCCCATCGGCGGCGGCGGCCTGATCAGCGGCATCGCACTGGCCATCAAGAGCCTGAAGCCTTCCTGCAAGGTCATCGGTGTGCAGGCTGCCACGGTGCCTTCCATGTATGAGTCCTGCAAGGCCGGCAAGATCACGACCGTGCCCGACGGCGAGACGCTGGCCGACGGTATCCACGTGCTCACCCCCGGCAACATGACCTTCGAGATGTGCCAGAAGTACGTCGACGAGATCGTCACCGTTACCGAGGACGAAATCGCAGCCGCCATCCTGGCTCTGGTGGAAGGCCAGAAGACCGTTGCTGAGGGCGCCGGTGCCACGCCTGTGGCTGCCTGCATGTTCGGCAAGGTGGATACCTCCGATAAGAAGACCGTGTGCGTCGTCTCCGGCGGCAACGTGGACGTCACCACGCTCTCCCGCATCATCACCAAGGGCCTGACCAAGTCCGGCCGTATCGCTGAGATCACCACCAAGGTGGCGGATAAGCCCGGCAGCCTGATCCAGGTGCTGCAGGTGGTGTCCGACTGCGGCGCCAACATCCTCAGTGTCAACCACGAGCGCGAGGCCAAGAACTCCGACGTGGGTGCCTGCCTGGTGACCATGGTCCTGGAGACCCGGAACCAGGAGCACGTGATGCAGATCGAAGAAGCTCTGCGTGCCAAGGGTTATTCTTTGCAGGATTGATCATCCCGCAAAAATAAAATAAAAGGAGGGGGACCTCCGGTGAGGAGTCCGGAGGTCAAGAAACATGGAAAAGAAAAAGAAGAAGCTCGGCCTGCTCCCCAAGCTGCTCATCGCGATTGTTTTGGGCTTGGTCATCGGCACCATCTGCCAGAAGATCGGTGATGCCGGCGAGCTGATCATCCAGATCGGCGCCACTTACAACAGCATTTTCGGCAACTTCCTGAACTTCTGCATTCCTCTGATCATCATCGGCTTCGTGGTTCCCGGCATCGCGGATCTGGGTACCGGCGCAGGCAAGACCCTGGCCGCTACCACCGGCGTTGCCTACCTGTCCACCATCATCGCCGGTTCTCTGGCGTTTGTCGTGGATATGGCCCTGTTCCCCAGCCTGGTGCATGCTGACATGTTCATGGCGGATGCCCAGAACGCAGAAGAGACTGCTCTGAGCGGCCTGTTCACCATCGAGATGCCCCCCATCATGGGCGTTATGGAAGCCCTGCTGATTTCCTTCATCCTTGGCCTGGGCCTGACCCTGATCAAGAATGATACCCTGAAGCTGGCCATCAAGGACTTCTCTGAGATCGTCACCAAGCTGGTCGGCGGCGTTGTGATCCCCCTGCTGCCCTTCCACGTCTATGGTATCTTCGCAAAGCTCACCTATGCCGGCACCATCGTTGAGCTGATGACCTCCTTCATCAAGGTCTTCGCCGTCATCCTGTGCCTGCATGTGGTCATCCTGGTGTTCCAGTACACCGTGGCCGGCACCACCGCCAAGAAGAATCCCTTCGGCCTGATCAAGAACATGATCCCGGCTTACACCACCGCCATCGGCACTCAGTCCTCCGCCGCCACCATCCCCGTGACCGTGGAGTGCACCAAGAAGAACGGTGTTGCCGATTCCATCGCGGAGTTTGTCTGCCCCCTGTGCGCCACCATTCACCTGTCCGGTTCCACCATCACCCTGACCAGCTGCTCCATCGCCGTCATGATGATGATGGGTCAGCCCGTCACCTTCGCCAAGATGTTCCCCTTCATCCTGATGCTGGGCATCACCATGGTGGCTGCTCCCGGTGTCCCCGGCGGCGCTGTTATGGCGGCTCTGGGCATCCTGCAGTCCATGCTGGGCTTTGACGAGACCATGCAGGGCCTGATGATCGCTCTGTACATCGCGCAGGACTCCTTCGGAACGGCTTGCAACGTCACCGGCGACGGCGCCATCGCTGTGTTCATGGACGCTCTGACCAACAAGAGCAAGAAAAAGCAGAACGCATAAACATACACTCCCTGCTTGTCCGCGCCCTCGGAAACGGGGGCGCGGACAAGCGGAAATGTTTTGACATCTGATAGGAACTTGAATCAATAGGAGGATAAAAAATGTTTCAGGTTACTTCCACCCCCAATGCTCCTGCCGCCATCGGCCCCTATTCTCAGGGCATCACCGCCAACGGCTTCCTGTTTGCTTCCGGCCAGGTGCCTCTGATGCCCGGCAGCGGCGAAGTGGTGGGAACCACCATTGAAGAGCAGGCCGACCGTGCCTGCAAGAACATCCAGGCGATCCTGGAGGCCAACGGCCTGACCTTTGAGGATGTGGTCAAGACCACCTGCTTCCTGGCGGATATGGGCGACTTCGGCGCCTTCAATGCCGTGTATGAGAAGTATTTCGTCAGCAAGCCCGCCCGTTCCTGCGTGGCGGTGCGTGAACTGCCCAAGAAGGTGCTCTGCGAGGTGGAGATCATCGCCGCCTTCCCGGAGAAGTAATTGCAAACAAGCGTGAAGAGGAAATAAAGGAGGATCAGTACATGAAAGACATCGTAGAGATCCGCTGGCACGGCCGTGGCGGCCAGGGCGCAAAGACTGCGTCGCTGCTGCTGGCGGACGCCGCCTTCAACACCGGCAAGTACGTCCAGGGTTTCCCGGAGTACGGCCCGGAGCGGATGGGCGCCCCCATTACCGCCTACAACCGGATCAGCTCTGAGCGGAGCACGGTGCACTCCAACATCTACTACCCCGACTATGTGGTCGTGGTGGACGAGACGTTGATCGGGCCCGTGGACGTCACCGCAGGCCTGAAGAAGGAAGGCGCCATCGTCATCAACTCCAGCAAGAGCCCCGCGGAGCTGCGTCCCCTGCTCAAGGGCTATGAGGGCAAGGTGTGCACCATCGACGCCGGCAAGATCAGCGAGGAGGAGCTGGGCAAGAACTTCCCCAACACCCCCATGCTGGCCGCCATCGTGAAGGTG
>CALXDH010000036.1 GCA_944387015.1 uncultured Oscillospiraceae bacterium
GCGCTACCAACTGCGCTACACCCGGATATAAAATGATTATAACTGTGGTCAAACATGTGGTCAAGGCCGTTTTTTGACCAACGACTTTGCCGAAATGGTTCCCGCTTCTGGTAGTGTCCCAGCGGGTTGTGGGGTTGAGGTTTTGTCCTCATGGATGGGCAAGGTATGCTCCCAAATCACGTGCGCTACCAACTGCGCTACACCCGGATATTTAGTTTTTCTGCATGATACCATGCGGAGAAGGAAAAAGCAAGTTTTTCGTGTCTGTGGGCGGCGCTGTGGTCAGGCCCGATTTTTCGGGAGTTTTTCAACCGGGGAATTTCCGCCGCAGGCTACCGTCCCAAGGGCTTCCGGGCTTTCACTTTCGGGGGAATGGATAGGCCGTCTATCCTCCCAAAGCAAGCGCGCTACCAACTGCGCTACACCCGGTTATGAAATTATTTTATCTGTGGTCTTGGCCGTTTTTTGACCATCGGCTTTGCGGAAATGGTCCCCGCTTCTGGTAGTGTCCCAGCGGGTTGCGGGGTTGCGGTTTTGTCCTCATGGATGGACCCCGCGCGCTCCCAAAGCAAGCGCGCTACACCTACAGAGTAACCCAGAGTTCTTTTCCCAGCGAAAACATATCCTAAACTTCCTTAGCCAATCCGCAAAAGAAGGGGCAGCTGCCGATAC
Organism: uncultured Oscillospiraceae bacterium; assembly: GCA_944387015.1. Classification (GTDB taxonomy): domain Bacteria; phylum Bacillota; class Clostridia; order Oscillospirales; family Oscillospiraceae; genus Oscillibacter. The sequence goes on from CALXDH010000036.1 coordinate 673, forward strand.
AGCTGACCCCTCTTATTTTACTGGATTTCCAAGTAAAGTCAAGCGAATTTTGTTCTGCAAAGCTTTGTTCCTGCAATCGCCATTGCAAAAACAAACCAGAAAATGCACATTACCCGGGGATAATTCCACAAATAATCTGCCAAACCGCATACCATGGCACCGCAAAGCGCAGAAGCCGCTGCGCAAGTGATCGTACGCGCAGCAGAATCCTCGCAGTGGCGGACAACGTGGGCCGCTCTCTTAATATTCCACAGCATTCCGCCCACAAATCCAATGATGCCCAGCAAACCTGCCTCAATCCACACCTGCAGGTAAAAATTGTGGGCATGGACAAACGGTGCCTCGCCATGGTACAGGTTGAAATCCGAGATATACGTCTGTGTGGCAGCCGTTCCCAAGCCTGCGCCTGTCACAGGGGATTTTTTGATAACTTCCAGCGCTGCCTCATACAGCGGGATCCGACTGGCTGTTGAGGAATCGCTGAAGTTCGTAATCGTGAGAATTCGATTCCAGATCGTATCCGGCAGGAACGGGATGCACAGCACGCACAGTACTGCAAACCCCGGGATCAGCTTCGGCTTCCACAGGAATACAAATACCACCATGGCGCAAGCTGCGCCTACCCAGCTGGCCCGGGAATAGGTCATGCCCAGTGCGGCAACGCCGACCACTGCCACACCGCAGGCAATCAGCCGGCTGTACCACCGGCGGGAACAAAGCACCAGTGCCAGAACCAGCGGAAGCAGCAAAATCAAGACCTCCGCAAAAGTATTGGGGTTATCAAAATAGGACTCCACTCGGCCAGGCATCCCGGCGTTTACCGTCATATCCACATAAGATTCATTGACTTCCACACCCTGGATCCGCTGATACACACCGTACAGCGAGGAAACCAGCACACATACTCCGCCGCCTGCAGCCAAGCGCTTTAAATCCTCCACGCTGCGGACTGCACTAACGGTGACCAATACACAAAGCGCCGCGGAAATATGGTAGAACAAAAAGCGCAGCGACTCGGACGGCACATAGGAAAATGCCACTGCCAGAAACATCGCACCAAAGAGCAGCATCGGATAAAAGCCGATGTTCGCAGCATCCAGCCGGAACCTCTCCTGATGCATGGCACCCACATAAAACAGCGCCAACAACAGCACAAAGCCCATCAGGCTATATGCGTTGTTCCAGTGAGAAAACGGAATCACCCACAGCAGCATGATCATCCAGGATTGGGCGATGGCGGTCTCATCTCCCATGGAAAACGCCAGACGGGCAAAAAAACTGTCCTCAAACGTCATCCGGAATGCCGCATACAGCTTGTGCAGCAGCCAAGCAGGTAAATTGATCAGGAATGTCACTGCCCGGCACACCAAACTTTCCTGCCAGGAACGAGCCACAGCTCCCTGACGGCACAGCACCCTCAAAATCCGGCTTTCATCCACCTGGGCATTGCACCAGGCCCCCAGCCGAACCAGACAACGATGCAGGATGCTCTGGTCATACACCGACAGCAGCGTCAACCACATTTGATAGCAAAAACTCTCGCGCAGGTATGTCATGAACCGTATTTCTCCATTTCCTCAATTCCGATTTTTCACCCGGTACAACTGGGTCAGCAGGAAAAAGTGCCTGCCCCGTACCAGTTTGGCCACCAGCTGCTTGTTGCGGGTCATTCCCTCCGGCACCACTTCTGCGATTGCCTTGGCCATTTCCGGTCTGGCGCACAGCGACTCCACAGCCTGCTGCTTCTGCCGGAATGGCTTGTCATTTCCTTTGGCGTATTCATTGCCGATGGCAATCAGCAGACCTGCCCAGTTGGAATACTCCCGCCACTGGGGCCGGGCCGACTCCAGATGGTATCGGGCTGCCAAGGCTTCCTTGCGCTCCATAAAGCGGTGAAATACCTGAAGAAAATCCTTCATATACTTATGGGTTGCAGATGCCGGATTGATGAGATACCGATACAATGGCCGCTCCGTCACCGCCAGCTTATGGGCGTTGCAGAAATACTCCATCAAAAACAGCTCATCTTCCAAATACGCTCCCTCAAAGGAAATCCCCACCGACTGGATGATTTCCCGGGAAAAGAGATACCGCCAGATGAATCCGTTGAACACCGGTACACGCAGCCGGTCTCCCAGCAGCGGATAGACGATTCCCTTCCGAATGCCCGCTTCATCATAAACTCCATTGGGCAGCACCAGTTCTGTGGAGGATTCCCCTCCTACATACAGGTTCAGGTGCGCACAGGCAGCCGAATCCGCCCCGGACTGCTGGCAGAGGTTCCACAGCGTCTCCAAACAGTCTGCCTCATACCGGTCGTCCACATCCAAAAATGCAATATACTGTCCCCGGGCCTCCCGCAGGCCGGTATTCCGCGCCTCACTGACCCCGGCGTTCTTCGCCTTATGAAAAACCCGGACACGGCTGTCCTCCGCCGCACATGCGTCACAGATGGCAGGAGACCGGTCTGTACAGCCATCATCAATCAACAGCAGTTCCCAATCCGAGTAACTTTGCCGGACAACACTCTCCACACAATCCTTCAAAAACTTCTCCGCCTGATAGACCGGGACAATGACGGAAATGCCGGGCATGCTGCCACGCTCCTCTCTGATGTGGTGTCACAACGGTATTGTACCCCATTCCCCCGCCGCGGTCAACCGGGCTTTTCCCTGCCGGGGCTGCTATCGGCCTTCAAGAATCGCTCCTTCAGCCTCACCCGGACAGGACGCCTACGGCCGTTTCTCCCCCCTGCCTGCGATGGTGTTCGAAAAACACTTGTCATTTCATAATGTCCATGATAATATGAGTTAGCTTTTTCTAACCACCATACTGATCCTTTTTGCCACCCCTTGGTCTGATTGGCACACACCGCCATCTATAGATCCCTTTTGAGAAAGAGCTGTCCAAATGGCCGGAAATTGCGCAGACTAAGCACCGAGGAAGTCTATTCGGGAAAGGCAGGCCGCCGCGCAGCATCCTTCTCAGTCAGATCAGCGTGTTGTGAACACTGGAGCCCCTTTGGGCTCCAACCACATGGGGGCACATTTTTAGGAGGTTTCTTTTGAATAACTCATTGTTTTCCGCTCTTTTTTTGACGCTTTTAGCAGGTCTGAGCACAGGAATCGGAAGCTGTGCCGCCTTGGTGTTTCGTCATACCAATCGAAAATTTCTCTCCATTTGCCTTGGCTTTTCCGCAGGGGTCATGATCTATGTATCTATGATTGAGCTTTTCTCCGAAGCAAAAAGCACACTCGTTGCCCAAATGGGCGCACGTTCAGGGAACTGGGCAACCGTCGCCGCCTTTTTCGGAGGAATGCTTCTGATTGCGGCCATTGACAAATTGATCCCGTCAGAAGAGAATCCTCACGAAGTCAAATGTCTGGAGTGCGAGGATTCCGCCAGTTCCCATCCCGATCCGCTGATGCGCATGGGGATATTTACCGCTCTGGCCATTGCCATCCATAATTTCCCCGAGGGACTTGCCACCTTTGTATCCGCTCTGCAGGAACCCGGCGTGGCGATCCCCATCACAGCAGCCATTGCCATCCACAACATTCCGGAAGGGATCGCCGTCTCCGTTCCCATCTACCAGGCTACCGGATCCCGGCGCAAGGCGTTTCTCTATTCCCTGCTTTCCGGCCTGGCGGAGCCTCTGGGAGCACTGCTGGGGTGGCTTGTGCTGCAGCCCGTTATGAACGATACGATCTTTGGACTTCTTTTTGCAGGGGTAGCCGGAATCATGGTATTCATCTCTCTCGACGAACTGCTGCCCGCTGCTCGGACGTACGGAGAGCACCATCTTTCCATTTATGGACTGATCTCCGGTATGGTCGTCATGGCGGTGAGCCTGCTTTTGTTTTTATAAACCTTATGGCTTTTTGCTCTGGGCATTTGGTTTTCCGCAGGTCATCCCGCTGTCATTAAACGAAGTCAAATCCACTCCCCCGTTCTCCGCCAGCTTTTGGATCACCTCCGCCAACGGATCATTCCACCAATATCACGCAGAAAACGGACTGCCATCTGATTTCGGATAGCAGTCCGTTTCTCACATGCAGCGCAATTTGACTTATGTTTCCTTAGCCGGCCAAACACTGTGTCTGTAAAATTCTGACCGAGCAGTACTCCCAAAGCTTCTAGCGAACCTCCGCAGACTCCATGGCTGATGGAAGGCTTTCGAAGTGTTCCTTAATGCATTGGATGGCCACTTTCTCCTGATAGCGCAGATCCCGATCGCAACGATGGATCAGCGTCAGCAGCATTTCATTTTTTGCCGGAAAGCCATCCAGCCGAAGGGATTTCAGCTGAGAATTATCACAGCTATGATTATACTGGATCGCATAGTTACTCAGCACAGCTACCATTCCCTGTTCCAGAACCGCTCTTTTGATCAAGGCAATATCCGAAAAGGTCGTATAGTGGTTGCTGGAGCTGAAAAGATGGGGATGGGACAAAAGATCCGTACTGTTGCTTCTGCCGTAACATGGCAGGCTGGCAAAATGCAGATTTTCCAGATCCTGATAAGCAATGCTATCGTATCTGGCCAGCGGATGCTTTTTGGATACCAGCAGGCGAAAATGGTCCTTATACAGCACTTCAACCGTGATCAAATACTTTTCGGCGATCATTTTATAGCTTTCAAGTGTTTGCGCATTGAAATATGTAAGGCCAATGCGTCCCTCGTTTTTAATCAGTTTTGTACCAACTTCCTCCCCAGAAATCGTATGAAACGCCAAGGTTCCTGTGGGCTCCTTATCGATAAACGCATCATAAAGAGGAATCGCCAGTCCACTGCAGATGGTTGGAGACGTGACCACCACCACAGGCGGGGAATACAGCTGTACCTGCTCACGAAGTCTGAACATTTTTTCGATGCTCTGTTCAATTTCTGCGATCAGGGCCAAGGCTTCTTCTCCCTCGGGGGTAACCTGAACCCCATTATGGGTACGTTTAAACAGTTCACAGCCGATTTCCTCTTCTACATTTTTAAGTACTGTACTAAGAGAGGCCTGGCTGATATATAGTTTCTGCGCAGCGACAGAAATAGAACGGCACCGGCCAATTTCAGTCAGATAACGCAAATGCTCTGATTGCACGTTCCCACTCCCTTTCTCTTCAGTCGGTCGAACAAAGTCACTTCAAATCCCGAAAATACTCCCGAATGCAGGAAGCAACGATATTTTCTTGATACCGCATTTTACGGTTTTTGTATGTAACAAGGCAGATGTACATTTTGTTCTCGTTCTCGGTATTCCGCAGCGGCAGCAATTTGAAATCCCGGAACGCATGTTCATAACCATATTCTCCGACGAATTTAGGCGCAAAACCCACAAGATTATGCTTCCGTATCACCTGATACATATCATCAAAATTCGAAACCAGATGGGTATGAAGTCCGCAGGCAGACAAATTTCCCAGCACCTTGTCCTTTCGGCCGCTCCTTGCCGGGCCCACAGCGATCACCGGTTCCTTTGCCAGATCCCCGGCATCCAGATAGTCACGTTCGGCAAGACGGTGCTGTTTGGGCACCAGGGCACACAGCTCATCTTCCAGCAGCCGCTCGATCTGCAAAACGCTGCTCTGCGCATCTTGCTGGACCTCCTGGATTTCTGCATCTGTTGAATACGTGAGGCCGATACTGGCATTGCTCTGCAAAATCTGTTCAAAAATGGTGTCGCTGGGCACATCCTCAAGGACAAGATTGCCCTGCACATCAAAATCGGAAAAACGCGCAGCCAAAGGGAGCGCTAAGCGCACAGATATAGAGGGCGCGATCAATACCGTCACAGAAGGTGTATTGCCGAAATCCCGCTGCTTAATCCGCAGGAGCTCCTCATATTTCACATTGATCTCCCAGAGAAGCTCCATCAGCCGTTCACCGGTCGCAGTCGCGCTGACGCCGGCAGGGGTCCGCTGAAAAATGGAAAATCCTACCTGCTCCTCCATGTGCTTTACGACAGCACTAAGCGTCGTCTGACCGATATGCAGGGACCGTGCCGCAGCAGAAATAGAGTGAAGACGATTGATTTCCAACAAGTATCGGCAATATTCCAGCTTCATACCGCTTCCTCCATATAGCAAGGTATGAGGACAGAAAAATCCGTCCTCATACCAAAAATCAAATGATTCCAACATCAAATGGCTTTGCAGATCTCCTCAAATGTCATATCAGCAGGGAATCCCAGATTCTCAAGTGTACGGCCGCCATGAATATAGTCCCGGTCGTTTATGGCACCGGCAACGCCCAGGAACGCCTCCAAAACCGGCATTTCCAGTCCCAGACGCTTCGCCACAGAAACGGCGAATGCGCCGCCGCAGCCGCAGTCTTCATGGAGATACCTGTGATTCAAGGCATAGGGGCCGTCCATGTATTCATAGAATACATGAACTTCCGGATGCTTGTCAATCTCCTGCACCATATTGACCATGCTCAGCGGATCGCCATGTTCCGTCATGCCCATGGCTTCAATGACCGCCTTGCGCTCATCGTGGATCTTTTCGATGCAATGTACAACAGAGGGGGTAAATGCGTATTTGAAAAGGGAATATCGGTTCCCCTTATGATCGATCTCCGCCGCGGACAAAATGGTGCTGGCTACATGATTGATAACGTTGCCGGCATTTATGACGCCCTCAAACACATCCCTATTGGCTGTGTATTCCACAACGCCGGTCAGAGCCTCAATGACCTTCGGCGTATCACTGGCAGGAAGCGAAGCAATTTTTCCCTTCAGATTCAGCGGAAATCCAGTGGTGACTTCCGCCGGCGCAGACAGGCGGCAAGGTCCGAAGTTTCCTTCCTTTTCCGTCAGGGTGACCTTTGCCTTCACGCCCAATTCTTCGAAAACTCTGCGGAATACAAAGGAGCCCAGATTTCCGGGAATAATGAGGATGTGCTGGCCGTCCTCCACATAAGGTGCGATCCAGCGGGCAATTTCTTCATGACGGTCAGCCGGAACATCGACGAAAATGGCTTCCGCACCAGGGATCGCCTGGGCAGGGTCTGTGGTGACCTTCTGCGGGACGCCGGTGCCTCTCATGGCTCCCCGCAGCTGAATCCCGCCCAATTCTTCTACGGCACGGAGCTCCTTGGAAAAGGCTTGCGTATCGGTAAGCGTGACATGGAAGCCGCGGATCGACATCACCGCTGCAACCATATGTCCGGTAGATCCGCCGCCGATCACTGTAATTCTTTCAATCATATTCAACAGACTCCTTATCCTGTGTTCAACATTCTAATGAAAAGGAACGATTGCAGTGATACGGGATGCAGGAAGCATCCCGTATCACTTTTTTAGATACAGCGCACTTCTTGACGATCAGAAAATCATCGAAAAGATGACAAACAGGGGAATCGAAACGATCAGCAGCGCCAGGCAGCCGACCAGGGTCACTTTAATGCGCATGGCACCGTTCGTGAGAACGGCCTGAGAGTGGAAAATTGCCGCAGGAGCAGACGCACCGGGAAGCACCGCACCGATATTGATGATGAAGAGCATTGCCGCGCCGGCGAACATGGGGTTCATGCCGCTTTCAATCACGAACGGCGCAATGATGGGGATCATGGCAGAGCCAAAGGCAATATTGGAACCGAGATTGGTCAGGAAAAGGCTCAGACAGATGGTTACGATCAGGATGAACAATCCGCCGTGACCGGCAAAGATGGGAGAAAACAGGCCGCTCAGGAAGTCAACAATTCCGGTGGACTCATTGGTAACGGCGGTGGCAATGGGAAGGGTCACTGCGCACATAAAGATGACCTGCCAGCTGATGGCGGTTTCCTTCACCTTGTCAAATTCAATGCATCCCTTGCCGTCTCCCTCGCCGCTGGGCATCAGCAGCAGGATCGCAGCGCACAGGCAGTATACACCGGCAGCCGTGAGATCGTTATTGATAAAGTTTGCGAAGGAACTGCCGATCATGGTGTTGGCCAGAATGACTACGACAACGGAGATCACGAAAACGATCAGAATGCGCTTGGTTCTGGGCCGCAGCGTCTTGCTGTCTTCTCCCAGCTTTTCCGCGTCAAATTCTTTCATTTTGCTGTAGTCCACATGGAAAATCGCCTTGCTCAGATACACATACACAATCATGCTCAGTGCAGTGCAGGGAACCGTGATGCAGCCCATGATACCGAAATTGATGGGGCTGCCGGCAATCTCCGCCCAAACCTGGGCAAGTCCATACTGCCAGCTGGTATAGGGGACCATCGCGCCGCCCAGCATGGTTGCGAACAAGATTCCGCAAAAGCCCACGTAGACAAAATTGCTGTTCTTTTCGTAGCCGCAGTTCTCCGCAATATCCAGCCAGATGCCATAGAGCATAATGGAAAGGACAATTTGGTTCACCACGATGGAGGACAAGCCGAAAATCACGAAAAAGGAACAGACATAGAACATGGGCCGTCCTTTGAAGATCTTCATGGAAAGCGTTTTCCGGACAAACCACTTGCCAAAGCCGTAATAGGTCAGCGCACCAGCGGAAATAAAGCCCACCAGAGTCTGGAACACCACATTGTGTCCCATCATGGAGGTAATCGCATCGGCCATTGTGGTGTACCCGCAAAGGCCATATGCCAGGACAGCCATCAAAGAGGGCCAGATAATGTCGCAGGCAGAGTATCCATAAACAAGGCCTAGGAATACACCCAGGACTTTCATGCCGACGGGAGTAATATCCCCAATGGGAGGCAGGAAGCCAAAACCGAACATCAACACAATGGTAATTACGCTGTTGATAATGTAGGAGACACTATATCCTTTTTTCTTCTCAAGAGCAGTACTCATAGCAGTATTCCTTTCACCTTCCATTATAGTGAACCCTCTACGGGAGTATGGGCTCGCAAGATCACAGGCAGGGAACAGCCTTTCCATTTCAGGCTGCCAAGAGATCACAACGCTCCTCGCCATGTGCGGCACCAAAGGTGAAAGAGTGGTCCCACAATACTATGATGAGCAGAAATTCGTCCCAGAACACTGAATTTATTGTACCCATTTACCAACTTTTTTGAAGAACAAGAATTTGCTAGGGGATAGCAAAAACATAATTGCCTCCCAAAGATGTGTCGTATACTTCCCTGCGGAATCCTGTCATTTCTGTCTTGTCACCTATATATAATAGCATTTCTTGCCCGCGTCTGTAACGACAGAAATATTTACTTTTTTGCAGGGGGATAGCAAAAGCGCAACTTTGACTTTGCGCAAAACCATGTTGTTTAATAGCTTTGAAAGAGTGGTTCCCCTGATGTCCCCCCTGATCGAGCAAAAACATCGCGACCCGTGAATGTGCTACCCACTGCATGACAGTGGCGAGAAAGGAAGTGTGCATATGTATGGTTGGAGAGCAAAAATCGGATTGATCACCCCGATGAGTGAGAATGCCGAGCATGCCTTTCACATCTACGCGCCGGAGGGCGTATCCTTTGCATCGATGAAAATCAACTTTCCCGGCCCCACACCGGAGGGACTGATTTTCCTAACTGACCAGCTGGAAGCGACTGCAGCTACATACAAGGATTCCGGTATGGATCTGGTTGTCTTTGGCTGCACATCCGGCAGCTGCATCAAGGGAGTTGGTTGGGATCAGGAGTGCATCAACCAAATCGAACGCGCTTCCGGTATCCCCGGGCTGACTACCAGCACCGCAGTTCTGGAAGCGCTCAGAGCCCTTGGGAGCAAGAAGGTTGCTGTTCTGACCCCCTATCCCCAGGCTACAAACGAGGCGGAAAAGAAGTTCCTGGAGGATAACGGCTTTGAAGTGACCAATATCGTAGGTATGGACATGACGGCATTTACAAAGACCGACGGCGGTCCGGCATTTTCCGATGCCGACGAGTATTTCCTGTTCCAAAATGCCAAGGCCATGGATATGCGGGGTGCCGATACATTCTTCCTCAGCTGCATGGGCCTGACGACAATGGAAATTATTGACGGTCTGGAAAACACGCTGGGGATCCCCGTTATCACCAGCCATCAAGCCACGCTGTGGAGTTCCCTGCGCCACTGCCGTGTAGGCGCGAAACTGCCGAAGATGGGCAAGTTGTTCACGCTCTAAATCAAAGAGGAGAGGACTGATTCGATGTATAGTTGGCGAGCAAGAATCGGCGTCATCGCTCCACTGGACGATAAAGTCGAATATGCTTTTAACAAGTATGCCCCAGACGGTGTTTCTTTCAACAGCAGCCGCCTGGCCTTCTCCGGCAACCCTACTCCGGAAAATCTGATCCGCATGACGGATCTGCTGGAAGAGACTGCAAAAACGTACGCAACACAGCCCCATGATGTGATCCTGTTTGGCTGCACTTCCGGCAGCTGCATCAAGGGCTTTGGCTTTGACAAAGAGTGCATCGAGCGGATTGAGCGGGCCAGCGGCTGGCCCGGGCTGACGACCAGCACCGCGGTTTTGGAAGCCTATGAGGCGCTGGGATTGAAAAAAACCGTTGTCATGACCCCTTATCCTGACGATACCAATCAGGCCGAAAAGAAGTTCATGGAGGACAACGGTCTGGAGGTCACCTCCATTACCGGCGTAGGCTTCAACAGAAATGGCCCCTACAGTCATGCCAGCACACTCCATCTCTATCGAAACGCCAAAAAGATCAACACAGATGGTGCAGAGGTATTTTTCCTCAGCTGCATGGGCCTGCAGACGATGGAATTGATTGAGATTCTGGAAGAAGACCTGGGGATGCCTGTCATCACGAGCCATCAGGCAAGCCTGTGGGCCTGCCTGCGGCACGCGGGCATCAAGGATAAGCTGCCCGGGCTTGGAAAGTTGTTCACGATTTAAAATTCCTTTGATCACGGCAGAGAATTATAGCAAGGAGGATTCTATATGGGTTTCAATTATCACGGAATCACAACAGACATGACAAAGCAGCTGTGCCACTTTGTGAAGGAGCTGAAATTCGAGGACATCCCGCCGATGGTCATTGAGCGGGCCAAGATGAACATCATGCACACCGTCGGCGTCTCCCTTTGCAGCGCGCAGCTGCAGCAGGTAAAGGACGCGATCCAAATCTCACAGGAAATGTCCCCGGGTGCATCCCAGGAAGCCACCCAATGGGCAACGGGAAAGAAAATGAGCTGGGAAGCCGCCGCCTTTACCGCCGGTTCCATGGGCGACATGCTGGACTGGGAGGACTGCTCCGTCACCGGCCATCCTTCTGCAGGCGTCATCCCCACGGCAGTCATTGCAGCAGAAGTGCTGAAAAAGAGCGGCAAGGATCTGCTGACTGCCGTCGTGGCCGGCTATGAGGTTTATCAGCGTGTCGCTCTGGCCGGCAACAGCAACATTGTCAGCTATAACATCTTCGGCTGTCTGGCGGTCTTGATGAAGCTGATGGATCTCCCCGAGGAAAAAATGAATCAGGCCTTCGGCATCGGCACAGCCTGTGCCATCATTCCCACCTCTCCCCATGAGACCACCATGTCGGACTCTCTGAACTACCTGTATGGCTACAAGGCAGAGAACACCGTCACCATGATCAAAACCGCCCTGAACGGCATCGAAAACATGGAAGATGCCTTTGACGATCCCACCGCCTACCTGTATCACACCAAGATGATCCAGCCCCAGTGGATCACCAAGGAGCTGGGCGAATCCTGGCTGATGATGACCATGATCCTTATCAAGCATTGGCCCGCCAATGTGTTCGTTCAGACCTACGCAGAGCTTGCCGCCCGCCTGGTCACCAAGTATCGCTTCAACCCGGATGACGTGGCTGAGATCATCATCAGTCCCTCCGTGGAATTCCGGCACTGGTATTCCGAAACCGGCTATGAGTCCGTTACACAGGCCCAGTTCTCCATCCCCTACTGCACGGCCTGTGCCATGTATCACCCTGAGCCCGGTGCCCTGTGGTATCAGCCGGAGACCATGAAGGACCAGAAGATCATCGATCTGATGATGAAAGTCAAGGCAGACGGCTTCGTGAAGTTTGACTTTTTCAAGGCACGGTTCATCCAGGACCTGATCAACGGTACGCATCCTGAGAAGTTTATGACTGTCCGCATGAAGGACGGAACGGAATACGTGGAGAGCGCCTTCACGCATCCCGGTCATCCCAATTACATGCTCACCCGGGACGAGTTCAAGGATATGTTCCGTCTGACCACCAAAAACGTTCTCAGCCCGGAGAAGACCGAAGGTGCCATTGACTGCATCTGCAATCTGGAGAAGTACGAGGACGCTTCCATTCTGCCCTCCTTCTTCTATTAAGAACGTAGGCAGCTATCTCATCACAATGAAGAAACAGGAGGTACAGTATGCGGTATAATCGTTTTTTCAAAGATAACAACTGGCTGACGCCCACAACCTACACCCAGGAACTGAGCGAGTATGCGGTCGGACTCAAGTATGAAGATCTTCCCCCTGAAGTGATCGAGCGGGCCAAGATGATCATGCTCCAGACCATCGGTGTGGCTCTGGCTGCAAAGGACACGCCCATTGCCCAGAAAGCGCGCAAGATGGCCCTGGAGGCCAACGGCGGAGAAGGCGGCCCCACCACGCTCTGGGGCACCGGAGAAAAGCTGGCTTCTGTAAACGCGGCTTTGGCGGCAGGTACCCTGGCGGACGCACTGGACTGGGAGGACTGCTCCTGGACCGGCCATCCCTCCGCCGGCATCATTCCCTGCGCATGGCTGGCTGCAGAGGAAAAGCACAAGAGCGGCAAGGAGCTGCTGACCGCTATCGTGGCTGCCTACGAAGTATACCAGCGCATCGCCATGGCCGTTCAGCCCACGGATGAGATTTGGAAAACCAAGGGCTGGGGCCTGACCAGCTGGCAGATTTTCGGCTGCATTTTGTCTGTGGCCAAGCTGTATGATTTTGACGCCCGCAAGATCAACCAGGCCATCGGCGTGGGCTGTGAGAGCAGTACGCTCCCCACCGACTATCACGCCACCACCATGTCCGATTTCTACCATTATGAACACGGCTACCGGGCGCGGGACGGCTTCCTGATCTCCAAATCCGTGGAAAAGGGCATTCACAACCAGCGTGATCTTCTGGACTTTGCCCCCTGCTATGCTGCGGCCATCTGCTGCACGCTGGAGGGTGAGGACAAGTCCGATCCCACTTGGTACACCAGAGATCTGGGCAGCCGCTACCTCATCATGGAGACCCTGATGAAGCACTGGCCCGCCAATATGTGGGTCCAGACCACCGCGGAGATCGTCAGCAACCTGGCCAAGGAGCATGGCTTCGGTCCCGAGGATGTTGAGGAGATCATTGTGGATCCCCCTGTGGCCCAGAGAATGTGGGCGCCTGACGAGGGCTTTGCATCTGTGACTCACGCACAGTTCTCCATCCCCTTTGTGGTGGCCTCCATGCTCTACGATCCCAATCCCGGTGCTCAGTGGTATACCCCCGAGCGGATGAAGGATCCGAAGATCATCGCTCTGGCCAAGCGGGTAAAAGGCGGCTCCTCCGAGCCGGATTCTCCCATGACGGGATTCAACCAGTTCCGCCAGGGCAGCTATCCCATGAAGACGGTCACTGTGACCCTGAAAAACGGCGAAAAATTCACGGCCAGCATGGACTGCCATCCCGGCCATCCCGCCAACATGATGAGCCGCGAGGAGTTCGTTGAACGCTTCCGCATCCAGGCATCTCCTGTTCTGCAGGGTGAGCGTCTTGAGAAGGCCATCGACACTCTGTGCAACATCGAGACCGTTGATGATATTGCCAAGGTCTGCGACCTGCTCCATTGATTTTACAGTCCGCATTTGGTGCGGCGGTTCACATGGCTGTCTCATCACTTGAAAATGATATACCTCTGGCCGACAGGTGCTGTCGGCCAGAGGTAACTATCTTGTAGTGCGCAGAGATGGGGCAGCTGTACGGGAGGAATGTATGAAGAAAATAGCCATTATCGGCTTTGGCGGCGCCGGCTATCAGGCTGCCAAAGAGGCGCGGAGAGTGGATCCCACTGCAACGATCGACGTATACTCCGATACCAATATCGGCCCTTACAACCCCATGCTGACGACTTATTACGTCAAAGGGGCGATCCCCTATGAGGCAATGTTTCCGTTCGGATCTCTTGAGCAGATTGTTCGGGATCTGAATCTTAACTTCTTTGCTAACAAACCTGTGACCGGACTGGATCCTGCGGCGAAACTGCTGAAATTCGGTGACGGAACAACAGCGCAGTATGACAAAATCCTGATCAGCACCGGTGCCTGTGCGGTGATGCCTCCCCTGAAGGGGATCGATCTGCCCGGCGTTTTCAAAATGCGCACCGCTCAGGACGCAGTCGCCCTGAAGGACGCTCTGGACAAAGGAGAAATCAAGAGTGCCTTGGTGATCGGTGCTTCCTGGGTGGGCATCAAAGTCGTGGAAGACATGGTTGCCTACGGGGTCCCCTGCACGCTGGTGGATGGCGCCAAGTGGATGTTTTACGTGGCAGCCTTTGAGGAAACCGCCAAACGGGCCCAAAAGGATTTGGAACGCAAAGGCGTCACCGTCGCCTGCGAGCAGATGCTGGACCACATCGAGCAGGAGGACAACGGACAGCTTACCGCTGTCATGCAAAACGGCAGACGCTTTACCGCCGACAGCATTGCCGTCTGCATCGGCGTACGGATGAATGTGGGATTCCTGAAAGATTCCGGTCTCGAAATCAACCGCGGAATTCTGGTGGACGAGACCATGCGCACGAATTATGACGGCATTTATGCCGCAGGTGATTGCTGCGAGGCTATGGATACCCAATGCAAGATCCACCGCAATATCGGCGTGTGGTTGAATGCCAACAAGCAGGGGAAAGTCGCCGGCGCAAATATGGCTGGCGAGCATATGGAGTTCGATGCAAATGTGCTGGTGAATCTGGCCCACTACCTGGATTATGATTTTATCAGCATCGGCGACATCAGCACCTGTGGTCCGGATGATGATGTCTATGAATATGAAGATGAAACGTACTATATCCGCGCTGTGAGATCCGCAAACGGGATCAAGTGCATCAATGTTATCGGGTCGGCAGACAGCAACGGCCTTATCAAAAATGCGTTTGTAAAGGCCGTTGAAAACGCTGACGCCGACTTGGATATTCAAACACGTTGTTTCTTACAGAAAAAAGGTTTTCCTGATGGATTTATTGATTTTTTAGGAGGGAAATCCGTTGACTGAGCTGGAAAAGAAAATCAAGGCCAAGATCCCCGGGGCGGATACTGGCATCGAAGTCAAGCACTCTCTGTGCGCCATCTGCAGCCCCGGTATCCACTGCGGTGTGGACTGCTACGTAAAGGACGGAAAAATCATCCGTGTAGAAGGAACGCCCGACCACCCTCTCAACCACGGCAAGCTTTGCACCAAGGGCTCCTCGCTGAGAAATTACGTCTATCGTGAGGACCGCATCAAAACGCCCCTGAAGCGGGTGGGCGAGCGTGGAGAAGGCAAATTTGAGCCCATTTCCTGGGACGAGGCCTATGCTATCATTGCAGAAAAGCTGAACGCAGTCAAGCAAGCCTATTCCCCGCACTCCGTTGCGTTTTTCAGCGGCTACTGCAAGTGGTATCGCCCCATTCTCCATCGTTTCGCCCATGTGTTCGGAAGTGTCAACTTCGGAACCGATGACAGCACCTGCTTTGCGTCCATGAATATCGCCAACAAGGTCACCGCCGGCTGCGGCGGCGCGCCGGATATGGGACATGCCAATACGTTTTTGGGTTGGAACTACGAAGGCTACTATTCCAATCATCTGTCTGTCGCAGGTGTGCAAAAGCTGAAAGAACGCGGCGGCAAGGTCATCATCATTGACATTCGGGATACTCCGGCCTCCAAGAATCTGGCGGATATTTTCCTCAAGATCCGGCCCGGCACCGACGGTGCGCTGGCGTTGGGCATGGCAAAGCTGATCATCGATAACGGCTGGGCCGATATGGACTATGTGGAGAAATACACCTATGGCTTTGAGCAGTACAAAGCCCTGGTGGAACAGTATCCGCTGGATAAGGTCTGTGAAATCACCGGTCTGGATGCCGATCAGGTCTTTGAGGCCACCAAACTGTACGCCACCAACGGCCCCGCCTGTACAAACTTCTCCGCCTCTGCCCTGGTTCATCACATCAATGGATTCAACAGCCATCGCGCGATCCTCTGCCTGTCCGCTCTGACCGGCAACTTCGACCGTGTGGGCGGAAATTACCCCATTCCCCCCAGCTACGTGCATAAGGCGGCTGGATTCAGGAGCCGGGAAGAGGAATTCCGCTCCAACCGGTATCCCGGCGGTCAGGAGCGAATCGGCGCTGAGAGATTTCCTCTGTGGAATGCACAGAACGATGAATTCCAGGCCATGGATCTGCTGCGCCAAATGGAAGAAGAGAAGCCCTACCCTGTCAAAGCCATTTTCGGCTTCGGCATGAATGCCAAGATGTTCCCGGAGACGGACAAGCTGCTGGCTGTGATGAAGGAAAAGCTGGACTTCTTCGTGGATGTGGACCTGTTCATGTCCATGACCGCCAAATATGCCGACATCGTGTTGCCTGCGTGTTCCTCCCTGGAGCGAAGCGAACTGAAGCCTTACGAAGGCGGCTTCATGACCTTTACCAAGCCCGCCATCCAGCCGCTGTATGATTCCAGATCCGATGTGGAGATCCTCTGCGATCTGGCTCGCCTCATGCAGCTGGACGACGAATTGCTTCTGAAGGGCCACGAGGCCTGCGTAGACTGGATGATCGACGGCTGCGGATTGACCGTGGCAGACCTGAAGGCCAGCGACAAGCCCATCAAAATCCCCAACGCCACATGGCCCGTTCAGCCGGGAAAGCTGCTGGAAAACGGTTTCAAAACACCCAGCGGAAAGTTCGAATTCTATTCTCTGGCCATTGCCTCCATCGATCCGAAGTACGGTCTTGATCCTCTGCCCAGTTACAGGGACCCGCTGGAAGATCAGAACGATCCCGAAACCAAGGAACAGTATCCCTTCTACCTGTGTACCGGAGCCCGCCTCCCGCATGCCATCCACTCCCGCACGCACGAGACCCCGTGGCTGCGCAGCCTGCGCCCAGATCCCACCTGCGAAGTACATGCGACAGACGCCAATCGATTGGGGCTCCACAATGGAGACACCGTGGAGATGTCCAGTCCCTATGGAAAGATCCGTATGAAAGTAAAAATCACCACGAAGTCCCAGCCCGGCGTGTTAATGGCTCTGCACGGCTATACGGAGGCCAATGTCAATGAGCTGATCGGGCGCAACCATCTCGATCCCTATTCCGGCTATCCCGGATTCAAGGGAATGCGCTGCAACATCCGCAAGATTCAGGAGGGCTAAGCACGATGAAACACATTTTTGTATTCGATCAGGATAAGTGCAGCGCCTGCTCCGCATGCATGATGGGCTGCATGGACCAAAATGACATCGACCTGGCCGCCGGTGATCAGTGCTATCGCCAGACTTTTGACAATGAGATCCCTTTGGCCGATGGAAGCACCTACTGTGCTTATATTTCAGCTGCCTGCATGCACTGCACGGACGCCCCCTGCATTACGGCTTGCCCTGTGGGCTGCCTCAGCAAGGATCCGGAAACCGGCTTTACCGTCTATGACAACACCAACTGCATCGGCTGCAAGAGCTGTGCCATGGCTTGCCCCTTCGGTGCGCCTCGCTACCGGGCCTCCGACGGCAAGATGGTCAAGTGCGACGGCTGCAATGAGCGGGTCAAACATGGCCTGCAGCCCGCTTGCGTGTGTGCCTGCTCCTTCGGGGCGCTCACCTGCGTCACGGAGGACGAGTACAAGGCCAGCGGCAGCAGCAAGGGATGTAATTTCCTGCTTGAGCAATTGGCTTTGAAGAAAAAATAATTTTACCGGGGATGAGGGAGCGACGCTCCTTCCCTTTCCCACAGGGCGCCTGCTTAA
Source organism: uncultured Oscillospiraceae bacterium (assembly GCA_944387015.1). Lineage (GTDB taxonomy): Bacteria > Bacillota > Clostridia > Oscillospirales > Oscillospiraceae > Oscillibacter. Next base: position 18,538 of record CALXDH010000036.1, read on the forward strand.
AAGCAGGCGCCCTGTCGTCTTCCATCCTTCTGCAAATGTCCTCAAACCGCTTGCGGAGACACGTTTTTTTGGTGCCCCCCATCAGGGAAAACTGTTTCCTGTAAGCCCCCCTCCTGCGTTATGATATGGATAACAAATTCATCCGGATTCCAATTGCTTTCAAGCGGCAAAACCTACCGAATCTGATTCCATGGTATTGCCGCCGCTGCAATTCCTTGCAGCCGAGTTGTCCTGCAAACGGGGCAGCTTTCCGTGTTTGAAGAGAAAGCACGCTGTCAGATAAGCGTTTGACCCTGTCATGGCGTGTTTTGCTTGTGCAAAGCACGTTTTCTTTTTGGCTTTTGGAGGTACATCTCTATGGCAATTCCAGTGATCTCATTCGCCGCCTACTCTGGAAGCGGAAAAACGACCTACCTCACGTCCCTGATACCATGTCTGAAGGATCTTGGCCTGCGCATAGCCGTTATCAAGCATGACGGTCACGATTTTCAAATGGACTGGCCCGGAACTGACACCCATCGTCTTGCTGCGGCCGGAGCGGACACCGTAGCCATCGTTTCACAAAAAAAGTTTGCTCTCATCCAGCACTCCCCCCCTTCTATTGAAGACATTGCCGCACGTATCCAGGATGTGGATCTGATCCTGACCGAAGGCTTCAAGCACGGTCCATTTCCCAAGATCGCCCTGTACCGGCAGGCATCGGGACAGCCGCTGGCCGTACCGGCTGACGCCTGTCTGGCCATTGTCAGTGACGTACCGCTGGACGTCCCCTGCCCGGTATTCCCGCTGGATGACCCAAAGCCTCTGGCGGTCTTCCTGCGGGAGCAGTTGATGCAAAAGAAAGGAGATTGAATATATGCCCATCACGCTTGAGAAAGCCCGGGACCTCGTTTTGCAGTATGCCCCGGTACTGGAGGAAGAGCTAGCTCCCCTCCACGAAGCTGTCGGCCGCTGCCTGACCCGGGATGTTCGCAGCGGTCTTCCCCAGCCCCCTTTCGACCGCTCCCCGCTGGACGGCTACGCGGTCGTGGCAGCAGACATCGCCTCTGCCACGCCTGAATCCCCCGTGAGCCTCCGGGTAGTGGATAAGCTCTGGGCCGGCATGCCCGCCAGACTTTGCATCGAGCAAGGGCAGGCCGTACGTCTGATGACGGGCTGCATGATCCCCCCAGGCGCGGACGCGGTTATCCGGCAGGAGGATACAGACCTGGGCGGGGAGACCGTTCGAGTTTTTCATCCGGTGGATGCCGGGAAAAACGTCTGCTATCAAGGTGAGGAATACGGCCCCGATGCCTTACTGCTGAAAAAGGGAAGCCGGATCGATGCCGCCGGAGCCGCAGTAGCTGCCGGGGCAGGCTTTACCCACCTGCCGGTCCGGCGCCGCGCAAGGGCAGTGATCCTGACCACAGGGGATGAAGTCTGCCAACCGGGAACAACCCTGCCTCCCGGAAAGATCTACGACTCCAACACAACCTATCTCATGGCGCGTCTGCACCAACTGGGGGTGGAGACGATCGCCGCCCTTACCCTGGCAGACGATCTGAAGGTCCTGGCCGACGACCTTCGCCGCTGTGCCGCAGAAGCAGACTTGCTTCTGACTACCGGCGGAGTCTCGGTCGGTGAAAAGGACCTCCTGGAACAAGCAGCCAAAGCCGCCGGCGCGGAGGTGATTTTCCACGGCATTACCATAAAGCCGGGAATGCCCACACTGTTTGCCGCTCTGGGAGATGCCCGGCTGCTGGGACTGTCCGGAAATCCCTTCTCCGCCGCGGTCCCCTTTGAACTCCTGCTGCGTCCCATGCTGGCGAAAATGACGGAAGATCCCACACTGGAGCTGCGGGCGGATACGGCCCTGGCCGCTCAGGAGTTTGGGAAGGCCAGTCCCACCCGCCGCTTTTTGCGGGCTTTCTGCGAGCAGGGCCGGGTGTTCCCCCCTGCGGCACAGTCCAACGGGCAGATGCGCAGCATGATCGGCTGCAACTGCCTGATCGACGTGCCCGCCGGAAGCGGTATGATCCGCCCGGGCGATCCCGTCAACATTTTGTGGCTGTGAGGTGAATGACATGCTGTCCCCGGAATTCTGTGCCGGTGCAATTCTGGCAGGAGGACAGTCCCGCCGCATGGGACAATGCAAGGCTCTTCTGCCGCTGCAGGATGGAACCATGCTGGAACATATCACAAGACAGCTGGATCTGTTTCCAGAGCGCTGGCTCTCTGCCAATGACCCGGTTTTGGGCATCGGCTTTCCCGGGGATACCATTGCCGACATCTATCCCGGCTGCGGGCCTCTGGCTGGGATCCATGCGGTTCTTTCAAAAATGAACAAACCATGGGTCCTCTGCGTGAGCTGTGATATGCCCCGTTTTTCCCGGGAACTGGCAGCCGCCATGCTGGCGGCCTTCCCACCGCAGGCAGACGCCCTGATCTGTGCGGATGGTACCGGGCAGACACATCCCCTGTGCGGCATCTATGCCCGTGCGGCCCTCCCTGTACTGGAACGGCATCTGCAGGAAAGAAATCTGCGGATGATGAGCCTGCTGCGGGAGCTGCGGACCGTCAGGTTCAAAACAGCGGGACAGTTCCCGGATACACTTTTTCTGAACATCAACACACCGGCATCGTACGATGCGCTGCCGGAGAAAGGAGCTCCTCATGATTGACAGCTGCGGACGGAACATTGATTACCTCCGTCTGAGTGTGACGGATCTTTGCAACTACCGCTGCCGCTACTGCATGCCGGAGGAAGGCGTGTGTAAGCGAACTCACAGCGAGATTCTCTCCCTGGAAGAACTGGAAGCCATCGCACGGGCTGCTGTGGCTTTGGGTATCACCAAAATCCGTCTGACCGGCGGAGAACCGCTGGTACGGCGCGGCATTGTGGAGCTGTGCCGCCGGCTGCGAAGGATTCCGGAGCTGCAGGAGCTGTGCCTCACCACCAACGGAAGCCTCTTGCCGGACCTGGCAGCCCCTCTCCGGGAAGCGGGTGTGGACCGGCTGAACATCAGCTTGGACACCCTGCGGCCGGAACGATTTACGCAGATGACCTGCCGCGGGGAACTGGGGCAGGTCCTGAAGGGACTTGCTGCCGCCGAAGAAGCCGGATTCACCAATCTGAAACTCAATACCGTTTTGATCGGCGGCTTTAACGACGATGAGATCTCAGATTTTGTCCGACTCACACAGGTACATCCCTGGGAGGTACGATTCATCGAACTGATGCCCATGGGCCCCTGTGCCCAGTGGGATCGCAGCTGCTTCCTGCCGAACACCACCGTCCTCAGGCACTGTCCGGAACTGCGGCCGCTTCCTGCCCGGGGTGTTGCCAGACGGTATCGTATCCCAGGCGCCAGAGGAACGGTTGGTCTCATCTCCCCGCTCAGCCACGAGTTCTGCGCCGACTGCCGCCGCATTCGCGTAACGGCGGACGGAAAGTTGAAAGGCTGTCTGCACAGCCGGGAAGAAATCGACCTGCGGGGGCTTCACGGTTGGCAGCTGCAAAATGCCATCCGCCTGGGCATCGCCCAGAAGCCCCAACGTCACCACCTGACAGAGCGCCGGAGCGACACGCCCCGGAACATGAATCAGATCGGAGGCTGAACCGTGAGCGAACTGACCCATTTCAATGAACAGGGCCGGGCGAAGATGGTGGATGTGACGAACAAGGCCGTCACCCACCGCACCGCCGTGGCCGCCGGGGAAATTCACATGGCCCCGGAGACCCTGCAGAAAATCAAGGACGGCACGATGAAAAAGGGTGATGTGCTGGCAGTGGCCCAGGTGGCGGGCATCCAAGCCGCCAAGCACAACTGGGAGCTGATCCCCATGTGCCATCCCCTGCCCCTCACCGGCATCGACATCACCTTTGCGCTCTCTGCCCAGCCTGCCATGGTGGAGATCCGGGCCGCCGTCACCTGCACCGGCGTCACCGGCGTGGAGATGGAGGCCCTCACCGCCGTCTCCGTGGCGGCCCTCACCATCTATGATATGTGCAAGGCCGTCCAGAAGGACATGCGCATCGAAAACATTCGCCTGCTGGAAAAGTCCGGCGGCAAGAGCGGAGACTATCGGGCACTTTCCGAAAAATAAAGTTTTGAAAGGAGATCGTCCATGAACATTCCGGAAAATCTGCTTTTTTTGAATGAAAATGACGTTTTGTCTCTCCTCACACCCGCAGATGCTATTGCTGCTGCGGAAGATACATTTTTCCACATCGGCACCGGAGAAATCACCGTCGGCACCATGGCTCTGATGTTTGTAGATGCCAGACGCAGCAATAATTTTCATTCCATGCCTGCAATTCTTCACCACCGCCAGGTAGCCGGCGTCAAATGGATCGATACCTACTCCGAGCCTCTGCCCGGCTATCCCTTCAGCCACGGAAACCTGGTTATTCTGAGCGATACCAAAAGCGGTTCCCCTATTGCGCTGGTAGGCGCCACCAATATTACCACTATGCGCACAGCAGGCGGTCACGGCGTGGTTCAAGCTCAGCACCTGGCAAATCCCGACCCTGCCGTCTTGTCTGTGTTTGGTTGCGGTGCCCAGGCAAAAGCCGGAATCCAAGGCTTTTTGGAGGGATTTCCGACCTTAAAACAGTTGCGGCTGTTCAGCAGGAGCCGCAAACCCATGGAGGAGGTCCGTACCCGCCTTTCCGATCGCATCGAGGTCGTGATCTGTGACACACCGGAGCAGGCCCTTGCTGGCAGCAACCTTGTTTTGATGGCATCCGGCGCACAGCAGCCACTGCTGTATATGGACCAGATCCGTCCGGGAACGACCATTATTGGAATTGAAGGGTTCCGGGACCTGGATCCGCAAATCGGCCGGAAAGCAGATAAATGGTACTTGGGATATAAGCAGCCCGATGCTCACATTATAGAGAGCTCCCTCTTAAATCCCGGCGGCACCCTTCGTTTGGAGCATGTGTTTGGAGACATGACCGAGTTGCTGACAGGCACAATTCCCGGTCGTGAAAAAGAAAGTGAAATCATCGTTTCCACACATATGGGAATGGGTGCCCATGACGTCAACTGCGCTATGACGGTATATGAGCGTGCGCTGGAAAAGGGACTCGGGCAGGAACTACATCTTTGTTAAGGAGTGAGGACGTGTGGCAATCGTTATATCCGTCAACATCAGTGAGCAGAAAGGGACCCAGAAGCATCCCGTCCCGGAAATCCAACTGAAGCTGCGCCACGGCATCGTGGGGGACGCCCACGCCGGGGACTGGCACCGCCAGATCTCCCTTCTGGCGGAGGAGAGCGTGGACACCATGCGTGCCGCCTGCCCCATCCCTCTGGACGCTGGGGTCTTTGCCGAGAACATCAACACAAAGGGCATTGATCTCAAGAACCTGCCGGTGGGCACTCACCTGCGCATCGGGGAAACCGAGGTGGAGGTGACCCAGATCGGCAAGGAGTGCCACAGCGACTGCGCCATCAAAAAAGCGGTGGGCAAATGCGTGATGCCCACAGAGGGCATCTTCGCCGTGGTGGTGAGAGAAGGCACCGTCCGGGCAGGCGATGAAATCGAGATTCTGGAGGCAGAAACATGAAGCTCATCAAAACCGAGGAGGCCGTGGGCCATGTGCTCTGCCACGACCTGACCCAGATCATCAAGGACCAGTACAAGGACACCCGGTTCCGCAAGGGCCATGTGGTGACGGAGGAGGACATCCCGGTACTGCTCTCCATGGGCAAGGAGCACCTGTATGTCTGGGAGATGACGCCGGGGATGCTCCATGAAAATGACGGCGCTGAACGGCTCTGCGCCCTGTGCGCAAACGAGCACATGGACCGCAGCGAGGTCAAGGAGGGCAAGATCGAGCTCAAGGCCGCCTGCGACGGTCTCTTCCGGGTGAACTCCGAAAAACTCATCGCCGTCAACTCCATTGAGGATCTCATGATCGCCACCCGGAAGGGCGGCACCGCCGTCCGCAAGGGCGACAAGCTGGCGGGCATGCGGGTGATCCCCCTCATCATTCCGGAGGAGAAGCTCCGGGCCGCCGAGGATGCCGCCGGCACTGCTCCCCTGCTGGAGCTCAAGCCCTGGGTACGGCGCACTGCCGCCATTGTCGCCACCGGCAGCGAGGTGAAAAAGGGGCTGATCCAGGACACTTTTACACCGGTAGTCCGGGATAAGCTGGCCGCTTACGGCATCGAGACCATTTCCGTGGCCTACTCCGGCGACGGGGTAGAGAATGTGGCAAACGCCGTAACGGAGGCCCGGAAAACCGGCGCCGATGTGATCCTCTGCACCGGCGGCATGAGCGTGGACCCGGACGA
>CALXDH010000037.1 GCA_944387015.1 uncultured Oscillospiraceae bacterium
TTTTTCTATCCAATAATACCATATTGTTATCACTGCAGTATATAGCAATAGGACTACCATCCAGTTATGAACGATAGTCCTATTGCTGGTTGCCTTTTGAACTACTTGCGAGAACTGGCCTTAGGTCTTGGCACCCATAGGATAGACTTTGATCTTATCGGGGTTCTCCGCATAGGTAGTTATTGGAGATGGCTTATTGGGGTATGTATTTAAACTTTGTTTGGGAAGAGGCCCTTTGTATTGAGAGTCAGTTCCCGGTTGGTGATGCTCTTGCCCGGGCGGCGGTGGCGGACCCGCCGGTGCTGATCCTGGACGAGGCAACGTCCTCCATTGATACCCGGACGGAGAAGCTGGTGCAGGACGGCATGGATGCCCTGATGACGGGACGGACCACCTTCGTGATCGCCCACCGCCTTTCCACAGTCCGCAATGCGGACTGCATCATGGTCATGGAGCAGGGCCGCATCATTGAGCGGGGGACCCATGACGAACTGATTGCGAAGAAGGGAAAATACTACCAGCTCTACACCGGCAACTTTGCCGAGGAGCCGGCATGAGCAAGACCGGCGATCCTGCGCGCCCTTCCGATTTTCCCCGGACTGGGAGGTACCGGGAGAACGCCTGACGCAGTGGGGCGGCTGGGACCGACCGGATGGCAGCCCATGAGAAAAGAGCCCTTGCCGCATTTTGCGGCAAGGGCTCTTTTTAAAGCTCCGTGTATTTCGCGGCGTTTCCCCGGGCTTTTTCCACCGGGTATTTGGCCTCGTTTTTGGTGACCTTTTCATTCATGATCTCATCCAGGTCCAGTCCGCAGACATCAGCCATCAAGATGCAGTAGCTCAGCACGTCCGCCAGCTCTTCCCGGATACGGTCCCGCTTGTCCCGGCATTCCAGGTCCGTACCGCTCCACTGGAAAAGCTCCAGCAGCTCTGCCGCCTCCAGATTCAGGGAAATAGCCAGGTCCTTGGGGGTGTGGAACTGCCGCCAGTCCCGGTCGTCCCGGAATTGCAGTACCCGTTGGATGGTTTCATCCCGCAGCATCCGTCCGTCCCCCCTTTACGCCCGGATGGCCCACCGCAGCTTGGTGGACCGGGCACGGGGATTGCGGCGGCACTCCTCGGCGGAGGGCCGGATCACATCCTCCGAGACCTCCCGGTAGATGCCCTCTCGCTGGTACTGCCGGAAGGCCTTTTTCACCAACCGGTCCTCTCCGGAGTGGAAGGTCAAAATCGCTGCCCGTCCGCCGGGCTTGAGAACGCCCGGCAGCTTTTCCAGAAAGGCGTAGAGCACTTCAAATTCGCTGTTGACGTCGATCCGCAGGGCCTGGAAGGTCCGCTGACAGGATTTTTTCACTGCTTCTTTTCTCTCTCCGGCAGGCAGGAAGGAAAGGGCCCCTTCGATCAGCGAGGCCAGCTGACGGGTGGTCTCCACCGAGCCGCCCCGACGATAGACCTGCATCACGGCCCGGGCGATGCGGTCGGCATAGGGTTCATCCGCATTTTCCACCAGCAGGGCCTCCAGTTCCTCCTCATCCAGTTCCCGCAGGCGCTCCGCTGCGGTGACGCCGGAGGCGGGGTCCAGCCGCAGGTCCAGGGGACCGTCGTATTTGAAGGTGAAGCCCCGCTCAGGGTTATCGATCTGCATGGAGGAGACGCCCAGGTCTGCCAGCACGAAGTCGAACGGTATGCCGGGGGCTACCTGGTCCACGTCGGCAAAGTTCATATGGCGGATGGTCAGGATCTCCGGGCCATAGCCCAGCGCCGCCAGACGGGCCCGGGTCTTTTCCGACTCCACGCTGTCCACGTCGGTGGCGTAGAGATGGCCCTGCCCCTGGAGCTGCTCCAGCATCCGGCGGGTGTGGCCGCCGTATCCGAGGGTAGCGTCATAGCCGATCTGGCCGGGCTGGATCTGCAAAAATTCCAGGATCTCGTCCACCAGAATGGGAATGTGCATCCCGGCAGGGGTCTTTCCGCTTTCGAGAATCTTTTTCACGTCGGCCTGATACCGCTCCGGGTTGAGTTCCTTGTATTTTTCCCGGTAATTCCGGGGATGGGTGCCGGAATAGCGGACCCGGCGCTTATGCTCTTGTTCCATACGATCAACTCCTGTCTGATTTTGTATCATATCATGCTTTCCCGGAAAAAAGAAGCCGGAATTTCAGGAATGTCCCAGTGGGACAGACCAAAACAGCCGCCGTCATCAGACGGCGGCTGTTGGCTTTTGCAGCGCAGGAAGAGAGAAATCCGATCAGGTCCGGTCTGGCAGAAAGCACAGATGTCCTGCCCGGCGGCTGGCATTCAGGTCGATAAGGCGCTGGTTGGAGCTGCCCCGGAACCGCAGGGAAATGTCCTTGAGCTCCTCCACGAACCGCCCGTCCACCAGCACGTCCAGCAGCGAAAGCATCTCATCCGTCACCTCGCAGCGGGGATGGGTGCCGTCGGTGGTCAGCTCTTCATAGGTAAAGCCGCTGAAGCCCCAGATGGTTTTGTCGGGGTACGTGGCCCGGACCTGGTGCAGAAAGGGCACCAGGCACCGCTGGTTCTCCGGCTCGAAGGGTTCTCCTCCCAGCAGCGTCAGCCCGTTGATATAGCCGGGGGCGAGCAGGTCCAAGAGGAATGCCTCCGTCTCTTCCGTGAAGGGTTGGCCGTAGTCAAAGGCCCAGGTCTGGGGTTGAAAACAGTTTTTGCAGTGGTTGGTGCAGCCGGAGACGAACAGCGTCACCCGGACCCCTTCACCGTTGGCGATGTCGCAGTTTTTGATCTCTCCGTAATACATCACGGCCTCCTGTCAAAAAGCCCCCGCCGCGAGGACGGGGGCCGTTTTGGAAACTGGGGAAATTTTACAGATGCAGCACCCGGTCCCGGATCTCCTGGGTGCGGCCCTGGTTCCAGAACTGCGTACCGATGTAGCCGCAGGTCCGACGGGCCACGTTCATCTTGTCCTGGTCGGTGTTGCCGCACTTGGGGCACTTCCAGATGAGCTTGCCGTTTTCCTCTACGATCTGGATCTCACCGTCCCAGCCGCACACCTGGCAGTAGTCGCTCTTGGTGTTGAGCTCAGCATAGATGATGTTGTCGTAGATGAACTTCATCACCTGCAGCACTGCTTCCAGGTTGTTCTGCATGTCGGGCACTTCCACGTAGCTGATGGCGCCGCCGGGGGAGAGGTGCTGGAACTGGGCCTCGAACTTGAGCTTGTCAAAGGCATTGATCTCCTCAGAGACGTGGACATGGTAGCTGTTGGTAATGTAGCCCTTGTCGGTGATGCCCTCGATGACGCCGAAACGGCGCTGGAGGCATTTGGCGAACTTATAGGTAGTGGACTCCAGGGGCGTGCCGTAGAGGGAGAAATCGATGTCGCTCTCTTCCTTCCACTTTTTGCAGGCGTCGTTCATATGCTGCATGATGGAGAGGGCGAAGGGGGTGGCCTCGGGGTCCGTATGGCTCTTGCCGGTCATGTATTTGACGCATTCATAAAGACCGGCATAGCCCAAAGAGATGGTGGAATAGCCATGGTAGAGCAGTTCGTCGATGGGTTCGCCCTTTTTCAGCCGGGCGCAGGCACCGTACTGCCACAAAATGGGGGCAACGTCGGAGAGGGTGCCCTTGAGCCGCTCGTGGCGGCACAGCAGCGCCCGGTGGCACAGTTCCAGCCGCTCATCGAAGATGGACCAGAACTTCTCCACATCTCCGCCGGAGGAAAGCGCCACATCGGGGAGGTTGATGGTCACCACGCCCTGGTTGAACCGGCCGTAGTACTTATGCTTGCCGGGCTCGTAGTTGCCGGCGTTGGCGATGTTGCCGATGCCTGCGTCGGTGAACCGGTCGGGAGTCAGGAAGGACCGGCAGCCCATGCAGGTGTACACATCGCCTTTGAGTTCGAGCATCTTCTTGGCGGAGATATAGTCGGGCACCATCCGCCGGGCGGTGCATTTGGCAGCCAGCTTGGTGAGATAGTAGTACGGGGAATCCTCGTGGATGTTGTCCTCTTCCAGCACGTAGATGAGTTTGGGGAAGGCGGGGGTGATCCACACGCCGTCCTCGTTCTTGACGCCCTGGTAGCGCTGTTCCAGCGTCTCTTCGATGATCAGAGCGAGGTCCTTGCGCTCCTGGTCATTCTTGGCCTCGCCCAGATACATGAACACCGTCACGAAGGGGGCCTGACCATTGGTGGTCAGCAGCGTCAGCACCTGATACTGGATGGTCTGGACGCCCCGGCGTACCTCGTCCCGCAGGCGGGTCTCCACCAGATCCCGGATCTTCTCCTCCGAGGGCTGGATCCCCAGCGTGGCCATCTCCTGCTCCACGATCTTGCGGATCTTCTTCCGGCTCACATCCACAAAGGGCGCCAGATGAGCCAGGGAGATGGACTGGCCGCCGTACTGGTTGGAGGCCACCTGGGCGATGATCTGGGTGGCGATGTTGCAGGCGGTGGAGAAACTGTGGGGACGTTCAATGAGGGTGCCGGTGATGACGGTGCCGTTTTGCAGCATGTCCTCCAGGTTCACCAAATCACAGTTGTGCATGTGCTGCGCATAATAGTCGGAGTCATGGAAGTGGATGATGCCCTCCTTGTGAGCCTCCACGATGTCCGGGGGCAGCAGCAGCCGCTCGCTTAGATCCCGGGAGACCTCGCCGGCCATATAGTCCCGCTGGGTGGAGTTCACCACCGGGTTCTTGTTGGAGTTTTCCTGCTTGGCCTCCTCGTTGCAGCATTCGATGAGGCTGAGGATCTTCTCGTCGGTGGTGTTGCTCCGGCGGACCAGGGAACGGGTGTAGCGGTAGGTCACGTAATTTTTGGCAACCTCGTATGCCCCGTGGGCCATGATCTGGTACTCCACCAGGTCCTGGATCTCTTCCACAGAGGGGGAGCGATTCATTTTCAGACAGCTCAATTCCACGAATTCCGCAATGCGCTGGATCTGCATCGGCGTCATGCGGGCGTTTTCCTCCACGGAATCATTGGCCTTGGTGATGGCGGCGATGATTTTGGCGAGATCGAAAATAACTTCCGTCCCGTTTCGCTTGATGACATTCATGATCTCGAACCCAACCTCTCGTAAACTCTCATATGTAGCAGATTTTGTATGGCTATTATCCTATCACACAAAATATGGTGTGTAAGTTGCATATGCCATCCTATGATATACCAAGTGGGAAAGGATTTCAACTTTTTTTTACACGGCAGGGAAAATTCTGCAATTCCAAAGATTTTTGGCGGGAGGGATTGACAGAATCGGGAATGCTATCCAAAATAGCAGAGGGCCGCTGTGCGGCTGCAAAACAGAAAAGGAGGGCCGGGGCAGATGTCCCGGCCATGGCGAGATGAATTATAATCAGCTTATGAATTTGGGGACCAGTATGGGGCGCAAGCTGATGGAGAGCGGAGCGGAGATCTACCGGGTGGAGGAGTCGGTCAGCCGGCTGCTCTCTGCCTACGGAGTACAGGCCCAGGTCTTTGCCATACCCAACTGCCTGATCGTCAGTGTCACTGCGCCGGAGGGCCAACCCATCACCCAGATGTACCGGATCCCGGCCCATGGGACGGATATTGAACTGTTGGAGCGGTGCAATGATCTGTGCCGTCAGCTGTGCCGGGAAGTCCCGCCGCTGGAAGAGGCGCTGGCACGGGTGGAGAAGCTGGAGGCCCACCGCCGGCAGTTCCCTGCTGCGGTGGTACTGCTGCTGGGTTATATGATGGCCTCTTGCTTTTTCTCCCTGTTTTTCGGAGGTTCGGCGCGGGATGGAGTGTGCGCGGCATTTGCGGGCCTGGCGGAAGGCCTGTGTCTTTTGGGCTTTGCCCGTTCGGCACTGGGATCCAATGTCTTTTTCCGCACGGTCATCAGTTCCGGCGCAGCGTCGTTCACGGCGCTGCTGCTGGTGCAGGGAGGGATCGGCGTCAGCCTCTGGGCTGCCACCATCGGCGCGCTGATGCCGCTGGTGCCCGGTATGGCGCTGACCAATGCCATGCGGGAGATCATGGCAGGCGACCTGATCTCCGGACTCAACCGCACGGCGGAGGCCATTCTGGTGGCCACTGCTATCGCACTGGGCACAGTGCTGCCGCTGGTGATCGGACAGGTGCACAATGATGGAATGCAGACAGCCAGCGCCTGGGAGGCCTGCGTGTGGGCCGGCCTTGCCTGTGTGGGCTTCGGATCGGTATTCAACATCCAGGGCTGGGGCATTTGGATCTGTGGCTTCGGCGCGGCGTTGGGCTGGATGGCGTATCTGGAGGCCCTTGCACTGACGGGGACAGACATTGGCGCCGCTTTCCTGGCGGCCATGGTCATCAGTGCCTTTTCCGAGGTGATGGCCCGTCTGCGCCGCTGCCCGGTGACAGGGTATTTGCAGGTGGCGCTGCTGCCGCTGGTGCCGGGAGCCGGTATTTATGATACGATGCGCTATTGTGTGGCAGGGGAGACGGATCTGTTCCTCTCTACACTGCTGCATACCATCGGCTTTGCCGCGGCTCTTTCGGTGGGGGCCATGCTGGCGGCTACCATCACCCGTTCCCTGCTGATGCGGCTGCGGGTACACAGGCGCTGAAAAACGCCGGACAGACAATTTTTGTCTGTCCGGCATTTTTTCTGTGGAGGCGACGGATCAAAGGATCGCTTAAACGAAGCGGGAGAGATTTGCAAAAGCCGATCCGAAGCAGGCGGTGAGCACGGTCACACCCGGGCCACACCGGAATCCCGGGCAGCCTGCTCCACAGCAGTGGCCACGGCATCCCGGACCCGGGGATCGAAGGCGGCGGGGATGATGTAGTCGGCGGAGAGATCGTCTCCCACGAGATCTGCCAGCGCGTGGGCGGCGGCGATCTTCATGGCGTCGTTGATGTCGCTGGCCCGGGCGTCCAGAGCGCCCCGGAAGATGCCGGGGAAGGCCAGAACATTGTTGATCTGGTTGGGATAGTCGCTGCGGCCGGTGGCCACCACCGCCGCGCCGCCGGCCTTGGCGTCATCCGGAAAGATCTCGGGGGTGGGATTGGCGCAGGCGAAGAGGATGGCATCACGGGCCATGGTCCGCACCATATCGGTGGTGACCACGCCGGGAGCGGATACGCCGATAAACACATCGGCGCCCGCCAGGACATCTGCCAGCATGCCGGAACGTTTGGAGCGGTTGGTCTTTCGGGCGATCTCCTCCTTGATCCAGTTCATGCCGTCGGCCCGGCCCTCGTAGATGGCGCCCCGGCGGTCACAGAGCGTAATATCCTGGAATCCGGCGGAGAGCAGCAGCTTTGTAATGGAAACGGCGGCGGCGCCGGCGCCGTTGATAACGATGCGGACCTCTTCCGGGCGCTTGTTCACCACCTTCAGGGCGTTGGTGAGACCGGCCAGGGTGATGACGGCAGTGCCGTGCTGGTCGTCATGGAAAATGGGAATGTCGCAGCGGGCCTTGAGCTTTTCTTCAATCTCAAAGCACCGGGGAGCGGAGATGTCCTCCAGATTCACACCGCCGAAGGAACCGGCCAGCAGAGCAACGGTGTTGACGATGTCGTCCACATTTTGGCTCCGGACGCAGAGGGGAATGGCATCCACACCGCCGAATGCCTTGAAGAGGACGCATTTGCCCTCCATTACCGGCATGCCGGCCTCCGGTCCGATGTCGCCCAGGCCCAGAACAGCGGAGCCGTCGGTGACCACTGCCACAGTGTTCCACCGGCGGGTCAGTTCATAGCTTTTGCTGACGTCCTTCTGAATTTCCAGGCAGGGCTGCGCCACGCCGGGGGTATAGGCCAGGGACAGCGCCTCCTTGCTGTCCACGGCGGCCCGGGGCGTCATTTCCAGCTTGCCCTTCCATTCATAGTGCAGGCGCAGGGATTCCTTTGCATAGTCCATGGTTTGCGCTCCTCTCTCAAAATTGATTTTATTGTACGAAAATCCGAAAGGAATGTCAAATCGGCCCTTGCATCTGTGCAGATCCTATGGCACAATAATCACAGGAAAAGGAGGCGGCACAAGATGAAAATATCTACCAAAGGCCGCTATGCCCTGCGGCTGATGATCGATGTGGCGATCCATCAAAAGGAGGGCTATGTAGCCCTGCGGGATGCGGCACAGCGGCAGGGAATCTCTGTCAAATATCTGGAGCAGATTGCCGGAATGCTCAGCAAGGCCGGAATGCTTCTCAGCGGGCGGGGACCTCAGGGCGGGTATCGCCTGGCAAAGTCACCGGAGTCGTATACGGTGGGCAGTATCCTGCGGCTGACGGAGGGGGATCTTGCGCCGGTGGCCTGTCTGGAAGGAGAGGAAAACCGCTGCGAGCGCAGCGACGCCTGTGCTGCACTGGATTTCTGGACAGGACTGTATGCGGCCGTGAATGCTTATGTGGATCGGTTCACTTTGGCGGATCTGGTGGGCTCAGAATTGGAAAAGATCCAGCAGAGCAGCCAATAAACATTCTGAATACAGGATAAACAAACGGGTCCCGGCAAAAGCCGGGGCCCGTTTTTTCGATTTGTATTTTGATAAGTAAAAGCTACCGGGAACGGGATGGCAGCACCACGCGTACCGCCCGCTTGTACAGCGTTACCGAGAGGTCGCTGAGCAGGAAGATCACCGCCACGAACAGCACGATTCCGAACCATGCCGGGACCTCCGGCATGTGCGTCTCATGATCGATGGCGTTCAGGAATACCGCATGGAAGATGTAGATGCCGAAGGAATTATCCGCCACATGATGGACGAACTTCTCCCAGACCCGGGGGACACCGTTTTTGGGGAGCCGCAGCAAAATCAAAAATACGCAGGCAGCTGCCAGAACCAGGAGAGGGTTTCGGTATTGGAAATATACATCTTTGTGGGCATTGTGGGTGAAGGACTTCCAGCAGGTGCCCGCCGTGACCAGCAGGACGGAGACGGTAAACAGCGCAGCGCAGATTCCGGTTCGGATGGGGATTTCCCGATGATAGAGCACATAGCCTAGGATGAAGAAGCCCAGATACTGGTTTTCAGCGATCAGCGCGATGGGATACTGAATGGGGACAGAGATAAAGTCCAGCAGATACCCGCCGAACACGGAGATTCCGAAAAGGATCAGCAGATAATTGAGCATCCTGTCGGACAGATTGCGGATCAGGGTCTGGATCAGCGGCAGGGCAAGATAAATAGCCAGCAGGGCGTATAAGTACCACAGATGCTTGCTGGTGGGGACGGTGAGAAGATCATGGAAGTCATAGCTCTTCTGCAGATAGACGCGGCCCCAGACCCAGTAGAACACGCACCAGAAAACGGTGATGGCCAGGAACTTGAAAAACCGCTTCAAACTCTTTTCCAAATCGGGAGTGCGGCCTGCCATCAGGGCGCCGCTGATCATAAAGAAGATGGGGACGGAGACTCGCGACGCGGCGTTGATCAGTGCTGCAATGATATAGTCCGTATGGGGCAGATCGGGAAACGCCCGGTTATAGATATTGCAGACGTGGATGGCGATGACCATGATGCAGGCGATCACGCGCATTTGGTCCAAATGAAAATTTCTCTGCAACGAAAAAAACCTCCCTGTTATGCTTTGAGAACTGTGAGATGCCAGAAGTCAGCTGCACTTATCTTTTTACTGCAAAAATGCCCGGAATTGGCTGTGATGGCCAGTTTCGCGGCATTTCAAAACGCTTTTCTATTTTACCATGGAAACGGAATCTGTCAATCCTCTGGCCGTGCAGGTGCAAAGGAGCCTGCAGGCAGCCGGGATCTGCAGGGAGGACGGCAGTGCGCGATCGGGTCTTGGGGGCGGCGGAACGGAAAAGAGGGCGCCGGTATTACCGGCGCCCTCTTGATCCATGGGGGAAACGATTACAGGTTCTTCTCGTAGGACTCGATCATCTTCTTGACCATCTGGCCGCCCACGGAACCGGCCTCGCGGGAGGACAGGTCGCCGTTGTAGCCTTCCTTCAGGTTGACGCCAACCTCAGCGGCAGCCTCCATCTTGAACTTATCCATAGCGGCACGGGCCTCGGGAACGTTGATCTTGTTATTGTTCTTGCTGCTCATATTAGGTTTCTCCTTTTTCATCAATCATACTTTGTTTTGCGCGTGGGTCATTGGGTATCGCGAGCCTAGTTTGTGTCGAATGCGGCCAGATATGCTTCCTTTTTGCGGTAATTTTTGAAGAGGGGAGCAAAGCTGTGAAAATGCTGTTTCGTGACATGCGTTCGGGACTTGCCTGTGTTTGGAGAGCCGTGTTATACTGAGTGCAGGTTTTCCACTTACGGAAATATGCGCTGGAGCGCGGAGGAGGAACATATGCTGACCTTTAATCACTTTAATTTTAATGTGGCGGATCTGGAGACCTCTTTACGGTTTTACAAGGATGCCCTGGGCCTGGAGCCGGTGGGAGAGCGCAAAGAGGCGGCGGACGGCAGCTTTGTCATCGTCTATCTGGGAGACAGAAAAACGGATTTCCGCCTGGAACTGACATGGCTGCGGGATCATCCCCAAAAGTATGATCTGGGCGAGTGCGAGTTCCATTTGGCACTGCGGGCCGATGACTATGAGGCTGCCCATAAAAAGCATGAGGAGATGGGCTGTATCTGCTTTGAAAATCCTGCCATGGGGATTTATTTTGTCACCGATCCGGATGGCTACTGGATCGAGATCATCCCCACCCGATAAACCAAGTTCCGGCAGACGAATCAACCGGGCGAGAGGTGCATGTGTTTACACCACAGTCTCCCCCAAATAAACAATAAACAGCAAACAAGCGGCCGCCTTATAGAAGGCGGCCGCTTGTTTGCGGAATGCAAAGCAGATATTGAAATGGTCCGCAGTTACCAAACCAGCGTGCGGAAATAATCTTCCACCGTTTCTGCCCGCCGGATCAGTTCCACACTGCCGTCCTGACGGAGCAGCAGTTCTGCGGAGCGGAGCTTTCCGTTGTAGTTGTAACCCATGGAGAAGCCGTGGGCACCGGTGTCGTGGATCACCAGCAGATCACCCATGTCAATTTTGGGCAGCATCCGATCCACAGCAAATTTATCGTTATTTTCGCAAAGCCCGCCTACCACGTCATACTTATGGTTGCAGGGCTGGTCTTCCTTTCCCATGACCGTGATGTGGTGGTAGGAACCATACATGGCAGGACGCATCAGGTTGCAGGCACAGGCATCCACACCAATGTACTCCTTATAGATGTGCTTTTCATGGATGGCGCGGGTCACCAGGTGGCCGTAGGGCCCCAGCATGAACCGGCCCAGTTCCGTGTACAGCGCCACATCACCCATACCGGCGGGGACCAGGATCTCTTCATACGCCTGGCGCACACCGTCACCGATGGCGGCGATGTCATTTGCGGGCTGGTCCGGCTGATAGGGGATACCGATACCGCCGGAGAGATTGATGAACGTGATATGCACGCCGGTCTCGTTTTGCAGATCTACCGCCAGCTGGAACAAAATCCGCGCCAGGGCGGGATAGTAGGCGTTGGAAAGCGTGTTGGAGGCCAGGAAGGAATGGATGCCGAACTCCTTGGCGCCCATGGCATGGAGGCGGGTAAAGGCCTCGGCGATCTGGGCGCGGGTCATACCGTACTTGGCATCGCCGGGATTGTCCATGACCTGGAAACCCTCCCGGGTCTCGCTGAGGGTGAACACGCCGCCGGGATTGTAGCGGCAGCAGATCTTCTGGGGGATGTGTCCGATGGACTGTTCCAGATAGTCCACCAGCGTCAGATCGTCCAGGTTGATGATGGCACCCAGCTTGTCCGCCAGCTGGAATTCCTCCGCCGGTGTATCATTGGAAGAGAACATGATGTTTTCGCCGGTAATGCCGCATTTTTCCGACATCAGCAGTTCCGTGAGGGAAGAGCAGTCGCAGCCGCAGCCCTCTTCCTTCAGGATCTTCAAAATGGCGGGAGTGGGGGTGGCTTTGACAGCAAAGTACTCCCGATAGCCGGGGTTCCAGGAGAAGGCCTCACGCAGGCGGCGGGCATTTTCACGGATGCCTGCTTCATCATAGATATGGAACGGAGTGGGATACTGGGCGGTAATGGCGTCCAGCTGTTCTTTTGTGACAAAAGGTGTTTTCATCATTGATCTTGGCCTCGGATCTTTCAGTGTATGGGCGGCAGACGCTTCTGCCGCGGAACTCGTTTTATTTTACGTGCTGATGCGGATGCTGTCAAGAAATTTGAGGGAAAAGGGCAAAACAAACGGAATTCATGTTTTGGGCCTGGGCGATCATGTGTCCTGGGACACCTCTTTTAGGCCCAGGCTCCCCTTAAAAGAAGGAATCTGTTTCAAACGGTAAAAAGCGTTTCCTCTTGTAAAAGCAAACGACTATGGTAAAATAAAGAAAACCATACCGGTCAGGAAAAAGCGGCCGAAAAAACAGGGGGAGGAACAATCCATGAAAAACATTCTTGTCAACGCAGTGGGAGAACAGTGCCCGATTCCGGTAGTGAAGGCCACCCGTGCCCTGCGGGCCATGACGGAGCCGGGAACGCTGGAGGTGCGGGTGGACAATGAGATCGCCGTGCAGAACCTCACCCGGATGGCTGCAGGAAATCATCTTCCGGTCCAGGCGGAAAAAGTAGGCGAGCGGGAATTTGCCGTTCGGATGGAAGTGACGGACCCCAAGGGAGAGGCTCCCATGGAGGAGCCGGCGCCGGCCTGTATCCCTGATGCCCGGGGCGATCTGCTGGTGGCAGTGGAGACCGAGACCATGGGGCGGGGCAGTGAGGAGCTGGGCCGGACGCTGATGAAGGGCTTTTTGTTCGCAGTGGGCCAGCTGCCGCAGCTGCCCAAGACGATCCTCTTCTATAACGGCGGCGCCCACCTGACGGTGGAGGGCTCCCCGGTGCTGGAGGACCTCAAGAAGCTGGAGGCCCAGGGCGTGGAGATCCTGACCTGCGGCACCTGCCTGAACTTCTACGGCCTGACGGACCGTCTGGCGGTGGGCGGTGTCACCAATATGTATGATATTGTGGAGCGCCTGGCCACTGCCGGGAAGGTGATCAAGCCGTGATCTATCTGGATAATGCCGCCACAACCCGGCCCAAGCCGCCGGGGGTGACCCAGGCGGTGTTGGAGGCGATGGAGGGCTTTGGCAACTGCGGCCGGGGGACCCACGCCGATGCCCTTTCGGCGGCTCGGACCGTCTACGCGGTGCGGGCAAAGATCGCCTCGCTGCTGGGGGGTCCTGCGCCGGATCGGGTATGTTTTACCATCAACGCCACCCAGGCCCTCAACACGGCGCTCTACGGCCTTTTGGGGCCGGCGGATCATGCGATCGCAACCGACTGGGACCATAACTCCGTGCTCCGGCCCCTGTACCGCCTGCGGGCTGCGGGGACGGAGGTGGACTTTGTCCCTGCGGACCGGCAGGGCCGGCTGGACTATGAGGCGTTTGAACGTCTGCTGCGGCCCAATACCAAGGTGGTGGTCTGTACCCACGGTTCCAATCTCACCGGAAACGTGTTGGATGTGGAGCGGGTAGGGGCGTTCTGCCGTGATCACGGGCTGCTGTTCGTGCTGGACGCGTCCCAGACGGCGGGGCCGTTTCCCATTGATATGGAACGCCAGCACATCGACGTGGTGTGTTTCACCGGCCACAAGAGCCTGCTGGGCCCTCAGGGTACCGGCGGACTGTGCGTGGGAACAGGAGTGGAGATCCGGCCGCTGCTGGTGGGCGGCACCGGGGTCCACAGTTATTCGGAAACACAGCCCATGGACTATCCCACCCGGCTGGAAGCCGGGACCCTCAACAGCCATGGCCTGGCGGGACTCAGTGCCGCGCTGGACTACGGCGCCGAAGTGGGCTGGGATACCATCCGCCGCCATGAGGCGGGGCTTTCCCGCCGGTTTTATGAGGCGGTGCGGGACATCCCCGGCGTCACGGTCTACGGAGACTGGTCGGCACCGGAGCGGGCACCTATCGTGTCGCTGAATATCGATGGTATGGATTCCGGTGAGGTGTCCGATGAGCTGTCCCAACGGTTTGGCATCGCTACCCGTCCCGGTGCCCACTGTGCGCCCCGGCTCCACCGGGCACTGGGCACCACGGAGCGCGGCGCGGTGCGGTTTTCCTGGTGCTGGGCCAGCACGGAGGAGGAGACCGACGAAGCGGCCCGGGCGGTTGCTGTCCTGGCCCGGGAGGCTCGGTGACATGCGGGAAAAAACAGAGAAATGCGTGGTGACTTTTCCCACCACCTCTGCCTCCATGGCCATGGAAGCGGCCTGCCGGGAGGAAAACGTGCCGGGACGGCTGATCCCGGTCCCCCGGGCCATCTCCGCCGGATGCGGCATGTGCTGGGCGGCTCCCAAGGAGTGCCGAAGTACGCTGGAAGAGCTGGTGATCCGGCGGAAGCTGATGATCGACGGCATCTATGCGATCTTATTGTGAGAGGTGAAGGTATGGCAGGCAATTGTGAAGAGTGCGTCCATTACGATTATGACGATGAGGTAGACGCCTGGTTTTGTACGATGGATCTGGACGAGGATGAGATGGAGCGGTTTCTCCGTGGAGCCAACGGGGACTGCCCCTTCTATCGTCGGGGCGACGATTACGAGACAGCGCGGCGCCAGTAAGGAGCAGAACATGGAGTTGGTAGATCTGTACGATGAAAACCGGATCCCTCTGGGAAAGACGGCGGAACGCTATGGGCACAAGGGGCCGGGGGAGTACCGGACGGTGGTGCACGTTTGCATCTTTGCCCCCGACGGGCGGATGCTGGTCCAGCAGCGGACTTCCTGCAAGGTGATCTGGCCGGACCGGTGGGACGTGTCCGCTGCCGGCGGCGTGGACGCCGGGGAGGACAGCCGTATGGCGGCGGAGCGGGAGTGCCGGGAGGAACTGGGGTATCCTCTGGACCTGACAGGCGTGCGGGCCACACTGAGCGTAAACTTTCCCCAGGGATTTGATGATTTCTTCCTGGTGGAGCGGGATGTGGACCTGAAGGCCCTGAAGCTCCAGCCGGAAGAGGTGGCCCAGGTGCGTTGGGTGACGCTGGAGGAGGCGGAGGCCATGGCGGCGGACGGCCGCTTCATTCCCTATCCTGAGGGCTTTTTAAGGTTTTTGTTCTCCATGCGGGGAAAATTCGGTTTTCCCACCAAATAACGAATGCCCCGGGCTTTTGCCCGGGGCACGACTGTTTATGGAAGATTGGGGGTTCAGAACGTATTTTGCCGCGCTGAGAGCGGCAAGCCGTGCTGCTTTCCAGCGGATTGTCTCCGGTGAAGCAAGCGGTTGGCTTAAAATTGCGGGGGTGCGGATTGGGACTCCGCCGCTTCGGTTTCCAGCAGGTGCATCACCGAGACCTCATAGGCGACCCGTTCCAGCGTGCCCTCTTCGGTGACTTTGTGGTAGACCCGGCTCTGCACCCGTCCCTCCAGGGCCACCGGATCGCCTACCGTCAGACGGCTGGCCTGCACCGCCAGCTGGCCCCAGGTGATGACCGGCAGATAATCCGCCCGGCCGTAGCGGCGGCTGACAGCCAGCATCAGATCGCAGATGCTGCGGCCCAGCGGTGTCCGCCGGAAGACCGGCGGCTTGCATAAGGAACCGGTGAGAAAGATCTGGTTGCAGGCCTCTCCCGCGCCTGGCTGAATGTCCAGTGCGTATACCGTCAGAACCAATCGGCTGCCCACGCCGCTGCGGTTGTTGAAGGAGCGCAGCTGTCCCCGGATCTGCAGGGGGCCGTTCCCGGGGATCTGTGGAAGCAAAACCTCCGGCAGCAGGACCGGCAGGGTGTCCGGCGTACCGGACAGGCGGGGGACCTCCAGGAAAAAGCGGTAAAAGCGGGTGCCGTGGTTTTCGTGGGAGAACTGCGGAGCGTCCAGAGGAGTTCCCTCCAGCAGCACCTCGTTGCGGGTCTGAGTCGTCATGTCGTCACCTCTCGGTCGTGATGGTAGAGACTATGAACGGCCCGTCCGAAATAGACCGGAAAATTGAAAGGCATCTTGTATGCGGCGGCGATCCTGCATATAATAAAGGCAGTGAAACTGTGCGCAAAGGAGGCGGCCCATGGCAAACCTTCTGGATTATCTGGACTGGCGGGGAGACCTGACGCTGCGGCAATCTCCGTTCAACGAGGTGGACAATCTGATTTTGGCGGAGCTGTCGTTCGTGGATTTCGGCGGGATCGTCCCGCCGCCGGGGCAGGGGGAAGGCGTACCGCTGAGTCAGGCTGCGGATACATTTTTCGCCCGGTTCCCGGCAGGGGAGAAGATCGACATGGGTGTGCTGGTGCCGGACGCCATCCCGGAGATGCTCCGGAAAATGGCTGCCGCGCCCCGCTTTCGGGACATGAAGCTCAGCTGCTTTGTGGATCATCTGGATGTGGGGAAGGGAGAACAGTTCGCGGCGCTGACCATTGAGACCGGGGACGGCCTGTGCTACCTCTCCTTCCGGGGAACTGACGACACTCTGGCGGGGTGGAAAGAGGACTTTGATCTTGCCTGCATGCCGGAGGTGCCTGCCCAGAAAAAGGCGGTGGCGTATCTCACGGAGGTGGCCCGGCAGTATCCCCGGCGGAAGCTGCGGCTGGGCGGCCACTCCAAGGGCGGGAACCTGGCGGTGTACGCAGGGGTGTTCTGTCCGGCAGCGGTGCAGCGGCGGATCGCCGCGGTGTGGTCCAACGACGGCCCGGGCTTTCACGAGGATCTGCTGGATCTGCCCCAGCACCGCCGTCTGGAGGAGAGGATCTACTCCATTGTTCCAAAATCCTCAGTGGTGGGGATGCTGCTGGAGCATGAGGAGTCCTATACCGTGGTGGACAGCGACCAGCTGGGATTTCTCCAGCACGACGGCTTTTCCTGGCAGGTCATGGGAAACCATTTCGTGACACTGCGGCAGATGACCCGCCAGGCCCACCTCAGCGATCTCAAACTCCGAAGCTGGGTCCAGGGCATGAGTGTGGAACAGCGGGAGCGGTTTGTAGATGCGCTTTTCACCGTGCTCACGGCCTCCGGTGCCGTGACGCTGCGGGACCTGCAATCCGACAGTTTCAAGGCTGCCGGCGCCATGGTGAAGGCCATGAAGGACCTGGACAAGGAAACCCGGGACGGCCTTTTGGCATTTATGAAGCTGCTTTTCATGAGCAATTTCCGCATGGTTCTGGAGGGGATCCAGGAGGGCACGGAGAAAAAGCCGGGCCGGAAGTGGGGACGAAAGAAAACGCCGGAGGACGATCCCGCCGGCAGGTAAAAGAGAGGAGCACATTGCATGAGAGCCATTGTCTATACATCCCGGACGGGATTTACGAAACGATACGCCGAATTGCTGTCGGAGGCCACCGGTGTGCCGGCCTGGTCCGCCAAGGAAGCAGCCAAAGAGGTGCCTGCCCACAGTGAGATTTTCTATATGGGCTGTCTGGAAGCCGGAACAGTCAAGGGATTGGATGCGCTCATTGAGCGGTATGTGATCCGGGGCGTGGCCATCGTGGGCATGAATCCCACCGGAAACGGTGACCTGTGGACGGAAGCCAAGATCAACGGAGGCTTCAGCGACCACGGTGCCCGGATCTTCTACCTGCGGGGCGGCTATGCACCGGAAAAGCTCCGGGGCATCCAGAAGTTCCTGATGCGCCACATGGGCCGGTCTGTGGAGAAAAAGATCCAGGCCAAGGGGGATGCTGCCACGGAGCAGGACCGGGAGATGGTGGAGCTGTTCCGAAACGGCGGGGACTATGTGTCCCGGGAGGCGCTGGACGAGATCGTTCAATGGTTTGCCGAAGGCCCCCACGAGGGGATGATGAAGGCGTCCTTCTCCCTGGACATCTGAGGGGGAGAGGGGACAACGGCACCGGCTCTCAAAGAAGGCCGGGGCTGACTGATCCGAAAAAAGACCGGAGACACTGTCTCCGGTGCAGAAAAGGCGGCGGGCCATCGGCCCGCCGCCTTGCATCAGCGCTGGTATTCAAATTCAAAGTCGTACATGGAGACGGTGTCGCCGTCCTGAATGCCCATCTCTTCCAGACGCTGGAAAAGACCGGACTCCCGCAGGGCCTTGTCGAACCACATGCGGCTCTCGTAGTCGCTGAAGTTGACGTTGCCCATGAGGCGCTGGAGCCAGGGACCTTCCACCAGCCAGGTGCCGTCGTCGGCCCGCTGGATGTCCAGGGGAGCGGAGGTGTCGATCACCGGGGGCTTGGGGACGTACTCCGGCTCGTAGACGGTCACCGGGGGCAGGACGGAGAGCATCTCCGCCACCTTCTTCACCAGCTCCCGGGTGCCCTGATGGGCCGCGGCGGAGATCTCATAGAGGGTGTAGCCCAGGGATTCCACATGGGAGCGCAGCCGCTCCAGATTGGAGGGGTCCTCCAGAATGTCCACCTTGTTGGCCGCCACGATCTGGGGCCGTTCCGCCAGGTCCGGGCTGTACTGCTTGAGCTCGGCGTTGATGGCGTCAAAGTCCGCCACCGGGTCCCGGCCCTCGCTGCCGGACACGTCTACCACATGCACCAGCAGGCGGCAGCGGTCCACATGCCGCAAAAAGTCATGGCCCAGGCCAGCACCCTCGCTGGCACCTTCGATGATGCCGGGGATGTCTGCCATGACAAAGCTGACGCCCTCGTCCACATATACAACGCCCAGATTGGGATAGAGCGTAGTAAAGTGGTAGTTGGCGATCTTGGGCTGGGCCTTGGAGACTACGGAGAGCAGGGTGGACTTGCCCACGTTGGGAAAGCCGATGAGGCCCACATCCGCCAGGAGCTTGAGCTCCAGAATGACGTCGTGGCTCTCGCCGGGCAGGCCCGCTTTGGCGAAGCGGGGCACCTGACGGGTGGGGGTGGCGAAGTGCATGTTGCCCCAGCCGCCCCGGCCGCCCTTGCAGAGGACGAAGGGTTCCTTGCTGCTCATATCCTTGATGATCTCGCCGCTCTCGGCGTCCCGGACCAGTGTGCCCCGGGGGACCCGGATCACGAGGTCCGCGCCGTCCTTGCCGCTGCGGCGGGCGCCCTGACCGTCCATGCCATTGGGAGCCACATATTTGCGTTTATAGCGGAAGTCCATCAGGGTGGACATGTTGTCATCCACCTGCAAAATGATGGAGCCGCCCCGGCCGCCGTCGCCGCCGTCCGGGCCGCCGGCGGCCACGTACTTCTCCCGGTGGAAGGCCACCACGCCGTTGCCGCCGTTGCCCGCCTTGACGGTGATGCGGGCCTTATCGATGAATGATGTTGCCATCTTCTACCTCTCGTGTCGTCGTTGTTGTTACGGTTCCCGATTTTCTCTATTCTAGCCAAAAAGGAAAAGGGCGTCAAGAGCGCGGGAAGGGAAGCGTACGTAAAAAAGCTCCGGACAAACCGTCCGGAGCTTTCTCGTGTCCATTACTCAGCCTCGTAAACAGAAACCTGCTTGCGATCCTTGCCCAGCCGCTCGAAGCGAACCGTGCCGCTGACGGTGGCGAACAGCGTATCGTCGCTGCCCTTGCCCACGTTCACGCCGGGGTGAATGTGGGTGCCGCGCTGACGAACCAGGATGTTGCCAGCCTGGACGAACTGACCATCGGCGCGCTTGGGACCCAGGCGCTTGGACTCGGAGTCACGGCCGTTCTTGGTGGAGCCGCCGCCCTTTTTGTGGGCGAAGAACTGAAGACCAATACGAATCATGATACGGACCATCCTTTCTGAAAGATTTTAGATGGGGAGGAGCTCAATCGTCCTCCAGAACTTCGATATTGTCGGGGTACTCGTCATGGAGCTGGGCAAAATAGACCATCAGTCCCGTCATCAGCGCCTGACAGGTGCTCTCGGCTGTGGGGTCCAGGCCCCCGGGCAGCCGCAGGGAGATGGTTGCCGATTCCTCCCGGATCTTCACGGATGCCGCAAGACCCAGCACGTCGTTGACGGTGGCCTCCACCAGGCGGATGGCGCTGGTGATGGCGGCGCAGACGATGTCCGAACCGGACTCGGCGTAGCCGCTGTGGCCCTGGGAATCAAAACCGGTGATCCGGTCACCCTCCATGCGAAACGTGACAGTGGTCATGCTTAGACAGAGATCTTGGCGATCTCAACCTTGGTGTAAGGCTGGCGATGGCCCTGACGCTTGCGGTAACCCTTCTTGGCATTGTACTTGAAGATGCGGATCTTCTTGCCCTTGCCGTTCTTGACGATCTTGGCCTCCACGGAAGCGCCCTCCACAACGGGGGTGCCGAAGGTGGCCTTCTCGCCGTCGATGACAGCCAGTACCTGGTCGAACTTGACGGTGTCGCCGGCTTCCTGGTCCAGCTTCTCGATGTAGACCACGTCGCCCTCGGCCACCTTGTACTGCTTGCCGCCGGTCACGATGATTGCGTTCATTGTTTGTTTCAACTCCTTCACTACGGGCTCGCTGTCGGGGGCGGTCTCCGAAAAGACACTTTAGACCCATTCAAAGCGGCTTAACAAGTATATCAGTGGAAATTTGATTTGTCAACAAGTTTTGAGAGAAAACTTCTGCTTTTGAAAGAAAAGTCCCGTTTACTCCCGAATGGTGGCAAAGCAGGTCAGCCCTTCCAGAGTGACGGTGACGGTTTGATCCTGGATTGTCCTGGGAAATCCTGAACTGGTGCCGTTGTTGGAGTTAAAAACGGCGTGAAAGAGATAGTAATCGGTCTGGTTGCCCTTTTTTTGGAGACCCGCCATCCCACGGAACTTTCCGGGCCAGGAAACACCGTCCGCAGTGGTGGTCAGCGCTGCGGCAAAGTCGCTGCTGAATAAACCGCTGCGCTTTCCGGCGGGGCGCTCCACTGCTGGAGTGACCAGCTTGCTGCCGCTTTGGCGGCAGGTGCCCTCCGCGAGAAAAGAGATGACCCATGAGTGAGGGCCATCCGCTTGGAACACCTCATCCACGATAATACGGCAGCCGCTCTCGTCCTCATAGAGAACCTTTCCAATGTTGCTTTCCGGATGTTCTAGGTCGATGTCTACGCTGTATGTTCCAGGAAGTTCTGAAAAGGAAAGTGCGTAGTCCAAATCGTCATATTGATAAGAAAACCCTCCGTTCCAGGTGCCCAGATAATCAAAATAGCCCAGGAAAAAAAGCAGAGCAGCAATGACGGACACCAAAGCCCCGCCGATGACGGCCCATTTTTGCTTCAGCTCCCGCAGATTGGGAGACTGGGGGGTGCCGTAGATGAGCTCCGTCACTTCCACGCCTAGGACCACTGCGATCTGCTCCAACGTCTCCAGGTCCGGCTGGGCCTTTCCGGTATCACATACTTAAAGATATTGGTGTCATTCAATCAATTTTGCCGATGAAGCGGTAGAAGATTTCTACCTCCT
>CALXDH010000038.1 GCA_944387015.1 uncultured Oscillospiraceae bacterium
GAGCTGGTGGCGGACATCTCCACCAACGGCATCGTCATGACCGGCGGCGGCAGCCTGGTCTCCGGCTTTGATAAGCTGGTCACCGCCCGCACCGGTATCCACACCGTCATTGCCGAGGACGCCATCTCCTGCGTGGCCCTGGGTACCGGCAAGAGCCTGGATGATCTCAACAGCATGCAGGACGGTACCATGAACCTCAGCCGCCGCAAGCAGATGAACTGAAAAAACGGGAGGGCGCGCCTTCCTTGGACAAGAGAGAAGGAGCATCTGGTCCTGCCGGGCCGACGCTCCTTCTCCATTTCCAGGCGCTGGGACCGCAGAAAAGCGGCGCCCGGGATCCGGACGCCGCTTGTACGCGTATCAGTTGCAAATACGATTGACGGATCTGCGCCGCTGCCGTATGCTCAATGCACGACCGGCCTCAGCCGAAGATCTTCAGGATGCCGAAGTCGTTGAGCTGACCCAGCAGCACCAGCAGCATGCCCAGCGGGGTGATGATGTAGATGCAGATCTTGTAGAAGGTGTCGATCTTGGCACTGCTGCCGATCCGGACTTCGTCCAGCACCAGCTTGGGTTTGACCTCCCAGGCCACCATCAAACTCATCAGCAGCGCACCCAACGGCATGGCGATGCCTTCCGACAAGACGTCCATGAAGTCCAGCCAGCAGTCGTTCCAGCCGGCATACTGCACCGTGCCGTCCGCCAGAACGGTGGCTGCGGCCTCCTTGAAGGGGACCGGCAGGCCGCTGCCCAGGCTCTCGCCCAGACCTCCGGCGCCCAGGCCGTCGATGGCCACAATGGACGCCTCCACCAAAATGGCAAGGCACACGATCAAAACCACCTTGGAACGGTTGCCCTTTTTGCCCTTCTCTTCCGCCCGGTCCAGGAAGAAGGTGGTCACCACCTCCACCAGAGACACGGCGGACGTCAGAGCGGCGATGAGGACCAGCAGATAGAACAGCACACCGAACAGCGGTCCGGCAGTGCCCATGGCATTGAACACGTCCTGCAGCGTGATGAACAGCAGCTTCGGGCCGCTGAGAGTGGCGCTGGGACCGGAGATCGCCACGGCGGCGGGAATGACGGCCAGACCTGCCATCAGAGCCACCAACGTATCGGAGAACACGATCAGGGCGGCGTTTTTCACCAGGTTCTCCTTCTTGCTGAGGTAGGAGCCGTAGGTAAACATGACGCCCATGGCAAGGGACAGCGAGAAGAACATCTGGCCGCCGGCGGTGGCCAGCACGGTGATGAAGTTGGGGGCCTCCTCAATGAAGCCGCCCTCCACCGCATAGCCGGGGACAAACATGAACTTGAGTCCCTCCACAGCGCCGTCCAGCGTCAGGGAGCGGATGATGACGATGACCAGCATGACGAACAGCGCCGGCATGCCCACCTTGTTGAACTTCTCAATACCGCCGGAAATACCGCCCCGGTTCACCAGATAGCAGATCACCAGGAACAAGATCGTGAAGATCACATTGCCGAAGGGATTCATCAGCATGGAGGTGAAGAGGTCCGCGCCGGTGGAGATCTCCGCGCCGGCAAAGGCCAGGTTGCTCATGTTCAGGGCCATGTACTCGATGCAGTAGCCGCCGAGAACCGAGTAGAAGCTCATGATGATGAATGGGGAGAAGACGGCCAGCCAGCCCACCCACTTGAACTTTTTGGAGAGCGTGTGATAGCATCCGATGACGCCTTTTCCTACGTGACGGCCCATGGCCAGCTCGCTGATCATAACCACGAAACCAACAAAAACGGCCAGGAGCAGATATGCGATGAGGAAGGTGAAGCCGCCGGATTTGCCCATCTTGTACGGGAAGCCCCAGATGTTTCCGAGGCCAACGGCGGAGCCTACGGCAGCCAGGATAAATCCTAGGTTGCTGCCCCAACTGTCTCGTTTGTTTTCCATAAAATTCCCCTCTTTCTCAATTCGAATTCTCTTTTAACCATACTACTTCTCAAAGACTGCGTCAAGAAAATGTTTGCCGTACAAAGACATTTTTTTCACAATGAAGGACAAGGAAGGACCTTATGTTACAGTTCAAACCAGTGACCCGACAGGACGGAAACAAGCTGCGCAAGTACTACGAAACCTGTGATTACGGACTTTGCGAGTACTCCGTGGGAACGAAGCTCATGTGGAAAAAGAGCCTGCACCCGGCCTGGGCCGAGGCGGCAGGCTGCCTGGTGGTGCGCAACTGCATCAATGGACAGGTGGTGTTCGATTACCCGGTTGCAGGGCCCGAGGGCGATGAGGACGCCGCTCTGGAGGCCATTGAGACAGACTGCCTGGAGCAGGGGATCCCTCTGGTGATCTCTGTGGTGCCGGAGACCAAGGCTGCCCATCTGCTGGCCCGGTATCCGTATGTTTCCGTCAGTGATGTGCGCACCTGGCGGGACTATATCTACTACCGGGAAGATCTGCAGTTTTTTGCCGGGCGGCGCTATTCCGGTCAGCGCAACCACATCAATAAGTTCCGCTCGAAGTGGCCGGATGCGGAGTTCCGGCCGCTGACGGCGGAGGACAAGGACGTCATCGCCCGATTCTGGGCGGACTATGAAGCGGAGTTTCCCAAGGGGGACAACGCCAAGGCGCGGGATGAGCTGGAACTGGCCAAGAAAATGCTGACGCTGGTGGGCAGACCCTGCTTCCTCGCCGGCGGCATGTTCGATGGGGAGAAGCTCATTGCCCTGTCCCTGGCGGAAAAATGCGGAGACACCCTCATCATCCACATCGAAAAGGCGCTCTACTCCTATACCGGCGTCTATCCCACGCTGGTCCAGGCCTTTGCCGACGCCTTTGGTGACGGCTGCCAGTGGATCAACCGGGAGGATGATGCGGCGGACCGGGGACTGCGGACCTCCAAGCTCCAGTACGGCCCGGCAAAACTGGCGCCCAAGTACCGCTTTGAGCCCCAGAACGAGCTGCTGCGTCACGTCTCCCAGATCCCGGAGCTGAAAACGGAGCGGCTGACCCTCTCCGCCCTGACGGAGGCGGACATCCCCGCCTACAATGCCCTGGTACTGGATGGGGACCGGAACCGTTGGTGGGGCTACGACGACGTGGGCGGCTTGGGCGGCCCGGTGGAGGAGCGGAGCTTCTTCGAGGTGGCGCAGCGGGATTTTGAAAACCGGCAGGCGGTGAATTTTGCTGTCCGGCTGGACGGGAAGCTCATCGGCGAGGCGGTGCTCTACCGCTTTGACTGCCGGGGCGGCGCGGAACTGGGCTGTCGGATCGACAAGGCCTACGCCGGCCACGGCTACGGCACGGAAGCGTTTGCCGCTGTGGCCGACTGGGGCCTCTACCGGGTGCATCTTTCCAAGGTGGTGGCCAAGTGCTTCAAGGAAAATCAGGCCTCCTACAAGATGCTCTCCTCCTGTATGCGGAAAGCCGGAGAAGATGAGACCTTCTTCTACTTTGAAAAACTGGTATAAAAAAGAAGCGGCGAAAGCCGCTTCTTTTTTATCGCATTTAAGGGTGCAGATCCGAAAAACAGCAGGTACATCCCTCCGCCAGTCCCAGAGCCTCCACCCGGGGCTCCGGCAGCTCCAGAGATCGGCGCTCGCCGGCGGCGGTTTCTGTCAGCAGCCACAGACGGGGCGGATCCCGGTGTTCCTCACATCCGAAATCGCCTTCCTCGATCCGCAGCACGCACACGTCATGCTCCGGCGATGCGGCCAGACGGGCCGCGATTTCCTTGTGGCTCAGCTTCATAGCAGATACTCCGGTCCGAAGCTGTGAGGCAAAAGCTCCGGCAGGGTAAAGACCCGCTCCTCTCCGGCGCCGTTGAGGCAGATGATCTCCAGATCGGGGGCAAACTCCCGCAGTACCTGGCGGCATACGCCGCAGGGAACACAGAAGTCCTCACTCCGGCCGGCGATCACGATGCGCACGAAATCCCGGTGTCCCTCACTGACGGCTTTGGACACGGCGGTGCGCTCGGCGCAGATGGTGGGGGTGTAGCTGGCATTTTCAATGTTGCAGCCGGTGAACACCGTGCCGTCGCTGCACTCCAAAGCAGCACCCACCGGAAAGTGGGAGTAGGGGACATACGCCCGGTCCAGCATGGCGACGGCCGCAGCCTTCAGTTCTTCACGGGTCATGGAAAACACTCCTTCGCTGTTTGATGATGGGCATGGGCGGCTGGATGTCCGGGACTTCGTTCAGCGCACCGGCATCTCCTGCCGCGCCCGCCAAAAGCAGAAAACCGCAGCAAGAGCCGCTGTTGCCGTGACGGCGCACAGTCCGAAAAAGTACAGCGGTGCGTACTGGTAGGGGAGATGCTCCTGGACCTCCAGCAGGCCGCCGAAGAGATACAGGCCGATGCCGCCGGCCGTGCCGGTGAGAAAAGTGCCGTCCGGCGCGGTAATGCGGCCATACAGGCAGCAGGTGTCCAACGCCAGTATCAAAGCGGCAAACGCAAACAGAATGCCCGGGACCATACGCCATTTCATGAGAGCGCCTCCTTCTGTTATGCCCAGCCGATGTCCCGCTGAGGACGGACTGCTGTATCCATAATATCCTTGGCGTCGTAAAATTTCAAGTACCGGTCCCGGGAGTAACGCAGCGTGGTGCCGTCGGGATGGAGCCGGTCGCAGATTACGGCGCAGATGTCCTTCTTGATATAGCTGAAGCTCTCGATGCCTACGGAGCAGAATACCCGGAAGCCCTGGCTCTGGAGATACTGGAAGACGGGGCCGGTGTTTTGCCAATCGTTTCCGTCGGGCCGCTCCCCGTGGGGATAGAACAAGATGGTGGTGGGGCCCACCAGACTGCCCACCTCATCAAACCAACGCTGGGTGTCGGCCTGGATGGTCTCCAGAGATTTGCTGCCCAGACGGATGTGGCCCCAGGTGTGGCTGCCGAAGGTCCAGCCGGTGCGCTTGAGCTCGGCGATGATGGGCTTGACGGCGGTGATCTCCTTCTGCCGGTTTTCCTCCTGGGCCTGCGTCCAGCTCTTGGTGTCCGTCTGGGTACGGTAGCCCAGAATGCCCTCGTAGCCCGTGAGACTCAGGCAGCCCTTGGCACCGAAGGGGGAGAAGTCGGGGTGCTCCTCCACGAACTTGTCCAGGATGGGGATGGCATCCAGATCCCGGGAAACCACCTCGTTGCCCTCAGGGTCCTTGCCCCAGGAGGCGATCTTGCCGTCATCTCCCAGAATCAGCTTCCAGGTGAAGCCGTTGGAGAGCATGTACTCGTAGTAGTTGGTATCGTCAAAGGAGAGCACCAGGGGCTTTTTTCCCTCCGGGAGATAGAGGGTGTTCTTCACCATGTGGGCCTGGCCGTCCTCGCCGGTGACCTCGCTCCACACACTGTTGATGTCCACCAGAATATAGCCCTTGTCATAGACGCTCTGGAGGATTTTTTTATATTCATCCGCGGTGACCATATAGTCGTCGATGCCGTTGGCCTGGTTGTCCCCGTCGAAGGCCAGCTCCGGATAGGCTACCACCGGGTGGAAAAACAGATGCTCCACCACGCCGTTGTAAGCAGTGTAGGCAACACCGTCCCGTTCACCGCCCTCCGGCTGGACGGTGGGGGCCAGAATGGTGTAGGGCTCCGGCGCGGGAGGTGCTTCCTCGGAGGGTTCCGGGGCAGGGTCCTGTGTGTTTCCGGTGGCGGCGGACTGTCCGCAGCCGGTCAGAGTAAGGAGCAGGCTCAGCAGCAGTAAAAAACTGGCAATGCGGCGCATAGCGGTAGGATCCTTTCTGTCGAAATTTGTTGCAGAGCCAGTATAGCGCCTTTTGACCGGGAAAGTCGAAACAAAAGAATGACAAATTCATCACAACAAAAAAACAGGCGGGAAAATCCGGTGGATCTTTCCCGCCTGCCGGGTGGAACAGAACTGGAGGCAGACTAGCGCTTATCGCCCGCCTTGAACAGCAGCGCCATCAAAACGCCGAACACCACCGCCGCCGCGATACCGCCGGCTGTGGCGGAAAGCCCGCCGGTGAAGATCCCCAGCCAGCCGTCCTTGGCAACGGCGGTCTTGACGCCCTGAGCCAGAGAGTGGCCGAAGCCCGTGAGGGGGACCGTAGCTCCGGCGCCGCCCCATTTGACCAGGGGCTCGTAAAGTCCCAGCGCGCTGAGGGCCACGCCGGTCACCACATATCCGGTGAGGATGCGGGCAGGGGTCAGCTGGGTCTTGTCGATGAGGATCTGACCGATGGCGCAGATCAGCCCGCCGCAGAGGAACGCGTTGAGATATTCCATAAAACCGCCTCCCAGTGGAATCTTCCAACAGTGTTTCCATTAGGCGGGAAATTATGCGGACAGGGGGCCGGCAGTTCGCCGGTCCCCTGTCCTGGGAGAGGAATAGAGTGTGTATATTCAAAGCGCACGGGGAGAAGTCAAAGGGCTTCGTCCTGCAGGGCATCATATCCCTGCTCGCCGGTGCGGACTTTGATGACGTTTTCCACGTCGGAGACGAAAATCTTTCCGTCGCCGATGCGGCCGGTGTAGAGGACCTTCCGGGCGGTTTCCACCACCAGGGACACCGGGACCTTGCACACCACGATGGACACCTGAATGCTGGGCAGCATGGAGGCCTCCACCTTGGCGCCGCGGAAGTATCCCTCCGTCTTGCCCCGCTGTTCGCCGCAGCCCATGACGTTGGCGGCGGTCATGCCGGTGATGCCGATGTCGAACATGGCCCGCTTGAGGGCGTCGAAACGCTCCATCTTGCAGAGGATATCCACCCGGGTCATCTTCTTGCCGGGAGTGGTGTCCTTGGCAGCGCCGGGAGCGGTTTCCACAACCACTGCCGCGTCCATGGGAACGGCTGCCGCCGGGGAAACGGGGGCGGCGGGTGCTTCCGCCAGATCGTCCGGCGTGTCGTCATAGGCAAAGGCGAAGCCGGCGTAAGCAGAGGGAAGACCGTGCTCGGTGATGTCCAGACCCTTGAGCTCTTCTTCCACGGAGACCCGCAGGCCGATGGTGTGCTTGAGGATCAGGAAGACGATGGTGATGGTCACCGCAGCCCACACGGCGGTGGCGGCCACGCCCAGGCACTGGATCAGGAAGAAGTGGATGCCGCCGCCGTAGAAGAGGCCGCCGTCCACCGCCAGAAGGCCGGTGAGCAACGTGCCGGTGGCACCGCACACGCCGTGGACAGAGATGGCACCCACGGGATCGTCGATCTTCAAAACGTTATCGAAGAAGCCCACGGAGATGGGAAGCAGCAGGCCGGCCACGATGCCGATGATGGCGGCACCGGCGGGGGAGACCATGTCGCATCCGGCGGTGATGGCCACAAGGCCTGCCAGCGCGGCGTTGAGAGTCATGCCCACGTCCGGCTTCTTGTAGCGCAGCCAGGTATAGAGCATGGTCACGCAGCAGGCAACGGCCGCGGCCATGTTGGTGTTGACGAAGATCAGTCCGGCGGAGACCATGGCGTCGTCGCTGTCCATGGCCACGGTGGAGCAGCCGTTGAAACCGAACCAGCAGAACCACAGGATGAAGACGCCCAGCGCACCCAGGGAGAGGTTATGGCCCAGGATGGCACGGGGCGTGCCGTCCTTTTCGTACTTGCCGATGCGGGGGCCCAGGATGGCCGCGCCGATGCAGGCGCAGATGCCGCCAACCATGTGGACCGCGGTGGAACCGGCAAAGTCATGGAAGCCCAGCTGGCTCAGCCAGCCGCCGCCCCAGATCCAGTGACCGGAGATGGGATAGATGAAGGCGGAGATGCAGAACGAGTAGATGCAGTAGGAGACGAATTTGGTCCGCTCCGCCATGGAGCCGGAGACGATGGTGGCCGAGGTGGCACAGAAAACCGTCTGGAAAATGAGATAGGCGAAGAGCGGGACCCCTGCGGGGAGGATGGACGAATAGTCGCCCCGGACCATGGGGTCCAGCCCGCCCACCAGCGCGCCGCTGCTGGCGAACATCAGACCGAAGCCCAGAAGCCAGTAGGTAGGCGTTCCGATGCAGAAGTCCATTAGGTTCTTCATCAGGATGTTGCCGGTGTTTTTGGCCCGGGTGAAGCCGGCCTCACACATGGCAAAGCCCGCCTGCATCAAAAAGACGAGTGCCGCACCCAACAGGACCCAAATGGTGTTGACAGATGAATACATAGCAGTCCCTCCTTGAAAAAGAAAAGGGCAAAGGCGCCTGAGAGAACCATCTCTCCAGGCGCCTTTGCCTTTTTGATGCTACATACTTTACCACGGTCCGCCGTAGAGCGTCAATCGTCCGTTTCACTAAGACTTTTTGGAAATCCGCTGGAAAATTCTAGACTTTTTATAGACTTGTGACCAAATTGGTATAGCCGATCAGATACCGGTCGATCTCCGCGGCGGCGGAGCGGCCCTCCGCAATGGCCCATACCACCAGGGACTGGCCACGTCGCATGTCGCCGGCGGCAAAGACCTTGTCCACGCCGGTGGAGAAGCTGCCGGGAAGGGTGTGAACGGTCTTGTCGGCCTCCACGCCGAAGGAACGGCACACGTCGCTCTCGCAGCCGGCAAAGCCGGTGGCACCGATGAGGAGCTGGCAGGGCAGGGTGTCGCCTTCGGTGGTGACCACTGCCGTCAGCGCGCCCTCGCTGGTGACCAGGGATTGTACCTGCACGCCGAAGCGCCGGGGATCGGTCCCCAAGACGGCCTCCGCCTCCTCGTGGGCGTAGTCCAGGGGCAGCTGGCCCTGCTTGTCGAGATAATCCGCCCGGGGCCGCCGGACCAGCTGAGTCACGGAGCGGCAGCCCTGCCGCAGGGCGGTGGCCACGCAGTCGCTGGCGGTGTCGCCGGTGCCGATGATGACCACATCCAGTCCCGCGGCGGAGGGGACGGGAGTCTCCTCCTTACCGAACTGGGCCCGCTCCACGGCGGATTTCAGGTATTCCGTGCCGTAGCACACGCCGCCCACACCGGCCGTGTCGAAGCCCAGGGGGCGGGGGACACCGGCGCCGCAGCACAGCAAAATCGCATCATACTCCTCCATCAGCCGCCGGGCGGTCTTGGGGTCCGCGGCGTCTACGCCGCAGACAAAGCTGACGCCCTCGTCGGTCATCAGATTGATCCGCCGCTGCACCACGGATTTGGGCAGCTTCATGTTGGGGATGCCGTAGGTCAAAAGTCCGCCGGGATGCTCCGCGCGCTCTACCACGGTGACGGAGTGTCCCCGGTGGTTGAGCTGGTCCGCGGCCGCCAGGCCTGCCGGGCCGGAGCCCACTACGCAGACCTTCTTCCCGGACCACTGGGGCGGCCGGCGGCGCTTGATGCGGCCGGCAGCAAAGGCATCCTCGATGATGCAAAGCTCGTTGTCCCGGATGGTGACGGCGTCGCCGTAGATGCCGCAGATGCAGGCCTGTTCACAGGGTGCGGGGCAGACCCGGCCCGTGAACTCCGGGAAGTTGTTGGACTTGAGCAGGCGGCTCAGGGCATGGCCCCGGTTGCCGGAGAGGATCATGTCGTTCCACTCCGGGATCAGGTTGTGGAGGGGGCAGCCGAAGGCCCGCCCCTCATAGAGCATGCCGGTCTGACAAAAAGGTACGCCGCAGTTCATGCAGCGGCCGCCCTGCTGCTCCCGCACCGCGTCGGGGAGAGCGATGTGGAACTCCTCCCAGTCCCGGACCCGTTCCGCCGGGCTGCGCCGGGGGTCCTCCCTCCGGGCGTATTCCAAAAATCCAGTGGGTTTTCCCATGTTGTTCGCCCTCCTTTCTCAAACTTTGGTGTTGGCGTAAAACGCCTCGATCTCAGCCTGCTCCCGGCTCATGCCCTTTTCCTCATACTGGGCGATGGAGCGGAGCATCCGGTCGTAGTCCCGGGGCATGACCTTCTTGAAGCAGGGAACATAGGACTTGAAGGCCGCCAGGATCTTCTTGCCCCGGGGAGAACCGGTGGCCGCCACGTGCTCTTCGATGAGGGCGCGGAGCTCGGCGATGTCGTGGGACTCGGTGAGCGTGTCCGTCATCACCTGCTCCTTGTTCAGGCGCATATAGAGGTCGTGCTTTTCATCCAGCACGTAGGCGATGCCGCCGGACATGCCGGCCGCAAAGTTTTTGCCGGTGGGGCCCAGGATGACCACCCGGCCGCCGGTCATATACTCGCAGCCGTGGTCGCCCACGCCCTCCACCACGGCGCAGGCGCCGGAGTTGCGGACGCAGAACCGCTCGCCGGCACAGCCGTTGATGAAGGCCTTGCCGCTGGTGGCGCCGTAGAGGGCCACGTTGCCCACGATGATGTTCTCACCGGGCTTGAAGCGGCTGGCCTTGGGGGGATAGACCACCAGCTTGCCGCCGGAGAGGCCCTTGCCCAGGCCGTCGTTGCAGTCGCCCTCCAGCTCCAGCGTCAGCCCCTTGGGGATGAAGGCGCCGAAGGACTGTCCGCCGCCGCCGTGGCAGGTGATGACGTAGCTGTCGTCCGGCAGCGAGTTGCCGCACTGGCGGGTGATCTCAGAGCCGAAGAGGGTGCCGAAGGAGCGGTCCGTGGAGGAGACGGAGAGGTCCAGCTTTCCGGTCCGCTTTCCCTTGAGGCTCTTGCCCAGCTTTGCCAGCAGCACGCTCACGTCCAGGGTCTTTTCCAGGTGGAAGTCATAGACGGCCTTGGGGTCGAAATGGGGTACATGGTCGCCGTAGGGATTTTGCAGCAGTCCGCTCAAATCCAGCGTCTCCGCCCGATGGGTGATGAGCTTGTCCCGGACCTGCAGCAGATCGCTGCGGCCCACCAGCTCCTCCACGGTGCGGATGCCAAGCTTTGCCATATACTCCCGCAGCTCCTGGGCCACGAACTCCATGAAGTTGATGACGTATTCCGGCTTGCCGGAGAACCGGGCACGCAGCTGGGGGTTCTGGGTGGCGATGCCGGCAGGGCAGGTGTCCAGATTGCACACCCGCATCATGCAGCAGCCCAGGGCCACCAGGGGCGCGGTGGCAAAGCCGAACTCCTCGGCGCCCAGCATGCAGGCGATGGCCACGTCCCGGCCGGTCATCAGCTTGCCGTCGGCCTCCAGGATCACCTGGCGGCGCAGGCCGTTGGCGATCAGCGCCTGATGGGCTTCCGCCACACCCAGTTCCCAGGGCAGACCTGCCCCGTGGATGGAGCTTCTGGGGGCGGCGCCGGTGCCGCCGTCATGGCCGGAGATGAGGACCACCTGGGCACCGGCCTTGGCAACGCCGGCGGCGATGGTGCCGACGCCCGCTTCACTCACCAGCTTGACGCTGATGCGGGCATTCCGGTTGGCGTTTTTCAGATCGTAGATCAGCTGGGCCAGGTCCTCGATGGAGTAGATGTCGTGGTGAGGCGGGGGAGAGATCAGCGTCACGCCGGGGGTGGAGCAGCGGGTCTTGGCGATCCAGGGATAGACCTTCTTGCCGGGCAGATGTCCGCCCTCGCCGGGCTTTGCGCCCTGGGCCATCTTGATCTGGATCTCCTTGGCGCTGCAGAGGTATTCGCTGGTGACGCCGAAGCGGCCGGAGGCCACCTGCTTGATGGCGGAGCACCGCTCGTCGTGGAGCCGCTCTGCGGCCTCGCCGCCCTCGCCGGAGTTGGACTTGCCGCCGATGCGGTTCATGGCGATGGCCAGGCACTCGTGGGCCTCTTGGGAAATGGAGCCGTAGCTCATGGCGCCGGTCTTGAAGCGGTGGACGATGGAGCTGACCGGCTCCACCTCCTCGATGGGGATGCCGCCGTTTTCATCGTACCGAAGGTCCAGCAGCCCCCGCAGGGTGTGGGGCTTGTCCGGGGTATCCACCAGGGCGGTATAGGCCTTGAAGGCCTGGTAATCCCCTTCCCGGGCCGCCTTTTGCAGCAGCAGGATGGTCCGGGGATTGTACATGTGGTCTTCCTTGTCGGGGCCGGAGCGCAGCTTGTGGATGCCGGTGGAGTCCAGCGTGGTGTCGTAGCCAAGGCCCAGGGGGTCGAAGGCCTGGTTGTGGTTCCACTCCACGCCCTCGCCGATCTCCTCCAGGCCGATGCCCTCCACCCGGCTGATGGTGTTGGTAAAGTACTTGTCCACCACGGCGCGGTTGATGCCTACGCACTCAAAGATCTGGGCGGACTGATAGGACTGGATGGTGGAGATGCCCATCTTGGAGGCGATCTTCACGATGCCGTGGAGGATGGCGCTGTTGTAGTCGTCCACCGCGGCGCCGGGGTCTTTGTCCAGCAGGCCGATGGACACCAGCTCCTCCACGCACTCCTGGGCGAGATAGGGGTTGATGGCCTGGGCGCCGTAGCCCAGGAGGGTGGCGAAGTGGTGGACGTCCCGGGGCTCCGCGCTCTCGAGAATCAGGGAGACGGCGGTGCGTTTCTTGGTCCGGACCAGGTACTGCTCCAGGGCGCTGACCGCCAGCAGGGAGGGGATGGCCACATGGTTTTCATCCACGCCCCGGTCGGAGAGGATGAGGATGTTGGCCCCCTTCTTGTAGGCCCGGTCCACATTGACGAACAGCCGGTCCAGGGCGTTTTCCAGGGGAGAGCCCTTGTAGTAGAGCAGGGAGATGGTCTCCACCTGGAAGCCGGGGCGGTTCATATAGCGGATCTTCATAAGATCCAAAGAGGTGAGGATGGGGTTGTGGATCTGCAGCACGGTGCAGTTTTCCGCCCGCTCCTCCAGCAGATTGCCGCCGGAGCCCACGTACACGGTGGTGTCGGTGACGATCTCCTCCCGGATGGCGTCCATGGGGGGATTGGTCACCTGGGCGAAGAGCTGCTTGAAGTAGCTGAAAAGGGGCTGGTGCTTTTCCGAGAGCACCGCCAGCGGCGTGTCCACACCCATGGCGGAGGTGGGTTCCAGACCGTCCCGGGCCATGGGCAAAATGGCGTCCTTCACCTCTTCGTAGGTGTAGCCGAAGGCCTTGTAGAGCCGGTCCCGCTGGGCCTGGGAGTGGGACTCCACCCGCCGGTTGGGGATGGGCAGGTCCTTGAGACAGACCAGGTGGGCGTCCAGCCACTCGCCGTAAGGCTGCTGCTGGGCATAGCGGCTTTTGATCTCCTCGTCGTCCACCAGGCGGCCCTCCGTCAGGTCCGCCAGCAGCATCCGGCCCGGCTGGAGCCGGGATTTTTTCACGATCCGCTCCGGGGGAATGTCCAGCACGCCCACCTCGGAGGAGAGGATCAGATAGTCGTCGTCCGTGAGGTACCACCGGCAGGGCCGCAGGCCGTTGCGGTCCAGAACGGCGCCCATGGTGTCGCCGTCGGAGAAGACGATGGCGGCGGGGCCGTCCCAGGGCTCCATCATGGTGGCGTAGTAGTGGTAGAAGTCCCGCTTCTCCCGGCCCATCTTCCGGTCGTTCATCCAGGGCTCGGGGATGCACATCATCACGGCCTGGGGCAGGGGGATGCCGTTCATCAGGAGAAATTCCAGGGTGTTGTCCAGCATGGAGGAGTCGGAGCCGCTCTGGTCCACCACCGGCAGGATCTTATCCATCTCGTCTTCCAAAACGGCGGAGTGCATGGTCTCCTCCCGGGCCAGCATCCGGTCCACGTTGCCGCGGATGGTGTTGATCTCGCCGTTGTGGAGGATATAGCGGTTGGGATGGGCCCGCTCCCAGCTGGGGTTGGTGTTGGTGGAGAACCGGGAGTGGACCAGGGCCAGGGCGCTTTCGCAGTCCGGGTCCTGGAGGTCCGCGTAGAACTTGCGCAGCTGTCCCACCAGGAACATGCCCTTGTAGACCACGGTCCGGCTGGAGAAGGAGGGAATGTAGGTGTTCACGTTGGACTGCTCGAATACCCGCCGGGCAACGTAGAGCTTCCGGTCAAATTCCAGTCCCCTGGCGCAGTCCGCCGGGCGCCTGACAAAGCACTGGCAGATGCGGGGCATGCACCCCAGAGCCTTTTCCCCCAGGACTTCCGGGTGGGTGGGAACGTCCCGCCAGCCCAGAAATTCCATGCCCTCCTTGGCTACGATGATTTCCAGCATCTTCTTGGCCTGGGCCCGCTTGAGGTCGTCGGTGGGGAAGAAGAACATGCCCACGCCGTAGTCCCGTGCTTCCCCCAGAGTGATGCCCTCGGCGGCGGCCGCCTTGACCATCAGCTTGTGGGGGATCTGGATCATGAGGCCCACGCCGTCACCGGTCTCTCCGGCGGCATCCTTGCCGGCACGGTGTTCCAGCTTTTCCACGATCTTCAGGGCGTTGTCCACCGTCTGGTGGGTCTTGATGCCCCGCAGGCTCACCACGGCGCCGATGCCGCAGGCGTCGTGTTCCAGGCGGGGATCATACAGCTTGTTCTGCGCAGATTCCAACATGGTTGTTGCTCCAATCTCTTTGAAAATGGGGGAGAGACGGTCCGGGCCGTCTGCTCCCATCAGTAGGTGTAGCGGTCAATGATGTGCTGGGCGGTCTCCGCCAGCCGGGTGCCGGTGTCCATGCTGCGCTTTTGCAAAAAGCGGTGGGCCTCAGCCTCCGTCATGCGGTTGATGTCCATCAAAAGGGCTTTGGCCTGGCGGATGAGCCGCTGCTCTTCCTCCGCGCGGTGCGGGCGGGGATGGCTCCGCGATTCCAGACGGCGCAGCAGGTCCAGCGAGGCGAAAAAGTCGGACCGGGCGGCGGGGGTCGCCAGCTTGAAGAGGTTTTCCCCCTCACAGAAGTCCAGATTCGCGGCAGAGGAGACCACCAGCAGCATCGCCAGGTCCCGCAGACTGGCGGCCAGATCCTGGGCGGTCATGTCCCGCAGCTTGAAACCGCACACCACAATGCCTCCGCCCAGCTGCCGGATGGCGCGGATGGCGTCAGCTCCGCTGAAAAAGCAGCCGACAGGAGAGACGCCGTCGGACTCCAGCAGCCGGGTGATCCGGCGCTGGGCCTCCTCGTTGGCAAAGGCAACCACAATGTTGTCCACAGGCGTTCCCTCCTCTCTTTTCCGGTATGCTCAGGATGATCCTTTCTCAGTAAGTCACCAGGTATTTCTCCAGCTCCCACTGGGAGACCTGGGTGCGGTACTCCTCCCATTCCCGCAGCTTGCCGGTGACGTATTGGGTGGTGACGTGTTCGCCCAGCGCGGTGGTGACCACAGGGTCTGCCTCCAGGGCGTGGATGGCGGCTTCCAGCGTGCCGGGCAGCCGGCTGACCCCCTGAGCCTCCAGATCGGCGGCAATGGCGTAGAGATTCTCGTTGGTCTCCGGCGGCGGGGTCAGCTGCCGCTCGATGCCATCCAGGCCCGCGGCCAGACACACGGCAAAGGCCAGATACGGATTGCAGGCGGGGTCCGGGCTGCGCAGCTCCACCCGTGTGGCCTGGCCCCGGGGGGTGGGGATGCGGATCAGGGCGGAGCGATTTCCCGTGGACCAGGCCAGGTGGCAGGGGGCCTCATAGCCGGGAACCAGCCGCTTGTAGCTGTTGACGAGGGGATTGGTGACAGCGCAGAACCCCTGCACGTGCTCCAGAAGACCCGCGATGAACTGATAGGCCAGCGGCGAAAGCTGCCGGGGATCGTGCTCATCGAAAAAGACGTTCTTGCCGTCCCGGAACAGCGACATGTTCACATGCATGCCGCTGCCGGCGGCGCCGTAGACGGGCTTGGGCATGAACGTGGCGTGGAGGCCGTTCTTTTGGGCCAGCGTCTTGACGGCCAGCTTGAAGGTCATGATGTTGTCGGCGGCCTGAAGGGCTTGAGTGTACTTGAAGTCGATCTCGTGCTGCCCGGCGGCCACCTCATGGTGGCTGGCCTCGATCTCAAACCCCATCTGCTCCAGGCTCAGGCAGATCTCCCGGCGGGTGCTCTCCCCGTGGTCCAGGGGACCCAGGTCGAAATAGCCCGCCTCGTCGCTGGTCTGGGTGGTGGGTTTGCCGTTCTCGTCGGTCTGGAAGAGGAAAAACTCCAGCTCCGGCCCGGCGTTGAAGGTAAAGCCCATGTCGTTTGCCCGGCGCAGCACCCGCTTGAGCACGTTCCGGGGATCGCCCACAAACGGCGTGCCGTTGGGGTTGTGGACGTCGCAGATGAGCCGTGCCACTTTGCCGTACTGGGGGCGCCAGGGCAGCACGGAGAACGTGTCCAGATCCGGCCACAGGTATTGGTCGGACTCCTCGATGCGGACAAAGCCCTCAATGGAGCTGCCGTCTATCATGATTTGATTGTTGACGGCCTTTTCAATCTGTGAGGCGGTGATGGCTACGTTTTTCAGCTGCCCGAAAATATCGGTGAACTGCATGCGGATGAACTGAATATCTTCCTCCATCACCCGCCGGATAATGTCTTCCTTGGTATATTTGCCCATGGGTACGCTCCTTTCCCGTGCGGCGGTTTAATTTAATGATTTAAAGTGAAAGAAAATCACGTAACGAAAAAAGAGCATAAGGCAACCTTGAGAGGACGCCTTTGCTCTCTCTATTGCAGATTATACGAGCGAAAGTCCCGTCCTGTCAACGATTTCCGGCAAACAGAACGGGACTGGCCCACAATTTTGTGCGTTGTGCCAAAAGGTCTCTGCCGCGGTGCGGAGACCTTTGTGCGATTTCAAAATGCGGACAAATGTGCTTGTATCGTGGATTTTACCGCTGGGCGGAGAGGCAGACGGCGTGGCAGATGGAGGGAATGGATTCCCCCTGACAGGTAGATACCGGGGAGAGCAGGGCGCCGGTGGGGGCAAAGACGATCCGCTGCCAGCGGCCCTGGCGCATCTGGGTGAGCAGGTATCCGTTGAGTACGGAAGCGGAGCAGCCGCAGCCGGAGGCGCCGGCGTGCATATCCTGCTGCTTTCGGTCGTAGAGGAGCATCCCGCAGTCCTGATAGCGCTCGTCCAGTTCCATGCCGTCCCGGCGGAAGAAGTCCCGGACGATGGCGTGGCCCAGTTCTCCCAGATCGCCGGTGAAGATGGCGTCGTAGTCCTGGGGTGTGGTGCCGGTGTCCCGGAAAAAAGCGGAGAGGGTATCGTAGGCGGCAGGGGCCATGGCGGCGCCCATATTGTTGGCGTCCCGGATGCCCTTGTCCACGATCTTGCCGCAGGTGACGTGGGTAATATAGGGACCGGGGCCCTCGTCGGACAGAATGGTGCAGCCGGAGGCGGTGGCGGTCCACTGGGCGGTGGGGGTGCGCTGGTTGCCGTAGGGCACCGGCATCCGGTACTGCCGCTCGGCGGTGCAGAAATGGGAGGAGGTCATGGCGGCCACCCGGCGGGCAAATCCGCCGTCAATG
Source organism: uncultured Oscillospiraceae bacterium (assembly GCA_944387015.1). Classification (GTDB taxonomy): domain Bacteria; phylum Bacillota; class Clostridia; order Oscillospirales; family Oscillospiraceae; genus Oscillibacter. Next base: position 17,077 of record CALXDH010000038.1, read on the forward strand.
GACATGGCCGCCAGCGCCAGGGACTCGCCCATGGTGGAGCAGGCACCGTAGAGACCATAAAAGGGAATGTGGAATTCCCGCAGACCGAAGGAGGAGCCGATGCACTGGTTCAGCAGGTCGCCGGCAAAAATATAGTCCAGATCGGCGGGGGACAGGCCTGCCTTTTCCAGCGCGCGGCCCAGAACCCGCTTCTGCATGGCGGACTCCGCCTTCTCCCAGGTCTTTTCCCCGAAGAAGGAGTCCGGTTCCAATTCGTCAAAATAGGAGGCCAGGGGTCCCTGGCTTTCCATTTTACCGCCGATGGAAGCGAAGGCCAGCACCGCCGGCGGGGATGCCAGGGCGACGGTCTGGGGGCCAAGGCGCTTATGGTTCATGGAATATCCACCTCGTCTGTGAAGGATTTTCCATAGCTTGCCCCGGCGGCAAAAAAATATGAACGCCCGAAAAGACGGGCGTTCATACATGCTTGAATCGGGCGGAAACCGGCGCATCAGCGTCAGCGATCGCAAAAGCGGATTATGTATAGGACCGCTCCACATTCACCACGGCGTAGTAGTTGCCGTCCAGAGCCCGGACCGCGGCCTGGATTTTTTGACGGACCTCGTCATCCGTCAGACGGAAGTGGAAGGGGACCACCGCGTCGAAAATCAGGTTCGTGTGGGTGGGGCCGGCGATCATGCGGAAGTCGTGGATGTTGATGGCGTCATCGATGCAGTGGATCAGAGCCTGGACCCGTTCCCGGGTCTCCTCGGTGATGCCGTCATCCGTCACCACCGGGTCCATGTGGATGACTGCCTCGCAGCCCAGACGCTCCTTGAGCTCTTTTTCCACATTGTCGATCTCATCGTGGAGATCCAGTACGTTTTCGGCCGCAGACACCTCCGCATGGAGGGAGATCATCACCCGGCCGGGGCCGTAGTCGTGGACGATCAGATCATGGATGCCGATGATACCGGGGTGAGCCATCACCAGCTGGCGGATGCTGGAGACAAATTCCGCCGTAGGCGGCGTGCCCAGCAGAGGATCCAGGGTATCCCTGGCAGCGCCGATGCCGGACCAGAAGATGAACGCGGCCACCAGAACACCGCACCAGCCGTCGATCTTCAAACCGGTGAACTGGCCGATCAGCGTGGCGGCCAGCACGGCGGTGGTGGCGACGCAGTCGCTGAGGCTGTCAGCGGCGGTGGCCTCCATGGCGGGAGAGTCCAGCTTCTTGCCGATCCGGCGGTTATAGAACCACATATAGCCCTTTACGGCAATGGAGGCACAGAGAATGACGATGACCAGGGCGCCGGAATCCACCGGTACGGGGTGAAGGATCTTCTCAATGGAAGACTTGGCCAGCTCCAGGCCCATCAGCAAAATCAGCAGTGCCACCGCAAGCCCGGAGAGATACTCGATACGGCCGTGGCCGAAGGGGTGCTGGGAGTCGGGCTTCTGCCCGGCCAGCTGGAAACCCAGCAACGTCACAAAAGAGCTGCCGGCGTCGGAGAGGTTGTTGAATGCGTCGGCGGTGACGGCGATGGAACCGGAAATCAGTCCGGCAAGGAATTTACCCGCAAAGAGCAGCAGGTTCAGACCAATGCCCACCGCTCCGCAGAGAATGCCGTAGGCCTTCCGGGCGGCAGTTTGGTCCAGGTCCGGTTTGATGAACAGCCGGGCCAACAGTGAGATCATGCGGTGAGACTCCTTTCTGCAAGAGGATCGGGAAGCGGGCCGTCAGGCCTGCTTCCCGGGAATGACCAGTTTCAGGTGGCAGCACAGATCGTCCAGATCCCGGTCTGTGGCAGCGGGAATGCGAAGCTTGGCGCCGCAGTCCCGGCAGATCAGATCCACCGCGGAACGGCGGATCTCCATTCCATAGCGGTGGCTGCCGCAGCCGCAGGTAATGCCGTCCTTGCGGGCAGCGATGTCCTTGAGCTCCGAGAGGACTTCGTACATGATGACATTATCGACGAAAGCTTCCTGATTGCCCTCGCCTTCCTGCTGCTTTTCCTTTTCCGCCAGGATGGCCAGCTCCCGCAGGTTCTTTTCCACCGTGCCCTCCGGCCCGATGAAGCAGCAAAACTGCTTGGTCTGTGCACAGCCCAGGGCGGTGGCACCCTGCAAAATCCGCTCCGGTCCGCAGATGGCGGTATGGGTCTCACCGCAGATGCCGCAGGGAACGGTGATGTGGTATTTTTCGCCGTCAAAGCCGATGTCCAGAGAAGACTTGCCGCAGGAGCATTCGATCTCTGCGTTGGAGGCTTCCAGCGCAAAAACGGACCGGGTGCCCATCACGGTCTGCCCGCAGGCGGGACAGAGGTAGCCGAAGGTCCGCATTTCCTCGCTCATTCTATGCACCTTCCTTGTGTCGGTAGAACCGATTTTTTCATTTCCATTAAATTTAAATTATACCATATAGGGAAAAGATTGTACAGCGATTTTTTCCGGCAAGACGGACGGAGAAGGTACACTTTCGGCAGGGGCAGCCAGGGGGGCCGGCGCATATACTGGCGGGAAACGGCAAGGAGGCGCAGTATGGAACTCATCAAACGACGGCTTGCCAACCTGTTGGCAGTCAAGAGTCTGGTCACGGTCATCCTGACGGTGGTATTTGCATATCTGGCAGTGACGGGACATGTCTCCACGGAGCAGTTTTTGACGGTGTTCACCGTGGTGATCGCATTTTACTTCGGAACCCAGGCGGAAAAATCCAGCAGTGGGACAGATGCCGCCTCCGGCGGTACACAGAGGTGACCTCCGGAAGGTGTGTATAAAAAACTGCCAGTCCATTCGGACTGGCAGTTTTGCAGATCGTCTGAAAAAATCAGCGCTTGGAGAACTGGGGAGCACGACGGGCGGCCTTCAGACCGTACTTCTTGCGCTCCTTCATACGAGGATCGCGGGTCAGGAAACCGGCCTTCTTCAGGATGGGACGGTTATCCTCGCTGGCCAGCAGCAGGGCGCGGGCGATGCCGTGACGCAGAGCGCCGGCCTGGCCGGAAACGCCGCCGCCGGTAACGGTGGCAACGATGTCCATCTTGCCGGTGTTGCCGGTCAGATCCAGGGGCTGACGGACCACCATCTTCAGGGTGTCCAGGCCGAAGTAATCATCGATGTCCCGGCCGTTGATGGTGATGGAGCCGGTGCCGTTGGGGAACAGGTGAACGCGGGCCACGGAGGACTTCCGGCGGCCGGT
>CALXDH010000039.1 GCA_944387015.1 uncultured Oscillospiraceae bacterium
GTGGACTGTCCGGCGGAGAGGTCGTCGCTGGCGCCGATGCGGGTGAAGATCCGGTCCACCACGCCGATGCGGGCAGAGGCGGCAGGCACGAAGGACCCCATCTGGGCCATGAGCACGATGAGGGCCACCTGGCGCATATAGGTGGACTTGCCCGCCATGTTGGGGCCGGTGATGATGGCCACCCGGTCCTCCTTGGCGCCCATAAAGGTGTCGTTGGGGACGAAGAGGGCGTCGGAGAGCATCTGCTCCACCACCGGATGCCGGCCCTCGTGGATCTCAATGACGCCAGACTCGTCCACCTCCGGCCGGCAGTAGCGGTTGCGCACCGCCACGGCGGCAAAGGAGGCCAGGGCGTCCGCCTCCGCCACGGCGGCGGCAGTGCGCTGGATGCGGGCGGTCTGGGCGGAGATCTGCTCTCGCAGCTGGGTGAAAAGCTCGTACTCCAGGGCCACCACCCGCTCCGAGGCGGTGAGGATGGAGTTTTCCAGCTCCTTGAGCTCCTGGGTGATGTACCGCTCCCCGTTCACCAGGGTCTGCTTGCGGATGTAAGTATCGGGCACCTGGTCCGCAAAGGACTTGGAGACTTCGATGTAATAGCCGAAGACCTTGTTGTAGCCGATCTTCAGCGTGCGGATGCCGGTGCGCTCCTTCTCCTTGGCCTCCATCTCGGCGATGATGCCCTTGCCGCCGGTGAGGATGTGGCGCAGGCGGTCCACCTCCTCATTGAAGCCGTCCCGGATGAAGCCGCCTTCCCGCACGGAGAAGGGCGGCTCGTCACAGATGGCCTGGGCGATGGCGGAGCCGATGTCCTCCAGCGGGTCCAGCTCCTCCGCCAGGGATGCCAGGTGCCGGTCGGAGAAGGCGGAGAGCTGCTCCTTCACCGCCGGGAGCCGCTCAATGGCCGCCCGGAGGGACGCCAGGTCCCGTCCGCCGGCGGTGCCGTAGACGATGCGGCCCAGCAGCCGCTCCATGTCCCCCATGCCGGTGAGGGCCGCGATCAGCTCCTCCCGGGGGATGGTGCCGTCCACCAGGGCCGCCACGGCGCTGTTGCGCCGGGTGATGGCGGTGACGGAGAGCAGCGGCCGCTCCAGCCAGCTGCGCAGCATCCGGCCGCCCATGGGGGTCTTGGTCTTGTCCAGCACCCACAGGAGGCTCCCCTTCTTCTCCTTGTTCCGCAGGGTCTCCGTCAGTTCCAGGTTCCGCCGGGCCGCCAGGTCCAGCTCCATGAAGCGGCCCTGCTCGTAATAGTCCAGGTCGTTGATGTGGGAGAGGTCCGTTTTCTGGGTCTCGTAGAGATAGTCCAGAAGGCCCCCCAGGGCCATGGCCGCCGCCGGATTGCCCCGGGGCAGCTTCTCGAAGGCCTCGTCCCCGAACTGGCGGCGGATGTTCTTCTCCGCCTGGTTGAACTGGAAGCGCCGGTCTCCGTTTTCCACACGGCTGTGGAATTTGTCCCGCAGGGCGGCGATGAGGTCCCCATCGTCGGCGGCGCCCTGGTTCACCACCGCCTCCGCCGGGGAAAAGCGGCCCAGCTCATTGATGACGTGCTCCGTCCGCTCCTTCCCCGTGAAGGCCGTCAGGTGGGCCTTGCCGGTGGAGATGTCGCAGAACGCCACCCCCGCGCACTGCTCATCCAGGTAGATGCCGCACAGGAAGTTGCTGGCCTTGTCCTCCAGGCAGGCGGCGTCGATCACCGTGCCGGGGGTCACCACCCGGATGATGTCCCGCTTCACCAGCCCCTTGGCGGTGGCGGGGTCCTCCATCTGCTCGCAGATGGCCACCTTATACCCCTTGCCGATGAGCCGGGCAATGTAGGATTCGCTGGCGTGGTACGGGATGCCGCACATGGGGACCTTCTCCTCGGCGGACTTTTTTGGGTCCTTGTCCCGGGAGGTCAGCGTGAGATCCAGCTCTTTGGAGGCCAGCTTCGCGTCGTCGGCGAACATCTCGTAAAAGTCGCCCAGACGGAAAAACAAAATGGAGTCCGGATTGTTCTTCTTGATCTCCAGGTACTGCTTCATCATGGGGGTCAGTTCTGCCAAGGGTGTCACCTCATTGTCTTAGTTTGGTTGCGGGGAGCCGGGATTTCAGCTCCGGGAGGAGGGGTCTTTGGGCGTGTGGCAGATCAGCTCATCCACACTGATGCCGTAAAAGTCCGCCAGGGCCACCAACGCAGAGAGATTGGGTTCCCGAAGCCCCCGCTCATAGTTCTGGTAGCCCCGCAGGCTCAGTCCCGCACCATCCGCCGTCTGCTGCTGCGTCAAATGTGCGGTGGTTCTCAGCCGCAAAAGGTTTTCGTGAAACGTCATGCGTCCTCTTTCTGTTGACAAGCACATATGAGTATGTTATAGTATACGTGCCCAAACGTGCTTATTCAACCTCTTTTATTTCGCCTTCTCCGATGTCCGCCGTCATGCCGCCGGTGAGGGGGCGCAGCCGCTGTCCCAGAATGGCCTGCAGGCGGTCGTAGGCGTAAGTCCCGGTGCAGTGGCCGGTGTAGTACACCGTTTTGCCCGGCAGCAGCGCCCGGCCGGTCTCGTCGATCAGCTTGTCCGACGCCGCCTCCCCCTCCGGCAGCTGGAAGAGGTGGAAGCCGCCGAAAAAGACGTCCGGGTACTCTCCCAGCTTGCTTTTGGCTGCGGTGAGGATATTCACCACGCCCCGGTGGGCGCAGCCTGCCACCAGCACCGTCCGTCCCGCCGCCCGGATCAGCAGGTTCTGCTCATGGCGGAAGGCGTCGGGCTGGAAGCCGGTGCCCACCTTCTCCGCCAGGCGGCCGCTGGCGGCCATCGCGTCAAACACCGCCGGCGGCTCGGCGAAGAGGGTCAGCTCCCGGTCGATCACCATCTCACGGTCGGTGAAGATGAAGCGGTCCCGGAACTCCTCCAGCCCCAGGGGCAATCCGATGTAGGCCGGGTCCCGGTCATCGCTGAGAATGTAGTAAGGGCCGAACGCGGAGCGGTGGAGATAGATGGGCGCGTGGTCGTTCACACGGCAGAAGGCCGCAAGACCGCCGCCGTGGTCATCGTGGCCGTGGGAGAGGACCGCCAGGTCCACCGCCGTGAGATCCACCCCCAGGGCTTCCGCGTTGGAGAGGAACTCGTCCCCCGGCCCCATGTCAAAGAGGATCTTGTGCCGGGGCGTCTCGATGTACAAACTCAGACCGTGGGCGGCGCACAGCCCCGCCCGGCCGGCGGTGTTCTCCAGCAGCGCCGTGACGCGGACGCTCCGCCGCCGCCCCACCAACGCATCCAGGGAGAGGTCATAGAAGTCTGCCAGCTTGGCCAAAACGGCCAGCCGGGGTTCCTGCTCCCCATATTCAAACCGCTGGTAGGCGTGCAGGCTGATGCCCAGTGCCTTGGCAAGGTCCTTTTGTAAAAGCCCCTCCTGCTCCCGCAGGAATGCAAGATGTTCAGAAAATTTCATCAGTTGTTCCGCCCCTCTTGACATTCCTGTTTATGAACCTTATAATCGCAAGTATAAAATTCATATTCAGGAATGTCAAATCCATTTATGAGGTGATTTACCATGGAGGACTATCTCACGGTTCTGCTCAATGACCTGGAGGACCACGCCTCCGCCTTCCTCCCCGGCGGCTACTACCTGGCTCTGCACCGGGAATCCGCCGCCGCGGAGGCCCTCTGCGCCACCTTCACCCAGGAGCAGCACGCGCTGTTCGACGTCTTTGAGGACGCCCGCAACGCCAGTGCCGCTGCTTATCAGGAGGCGCTGGCCCGGCGGGCCTTCCTCCTGGCCCGGGAAATCTATCGTTAAATCGCCTCGCCGTACAGCGCCCAGGTGTTGCTGCCGGTGATCTTCACGTCCACGAACTTGCCCATAAGGGACTTGTCCCCCTTCAGGCGCACCAGGCGGTTGCCCTCCGTGCGGGAGGCCAGGGGGAATTCGGGGTCGTCGCTCTCTCCGTCCACCAGCACCCGGACGGTCTCGCCCACATAGGCGGCGTGGAGGGCGGCGGACTTGGCGTTCTGGACTTCCAGGAGCTTGTCGAACCACTTCTGCTTCTCCTCCCGGGTGGCGGGGTCCGGCATGGCGGCCGCCTTGGTGCCCGGACGGGGCGAGTAGATGAAGGTGAAGAGGGCGTCAAAGCCCACCTCCTCCACCAGGGAAACGGTGTCCATGGCCTCCGCCTCCGTCTCCCCGGGGAAGCCGATGATGATGTCGGAGGTCAGCACCAGACCCGGCATGACACGCTTGGCGTAGTTCACCAGATCCAGGTACTGCGCCCGGGTGTAGCGGCGGTTCATCTCATGGAGCACCCGGTCGTTGCCGGACTGCACGGGAAGGTGCAGCTGCTTGGCAACGTGGCTGCTCTTTGCCATCACGTCGAAGAGGCGGTAGGTGGCGTCCTTGGGATGGCTGGACATGAAGCGGATGAGATACTCCCCGGGGATCTTGTCGATGTCCTCCAGCAGATCCGGGAAGTGGTAGCCGATGTCCAGATCGTTGCCATAGGAGTTGACGTTCTGCCCCAGGAGGGTGATGTCCTTATAGCCGGCCTCCACCAGCTCCCGGACCTCGGCGAGGACCGCCTGGGGGTCCCGGCTGCGCTCCCGGCCCCGGACGTAGGGCACGATGCAGTAGGAGCAGAAGTTGTTGCACCCGTACATGATGGAGACCCAGGCCTTCACGCCCTTCTCCCGCACCACAGGGATGCCCTCGGCGATGGTGCCGTGCTCGTCCTGGACGGAAAAGACCCGCTTGTGGGTCTCGTAGACCTCCCAGAGCAGCTCCGGGAACTTCCACAGCGCCTGGGGGCCGAACACCAGGTCCACATGGCGGTAGGACTCCTTGATGCGCTTGGAGACCCGCTCCTCCTGGGCCATGCAGCCGCAAAGGCAGATGACCTGCTCGGGGTTCTCCTTCTTGGTATGGGTCAAAATGCCCAGGTTTCCGAACACCCGCTGCTCGGCATGCTCCCGGATGGCGCAGGTGTTGAGGATGACGAGATCCGCCTCCTTGGCGTCCTCCGTCAGCGTAAAGCCCATCTCCTGCAGCATGCCCATGAGCTTTTGCCCGTCGGCCACGTTCTGCTGGCAGCCGAAGGTGTCCACGCAGGCCCGGGGATGGGCCTGACGGGCTTCAAACATGCGCCGGATCTTCTCCTGAAAGTCCCGCTGGCGGGCAAGGTCCTCTGCCGGGACCAGTACGTCTTTGCGTTCCAAAATCGTTCCTCCAAGTTCAGATACTTTAACTAAAGTATCATAGCACACCAGAAAAAAAAGGACAAGACGCAAAAGCGGTCCACTTTTCCCCTGTTTTTGCCCTTTCGCCGCAGCGCCCCTGACGTATGAGAGCGCCGTCCTGGGCTTTTCCCTGACCCTGCCGGGTCTGACGGAAGAGGATGTGACCCTGGAGGAGCGTGCCGGCGGCGTGGACGTGTATCACGCACCCTCCCGGGAGAAGTGGGGCGGGCTGATGGGGTCCATCGAGGTGGTCTCCCCCCGGAGCGCCTTCTTCTCCGGCGGCTACGACAGCCTCCCCTATCAGGTCCTGGCCATGGGAGAGGACCGGGTCTACCTCTGGAAATCTCCCGGCGACGGCGCGGCCACCGGCAGTGAGAAACTGGCGGATTACAGCCGGGTCGCCCAGCTTTTGACCACGGACGTCCTGCGGGCCAATCTCCAGCCCGCCCATCCCGACAGCCTGCCGGTTTTGAACACTTGGGACCATGTCGCCTATCTGACGGCGGAGGGCGGCGCCATCCGGCCCGACGCCCCCCTGACCCGGGGAGAACTGGCCCTGGCCCTCTGCGCCCTGCTGGAGGCGGACAACAAGGACACCTCCTTTGCCGATCCCTTCCCGGACGTCACGGACCCTGACTGCGCCCGGGCGGTGGCGTACCTTGCAAGCTACGGCATTCTCTCTGGGTATGAGGACGGCACGTTCCGTCCGGACGCCCCTGTGAGCCGGGCGGCCTTTGCCGTGGCGCTGCACCGCTGCCAGTTCGCCGCCCCGGTGGGACGCTACGGCAGCCGGGAGGACTTTTCCGACGTGCCCGACGGATTCTGGGCCGGGGCCTATCTGGACAGCGCCCTGGTGCTGGGCTGGATGTCCGGCTACGCCGACGGCACCTTCCGTCCCTCCTTGTCCGTCACCCGGGCCCAGGCGGCCACGGCGCTGAACCGGGTCCTGGGCCGGGACGCCTCCCGCACCGCCGTGCCGGACGGGACGAACCCCTTCTCCGACCTCCCCGCGGATCACTGGGCCTGTGCCAACGTGCTGGAGGCGGCCGGCGCACTGCCGGAGGTGCCGGAGGGCATCGTGGCGGTGCCGGAGGACGCCCTGCCCCGGGAGACCGACGCCGCCTTTTTCCGCTCCCCCACAGAGGGCTGGGCCGTCTGCGGCACATCGCTGCGCCGCACCACCAACGGCGGGGACACCTGGCGCACCGTGGGACAGCCCCTGACGCTGGAGGTTTCGGACCTGTTCTTCTTCGACGACCAGAGGGGGCTGCTGCTGGGCACGGACGCCCGGGGCGCCTGGCAGGTATGGGAGACCGATGACGGCGGGGAGTCCTGGCGGGATCTGATCCTCAATATCCTCTGGGGTCTGGACTTCCCCACGGAAGCATTCCCCCTGGATGAGGACTTCTGGAAGGCCGTGGTCTCCGCCCGGCTGCGGCCCGCCGGGACCGACGCCGTCTATCTGACCGTGCGCTATGTCCCCTATGAAAGCATCTACGCCCGAGACTTCACCGCCTATGCCCAGTGCGTCCTCACCACGGCGGAGCTGGGCCACTATGCCGTCCCGGCCAGCGCATAGCGGACGCCGGGGCCGGAATTTGCCGAAGGCCTCCCCCCTGCTGCTTTGCTTTTGTACCAAAAAAGCGCCCCCGCCCTGGGACTCAGGGCGGGGGCGTTTTCTCTTCCATCATTTTTTTGCGGCCAGCTTTCGGAGGACCTCCTGAAACTCCTCCGGCAGCGGGCAGGAGAGTTCCACCATCTCCCCGGTCCGGGGATGGACGAACCGCAGGCCCACCGCGTGGAGGCACTGGCCCTGGAGGCCGGGGACGGGCTTCTTGGCACCGTACACCGTGTCCCCCAGGATGGGGTGGCCGATCCTCGCCATGTGGACCCGGATCTGGTGGGTGCGTCCCGTCTCCAGACGGCAGCGCACATGGGTGTAGCCCGGGTACCGGGCGATGACCTCCCAATGGGTCACCGCGCTGCGGCCATTCGCCACCACCGCCATTTTCTTCCGGTCCACCGGATGGCGGCCGATGGGGGCGTCCACAGTGCCGCTGTCCGCTTTCAGGTTCCCCACCACCACGCACTCGTAGGTCCGGGCCAGGGTGTGGTCCTGGAGCTGAGCGGAGAGCTTCTGGTGGGCGTAATCGTTTTTCGCCGCGATGATGAGGCCGGAGGTGTCCCGGTCGATGCGGTGGACGATACCCGGCCGCAGTTCCCCGCCGATGCCGGAGAGGGAGTCCCCGCAGTGGTAGAGCAGGGCGTTGACCAGCGTGCCGTCCGGGTGGCCGGGGGCCGGATGGACCACCAGGCCCTTGGGCTTGTTCACCACGACGACGTCGTCATCCTCATAGACGATGTCCAGGGGGATGTTCTGAGGCACCACGTCCACCACTTCCGGGTCCGGCAGCGTGACGCACACCGTCTCGTCCCCCTGGAGGCGGGTGTTTTTCGCGGCGGGACGGCCGCCGCAGGTGACCTGGCCCTCCTCCAGCAGCCGGACGGCGGCGGAACGGCTCACGCCCTCCAGCTGCCCCGCCAGCCACGCGTCCAGCCGGGCGCCGGTGTCCTCAGCCGTTGCTTTGAGAATCCGCTGTTCCATGGTGTTCTTCCCTCTTGTCGTATTTTTCGTAGAACCACAGGTAGTAGACCACCGCCAGCACGGCGCCCACCACGATGCAGCAGTCCGCCACGTTGAACACCGGGTAGTGGATGAACTCCAGGTTGAACATGTCCACCACATAGCCCAGCCGCACCCGGTCCACGATGTTGCCCACGCCCCCGGAGATGATGAGGGCCCCGGACACCACCCCCAGGGGATGGCGGACGATCCGCCGGAGGAGCACCGCCGCCACCGCCAGCACGATGAGGCTGGTCACCGCCACCAGCACCCAGCGCATCCCGGAAAAGCTGGACCAGGCGGCGCCGTAGTTGTGGACGGTGCGCAGCTCCACCACCCCCGGCAGCAGGGGCTGGGCCTCGCCCAGGGGGATGTTCACGGTCACATAGTGTTTGAGCCACTGGTCCAGCCCCAGCAACGCTGCGGCCAGAAGGGCGGAACAGACATAGAGCATAGCGCGGTTCTCCTTCGCGGTTTTGGATTTGGTATCAGTGTACACGGCCCGGAAAAGCAAGTCAAGGGCCCGGTGCCTGAAGCACCGGGCCCCTGGATGGTCTCAGAACTGGGGCAGCTTTGCCACCACGGCAGCGCAGCGGGGGCACAGGGTGGGATGGTCCGCATCCTCGCCCACGCGGGTGGAGTGCATCCAGCACCGCTCGCACTTTTCGCCCTTGGCCTCGCTGACCTCCACGGTCAGTCCGGGGTAGGACGTGCCGGTGCCGGACACGGAGTCCGCCGCCACGTCGGCGTTGGAGATCTGGCAGTCGGAGACGATGAACAGCTCCGCCAGGTTCAGACCCGCCACCTGCATCAGCACGGAAGCGGTCTCGCTGTCGGCGGCATGGAGGGCCACATGGGCCTCCAGGGCCTTGCCGATCTTCTTCTGGGCACGGGCAGCCTCCAGCACGGCGTTGACGTCGTCCCGCAGCTTTTCCACCACCGCCCACTTCTCCATGGCCTTGTCGTCCAGGGCGTAGTCGGTGAAGGGCTTGTTCATCTCGTTGAACACCACGTTCCGGCCGTCGTCACCGGCGCGATGGGGCATGGACTGCCAGATCTCATCGCAGGTGAAGGCCAGGATGGGCGCCATGATCTTGGTCATGGTGTCCAGGATCAGGAAGAGAGCCGTCTGGGCGCTGCGGCGCTTGGCGCCGTCCTTCTCCTCGCAGTAGAGCCGGTCCTTGATGATGTCCAGATAGAAGTTGGACATATCCACCACGCAGAAGTCATTGACGGCGTGGGTCACCACCAGGAACTCATAGTCGTCGTAGGCCTTGAAGCACTTTTCGATGAGCTGGTTCAGGCGGGTGACGGCCCAGCGGTCCAGCTCCTCCATCTCAGAGGCGGGGGTCAGGTGGTCGGCGTCGAAGCCGTCCAGGTTGCCCAGGCAATACCGGGCGGTGTTGCGGAACTTCAGGTAGTTCTGGGAGAGCTGCTTGAAGATCTCGTGAGAGCAGCGGACGTCGGCATGGTAGTCGGCGCTGGCGGCCCACAGGCGCAGCAGGTCCGCACCGTACTTGTCCATGATCTCATAGGGGTCCATGCCGTTGCCCAGGGACTTGTGCATGGCCCGGCCCTCGCCGTCCACGGTCCAGCCGTGGGTGACGCACTCCTTGAAGGGCGCGCCCTTGCCGAAGGCGCCCACAGCGGTCAGCAGCGCGGACTGGAACCAGCCGCGGTACTGGTCCAGGCCCTCCAGGTACATGGTGGCGGGCCAGAAGCCCTGGTCCCGCTTCATAGCGGCGAAGTGGGTGGAGCCGGAGTCGAACCAGCCGTCCAGGGTGTCGCTCTCCTTGGTAAAGCCGGTTTTGCCGCCGCAGTGGGGGCAGGTGAAGCCCTCCGGCAGGAACTCCTCAGCCTCCTTGGCAAACCAGGCGTTGGAGCCCTCCTTGGCAAAGAGGTCGGAGATGGCGGCGATGGTCTCGTCGTTGCAGATGGGCTTGCCGCAGTCCTTGCAGTAGACCACGGGGATGGGCAGGCCCCACTTGCGCTGACGGGAGATGCACCAGTCGTTGCGCTCCCGGACCATGGACTTCATCCGGTCGATGCCCCAGCCGGGCACCCAGCGGACGTCGTCGCAGGCGGCGCAGGCCTCGTCCTTGAAGGACTCCACGGAGCAGAACCACTGGGGCGTGGCCCGGAAGATGATGGGGCCCTTGCAGCGCCAGCAGTGGGGATAGGAGTGGACGATGTCCTCGCTGGCGAAGAGCATGCCGCTCTCCTTCATGTCATTGAGGATGACGGGGTTGGACTCGTCGGTCTTCATGCCGGCGTACTTGCCGGCGTACTCGGTGTGGCGGCCCTGGTCGTCCACGGGCACCACCATGTCCATGCCGTAGCGCTTGCAGGTCTCATAGTCGTCGGCGCCGAAGCCGGGAGCGGTGTGGACGCAGCCGGTACCGGAGTCCATGGTGACGTAGTCCGCCAGCAGCAGACGGGAGGTCTTGGGCAGGAAGGGATGGTCCGCCAGCATGTTCTCGAAGAAGGCGCCGGGATGGGTCTCCAGGATCTCATAGGTCTCAAAGCCGCCCAGCTTCATGACCTTCTCCGTCAGGGCCTCGGCCATGATATACATCTCACCGTTGGGGGCCTTCACCACGGCATAGGACTCCTCGGGATGCAGCGCGATGGCAAGGTTGCCCGGCAGGGTCCAGATGGTGGTGGTCCAGATCACGAAGAAGAGCTTGGACTTGTCGTACTGGCTGAGCTTGCCGCAGTCGTCGTGCATGGGGAACTTCACATACACGGTGGTGCAGGGGTCGTCCTGATACTCGATCTCGGCCTCGGCCAGGGCGGTCTCGTCGTGGGGGCACCAGTACACGGGCTTGAAGCCCTTGTAGATATAGCCCTTCTTGTACATCTCGCCGAAGACCTTGACCTCCTCGGCCTCAAAGCCGGGGTTCATGGTGGCGTAGGGGTGCTCCCAGTCGCCCATGACGCCCATGCGCTGGAAGCCCTCGCTCTGCACGTCCATATAGTGGCGGGCAAAGTCGTGGCAGGCGGAGCGGAAATCAGGGATGCTCATGGCCTTGTGGTTGAGCTTGTTCTGCTTGATGATGGCGGACTCGATGGGCATGCCGTGGTTGTCCCAGCCGGGGATATAGGGGGTGTAGTAGCCCCGCATGGCGTAGGAACGGGTGATGAAGTCCTTGATGGACTTGTTCAGGGCATGGCCCATGTGCAGCGCGCCGTTGGAGAACGGAGGGCCGTCGTGGAGGTTGAAGAGGGGCTTGCCCTCATTCTTCTTGAGCAGCTCGTTGTACACGTCCTGCTCCTTCCACCGGGCCAGCATCTCCGGCTCCCGCTTAGGCAGGCCCGCCCGCATGGGGAAGTCGGTCTTGGGCAGATTGATGGTCTTGTTGTAGTCCATGGTTTCTGATTCCTCCTATATGGTAAATGGTCTTTCTTCTGGATCGTCCGGCACCGTCCGCTTTTCCGCCGCGGGGACGTTTCCATCATGCCCCGCTGAAAAAGAAAAAACGCTTTGCCTCTTTTGCAAGAGACAAAGCGTTTTGAAAACACTCTGCGGTACCACTCTCGGTTGCCGTCCCCTTACGGAAGGCGGCCGCTCACAGCCTGCTGCACAGGCCGACGGAATAACGCCCGTCACACGTCCACGCCTACTCGCGTCGTCTTTCAGCAGGAGGCTCCAAGGTGATTTTCACGCGCCGTCCCTCTCCGCCTTTCACCGTCACGGCGGCTCTCTTTGCAGGTTCCGATGCGCTACTCGTCCTTATCTACGCCATTGTATTCGATTACCCGACCATCATATCATGTTTTGCGGGTTTGTCAACCGCTGGCGTGAGAATTTTCTTCTTTTTCCCGCGGAAAGCCGTCTTACTCCGCCACCAGCGTCTCCACTGCCTGGCGCAGCGTCTCGGCGCCCCCCACATTTCCCGGGAAAATCACGTAGGGGATGCCGGGGAACTTGCTGCCCGGGTCGGTCTGCCACACGGGGATGCCGGGGCAGATCTGGCCCAGCACGTTGGCCTTTTTCACGCCCAGTGCGTCGGTGCCGATGGTGCTGGAGGTGATGCCGCCCTTGGCGATCAGGAAGGCCGGGGTGACCTTCAGACGGGCCACCAGGCTCTGGACGCCGTGGCTGATCTTCACGCTGCGGACCAGGGCGCTCTCCTTGGTGTCGTTTTCCACCGTCAGAAGACGGCGGTTGGTATAGCACACCGCCACCTTGCCGGCCAGGATGGCCTCCTCTTCCAGGGCCACGCACCGGTCCACCTCAGCGGAGAGGGCCTCGTCTCCCTGAAGCACCAGATCGCTCTGGAACTCGATGGGCACCGTGCAGGGCAGCTCCAGCAGCGCCTGAAGCTGGGCGGTGGTCTTCTGGGTGTGGCTGCCCACCACCACCAAGCCGCCGGTGTGGGTGTCCACGGTCACCATGTCCTGCCGTTTGAGCAGGGGGATGTCCGTGATGCCGCCCACCACTTTCACAAGCTCCGCCGCCGTCCGGAACATGAACGTCTTGCCCCGGGCCATGGCCCGGTACAGCGCCACGGCGAATACCTTCACGTCGCACGCGTCGATGGCGTTGACGCAGACCTTGTTGAAATCCGTCACCGCCATCAGCTTTTCCACGATGCCGTCGTAATCCTGGGCCCGCAGCTCCTCCAGAGAGATGCAGGTGACACTGGAGGCCGGGTAGCGGCCGCCGGTCTTTTCCTCAATGTAGCCGGGCAGGTCGGAGTGGGTGTAGCCGAAGCTCTTGTCCTTGGCAAACTCCGTCTGGG
This sequence comes from uncultured Oscillospiraceae bacterium, assembly GCA_944387015.1. Taxonomy (GTDB): domain Bacteria; phylum Bacillota; class Clostridia; order Oscillospirales; family Oscillospiraceae; genus Oscillibacter. The sequence continues at coordinate 12,570 of CALXDH010000039.1, forward strand.
CGGCGGGCACCAGCTCGTCGCCGTACTGGACGTAGTGGGTGTTGCCGATGGTGAAGCGTCCGCCCGCCTTGAAGAAGGGGCACAGGATCTCCCCGTCCACGTGGCGGCCGGCATCCTCCAGCCCCTGGCGCAGCAGCTCCGTCTCCAGGGGATAGTGGCCCCGGAGGGTGGAGTCGCTGCGGCTCATGATGAGATAGTGCTGCCCGGTGCGGGCGGCGGCCTCCGCCGCATTGGCGGCGATCTGGCGGTGGACGGCGGTGGTCTCCTCCACCGTCAGGCCCCGGCTGTTGGTGAGGATGTAGAAGAGCTTCCGGGGCTCCTGAAGGCCGCTGCAGATGCTCTCCACCGTCCAGTCGGTGTACACCGAAATGTCATGGACCGTCTGGACCCCGGTGGGGTCGTCGTCCAGCACGATGAACTTGGTGTCGTCCGCCTCGATCTCCCGGCGCAGCAGCGCGTCCACCGCCGCCGTGTCCACGGCGGGGAACTCCTTGAGGATCTCCGCGGAAATGGTGGTCTCCATCACTGCTCCCTCCCCTTTTTACTGCGCTTCGCTGCGGACCTCGACGCCGGCCAGCTGCTCGAAGTACTGGACGTATCCGGCGTGGTCGTCGTCCATGTGGCCGGAGACCTTCAGCGCCTGCTGGATCTCGAAGAGCTCTGCCGTCAGAGGCAGGGGCACGTCGATCTCATGGGCGGTGGCCAGGACGTTCTTGATGTCCTTGTGGTTGACCCGGATGGTTCCGCCGGGCTTGAAGTTGCGGGCACACATCATGGGTGCCTTGGCATCCAGCACGGTGCTGCCGGCAAGGCCGCCCCGGATGGCCCGGTAGACCTTCATGGGGTCCACGCCGGCCTTGGTGGCCAGCACCAGCGCCTCGGACACGGCGGCAATGTTCAGATTCACGATGATCTGGTTGGCAAGCTTCGTGACGCTGCCGGCGCCGGGGCCGCCGATGAGCAGCGCGCTGCTGCCCATGCACTGGAAGGCAGGCATCAGCCGGTCGAAATCCGCCTGGTCGCCGCCGCACATGATGGCAAGGGTGCCGGCGATGGCGCCGGGCTCACCGCCGGAGACCGGGGCGTCCACAAAGCCCACGCCCATCTCCTTGAGGCGGCGGTAGCACGTCTGGGACTCGCCGGGGGTGACGCTGGACATGTCGCACACCACCTGGCCGGGACGCAGCGCGGAGGCCACGCCGTTTTCCCCGAAGAGCACCTCCTGGACGATGGCGCCGGTGGGCAGGATGGTGAAAATGATGTCACAGGCCTTGGCCAGATCCGTGTAGCTGCCGGACTCCGCCCCCTGCTTGCGGAGCTCTTCCACCACGGCCTCGTTCAGGTCGCTGACCATCACCTGCTGTCCGCCTTTGAGCAGGTTCTCCGCCATGGGGCGGCCCATAATTCCAAGTCCGATGAACCCAAGTTTGCCCATCTTGATCGTCCTCCTGTTTCCATCCCTCGGGATGGTTTGAATTTGTACCGCGGGCACGGCGGTCCGGCGGTTTTGTTGCCTCCAGTATATTGCATACCGGTATACCGGTCAAGAAAAAGTTGCGTTTTGTAATCGTTTTCCTGAAAATCGGCGTTTTGTGCAAAATTTTTCTGCTTTTTTGTGAAAATAGCACTTGATTGGCATACCGGTATCCTGATAAGATACCAGCATATGGAGGAGGGAGCAGATCCATGGCAGGCTACACATTATTGCAGGAAGAAGCGTACACCCATATCAAAGAGCAGATCCTCTCCGGGGCGCTGCGGGAGGAGCAGATCTACTCGGAGACCAAGATCGCGGCCATGATCGGCATTTCCCGCACGCCGGTGAAGGACGCGCTGGTGCGGCTGAGCCAGGAACGGCTGGTGGATATTCTCCCCAGCCGGGGGTTCCGGCTCCACCGGATGTCCGAGGCCGACATCTGGGATACCTACCAGGTGCGCACGGCGGTGGAGGGCTTCTGCGTGGTGCATCTGGCCCACCGGAAGGACACGCCGGAGGGCCGGGCGGCCATCGCGGAGCTGGAGGAGAGCATCAAACGCATGAACGCCCTGGCGGAGGCGCCCATCGAAGAGCTCTGGCAGGAGGACCTGGCATTTCACCGGCGCCTGGTGGTGTTTTCCGGCAACCGGGAGTTTGCGCAGCTTTTTGAAAGCTGCAACCACCGCATGTCCGTCATCGCCAAGCAGAGCTTTCAAAGCCCCAACCGCCGTCAGGCAGCCATCGCAGAGCACCAGGCCATCCTGGATGCCGTCCGGGCCTGTTCCGGCCGGGATGATCTGACGGCGTACGGCGCGCTGCGGACCCACATGGAGGCGTCCCGGGACATCGTGCTCCGGGAAGATCCCTCCCGATAAGAAAAACAGGGAGCATGCCTTCGGGCATGCTCCCTGTTCGTTCTTTATTGATGCAGATGTACTGATGATCCGGGCGCAGCGGCACCGTCACTGATACCGGTACTGCTTACCGGAATACTGGTCCACGCAGCGCAAAAACATCTCATGGCTGCGGAATTCCAACAGCTGACAGCCTTCCTCCTCGTGAAAGGATACGATGCGCCGCTGGGTATCCACCCAAACGCGCCACAGATTTTCCACAACGCAGTTTTGTTCCATGCACTACGCTCCCTTCCGCGCATCTGCTGATGCAGTGCTCCGTCTACTTATAAGACGATTCAGCAGGGCGATTTGTTTCACCGGTTTCCAGTTTTTTTTGAATTTTTTCAGGAATTTTCCGCTTCCATGGCATCTGCCACGTCCGTCCGGAAGGCGTCCCACGCCTCAGGGTGTTCCACATAATAGAGCGGACAGAGTTTTTCCGTTACATCGTAATGGCGGATCACATCCGTCTCCGGGTCCAGGTGAAAGGTCTCACACAGCCAGGCAGTCAGCTCCACCACCCGGTCGTAGGTCACCGGAGAGAACTCCCCCGTCTCATCGGGGTGGCAGACCTCGATGGAGACGGTATCGTCGTTGCGGGAGTTGGAGGCATAGGCGATCTCCGTCAAAGGGATGCACTGGAGCACCTCCCCCTCCAGCCCCACAATGAAGTGGCTGCTGGCGTAAACGCCCTCGTCCCCGGAGGACAGGGACTCAAAGTAATTGCGGTTGGCCTCTGCCGTGGTGCCGGGGTTGCCCACGTAATGGATCACCACGCCGCGGATCTCCTCCAGCGGCGTGCCGGGCCGGGACCACTCGTTGACCGTAAGGTAGTCCTTCCGGACATAGGACGGCGTCTCGATGTCCTCCCCCGGCAGGCCCGGGAGCGCCCCGTGCAGCCACACGGCGGCACCGGCAGCCACACACACCAGCGCCAGCACCAGCGCCACGAAACGGGGATTCCATCTTTTCCCCCGCCCTCTCCGGCGGGAATGGGTTCGGGTGTTCATTGCTCAGGGATTCGCCTCCACTGCGGTCTCTGTTTTCCCGGAAGCCTCTGTGTCGGACGGCATCTGCCGCAGCAGATCCAAGATCTCATAATTGTCCTGCTGTATCGGCTGCTCCGCCACCTGCTGGGAAAGCGTATAGATTTCCCCGTTGGTCAGCAGGGGCCGCTCGTCATTGATGATGCCGTACTGACGCAGCGCGGCAATGGTCTCCGTATAGGCCGGCGTGATGTCAATGTTCATGGAGTTCAATCCGTCTTCCTTGGTATACCAGAACTCCAGGGAATTCTGGCAGGTCTGCTCCCAGCCGTCCGCCGTGAACATGACGCCGCCGGCCCGGCCCGCGTCAATATCCCGCAGGACCGCCTCCAGCACCGCCCGGGCCACCTTCTCCTCGAAGGGATAGCTGGAGCTGCTCCAGCCCCCGTCGCTATAGACGGTCTGCACATATGTCATGCTGCCGCCCGTCAGCTGGTCCAGCAGTTCCTGCTCCGTCAGTCCGCTGTTGTCCAGCACCACGGCCCGCTGCACGGCAGGTTCCTGTACCAGGGTCCCCAGCTGCGCCACCAGCGAGTTGGGGTCCTCCAGCTCTTCATAGGGATAGAACAGCTCATAGCTGCGCCGCATCTGGGTCCGCCCCAGGTGATAGGTCAGCGTCACGCTGCTCTGCCCCGTAGTTTTCTGGACTTCGTCCGGATCGCCGGAGTAGAAGCGGACCTTCCGCAGCTCCTCCTCTTCCTTGCCGGCGATCAGCGCCTGGTGCAGCTGCAAAACTCGCTCAATGGTCTCAGGGTCCTGTACGGTGCCGGAGATGTAGCTGTTTCCGCCAAAGGAAAACTCCACGCTCTGCACTGCCGCGGCGTCCGGCACCCGGGTTTCCACACCGGTCACATCCAGACCCACGCCGATCCCCAGCGCCAGGACCACCGCCGTCACAAACACGGCGCCCTTCCAGCCGCTGCGCAGCACCCGGAAGGACTTGCACAGCAGCATCTCCGCGCCGAAGAAGCCCACAAGGCCCAGTGCCGCCATGCACACCAGCGCCAGCGGCAGCGCCGGAGACTTGACGCTTCCTTCGAAAAACTCGCTCCAGATCAGGTAGTAGAGCCACTGTCCCACCGTCAGCGCCGCGCAGATGCCCAGGCCGAACCGGAACACATGCCGCGCCCAGGACACCGCCACCACGTCGTCCGCCGTTTCACTGCGGCGCACGCGGTAAACTGCCAGCGCCGCACCGGCCAAAACCAGGCCCGCCAGAACGTAGACGCCCAGCGTCCCAAGCCCCGTGACGGTATGATCCACATCACACCGCAGCTCCTCGTTCCAGGTGCCCGTGGCCTCCAGCCGGGCCATCAGCTGATAGGGCGGCGTCAGCCAGCGGACCCATGCGGGGGTGCCGCCGCCGTTATACCCGTAGAGGAAGACGCTTCCCAGCATCTGCACTGCCTGGCACAGCGCCATCACGACCACATTCAGCGCCGTGTAAAATACCGGCACTGCCAGGATCTGTCCGGTAAACATGGTGCAGAACACCGCGAAGGAGTAGAAGAACAGCATCTGCCCCGCAGAGCAGATAAACCACAGGCCGATGTTGCGCCACTCCAGCACACCGGCGGCGCCCTGGACGGCGGCGGCCAAAAGGCCCGTCACCGCAAGAGCGCTCAAAAACACGATGCAGCCGGCCAGATAGTGGGTGAAAAACAGTCCCTCCCGCCGGATGGGGAAGCTGTGCATCATGCCCACGCTGCGGGCAGAGCAGAGATAGGAAAAGAGCGCCATGGCGAAAAAGCAGCCAAAGGCCAGTCCCATCCACAATCCCATCTCCGTGCCCATGCTCAGCAGATTGGAGATCGCCGCATCCATCAGCTGGATGGGGGTGTTGTACCGGGCGGAGATCCCGAAAAGGGTCAAAAACTGGTTCAGCGGCACCGCCACCAGCCATATCGCCAGGTATGCGCACCACAGCGGCCAAAACCGGCACAGGTCCTTGCGCAGCAGCGCTCCGTTAAAGCACGATGTCTTTGACCGCATAGTCCACACCTCCCAACTCGTAAATGAAGATCTCCTCCAGCGTCAGCGGCAGTGCATCCGCCAGCAGCGGATGGTATGCCGCCACCCGGGCCGTGGCCTCCTCCGCCCCCATGCGCATGATGAGGGTGTGGACCCGGCCCACCCGGGAGGCGTGGAGCACCGGCAGATCCGCCGGCACCTCCGTGATCCCCTCCGGGAACACCACCTGGAGCTTGATCATATTGTCCTGCAGCTGCGCCAGGGACCGCTCCAGCAGCACCCGGCCCCGGTCCATAATGCCTACGTGATCACACACATCCTCCAGCTCCCGCAGATTGTGGGAGGAGATGAGCACCGTCACGCCCCGCTGGGCCACGTCTCCCAGCACCAGCGACCACACCTGCCGCCGCATCACCGGGTCCAGACCGTCCACCGGTTCATCCAGGATCAGATAATCCGGCATGCAGCTCAGCGCCAGCCAGAAGGCCACCTGCTTCTGCATGCCCTTGGACAGCCGCCGGATGGTCCGCCGCTCGTCGATCTGAAAGACCTCCTTGAGGGCGTTGTACCGCTCCATGGAAAACGTGGGGTAAAACCCCCGGTAAAAGCGCATCATGTCCCGGACGGAGGACTGCAGAAAGTAATACCAGTCATCCGGGATCGCGGCGATCCGGGCCTTGAGGGCGGCGTTTTCCCACACCGGCTTCCCGCCGATGGTGACACTGCCGCCGTCCTGGCGGTAGATGCCGGTCAGGTGCCGGATCAGCGTGGATTTGCCCGCGCCGTTGGGACCCACCAGCCCGTAGACACTGCCTGCCGGGACCGACAGCGTAGCGCCGTCCAGCGCGCGAACGCCGTCGAATTTTTTGACCAGTTCCCGCACTTCGATCACGCGAACACCTCCTTCACAAGATCCGCCAGCTCCTGCTGGCTGACGCCCAGATACCGCAGCTCCGCCAGCAGCTCCCGTACTTTTCCCAGCAGTTCCCGGCGGCGGGCCTCATCGGCTCCGGCATTGGCTGAGGCAAAACTGCCCTTGCCCGGGACCGAATAGATATAGCCCTCCCCTTCCAGTTCGTTGTAGGCCCGCTGGATGGTATTGGGGTTGATGGCCAGCTGGGCGGCCAATGCCCGAACGGAGGGCAATTTCTCGTCCGCTCCCAGGGCACCGGTGACGATCAGCTTTCGCAGTCCGTCTTCGATCTGCTCGTAGATGGGACGGGAATCCCGGTAGTTCAGGCTGATCATCGTGTTCACCTTCCCTTCTGCGGCGATTCTCCCATGCCGCTAACTGTATTAACCGTACTAGTACAGTCAGGATAACACACCGTTTTTCTCCTGTCAAGGGGCCTGGGGCTGAACTGCACCCCAAAAGTTGGACAAGAAAGTCAACGAAAGGGGTGCAGAAATCTATGGGAAAAGAATTGTTCAGTG
>CALXDH010000040.1 GCA_944387015.1 uncultured Oscillospiraceae bacterium
GGAGCGCATCGCCAAGGAGAAGGAGAAGGCCGAAAACGGCCTGCGCATCGTGGAGCAGAAGCTCTCCAACGAGAAGTTTGTCTCCCGGGCACCGGAGGCGGTGGTCAACGCCGAGAAGGAGAAGGCCGCCAAGTATAAGGAGCTCATCGCCAAGCTGGAGGAGTCTGCCAAGGCCATGCAGGCTTGAGGCTGTCCTCTGCGCACCTGATAAAATGAGAAAAAGCCGTGCGGGAAATCAATCCCGCACGGCTTTTTCTGTCTCGCCGCTGCCTGGAATCGGACCGACTCCGTGCCGCTTCTGCTGTCAGGCGGGTCCCTTTGCGGGACCCGCCGTTTTTCGTCAAAAGCTTTTGTCATACCGTGGGACGGGCCCTCATAGAGTATAGCAACCAAAGAAAGGGGGAACTTCCCTTGCAATCTGACAAAACCTGTTTGCGCTATCAGGAGGCGGCAGCCATCCTGCCGGCCAGGCTTCGGGCGCTGGCGCTGACGCTGCCGGAATCACAGCAAATGACGGCGGAGGAGTTTCGTCTCCGGGCGGGACAGCCCTTTTCGGTGCTGCTCCCTGAGGGGGAACGGATGTTTTCCGCTGTAGTGGAACCGACGGAGCTGGAGACGCTTTGCAACTTAGCCACGGAATACTCCCGCTATGCTGCGGCGGAGACGCTGCGGGAAGGGTATCTTTCTGTTCGGGGCGGCTTTCGGGTGGGACTATGCGGCACGGCAGTGATGAAGGATGGCACCAATACCAACCTGAAGGATCTCTCCTCTGCGGCGGTGCGGATCGGCCGGGAACAGCGGGGCATCGCCGACAGCCTTGCCCCCCGCCTGTTCCGGGACGGGGAATTTGCCAGCACCCTCATCCTCTCGCCGCCGGGCGGCGGCAAAACCACACTGCTGCGGGATCTGGTGCGGCGCCTCTCGGAGGGCACCCCACCATATGGCCCCCGGCGCGTCTCCCTCATTGACGAGCGGGGAGAGGTGGCGGTGATGGTGCGGGGACAGCCCCAGATGAACGTGGGGCCACGGACCGATGTGCTGGACGCCTGTCCCAAGGCACTGGGGATCCCCATCGTGCTGCGGGCTATGAATCCACAGATCATTGCTGTAGACGAGATCACGGTCCGGGAGGATCTGCGGGCTGTCCACCTGGCCAATGGCTGCGGAGTCCGGCTGCTGGCCACCATTCATGCCGGCAGTGTGGAGGAACTCAAGCACAAGCCCTTGTATGCGCAGCTGCTGGAGGATCGGGTCTTTCGTCTGGCGGTCTGTATCCGGCGAACAGGAATGGAACGGCGCTATGAAGTGGAGGAACTGCCATGGTGAAGCTGCTGGGGAGTCTGCTGATCCTGGGGGGCGGACTCTGGGCCAGATGGTCGATGGTCTCTGTCTGCCGCAGGGAATTGGACACGCTCTCGGAGCTGACGGCGTGTCTTTCGGAAATGACGGAAGAGATCCGTCAGGCCCGGACACCGCTGCCGGAGCTGCTGGACCGATTGGGCCGGGGGCGGGGGACAGAGGTCACCGCCTTCTTCTCGCATGTGGCCGGTGTGGTCAGGCAAGGCGGTGATGCAGCGCTGGCCTGGCGGCAGGCAGCGGAGGAGCTTCCGCTGTGCGATGAGGACCGGGACGTTCTCACAGAGGCCGGCCGCCAACTGGGCGGAGATGAGACGTCCGTCTGTAAAGGGATTTCCCTAGTCACATCACACTTAACAAGGAGCTTGGAAGAACAGCGCTGCAGTCGGGGAGAGCGGGAGAAACGGGTCACGGCGCTGTGCTTTTCCGCCGCCGCGCTGCTGGTGATTTTACTGCTGTGAGGATACGGATATGGATGTGGATTTGATTTTCAAGATTGCCGCCATTGGGATTTTGGTGGCGGTACTCAACCAGCTGCTGGTGCGCTCCGGCCGGGAGGAGCAGGCTATGATGACCACGCTGGCGGGGTTGGTGGTGGTGCTTATGATGATGGTCCAGGAGATCAGTGACCTCTTTGACCTCATCAAGACCCTCTTCGGGTTTTAGGCATGGAGCTGGCGATCCAGGCCGCCGGGGCGTGCGTGGTGTGCGCGCTGCTGGCGGTGGTGGTGCGGCGGGGCAGCCCGGAGACCGCCCTGCTGTTGGCGGTGGCTGCGGCTGTGGTGGTCCTGCTGGCCGTGGGACAGGCTCTGGAGGAAGTGATCGGCTTTCTTGCGGAACTGGGAGAGCGCAGCGGCATCTCACCGGAATTGTTTGTCCCGCTCTACAAGGCAGTGGGCATCGCACTGGTGGTCCGGGTGGGGGGCAGCCTCTGCCGGGATGCAGGAGAGTCAGCCCTTGCCTCCGTGGTGGAGACGGCGGGGGCAGTGTGCGCACTGGTGGTGTCGCTGCCGCTGCTGCGGGCGGTGGTGTCGCTGCTGTTGGAGCTGATGGAATGAAAAAACTGATTTTTACGGTGGTGTGTTTTCTGCTGCTGACCGTCCAGGCCCAGGCGGTGGAACTGCCGGAGGATCTTATGGACGCGGCGCCTGAGGAGGCGGAGGACCTGCTGGATGGACAGGCCGTGGACGATGCCGGGGACTTGGCTCAGGGCATCGGAGGGATCCTGGAGCGTCTGGGAGATCAGGCCGGTGCGGTGATCCGGACGCGGCTGCGGGGTGCGGCGGCCGTACTGCTGGTAGCGGTTTTGTGCGGGGCGGCAGAGGGCTTCGGCCAGGGGACCGGCGGGAGCCGAGCCACGGCCTTTTTGCCCATGGTGGGAGCCCTCTCTGTGACACTTTTGACTGCCGGCAGTTTGGATGACCTCATTGGCCTAGGCAGTCAGACCATCCGGGAGCTATCGGATTTTTCGCAGACGCTTCTGCCCACACTGGCGGCAGCCACGGCGGCCAGCGGTGCGGTGACCACCGCCACCGTGCAGCAGGTGACCACAGTTTTTTTTGTCGACCTGCTGCTGCGGCTGATCCAGGATCTTCTGCTGCCGCTGGTATATCTGTACATCGGGGCGCTGACTGCGGCGGCGTGCCTTCCGGAGGGGCGGCTGGACGCGGTGGCGGAGGGACTGAAAAAAGTGGTCACCTGGATCCTGACCACCGCACTGCTGCTCTTTACCGTGTACCTTTCTGTGGTGCGCATCGTGTCGGGCAGCGCCGACGGCGCCACGGTGAAGGTGGCGAAAGCTGCTATTTCCGGCGTCGTGCCGGTGGTAGGAGGGATCCTCTCGGAGGTGTCGGAGACGGTGATGGCGGGAGCGGGGATGCTGAAAAACACCATCGGGATCTTTGGAATGCTGGCGGTGCTGGCCGCCTGCGCATATCCGTTTTTGCAGCTGGGAGTGCAGTATCTTCTCTATAAGCTCTCGGCATTTCTCGCTGCCGCGGTGGGGCCGCCGGGACTGAGCAAGCTGATCGGCGGCCTGGGTGGGGCATTTGGCCTGGTGCTGGGAATGACGGGCGCGGCGGCATTGCTGCTGCTGGTGTCCATCCTGGCCTCCGTGGGGGCGGTGATGCCATGATCGGACTGATTCGGCAATGGCTCACCGCCGTGGTACTGGTGACGATGCTGCTCTCTGTGGCCCAGACGCTGGTGCCAGAGGGGACCGTCCGGAAGATCACGTCCTTCATCGGCGGGCTGCTGCTGCTTCTGGTGATGCTCCAGCCTCTGCTGCGGACAGACCTGGGGAGCCTGCGCATCCACGCGGAGGACTACGCCGCCGCCATTGAAGAGCGGCAGGCGGAACTGGAGAGCGCGGAGAACGAGGCTTTGGCGCAAGGCATAGCGGAGCGGACAGCCGCATATATATCGGACAAAGCAGCCGGGCTGGGACTGACGGTGACGGTCCGGGTGGAGACGGAGCCCGGAGCAGACGGCACACCGCTGCTGGAGCGAGTCTACCTGGAGGGGACGAAGTCGGAGGAGCTCTCCGACTGGCTGGCAGAGGAACTGGGGATTCCGGCGGAGAGGCAGGTTTGGAATGGACAGGAAACGGGAAACTAAGGGAGTACGAGGCGTATGGGACAAGTACAAATTCGTGATACTGGTAGTCGTGGCGGGCGCAGTGCTGCTGCTGTGGCCCGGCGGGAAAGTGGTGAAGAACACGGCTTCTTCCGCTCAGGCGGCGGAGGCCCGGGATCTGGAGACCGAAATGGAGGAGATACTCTCGAAGATCGCCGGCGTGGGACAGGTGCAGGTGATGCTGACGGAGGATGCCGACGGGGAGAAACAGCTGGCACAGGATACAGAGCTCTCTTACAGCGGCTCCACCAAGGCCCCGGAGGATTATTCCAGAAGCTCCGAGGTGGTGCTGGCGGACAGCGGCGGAGAGGATACGGTGGTGGTGACCCGGCAGCAGTATCCCACCTATCGGGGGGCCCTGGTGGTGTGCCAGGGGGGAGACCAGGCGGATGTGCGTCTGGCGGTGACGGAGGCCGTGGCGGCGCTGACCGGACTTTCCAGCGACCGCGTCACAGTGGCAAAATGGCAGTGATCATTTGGAGGAGGAAAAGACCGATGCGAGCAAAGGTAAGACGGAATGTGGTAGTGGTCACCATGGCGGTACTGGTGTGCGCGGCGGTGGCGCTGAACTGGCGGTTCACTCAGAATCAGGCAGCAGAGGGGGCTGCGGAGGAAACGGGGACCAAGATCCTGGGGGAGGCAAAGCTGGTCTCCGGCGGAAAGGGCAGCGAGGAGGAGACCGCCGCCTTGGATGAGGACACGGTCTACACCGGCTCGGACTATTTTGCCTCCGCCCGGCTGACCCGCCAGCAGGCCCGGGACAATGCCATCTCGCTGCTCCAGGAAGCTGCCAATGAGGAAAACGCCAGCGAGGAGGTGGCCAATGAGGCCTCGGAAGGGATCCAGGTCCTTGCGGGATACACGATGAAGGAGGCCCAGATCGAGAACCTGGTGACTGCCAAAGGGTACACAGACTGCGTGGCCTTTATGGGAGAAGACAGCATCAGCGTGGTGGTCTCCTCTGACACCGGGGAGCTGACGGCGGAGGACGTGGCCAAAATCACGGACATCACCATGACGGAGACCGGGTATCCCGCCAGCTCCATCCGGATCATGGCGGCAAATTAAAGGTTGTATTTTTTCGGCGGGCATGGTAAAATAACTATCTAAGGAAAACCCCGGTATCTTCTACCAAAGACATTGTGTAAGGAGAGTTATCAAATGGCCGAGAGCAAGGAATACATGACGCTGCCGGAGGAAAACGGAAGCATCAATATATCGGAAGAGGTCATCGCGGCCATCGCCGTGGGCGCCGCCCGGGAAGTAGAGGGCGTGTCCGGGATGATGACCGCCATGGGCGGCAGTGTGACGGACCTGCTGAACAACAAGAAAAATGCCCAGAAAGTTGCCCGGGGCGTGAAGATCGACATGACCGGCGTGGATCTGGTGCTGGATCTCTATTTGACCGTGGAATTCGGTCACCCCATCCCCGAGGTGGCGGAAAATGCCCAGAAGGCCGTTGCGTCCGCTGTGGAGGCGATGACCGGCTGTCAGGTGGGCGCCGTCAACATCCATGTGGGGGGCGTCACCATGCCGGAGATGCCTAAGGCCTGAGTGGGATTTCAACGAGAGAAGAGAGAAGAGGACGAAACTGCATTATGGTACGGAATACCGCACGTGAAATTGCCATCCATCTATCCTATGAACTGAGCTTTACCGACCTGCCGGTGGATCAGCTGCTGGACAGCCGGCTGACGGCGGACGCTTTTGCCGCACTGGCGGGAGAGGACGCCATCTACGCTGAGGTTCCCAACGCCAAGCAGGCGGATTATATCCGCCGTCTGGTGAAGGGCGTGGCGGAGCACGGTGCTGAGCTGGACGGCTACATCGCCAAATACTCCAAGGGCTGGAACTTTGCCCGGATCCCCCTGGTGGCTTCTGCCATCATGCGGGTGGCCATGTATGAGATTTTGTATATGCCGGACATTCCCAACGGCGTTTCCATCAACGAGGCGGTGGAGATCGCCAAGAAGTACGAGACGCCGGAGACGGTGAAGTTCATGAACGGAATCCTGGGCAGTTTCGTGCGGCAGGAGACTGCGGAATAAGACAACGGCAGAGCGGGACGCGGCGAAAACCGCTGTCCGGCTCTGCTTTTTTGCCGTCGTATGGGACGGCGGGGAAGGAGGTCGATCATGGATCAGCATGTATTTGGCGTGGCCGAGGTGAACCAGCTGGTCAAGCAGCTCCTGGACGGGGAGCCCATGCTTCAGAATATCTATGTCCGGGGTGAGCTCTCCAATTATAAAATGTATCCTTCAGGGCATCATTATTTTACATTGAAGGACGCTGACGGCGCCCTGCGGTGCGTCATGTTCCGGGGACAGGCATCCCGCCTGCGGTTCCGGCCGGAAAACGGCATGCAGGTCATCGCCCGGGGCCGGATCACCGTGTTCCCCCGGGACGGCGCCTACCAGCTCTACTGCGACGCTTTGACCCCGGAGGGAGCGGGAGACCTGGCAGTGGCCTTCGAGCAGCTCAAGGCCAAGCTCCATGCCGAGGGACTTTTTGATCCCGCTCACAAAAAGCCGCTGCCCCGGTATCCCCAGCGCATCGCTGTGGTGACCTCCGCAGCCGGTGCCGCCGTTCATGATATGATCCGCATCCTGCGCCGCCGGTATCCCATCGCCAAGGTGATTTTGCTGCCGGTGCGGGTCCAGGGCGCCGAGGCTCCGCCGGAGATCGCCGGGGCCATTCGGTACGCGGACCGCTGGAAGATCGGCGACGTCATCATCACCGGACGGGGCGGCGGGTCCATGGAGGACCTGTGGGCCTTCAACGACGAGCGGGTAGCCCGGGCCATTTACGATTGCGAGACGCCCATCATCTCCGCCGTGGGCCATGAACCGGACGTGACCATTTCCGATTTTGTGGCCGATGCCAGAGCGTCCACCCCCTCCAACGCGGCGGAGATCGCTGTGCCGGACCAGATGGAACTGCTGCGGTGGCTCCGGGGTGCCGGGGACCGGATGGTCCAGTGCGAGACGGGGCGGCTGGAGGCAGCCCGGCAGCGGCTGGACAACCTGGCCTCCAAGCGGGTCATGCGGGACCAGCTGGCCTACGTGCAGGACAAGCGGATGGAGCTGGCCCATCTCCAGCAGCGGCTGGGAGACCTCTCCGGCGCGCTGCTCAGCCGCAGGCGGCAGCGCTTTTCCGCTCTGGCGGCGGCGCTGGACGCCATGAGCCCGCTGAAGGTACTGGGTCGGGGCTACGCCGTGGCCCGGTCCCAGGACGGTACGATTTTAAAGAGCGGACGGGAGGTCACCCCCGGCGACCGGGTGTCCGTCACTTTGAGCGAAGGCGGCTTTGACGCCGTGGTGGAGCGTTCTTATACGAAGGAGGATCAGACATGAGCGCGAAGAAACTGACCTTTGAGCAGCAGATCCAGCGCCTGGAGGAGATCGTGGCGGCGCTGGAGAAGGGGGACGCCCAGCTGGCGGATTCCCTGGCCCTTTTTGAGGAGGGCACCAAGCTCATCGCTGCCTGCTCCAAACAGCTAGACCAGGCGGAACAGCAAGTGGTCAAACTGATGAAGGGCCCCGATGGCGCCCCGGTGGAGCTGCCCTTTGAAGAGCAGGAGGCGCAGTGATGAATCATCAGACCTTTGAGAGCCACTATCAGGTGTACCGGCAGGCGGTGGAGGCGTATCTGGAGGGGCTGTTTGCGTCCCGTCCTCACTGGGCGGATCTCTATGACGCGATGCGGTACAGCCTTCTGGCGGGCGGCAAGCGCATCCGCCCGGTGCTGACGCTGGAGTTTGCCCGTATTGCAGGGATGGACTGGCACGACGCGCTGCCTGCTGCCTGCGCCCTGGAGCTGGTCCACACCTATTCCCTGATCCATGATGACCTGCCCTGCATGGATGACGATGACCTGCGTCGGGGCAAGCCCACCAATCATAAGGTCTACGGAGAGACGCTGGCGGTGCTGGCGGGTGACGCCCTGCAGCCGGAGGCGTTCCGTCTGATCCTGACGGCGCCGGGACTGGCGCCGGACCGGCGGGCTGCCTGCGCACTGGTGCTGGCGGAGGCCGCCGGTGCGGACGGCATGGTGGCAGGACAGGTACTGGATACGCTCCATGCGCCCAAGACGGAGGCGGAGCTGACGGAGGTCCACCGTCTCAAGACCGGCGCCATGATCGCCGGGGCCTGCCGGATGGGCGTCGCTGCGGCGGGCGGCGGTGATGCGCTGGAACAGGCCGCCCGGGCCTATGCGGAAGAGCTGGGGCTTGCCTTCCAGATCCGGGACGATCTGCTGGACGTGGTGGGCGACGAGGCCACCTTCGGAAAGCCCATCGGCTCTGATAAGGAGGAAGGGAAAGTGACCTTCGTGGACCTGCTGGGCGTCGATGGGTGCGACGCGGCAGTACGGGCCGCCACCAAACGGGCCGAGGACGCTGTTGCGGCACTGGATGCCGACGGTTTTTTAAGCGCGCTGGCCAGCTCTCTCGCAGAGCGAAAACAGTGAATCCAAACGCATAAGTAAAAGCGCCGGGAGAGATTCCCGGCGCTTTTTCACGCTTGAAACGAAGGAAAATACATAAAAAATTCATCATTTGTATATACAGAATATGTTGTATAATTATTGTGCCCGTGCTATACTGTATCACGCTAAGTGGCGGCGCAGTATTCTAGTCAGATCCGCCGTTTCCTAGGGAGGGCCTAAAAATCCTCTGAAGGGCATATCGATGAAACCTCTGGTGCCTGCTTGATACGCCCAGTTTTGGGTGGGTGCTGGGGGGAAGCGCGGTTTTTTCGCGCTTGCGGACTCAGGGCGATGAGCAATGGCATGGTCAACCCGACCCTGTTTCCGTGGAGACCTGTTCTTGTGCACAGACGTACTCCCGCGTGGTATTTCGGCCTGTGTACGAAACAGATTGTGAACCTGCAATGCGGTGCATCGCTCCCGTTCGGGGGCGTAACGCTGTGTGCAGACGTAGCCTGCCTTGCGTGGGTGTGGTGGATGAGAGGTCAGGCCGCTGAGCCTCCGGCCGGAGCAACAGGCGGCCCTCTGCTCTTTGAAACCAGATCTGCAAAAGAGGCTAAAGAAATGGACGGACTGGGGTGGAAAACACCTAGGCTGTCTGATTCCATGGGCAGAAAAGGGATTGCAGTGCGGACTAAGTGGCAGTCGGGTCGTGCAGACGGCAACGCTGTGCCGCGGTGTTGAAAGGGGAACCGCCTCCATCGGCAACGGGAGGTACACCGCGGGGAAATCCAACCCGTACCTAAGCCGTAAGATTTACCTTTTCTGCCGCCGTCAGCTTAGCAGCTTCCCCAAGCGTACCGATTATCGGTGCTTTTGGGGAAGTCCATTCTTATGAGAAGGACCTTCTTTGGAGGGAGTTTTATTTGAAGAGAGAACAGACGGGCCGCGGCGGAAAGAAGGAGGAACCCTCCCGGTTCCGTTGGCCCATACAGGTGTTTTTCCTGGCCATCGCCCTCTCGGGGACGCTGAGCCTGGTGTCGGAGAGCATGCTCTCCGGTGCGGGACTGGTGGTGGCCGTGGTGATCGTGGTGGCGTTCATTGCCTTGGGCATCGTATTTGACATCATCGGCGTGGCGGTCACCGCCGCCGATGCCAAACCCTTTCACTCCATGGCGGCCCACCGGGAAAAGGGGGCCAAGGAGGCGCTGATGCTGCTGCGCAGTGCCAGCCGGGTGTCCAGCGTCTGCAACGATGTGGTAGGCGACATCTGCGGCATCGTCAGCGGCAGCACTGCGGCGGTGATCGTGACCCGGCTCCAGACGGCGCTGGATATGCGTTCCGTGCTGGTGTCCGTGGCCATCACAGCGCTGATCTCCGGGCTTACCATCGGCGGAAAGGCATTGGGCAAGACCTTTGCCATCCAGAGCAGCACCCAGGTGGTCTATTGGGCGGGGCGCTTTCTGCACCTGTTCCACCGCTGAGAGGAGTTTGCACGTATGATTTTGGAAACCATTCATTCCCCCGCGGATGTAAAAGCCCTGGACCGGTCTGAGCTGCCGGCCCTGTGCGGTGAACTGCGGGAATTTTTGATCCAGAATGTCTCCCAGACCGGTGGCCATCTGGCCTCCAACTTGGGAGCGGTGGAGCTGACGGTGGCGATCCACCGTGTGTTTGATACCGCCTCCGACCGCCTTGTCTTTGACGTGGGCCACCAGTGCTACGTCCACAAGGCCCTTACCGGACGGCAGGAGCTGTTTTCCACTCTGCGGCAGTTCGGAGGGCTCTCCGGCTTTCCCAAACCCCGGGAGAGCCAGCATGACGCCTTCATTGCCGGACATGCCTCCAACTCCGTGTCCGTGGCGCTGGGCATGGCCCGGGCCCGGACCCTGGCCCATGAGGATCACAGTGTTCTGGCCCTCATCGGAGACGGCGCCCTTACCGGCGGCCTTGCCTATGAGGGACTCAACGATGCCGGTGCCTCCGGGGAGCCGCTGATCGTGATCCTCAACGACAACGGCATGTCCATCAATCCCAACGTGGGAGCTATGCCCACCCATCTGACCCATCTGCGCAGCAAACCGGCGTACTATCATTTCAAAAAGTGGTACCGCAGTCTCTTTGGGCGCAGTCCCATGAAAAACCCGCTTTACCGCTTCAACCATAAGCTCAAGTCCACTCTCAAGCAGACCCTGTGGCCGGGAAGCACCTTGTTTGAGGACATGGGCTTCACGTACCTGGGGCCCATCGACGGCCACGATCTGAATCGGCTGTGCGATGTGTTGCAATGGGCCAAGGAGCTGCGCTGCCCGGTGGTGGTCCATGTGAACACCATCAAGGGCAAGGGTTACCCCTTCGCGGAAAAAGACCCAGGGAAATTCCATGGCGTTGCCCCCTTTGACCCCCAGACGGGCATTTTGAAAAAGCCTGGCGGGGAGAGTTTTTCCAGCGTGTTCGGCAATGCGCTTGCTGCCTGCGCCGCGGAGGACGGGCGGGTGTGCGCCATTACCGCCGCCATGGCGGACGGCACGGGGCTTGCCGGGTTCGCCCGGGAGTTCCCGGAACGGTTTTTTGACGTAGCCATCGCGGAAGGACACGGCGTGGCCATGTCGGCGGGCCTTGCCAAGGGCGGGATGCTGCCGGTGTTTGCCGTTTACTCCACCTTCTTGCAGCGGGGCTATGATGAGCTGATCCACGACATCTCCCTCCAGCAGCTCCATGTGGTGCTGGGGGTAGACCGGGCCGGACTGGTGGGCGCCGACGGCGAGACCCATCACGGCTGCTTTGACGCGCTGTTCCTTTCGGAGATCCCGGGCTTTACCGTTCTCTGCCCCTCCAGCTTCCAGGAGCTGCGGCACATGCTCCGGCAGGCCCTCTTTGAGATCCCGGGGCCGGTGGCCATTCGCTATCCCCGGGGCGGGGAAGGTGCCTGCAAGGAGGATTTGTCGTCCCAAGTTGTGGCCCGGCTGCGGCAGGGAGAGGACCTGACGCTTCTGGGATACGGCGTGATGATCAACCATCTGCTGGAAGCGGCTGAGCTGCTGGAAAAGCAGGGGATCCACGCCGGCGTTGTGAAGCTCAACCGCATTTCCCCCCTGGACTACGAAGCCATCGGTCCGGAGCTGGGCGCAGTGGATACGCTGCTGGTGGCGGAGGATTCCTTCGGTGCGGGCTGTGTGGGCCAGCGGGTGGCGGCGATCCTGGCGGAGCAGGGGAAGGCCCCCCGAAAACTGATTTTGAAAAATCTCGGCAAGACCTATGCGCCGGAGGGCTCGGTGCCGCAGCTGGAGCACAGCTTCGGCCTGGACGCCCAGGGCATCGTGACGGCCGTGCTGGAGGCAAGAGAACATGAGCAATAAAACACGCTTGGATGTATTGCTGGTGGAACAGGGACTGCAGGAGAGCCGGCAGAAGGCCCAGGCCACCATTATGAGCGGACTGGTGTTCGTGGACGGGCAGCGGGTGGACAAGCCCGGCACGGCGGTCCCCAACACCGCGGCCATTGAGATCCGGGGCAACGTGCTGCCCTATGTCAGCCGAGGCGGACTGAAGCTGGAAAAGGCCATGGCTACGTTCCCCATCGACCTGCATGGCGCCGTCTGCGGCGACATCGGCGCCTCCACCGGCGGCTTTACCGACTGCATGCTGCAAAACGGCGCGGAAAAGGTCTATGCCGTGGACGTGGGCTATGGGCAGCTGGCCTGGAAGCTTCGCTCGGACCCCCGGGTGGTGTGCCTGGAGCGGACCAACGCCCGTTACCTGACCCATGAGCAGGTGCCGGAGGAGCTGGACTTTGCCTCCATCGATGTGAGCTTCATCTCCCTGAAGCTGATTTTGCCCGCCGTCCACGGACTGCTGCGGGAGGCGGGCCATGTTGCCTGTCTCGTAAAGCCCCAGTTCGAGGCCGGACGGGAAAAGGTCGGGAAAAAGGGCGTGGTCCGAGATCCCGCTGTTCACCGGGAAGTGCTGGAGCACTTCTTGGAGCACGCAAAGGATTCTGGCTTTACAGTCCTTGGACTGACATATTCTCCCATTCGTGGGCCGGAAGGAAATATCGAGTATCTGGGGTATCTGGAAAAGGGAGAGTGGCAGGAGCGGAGCTTTGACCTGGACGCTCTGGTGGCGGAGTCCCATGAGACGCTCAAAGAGCACGGAGAGGGGAGTGGCCTATGAATCCCAAGAAAATCATCCTCTGTCCCAACCCCAGCCGGGACCGGGGCATGAACGCAACCAAGCGGGTGGATAAGATGCTCCGGGAGATGGGATTCCGGACAGTGGTGTGCTCTCCCTTCAAGGACCAAAAGGACGGCGCCTTTGCCGACATGGATGTGCGCCCCCTGCACCCCGAACTGCGCAGTGCCGACATGCTCATCACCTTCGGAGGAGACGGTACGATCTTACATCTTGCAAAGCTGGTGGCCCTTAACAAAATCCCCGTTTTGGGGATCAATATGGGTGGGCTGGGCTTTATCGCGGAGCTGGAGGCCGGAGAGATGGACAAGCTGCGGCGGCTGAAGGAGTGGAACTTTGAGACGGAGCATCGGATGATGCTGGATGTGTCTGTGGTGCGGGACGGCCGGCAGATCTACACGAATCTGGGCCTTAACGACGCCGTGATCCGGGAGGGGCCTATCTCCCATGTGATCCATCTGAAAATCTCCTCAGACGGCCGCCATCTGGCGGACATCGCGGGAGACGGCGTGATCGTGGCAACTCCCACGGGTTCCACGGCCTATTCTCTGTCCGCAGGCGGGCCGGTGGTGGAGCCGGTGGCCCAGACCATGGTGGTGTGTCCCATCTGCACCCACAACATGCGCTTTTCTTCTTACGTACTCTCTCCGGAGCATACGCTGACCATTCAGCTGGAGCGCAACGGGCGCAAGCCGGTCTATCTCTTCGTGGATGAGAGCCGGGCGTTCCCGCTGCGGGCGGACGACCAGGTGCTGGTGCGCCGCAGCAAATACACCACCAAGCTGGTGCGGCTGACGGAGAAGAGCTTCTGCGAAATCTTTGCGAAAAAAATGCTGCCGGGAGGATTTGACGATGAAAAATGACCGACAGAGTATGATCCTGGAGATCATTTCCCAGGAAAATATCGAGACCCAGGAGCAGCTGCTCTCCCGGCTCCAGGAGCGGGGGATCACCTCCACCCAGGCCACCATTTCCCGGGACATCAAGCAGATGCACCTGATCAAGGAGCCGGTGGGTCACGGCGTGTATAAATATGCTGTCTCCGGAAACCGGACGAAGCTGAACTTTGCGGAGAAGCTGCGGACCATCTTCCGGGAGAGCATCACCAGCATCGACAGCGCCCAGAACATCGTGGTAGTCAAGACGATGCCGGGTCTGGCCAGTGCCGCCTGCGCCGCGCTGGACAGCATGGACGTGGGCTATATGGTAGGGTCTCTCGCAGGAGATGACACCGCGTTCTTGGTGATGCGGGACACTGAGTCCGCTACCGCCTTCTGCGAAGAGATCAAGGAAATGCTGTAAGGATCCCCGGCAAGATTGACGGGGAGCTGGACGTGTAAAGGGGTATGGGATGCTGGAACTGCTGCATATCGAAAATATTGCCGTCATCGAGTCGGCGGACATCGCCTTCCGCCCGGGATTCAATGCCCTGACCGGTGAGACCGGCGCCGGCAAGTCCATCGTGATCGATGCCATGGGCGCTGTTCTGGGCGGGCGGACCTCTCGGGAGCTGATCCGCACCGGGGCTTCTCACGCTTTTGTCAGCGCGGAGTTTTCCGCTGTGCCTGCAGACCTCCCGGGGCTGACGGAAGCGGGCGTCGCACCGGATGAAAACGGGGAACTGCTGCTGCAGCGGGAGATCGGCTCCGATGGAAAGAACGTCTGTCGGGCAAACGGCCGTCCCATCACCGTGGCCCAGCTGCGGCGGGTAGGCAGCGAGCTGCTGAACATCCATGGCCAGCATGATGGAGCCCAGCTTCTGGACGAGGAGCAGCACGGCGCCTATCTGGATCGCTTCGGCCGGACAGAAGAACCGCTTGCGGCCTATCAGCAGGCCTACGGCGTGATGGCAGATCTGCGGGGACAGATCCGGGCCCTTCAGATGGACGAGGCAGAAAAGGCGCGCCGGATAGACAGCCTCCGCTTCCAGATCGACGAGCTGGAGCGGGCCAACCTCCAGCCTGGAGAGGAAGAGGAGCTGACGGCCCGCCGGAATCTGCTGCGCAACGGGGAGAAGTATCTGGGTGCCCTCTCAGGGGCGGATTACTGCCTTAACGGTGGGGACGAAGGCGGCGGTGCCGTTGAGGCCCTTCGGGAAGCAGAGACGTCCCTCTACGGCATCCGCACCCTGGGCGACGATCTGATGGAACTCTATAAGCGCCTGGAAAACCTGCGGTGTGAAGTCTATGACCTTGCCGAAACCATTCGGGACAAGCGGGCGGAATTTGATTTCTCCCCGGCGGAGCTGGACGCGGTGGAGAGCCGGTCGGACCTGCTGTACCGGCTGAAGAAAAAGTATGGTGCCACCGTGGAGGACATGCTGGACTACCTGGAAAAATGCCGGGCAGAGCTGGATGCCATAGAGACGGCGGACGATACCCTGGTCCGTCTGGAGCAGCAGCTCCGGGCAGCGGAGAAGAACGTCCGCACCGCCGGAGCGGAGCTGACGAAGGTCCGCCGGGCCGCTGCTGCCGTTTTGGAGCAGCGGATCCAGCAGGAGCTGCGGGATCTGGATATGAACCGGGTCCGCTTTGCCATCGAGTTCGGGGAGAAAGAACCTGCTCCCGACGGCTGCGACACCATCCGCTTTTTGATGTCTGCCAACGTGGGAGAGGATCTGCGGCCCATCGCCCGGATCGCCTCCGGCGGCGAGCTGGCCCGGATCATGCTGGCTCTCAAGAATGTGCTGGCGGAACAGGAGGCGGTGGGGACCTTGGTGTTCGACGAAGTGGACACCGGCGTCTCCGGCCGTGCCGCCCAGAAGGTGGCGGAAAAGCTGGCTCAAGTCAGCCGATGCAAGCAAGTGCTGTGCGTGACCCATCTGCCCCAGCTGGCCGCCATGGCGGATACCCATTTCTCTGTGGAGAAAGGGGAGAGCAAGGGGAGAACCTTTACACATGTGATTTTGCTGGACCGGGAGGCCCGCAAGGCAGAGCTGGCCCGGCTGACCGGCGGCACCAAGGTGACACCGGCGCTGCTGGAAAGTGCCGGAGAGCTGCTGGACGAGGCCGAAGCCTACCGAAAGAATCTGTAACGCGGAGGGAACAGCATGGGTGTATTGTGCATGGCGCTGGGACGGGGACTGTGCACCGCATTGTTCCGGGGCTGAGGAACGAGAAGATGGACATTGGAGTCGAACAGGTCCGGCGCTACCGGCTGCGGGGCCACCATCTGGATCGGAAACTGCCGCCGAAAGACCTTCTTGCGGCGGCCGGTGCCTGCGGCGTGCAGAATTCACCGCCCGGCGCGTGGGAGGCGGCGCTGTTCAACCGGTTGGAGGACTGCTGCCTTCGGGATCTGCGCTGGGCGCTGGAAGAAGAAAAGACGCTGCTGCAGGCGTGGAGCTACCGGGGTGTCCCGGTGGTGTTTCCCACGGCGGAAAGCGGCGTTTTTCTCACGCCTCTTGTAGCACGCCCCGGTGAGGAGCCTTGGATCTACACCCGGGGGATCACACTGGCGCTGGACTTTTTGGGGATGACCTTTGAGGAACTGCTGCCGCTGGTGGAAGAAGCAGTCCGTACCTGCTTGGCTGATCGGTCGATCCGCAGCAAGGAGGCTCTGGATCAGGCACTGGCCGATGCCGTGTGCCCCGGGCTGCCGCCGGAAAAGCAGGAGCTGTGGGATGCGCCGTCTATGTACGGCCGACCGGACCGGCAGACGGTCGGAGGCGCGGTAGTGTCTTTTTTGCTGCGGCCCTGCGCATTCTCATCTCTGGTGGTGTTTGGAGCACGACAAGAGGGGAGTCCGGTTTTCACCTCCTTTTCTGCCTGGACGGGTCAGGAACCCGCTCCCTGTCCGGATGGGGAGCGGGAACTGGTGCGGAAGTACCTTCGCTGCTACGGTCCGTCTACTGCAGCGGACTTTGCCGCTTGGCTGGGCAGCTCCCCAAAACAGGCACGGCGGCTTTGGAACAGCTTGGCAGAAGAGCTGATGCCTGTACAGGTAGAGGTCAGGACCCGGTATCTCCCTGCCGGGGAGCTGGATGCGCTGACCGAGAGCGGCGGGGAGGAAGAACGGCTGTTGCTGCTGGGCCCCCATGACCCCTATCTGGACCTGCGGGACCGGTGGGTGGTTTTGCCGGACCCGGCTCTCCAGCGTCGGGTGTGGCGGACGGTGTCCAACCCCGGTGCCCTGGTGCAGGACGGCAAAATCCTTGGTACCTGGACGGCCAAGGTCCGGGGAGAGCGGATGGAGCTGCGGATCGATACCTGGGATGACCTGACGACTTGGCAGCGCCGACAAGCGGAGGAGCAGGCGCAGGCCTATGCGGCATTCCGGGAACGGGAACTGGCAGCATTCTGCTTGGACAGGGAGCACTGAATTTGACGGCCCGGCCTTGACATTTGGCGGCGGAGCAGATATAATCACCCACGTATACAGCGAGGAAGAGGAGAAGTACCCGTCACGATGCTGCATAGAGAACCCCTGGACGGTGAAAAGGGGAGAGCGGACGGCGGCGAATACACCTTGGAGCTGGCACCCCAACGGCGTTTGCCCAGTAGGCGTGCTCCGGGAGCGCCCGTTACCGCGCTGTCGTGTGATGGCACGACGTGAGGCCGTCTCCGTGAGGGGGCGGTGAACCAGAGGTGGTACCGCGAATCTGTTCGCCCTCTGTCCCGGCCGGGACGGGGGCGTTTTTGTTCCGTCCGGCGGAATCCAAAAAAGAACAGGAGATCATTCATTATGCAGATTTACGAAGAACTCAAAGCCCGCGGGCTCATTGCCCAGGTGACCGACGAAGAGGAGATCCGGGATCTGGTCAACAACGGCAAGGCTGTTTTCTATATTGGCTTCGACCCCACCGCCGACTCCCTCCATGTGGGCCACTTCATGGCGCTGTGCCTGATGAAGCGGCTGCAGATGGCAGGCAACCGTCCTATCGCCCTGATCGGCGGCGGCACCGGCTATATCGGCGATCCCTCCGGCCGTACGGACATGCGCTCCATGATGACCCCGGAGACCATTCAACACAACTGCGAGTGCTTCAAAAAGCAGATGGAGCGGTTCATCGAGTTCGGTGAGGGCAAGGCCATGATGCTCAACAACGCCGACTGGCTCCTCAAACTCAACTATGTGGACCTCCTGCGGGAGGTGGGCGCTTGCTTCTCCGTCAACAACATGCTGCGGGCGGAGGGCTACAAGCAGCGCATGGAAAAGGGCATGAGCTTCCTG
>CALXDH010000041.1 GCA_944387015.1 uncultured Oscillospiraceae bacterium
ATGTAGCTTCTTATTTGGCGGAGGTGAAGAGATTCGAACTCTTGCGCCGGCGAAGCCGACCTACCGGATTTCGAATCCGGACCCTTCAACCACTTGGGTACACCTCCATTTATTGAAAATCGGTCGCCCGATTTACAACCTGCTTATTCACTTTTCGGGAAAACTGTTAGCATTCTGTTAGCGTTTTGCGTTTTTTTCACTTTTTCTAAATTCCGCAATCCCTTGCGGCACAAGGATTTGCGGTTTTTCACCGTGCCCTCGTGAGTGACGATTTCGAGTCAAGCTCGTTACGACCACTTCGATACGTCTCCATATATAATTGAAATCCTGGAACAGACGGTATCAAACAAAAACCGATTCTGCGTCATCAGAAATTGTAAGAACCGGATAAACCAGTGTTTTTATTATGCCACAGATCGTTCCCTGATGCAAGCCCTGAAACAAATCGCATGAATAGAATGGATGGTTCATAAGCTCAACGGGAGGGATCAGATGGTGCGGCCAATTATTTTTATATTGGGGGAATCGGGGAAATATCCCAGATATGAAGCTGCGATCCGAATGGCGGGCGGAGAAGTTTTAGCGGAGACGTGCTGGAAGGATGCAGGGAGGTGCGATGCCCTGCTCCTGCCGGGGGGAGGTGATCTGGAACCCTGGCGTTATGGAGAGGCCAATACTGCGTCACGGAATCTGGACCCTGTCCGGGATCAGCAGGAATATCTGCTGATGCAGCAGTTTGCTGTTTTGCGGCGGCCGATATTGGGAATCTGCAGGGGACTGCAGACCATCAATGTTTATTTTGGAGGATCCTTGCTGCAGGATATTCCGGGACATAGTACCGTGGGAGACATCGATCGACTTCACCGTGTGCGGACAGTACCGTCGCTGCTGCGGGAGCTGTATGGGGAGGAAGGAATTGTCAACAGCGCCCATCACCAGGCGGCAGGGAGACTGGGAGCAGGCCTGCGGGTCATTCAATGGGCACCGGATGGAACGGTGGAGGCGCTGCAGCATACGGCGCTTCCGGTGTGGGCCGTTCAATGGCATCCGGAGCGTTTGGCTCCGGGACCGGAGGGAACTGCAGACGGCGGGCAGCTGTTTCAGGCATTTTTACAGCTTGTTGGGAAAAAATGAAAAGAAAAATGAATTTACCGCTTGACAGGATGCGTTTTCCATGCTATCCTAACTAAGCTGACAATTTTCACGGAGGGCACATGCAGGTGTAGCACAATGGTTAGGGCACCAGCCTTCCAAGCTGGGGATGCGAGTTCGATTCTCGTCACCTGCTCCAACAAATTCGCGCCAGTAGCTCAGCTGGATAGAGCAACTGCCTTCTAAGCAGTGGGCCAGGGGTTCGAGTCCCTTCTGGCGTACCAGCTCCTCTTATTGGAGCGATTGTCAGTTTCGCATGTGGTGGGTGTAGTTCAATTGGCAGAGCACTGGATTGTGGTTCCAGGTGTTGTGGGTTCGAGTCCCATCACCCACCCCAGATAAAACAGGGGATCGGGGGTGCCCCGATTCCCTGTTTTCCTTCCACATTGGGGCGTCGCCAAGTGGTAAGGCAAGGGACTTTGACTCCCTCATCCGCTGGTTCGAGTCCAGCCGTCCCAGCCAAGGATTTTTGGTGCCGCCCGTCGGCTTTAATAATTTGGTTCGATCCGATAGCTCAGCCGGCAGAGCAACTGCCTTTTAAGCAGTGGGTCCGGGGTTCGAATCCCCGTCGGGTCACCACGTCGGAGCAAAGTCCGCTTTGCTCCGACGTTTTTTGCATTTATGAGCCAAGGGTGATGGCGATTCTTGGTTTCTAATATACTTTGATAATCGTGAAAAAAGCAGAGCAGGCTTCAAGCCTGCTCTGCTTTTTTCAGCTAGATATGTTGAAACGTCCCCGATGGTTTACCGGGCTGCAATATGCAGGATCTCTTCCATTTCCTTGGGGCCGATGGAAACGAAGCCGCCGAAGGGGAATCCACCCGGCTTTTCTGCCCGGTGGGCTACCATGGCGGGGATGTCTTCCACCCGGGCGCCAATCTGAGAGAAGGTGATGGGCATGTCCAGAGAGCGGAAGAAGTTCCGCAGACATGCGATACCCCGCAGCGCCGTTTCCTGGGGATGGGCGTAGTCCATCTCACAGCCAAAGACTTCCACGGCAAAACGGGCAAAGCGCATGGGATCGTGAGGCATCACGTACTCCATCCATGCCGGCATCACGACTGCGAGACCTGCGCCATGGGCACAGTCATAAAAGGCGGAGAGTTCATGCTCCATCTGGTGGCTGGCCCAGTCCTGTTGACGGCCCACGCCGCAGCTGTTGTTGTGGGCCAGCATGCCGGTCCACATCAGATCCGCCCGGGCGGCGTAATTGTTGGGATCAGCCAGGGCCTTGGGCGCGGCATCCACGATGGTCTTCATCAGTGCCTCACACAGCCGGTCCGTCAGGGCCACGTCCGGCGTGTTGGAAAAATACCGCTCACAGATATGGGCAAACATATCCACAGCACCGCTGGCGGTCTGATAGGGCGGCAGGGAGCAGGTGAAGCGGGGATCCAGCACAGCGAATTTGGGGCGGATCACATCACTCTTGGGGCAGCCCCACTTCAAATTGCCCTGCTCCTGGGTGATGACACAGCTGTCAGACCCTTCACTGCCGGCGGCGGAGATGGTCAGCACGACGCCCACCGGAAGTGTGGTGGAGAAGGAGGCTTTTCCCGTAAAGAAGTCCCAGAAATCTCCGTCGTAGGGCACGCCGAAGCCGATGGCTTTGGCGGTGTCGATCACGCTTCCGCCGCCCAGGGCCAGCAGAAAGTCGCAGCCCTCCCGGCGGCACAGCTCGATGCCCTCGTAAACTTTGCCGCTGCGGGGGTTGGCCTGGACACCGGAGAGCTCTGCCCAGGGGAGGCCTGCCGCCTGCAGGGAGGCGACGACGGCATCATAGGCACCGTTGCGCTTGACGGAGCCGCCGCCGGTGACCAGCAGCACCTTGCTGCCGCCGAAGCGGCGCACGAGAGCACCGGTGTTTTTTTCCTCTCCGTCGCCAAAGGCGAAGAGCGTGGGGGAATAGAAGATGAAATTGTCCATGGAAAGGCTCCTTTCTGCTAGTTCAGTTCAAAATCAGAGAACGGAAATTTCGACTCAGTAGCCCCGGCTGCGGTCTACCAGATGGTGCAGCGGTTCTCCGGCGGCGTAACGGGTCAGGTTTTCACAGAAAATCTCAACTGCCCGGTCCCGGGTGTAGCCCAGGGACATATTGCCGGAGATGTGAGGAGTCAGCACCAGGTTCCGGGTCTGCCACAGGGGATGGTCCTGGGGAAGGGGCTCGGGGACCATCACATCCAGGGCGGCGCCGGCAATGCGTTCGCTGTTCAATGCGTCCATCAGGGCCTCCTGGTCCACGGCGGTCCCCCGGCCCACGTTCAAGACCAGAGCGTCCTGCGGCAGGAGGGCGATGCGCTCCCGGGAGAGGACTCCCGCAGTCTCCGGCGTACCCGGCAGGGCCATGACCAGTACGTGGGCTTCCGGCAGCACTTCGTCCACCCGGGAAATAGGAAGGACCCGGTCATACACACTGGGATCGGCCCGGCCGCTGCGGTTGACACCTGTAATGGGGCCGGCTCCCAGCAGCTTGGCTTTCCGGGCAAAGGTGGTGCAGATGTCACCGGTGCCCAGGCAGGTAATGGGGCTGCCCTGAATGGAGCGCATCTCCATGGGGGCTGTCCATTCATGCCGGGCGCCTCCCTGCAGATAGGCGGGCATGCGGCGCATGAGCATCAAAAG
Organism: uncultured Oscillospiraceae bacterium; assembly: GCA_944387015.1. Lineage (GTDB taxonomy): Bacteria > Bacillota > Clostridia > Oscillospirales > Oscillospiraceae > Oscillibacter. The sequence goes on from CALXDH010000041.1 coordinate 3,775, forward strand.
GGTCATGATAAGATGCTCGGAGATGGTGGCGCCGTAGGCCCCGGCGGAGTTGGTGAGCAGGCAGTCTGGATTTGCGAAGATGCCGTCGTTCTTGCAGTAGGGGTCCACACCGGCGGAGGAGCAGCAAAACCACTTCAGCGTGGCGGGGGCGGTGCGCAGCAGCTGGGGGGACTGGGCATAGAGCACTTCGCAGTGCTGCAGGCAGGCGCTGGCCTCCTCAAACTGATCACCGGTGAAGAAATGAGCGGTGAAGCCGGCGGCCTGGGCGGTCTGCTGGATCTTGTCCCGGTGGGCGTCCGACAGAAAATCCTGGTAGATACAGATGTCACGGCTCATAAAATGAGACCTCCTTTGAGAAAATGATATGAGAAAAATGATGTTCAATGAGAATCTGAAACCTGCCGGGCTTCCAGCAGGCGGCACACCTGTTCGGCGCTCCGCATCCCGTCGGCGGCGGCGGAGAGGATGCCGCCGGCGTAGCCGGCTCCTTCCCCACAGGGGAACAGTCCCCGCAGGGAGGCTTGTCCGGTCTCGTCCCGGGGGATCCGGACGGGGGAGGAAGAGCGGCTTTCCACCGCTGTCAGTACGGCGTCCGGTGCATCATAGCCCTGGAGCTTTTGCCCCAGGACGGGCAGGGCCTGCTCCAGTGTCTGGGACACAAAGGGCGGCAGGCACCGGTGCAGGTCTGTCCAGGTAACGGCGGGACGGTAGGAGGGGCGGACACGGCCGGGCCCCTGAGAGGGTCGGCCTGCCAAAAAGTCCTCAACCCGCTGGGCCGGTGCCCGGAAGCTGTTCCCGCCCAGAGCGAAGGCTGCTTCCTCCAGCTGCCGCTGGAAGGCGATGCCCGCCAAAGGTGAGCCGTCGCCGCCGAAATCCTCCGGCGTGACATTGACCAGCAGCGCACCGTTGATGTTCTCCTTGTCCCGGGCAAATTCGCTCATGCCATTGGTGACGGTGCGGCCCGGCTCTGACGCGGCGGCCACCACTTCACCGCCGGGGCAGACGCAGAAAGAGAAGGCCGCCCGGCCGTTGGGCAGGTGACAGGAGAGCTTATAGGTGGAGGCGGGCAGGCCCGGGTGTCCGGCGAAGCGCTTATACTGGGCGGCGTCGCAGTCCGCCTGCCGGTGCTCGATGCGCACGCCCACGGCAAAGGGCTTTGCCTCCATGGCGACCCCACGGGCGAAGAGGAGTTCAAAGGTGTCCCGGGCAGAGTGACCGGGGCAAAGCACCAACTGGCGGCAAGGCAGGGAATACGTCCCGGAAGGGCCGTCCACGGTGATGCCCGCCAGAGCGCCATTGTGGATCTCCAGGTCTGCGAGACGGCTTTCAAAGCGGATGTCAGCGCCCAGCGCAGCAAGTTCCTGCCGGAGCCTGCGCAGTACCACATGAAGATAGTCGGTGCCCACGTGGGGCTTGGCGTCAATAAGAATGTCCGGCGGAGCGCCGCAGGAGACCAGCTGCTCCAGAATAAAGCGGTGGCGGATGTCCCGGGTACCGGTGTTGAGTTTTCCGTCGGAGAAGGCGCCGGCGCCGCCCTCACCGAACTGGACGTTGCTGGCGGGGTCCAGCATGCCGGTCTGCCAGAACCGCTCCACATCGGCGGCCCGGTCCTCCACCCGGCGGCCCCGCTCCAGCAAGATGGGCCGGAGACCCGCACGGGCCAGCACCAGCGCGGCGAAGAGCCCTGCAGGGCCGGCTCCTACCACCACGGGAGGCACTTTCGGCGCCGGCAGGGGAGCGGGGAGCCGATAGGCCGCCTTGGGCTGGGAACGGGAAACCTTTTTGCTGCGGCAGCGCCGCAGCAGCGCACCCTCGTCCGCCGCGGAGACCTCCACCGTGTAGACCAGGGAGACTTCCTCCCGGGCGTCGATGCTGCGGCGGAGGATCTGCAGGGACCGCAGGTCTTTTGCCGGGCACCGCAGGATGCGGGCGGCCTCCCGGGTCAGCTGCTCCAGGTCCGCGCCGGGGGGCAGCTTGATGTTTTCAATCTTCAGCACAGCCAAAATCCTTTCCTTGCGTGCAAAATCTGGTTCTATCTTAGCACACCCCGCACGCCAGGGCAACGGCGGCTTGGGCGTGTATTGTTCAAAGTTCCTTTAAAAACATTTCAGGCATTTTTAAGATAATGGCTCTATACTACAAACAAAGGTTGAGGAAACGAGAACCAAGCGGGAACAACCTGATTTTACATATTCGACAAAGTCCCCGGGGATCACCCGTTCTAAGAAGCGGGTGAGCGGGATACATAATAGGAGGAATCAATTATGTATAACGACGAAAAGAACCTGTATCATTACACCTATCGCAAGGACGGCAGTGAGACCGGCGAACACAATGCCGCCGGTCAGCAGCCCGCTGGGAGCCAGCCGTTCACCCCGATGCATCAGACCGGGCCCAATGGACCCGTACAGGAGATGAAGCCTGTGAAGAAAAACCGCATGGGGCTCAAGATCACGGCCCTGGCGCTGGTTTGTGCGCTGCTGGGCGGAGCCATTGGCGGCGGCATCGTCTATGGCGTGGGCCGCAGCAGCAGTGATGCTGTGGTCAACAGCAGTGGGCGGACCGTCAGCCAGGTCAGCCTCAAGACGGTGGACGGCAAGACGGAGATGACCGACGCAGAGGTCTATGCCGCCAACGTCAACAGCGTAGTATCCATCAATACCACCGGTACCGCCGGGACCAACATCTTCGGTCAGCCGGTCCAGACCGCCTCCTCCGGTTCCGGTTTTATCCTGACGACAGACGGTTATATCGTCACCAATCACCACGTCATTGCGGATGCCGACAGTGTGAAGGTCACGCTGTACAACGGCGATACCTATGACGCCACCGTGGTGGGCGGCGATGAGGACTACGACATCGCCGTTTTGAAGATCGACGCGGAGGATCTGCAGCCGGTAACGCTGGGCGACAGCAGCAAGCTGAACGTGGGCGACCGGGTGCTGGCCATCGGCAACCCGCTGGGTGAGCTGACCTTCTCCATGAGCGGCGGCATGGTCTCCAGTGTGAACCGCACCATCAACGTGGACGGAACACCTTTTAATATGATCCAGACAGACGCCTCCATCAACCCCGGCAACTCCGGCGGCCCGCTGTTCAACAGTTACGGCGAAGTGGTGGGCATCGTCTCTGCCAAGTACTCCAGCTACTCCAATGAGTCTGTGGAGGGTCTGGGCTTTGCGATCCCCATCAACGACGTCTGGTCCATGATCGAGGACATCATGACCAACGGCTACGTGACCAACAAGCCTTACCTGGGGGCCACCGTGGGTACCATGACCGAGCAGATGGCGGCCCAGTACCGCTATGACATCACCAGCGGCGTGTTCATCTACTCTGTGGAAGAGGGCGGCGCAGCCGACAAGGCCGGACTCCGGATGGGCGACGTCATCACCAAGGTGGGTGACACCGAAGTCAACACTATGGAGGATCTCAACGCGGCCAAGAAGCAGTACTCCGCCGGAGATACGGTCACCATGACCATCGACCGGCAGGGCGAGACCCTGACTGTGGAGATCACCTGGGGCAGCGTGCCGCAGGAGCAGCAGGTCACTACCCAGGAACAGAGCGCCAACCAGCCCAGCCAGGGCTACACCGATCCCTATGACCTCTTCGACTATTTCTTCGGAAACGGCGGATACAGCGGCAGCAGCGCCCGGAACGCGGCCTGACTGCCGGGAAACCGGATCCCCCGTTGCGGCATCTGAGTGCGGCTTCGCGGCAATCGCTGCGGCAAGGCAAAAAGCCGCCAGTGCGACAGATGCGGACGGTTTTTGATAGCAGGTATTTTATCAAGACAGAAAAAGCGCACCGTGAACTTCACGGTGCGCTTTTTTTACAGGGAGAAGAGGGCGGAGAATCGGGAGAGATCAAACTTCCCCGTCACGATCCTGCTGCTTCTTGTTCTTTCGACCGCTGATAACGCCGGCGATGATGAGCGCGGCAAACAGGACTACCAAAAAAATGCCACCAGTTTCCATACGTTCCTACCTCCTGCTTATTATCGGATTATTAATAAGTATCAAGAAAAACTTAACGTTTTCTTTACTGTTAATATAAACGAAGGAATTGGAAAATGCAAGCACAATTTTTAGAAAAATCCATAAAAAAGCCCTGAGGCAGGGCTTGTCCCTGCTTCAGGGCTCCGGAAGGTGAAAAATGTCCTCCACCGGGGTATTCAGAAATCTTGCCAGACGCATGGCCAGACCCAGCGTGGGGTCGTATTTGTCGTTTTCGATGGCGTTAATGGTCTGACGGGTGACTCCCAGGGCCTGGGCCAGGTCCTCCTGGGTGAGCCCCGCGGCCTTGCGCAGAGATCGGATGCTGTTTTCCATCAGAAAGCCAGCTCCAATACACTGCCGAAAAACCAGATGAGCAGCAGTACGCAGACGGCGAGGACCATGATGTTTTTCTTCAGGGAAACCTGCGCTGCGTCATCGCTTGCCTTGGCCCGGCAGATCAGGACCGCCCCGTCATGAACGGCCTCCTGTGTGATGAGAAGCAGGAACGGTATGCGGACCTCGCTGAATGCGTCCCCTGCAGAAAGTCCCGATTTCCATCCCTGCAGCAGCCCACCCAGGCACCAGAGGGATAAAAAGACAAAACTGTACCGATAGGCCCACCGGGCGGCGGTCCGCTCGATATGCAGTTCCATCTCGTCCATTTTTTTCATACCGGGCACCTCCTTTGAAGTGTCAAACTTTTTTGACATTTTCAATCTATGTCGGCTGCGGGAAAATGTCAAGAACTTTTTACATTTTGTTTTCCTTGCACTTTCCGGCGGGAGATGATACAATACAATGTCGAAAATATGGCAAAGGAGATTTGCTTTTATGAAATTAGGTATCGTGGGACTGCCCAACGTGGGCAAGAGCACCCTGTTCAACGCCATTACCAATGCCGGAGCGGAGAGTGCCAACTACCCCTTCTGCACCATCGATCCCAACGTGGGCATGGTGGCTGTGCCGGACGAGCGGCTGGACAAGCTGGCCGAGATCTATGAGCCGGACAAGAAGACCCCGGCGGTCATCGAGTTCGTGGACATCGCCGGTCTCGTGAAGGGCGCCAGCCAGGGTGCGGGTCTTGGCAACAAGTTCCTGGCCAACATCCGGGAGACCGATGCCATCGTTCATGTGGTTCGCTGCTTCGACGATGAGAACATCATGCACGTGGTGGCCGACGCCGGTACCAACGTGCCGGTGGATCCCAAGGGCGACATCGAGACCATCGACCTGGAGCTGATCATGGCGGACCTGGAGATGGTGAACCGCCGGATCGAGCGGGCCACCAAGGCAGCCAAGGGCGACAAGAAGTTCCTCCACGAGGTGGAGGTGTTCAAGGGCCTGGCGGAGCACCTCAACGGCGGCAAGTCCGCACGGACTTATGAGTGCTCCGACGAGGACATGGCTCTGATCGCAACCTCCGATCTGCTGAGCCTCAAACCCATCATCTATGCTGCCAACACCGATGAGGACGGCTTCACGCATCTGGAGGATAACCCCTACTACCAGCAGGTCAAGGCCATCGCCGATGCCGAGGGCGCCCAGGTGCTGCCCATCTGCGCCAAGCTGGAGCAGGACATCGCCGAGCTGGAGGGCGAGGAGAAGGAAATGTTCCTGGAGGAGCTGGGCGTGAAGGAGTCCGGTCTGGACCGGCTCATCAAGTGTTCCTATGCGCTGCTGGGCCTCATCTCCTTCCTGACCTACGGAAAGGACGAGTGCCGGGCCTGGACCATCAAGAAGGGCACCAAGGCACCTCAGGCCGCCGGCAAGATCCACACCGACATTGAGCGGGGCTTCATCCGGGCGGAGGTCATTGCCTTTGACGATATGATGAAGTGCGGCGGTGTCAACGCGGCCAAGGAGAAGGGCCTCCTGCGCAGCGAGGGCAAGGAGTATGTGGTCCAGGACGGAGATATGATCTATTTCCGGTTCAATGTGTGAGATGACGGATCAGGAAAAACTGGCGGCGTATGAACGGATGTACGCCGATCTTCTGGCAGAGCGGGACAAGGTTCTGGCGGATATGGACAAGCTCCGCGCCGCGGGGAAAAACCGGGGCGCTACGTATCAGCAGCTGCTGGCCCAGAAACTGACGGTCCAGAATTTGATCGGCCGGTTTGAGATCTACGGCATCAAGGAAACCTGAGTGTACCGGGCGGACGGAAAGTCCGCCCGGCCTTTTTATGCCCGGAAGGAAATGGAACATAAAAAACAATGTCAGCTGTACCAGGAAAGTTTTAGAAAATGCGGAACATAGGGAACATTTGGCGCCCGTGAGACGTGTTTAAAGTGAAAGGACACCAAAGAGTGGGGAAAGGAAGAAGCGCATGATGGAACGAGAGAGCCTTCTGCGCAGTGCCATGGAGACCTATGGAGACACGGTGTACCGTCTCGCCTTGTGCCGGACACAGTCTGTGCCGGATGCGGAAGACGTGTATCAGGACGTGTTTTTGAAGCTGCTGGGACAGACGGTACAGGCGTGGGAGGGAGAACACCTGAAGGCCTGGCTCATCCGGACGACCCTCAACCGCTGCGCGGATCTGAGAAGGTTCCGGCTGCGGCGGCAGGCGGTACCGCTGGAATCAGCGGCGGACCTGAGCAGACCGGATGAGGACGCGGCAGAATTATGGGAAGCGGTAGGACAGCTGCCGGAAAAGCTGCGCATTCCCATACATCTTTACTATGCGGAAGGCTATCGGACGGAGGAGATCGGTGTGCTGCTGGGGGTCCCGGCTGCTACCGTCCGGACCCGGCTGCGCCGGGCAGGGGGAAAATTAAAAGATATTTTGGGAGGTGCGGAAGATGGAATCGAACCGTTACCGGAACTTGAATGAGCAGATCCACGTACCTGCGGGACTGAACGAGCGGGTATTGCAGGCGGCGGAAAACCAGCAGGCAGCAAAGAAAAAAGCCGGACCTTTCCGGAGAAGGAGAGGACTGCTGCGGGCGGCGGTATGCACCGCCTGCGCAGTGGCACTGGTGGCAGGGACCCTGACGCTCCGGCCTGTGGGAGACAGCGGGACGCCGGAGGACGGCGAGACCGTGCTGCCCGGATTTACCTTTGGCCTGACGGCTTATGCGGCCGACACGGGGGAGAGCATTGCCGCGGACGCCAGCGGCACACTGACCTTCCAAAGCGGCGGAGCGGTCCGCTGGGGCGAGGGCGGCTGTTATACCGACTTTTTGTTTCAGGTGACCGGAGAGGGCGCCAAAACCGTGTCACTCACGCTGGATCGGGGAGAGCTCTACCGCTGGAACCAGCAGACATGGGACCGCCTGGGAGCCGCGGCGGAGGAGGCATATGACCCGGCGGCCTGCTATGGCTTCTGGGTGCCCGGTAGCAGTGACGACGCCCAAAAGGAGGGGACGCAGGCGGCGCTGGAGGCCAGTCTGGCGGCGCTGGACGGTGCCCGGCTGACGGTGACGGTCTCCTTTGCCGGCGGTGAAGAGGCGACCAAACGGTATGAGCTCCATGCGGAACAGTCCACGCTGGTCGCAAGGCCTCTGCAAAGTGCCCAGACCGCCACGGACCGATTCTGTGTGCTGCCGTACGGCGGGGACCAGACCCTGGCGGCCCAGGAGGCCCGGCGGGGAATCGTGACGTTTTCCAGCGGCAACTGGGCCGGCGGTGGGGAAAACGGCACCTGTGTATCCCAGGTGTTCTGCGTACAGGGGGAGAATATCGCCACCATCAGCGCTTCCTTGGACCGCGGGGCCTTCTGGCGAGGATACGCTTATGCTGCGGAAGATGAAGATTCCCTGCCCGATGGAAGTGCCCTGGCAGAGGAAGTCCTGGGGGATTCGTCAGATATCCAGTGGTCACAGGGGGGGCGGTATCTGATGCTGGAATGGCCCCTGGAGAATGGATTTGTGGAGAAGTATGATCCCCGGTTCTGCTATGGCCTTCGGATTTTACCGGAAGAAGAGGCAGCCATGGAGCAGGCACCGGAGTATCAGAGCGTTTTCCGCTTTTTCGACGGAGCGCAGCTGCGGATCACCGTGACCTTTACGGACGGTACGGAAGAGACACAGGTGTACCGTCTGGAGACCGGGATTTTTGCGGGAACGCTGGACGAGAATACGGGCCTGTTTGTAAACTTGACTGAGGCCGATGCGACCACTCCGCCCGAAAATCTGATCCCCGGGATCCGGGCTACCCGTCTGGATTGGCCGGTCCAGACAGAGACTGTGACCCTGAGCTTTCCGTTTGGGACCCAGTGGAAGGAAACCGGGGAGATCCGGGTCCACCACGACGGCATCGACATCCCTGCGGCGGAGGGCACGCCGGTCCTGGCGGCGGCGGACGGCACGGTGAGTGAGATCGGATTCGATCCCAAACTGGGCAACTATCTGGTGCTGGACCATGGCGGCGGCCTGACCACCTTGTATGGCCAGTGCAGGAACCTCACCGATGGACTCGAGCAGGGTGACACCGTCCGGGCCGGAGAGATGATCGCCGCTGCGGGCTCCACCGGAATGTCCACGGGCCCACACCTCCACTTTGAAGTCCGGCAGGACGGCACGGCCCAGGATCCGGTGGCCTATTTCGACCGTGAGATCCAGGAGGCCCTTTCGGGAGAGTGAAGCAAACCCAGATGAATCAGGCAGGAGAACCGCATTTGGCGGTCCTCCTGCTTTTTAATTTTATTTAGCATAAAATTAAACCTTGACTTTAATAAAATTAAAGTTTATATTTATTTTATGAAAGGGGCGTGAGGAGATGGCGACCATGCCGGTATGGATGGCGGAGCTGGAGGACGAGGACCTCACCTTTATCAAAAAATTCCTTCTGGCCTCCGGTTCTTTGAAAGAGGTGGCTTCTCTCTACGGAGTGAGCTATCCCACGGTGCGGCTGCGGCTGGACCGGCTGATCCAGAAAATACAGCTGACGGAGAACGCGGAGGCGGACCCGTATATCTCTCTGGTGAAGCGGCTGGCGGTAGATGACAAGCTGGATTTTGATACCGCTAAGATCCTGATTACAGCGTATCGCAAGACGAAGGAGGAGACTTGATATGGTGATGGCGACAAGGATGATATGGGTGAGTTTGATCGTCCTGGCAGTATTCCTGGTAGGAGGCGTCCTGCTGCAGATCTTCCTCTCCAAGCGGGAGAGCAAATGGCCGGGGCTGGTGCTGCCTGCGATCTCCTTTTTGTGGTCGCTGCTGTATCTTTTCAACATGATGGATACGGGCAGTATGGTGCAGAACATTCTGACGGCCCTTTTGACCATGCTCCTGGCCAATATCCCCACGCTGGTTCTGCTGGCCATCTATTGGGCGGTGCGGGAAAAGCGCCGCAAGCGCAGCGAACTGGATAAAATGAATATCGACGACCTGTAAGAAAAGACCGCCTCCCTTTTGGGAGGCGGTCTTTTTCAGCCATCGGCGTGGGGCAGGTTCCAATGGAAATGAGCGGAGAGAAACCGGATGGCCAGCACAGTGCCCGCTCCCGCCAGCATGGCGGGCAGCTCCCCGGCAGGGCGCCACAGGGCGGTGCAGACCAGTGCCCCCGCCAAAGAGGCGCAGGCATAGATGTGCTTGACGAAGATGTAAGGCGTGTCGCCGGCCAGCACGTCCCGCAGCACGCCGCCGCCCACGCCGGTTACCACCCCCACAAACACCAGCAAAAACCAGCCCGAGCGGTCCACCTGGGCATAAGCGATGCGAATGCCCATGACGGTAAAGATGCCGAGGCCCGCCGAGTCCATCACCAGCATCGCCAGATCATAGAGCGCCGGGTCCCACATGAAAAGCTGCCGCAGCCGGGGCCAGAACAGCACCGCGGAGGTGATCAGCGCCACCACGGCGTAAATGGGAGACTGAAAGGTGGCGGGGGGTGTGGCCCCCAGGATCACATCCCGAATGACACCGCCGCCTACAGCGGTAGTCAGCCCCAGAATGCACACCCCAAAGAGGTCCATGCCCTTTTTCAGGGCCGTCATGGCGCCGGAGGCCGCAAACGCCAGCGTGCCCACCAGCTCCAGAATCAGGATCAGTTGGTCCATGTCTGCACCTTACCGGCCGTCCCGGACCATTTCCATGAAGGCGGAAGCTGCGGCAGTGGGCGTCACATCCTGCAGCGTGCACATATCCACGCTGCGGGCGGGAATGGTGAAATCCGTTTTCAGCAGCCGGATGTCACCGCTATCCAGGGCGTCCTGGACAAACTCCTGGGTGACGCCGGCTACCCCCAGGCCGATGCGGGCAAGGGTCACCAGCAGCTGCCGGGAACTGAGCTCGATCTCCGGGGTCAGCGTGATGCCGCTCTGGAGGAAATACTGCTCCAAAAATACCCGGCTGCTGGCCTTGCGCTCCAGCAGGATGAGGGGGAAAGCGGCGATCTCCTGGCGGGTGTAAACGTGGTCGAAGTCGCATTCGTAGCTGCTGCCCGCCACAAACACCGAATGGGTGGAAAAGCAGGGCCAGTTGGAGATGGCGCTGTCCGACGGGGAGGAGGCGAAGGCGATGTCCACGGCGCCGGACTTGAGCATGCTCAAGACCTTGGCGCTGCGCCCGCTGACGATCTTGAGCCGGATGCCCGGGTGCAGACGGTGGAAGGCATCCAGATAGTGGGTGAGGAAAAAGCTGGTGACCGTGTCGCTGGCGCCGATGACCAGTGTGCCCAGCAGCAGCTGCTGGGCCTGGGAGAGCTTGTCCTCTCCGGTGGCCAGCAGTCCCAAAGCACTGCGTACGTACTGATAGAGCATCTGTCCCTCCCCGGTAAGGCTGACGCCCCGGGGACTGCGGGAGAAGAGCCGGGCCTGCAGGGCGGTCTCCAGCTGCTTGATGGACTGGCTGACCGCCGATTGGGAAATATAGAGATTTTTTGCCGCTGTGGAGATGTTGCCGGCCTCGGCAACCTCTTTGAACACGCGGTAGAGTTCCAGTTTCACTGCCATAGGGGGATGCCTCCACATCAGAAGTTCTTATAGCATCTTTTTGTAGTATAAGTAAAATGTGAAAAAGATGCAACCGCCGTGGGAAAAGTTTCGGGAATTTCTTTGCAAGCGGGGCCTTTTTTGCTATACTACATTCGATATTCACTTTTTGGAAGAGGAGGCGTGCCGATGCTGGTACGGGTTTTGGCAGTGGGGGACGTGGTGTCCGAGCCGGGGCTGCGGCACCTGGAAAAGCACCTGCGGTCGCTGCAGAAATGCGAGGGTATCTCCTTTACGGTGGTGAACGGGGAAAACGCCGCCTCCGTAGGACTGACGCCGGAGCAGGCCTGGCGTATCTACGACGCCGGCGCCGATGTGGTGACCCTGGGAAACCATACCTTCGGCAAGATGCAGATCGCGGACTTCCTGGACGATACCCCCTGGCTGCTGCGGCCCGCCAATTTCACCGGCCGGGCGCCGGGCCGGGGCTGCGGCGTATATGACCTGGGGGGCGTGCGCATCCGGGTGATGAACCTGATCGGCCGGTGTGATCTGAGCTGGGGAGCGGACAACCCCTTCACCACGGCAGACCGGCTGCTGGCAGAGGAGCAGGCAGAGCTGACGGTGGTGGATTTCCACGCCCAGGCCACCAGCGAAAAGCTG
>CALXDH010000042.1 GCA_944387015.1 uncultured Oscillospiraceae bacterium
AGCTTATCAAAGCCGGAGACCAGGCTGCCGCCGCCGGTCATGACGATGCCGTTGGTGGAGATGTCCGCCACCAGCTCGGGGGGCGTCCGCTCCAGCACAGAGTGGATGGCCTCCATGATGCGCTCCACCGGCTCCTCAAAGGCATCCATCATCTCCGTAGAGGAGACGGTGACCACCTTAGGCAGACCCGTCAGCAGGCAGCGGCCCTTGACGTCCATGGTCTCCTCTTCCTCCTTGGGGAAGACGCAGCCGATGCGCTTTTTCATCTCCTCGGCAGTGCGCTCGCCCACCAGCAGGTTGTGCTTGCGGCGCATATACTTGATGACGGCCTCATTGAGCTGGTCACCGGCGATTTTGATGGAGGCGCTCTCCACCACGCCGGAGAGGGAGATCACGGCGATGTCGGCGGTACCGCCGCCGATGTCCACCACCATGTGGCCATCGGGCTGGGAGATGTCGATGCCGGCGCCGATGGCGGCAGCCACGGGCTCCTCAATCAGATACACCTTCCGGGCGCCGGCCTGGATACCGGCGTCGATGACGGCACGCTCTTCGACCTCGGTGATGCCGGAGGGCACGCAGATGATGACCCGGGGCTTGAAGAAGGACACGCCGGCCACCTTGTGGATGAACTCCTTGAGCATCCGCTCCGTCATGTCATAGTCGGAGATCACGCCCTCCCGCAGGGGACGGATGGCGATGATGTTGCCGGGGGTACGGCCCAGCATGGCCTGCGCCTCGGCGCCCACCTTCAGGAGCTTTCCCGTGGTCTTATCCATTGCCACCACGGAGGGCTCGTTGAGCACGATGCCCTTTCCCTTCACATACACCAAGACTGACGCGGTACCCAGATCGATACCGATATCCTTTGCCATGGACATAAACTCCACCTCATTGTTCTTTCTATCACATATTATAAACGGTTTTCCGCTCTGCAATCATACGGTACTTATTATACTGGCAGTTTTTGTCGATTGCAACCTTATTTTTTGAAGAATCCGGGGAAGATCCCAGCCTTTTCCTGTGAAAAAACACCACAACTCACGGTTTTTTCTCCGGGCGCCGGGCCAGGGCTGCACACACGCACATCACATCCGCCGCACCGGCATCCCGCAGCGTCCGGGCGCACTCCGCCAAGGTGGCGCCGGTGGTGCAGATGTCGTCCACCAGCAAAATCCGGCACCCCTGAATTCTTTCCGGTTCCGCCGCCTCATAAACGCCCAGCACATTGGCCCGGCGGGCAGCTTCCTCTGTCAGTCCGGACTGGGCGGGGTTGTCCGTGATTTTTTGCAGCAGCTGCTCCGGCCGAACCTCCCAGAGGCGGCAGGCGCTCTCTGCCAGGAGCCGTGCCTGGTCATAGCCCCGGCTGCGCAGCCGCCGGCGGCTCACCGGTACCCAGGTGACCACGTCAAACGCCCCGGAAAACCGCTCCGCGGCGCAGCGGGCCACCAGCTCCCCCAGCGGTCCCGCCGCCGCTCTGGCTCCCTGGAATTTAAAGCGCAGCAGCCCCTCCCGGACCTTCCCCTCATACCACAGCGGGGCAGCGCACTGAAGCCCGCCGGGAAGTTCCCGCAGGCCCGCCCCCTCCTCTGTCCAGGGGAGCGCCTTTTCACAGGCCGGGCAGATGCCGGCATGATCCAGGACTTTTCCACAAAAGGGGCATTTCGGCGGGAAAAAGAGGTCTAAAAGGGCAGCATATCGGCTCATGTTTCCTTTCTCCGTCTGGGATACGGCCGCCGTTCATCGGTGAGCCCCACCAAATAATCCACACTGACACCGTAAAACGCCGCCAACTGAACTGCCAGACGCAGCGGCAATTCCCGCTGCCCACGCTCATACTTGGAATACAGCGACTGATCACACAGCAGCAGCTCGGCAAGCTCCTTTTGCTTTAAATCTCGATCTTCCCGCAAATCGCGGATTCGCAGTAACATGTTCATCACCGAGATGATTGTATGTGTAGGACACATTGTACTGCGCTATAATGGACTATTTGTCCTAATTTATACATGTGTGATGTCTCATCAGTGCTTCTTCGGATTAAAAAAGCGGACCCAGTGGGTCCGCTTTTTCCCTATTTCCCGTGGGGTTCACCGCTATTGGAGAGCCGCCATTTCAACCCCGAGTACCGGCGCTGCTGGCGGTCGTTGGCCGCCATGGAGCGGATGGCGGCGTCGTCTCCCACCACCACCAAAAGCTCCCGGGCCCGGGTGAGGGCTGTGTACAGGACGCCCCGCACCATCAGCGATTGGGCCGCCGGCATAGCGGCCAGCACCACGGCCCGGTACTCGCTTCCCTGCGCCTTGTGGACCGTCTGGGCATAGGCCAGATCCAGCTCCGCCAGCTGTTCCACGCCGTAGAGGGCGCTGCGGCCGTCAAAGTCCACCGAAAGCCACTCGCCGGAGGGGTCGATCTGGGTGATCTTCCCCACGTCGCCGTTGAACATCCCGGTGCCCACGGTGCCGTCTTCCTTCTCCCACACCACATCGTAGTCGTTGCGGGTCTGCATGATCCGGTCCCCCTCCCGGAACAGCCGCTCGCCCCATAGGATCTCCCGTTTGTCCGGCGTCTTGGGGTTGAGGGCCTGCTGCAGACACCGGTTGAGATTCATCGTGCCGCTGGGGCCTTTGCGGGTAGGGGTGAGCACCTGGATCTGGTCCGCCGGGATGCCCATATTCTCCGGCAGCCGCTTCTGGCACAGCTCCACCACCGTGGCCACCGTCCGCTCCGGGTCCCGGCGGCAGAGGAAGAAGAAGTCCCCCTGGTTGTTGGTCAGCTGCGGCGGCTGGCCCAGGTTCACCGCATGGGCGTTGCGGATGATGGCGGAGGTCTCCGCCTGGCGGAACACCTCCCGCAAAAACACGGTCTCCGCCCGGCCACTGCGGATCAGGTCGGAAAACACATTCCCGGCCCCCACCGAGGGCAGCTGGTCCGCGTCTCCCACCAACACCAGCCGGGTCCCCGGCCGCAGTGCCCGCAGCAGCGCGGAGAACAGGGATACGTCCACCATGCTCATCTCGTCCACGATGACGGCGTCCGCCTCCAGCGGCTCCTTCTCCGTCTTCTGGAAAGTCACCTGATGGGTCCGCTCGTTCCAGGTCATCCCCAGCAGACGGTGGACTGTCTGGGCCTCCATCCCCGTCAGCTCGCTCATCCGCTTGGCCGCCCGGCCGGTGGGCGCCGCCAGCACGATGTCCAGCCCCATCTTCTGAAACAGCGCCACGATGCCCCGGACGGTGGTGGTCTTGCCGGTGCCGGGACCGCCGGTGAGGATCAGCACCCCCACCCGGCCCGCCAGCTCCACCGCCTCCCGCTGCCGGGGAGCGTAGGTGATGCCCTGCTGGCGCTGGATCTCCTCCACCGCCCGCCGGGCCTGGCGGCTCTCGTCCGGCGCTGCCGCCAGCAGCGCGTTCAGCCGGGCGGCAGCGGAGGTCTCCGCCTCCCACAGCCGGCGGAGGTAACAGGCCTCCACATTGGCCACCGGCTCCTGCACCACCGCGCCCCGCTCCACCAGTTTGTCCAGCGCCCGCTCCACCGGCTCCTCCGTACATTGGAGCAGCTGGGCAGTGGCGGCCACCAGCTTGGGCCGGGGCAAAAACACGTGGCCGTTGTTCTCGTTGTGGCTCAGCTCAAAGGTCACCGCCGCCTGGATCCGCTCGTCGCTGTCCGGGTCGATCCCCATGCCCAGGGCGATGCGGTCCGTGACGGAAAAGTCCACGCCGCAGCTGTCCCCGGAGAGCAGATACGGATTTTTCTCCACCATCTCCAGCGCCGCGTCCCCGTACTGCTGGCGCAGCTGCATGGCCAGCACCGGCGGCAGCTCGTACCGGGCGAGAAATGCCATCAGCCGCCGGAGCCCCATGTGCTGGCGGAAGCTCTCGGCGATCTCCTGGGCCTTTTTCGCCGTGATGCCCTTGATGAGGTTCAGCCGCTCCGGCTCCCGCTCCAGGATGTCCAGCGTCTCCACGCCGAAACGGTCCACGATCCGCCGGGCGGTGGCGGGACCCACACCCCGGCAAATGCCGGAGGAGAGGTAGTCGAAAATCTCCTCCTCATCCTCCGGCAGCATCCGCTCCAGTTCTACCGCCCGCAGCTGCTCCCCGTGCTGGGGATGGTTCTCCCACACGCCGGACACCGTGAGATGCTCGCCGGGGGCCACGCAGGGGATGCAGCCCACCACCGTGACCACCTCTCCCTCCTCCGTCAGCAGGCGGAGCACGGTATAGCCGTTTTCGGCGTTTTGAAAAATCACACTATGTACGGTGCCCTCGCAGGCGGTCAGTTCCTCCATGGTCCTCTCGTTCCTCTATTCCACATGAAATTTGGCCCCGTCCACCAGGACCACGTCCTTGCCCCGGTCCGCGAGGCAGGCTGCCAACGCTTTGGCGTCGTCGCTGAGTCCGCAGTCCGCCAGGACGATCTTCGCCCCCGGCAGATGGTTCCGGGCCCGGCGCAGCTCCCGCACGTCCGCCTCCATAGCCAGCGCCTCGCCCCGGACAGGCAGCACCAGCAAGACCCCCGGGATCACCGGGCGCCCGGCGTGGAGCAGCGCCCCCGCCACCAGCCACACCACCGTGGTCACGCCCACAGCGGAGAAAAACGCCAGCAAGCCGTCCTGAAACAACATCATCCCAATCACCTCGGGATAGTCTATGCGGCGGGGCTGTCCACCGTCAATCGTCCTTTCCCGCGGCCCCCTCTTGCCGACAGGCCATATCCGGCCGTGTACCCGACTCCTCCGCCGTCAGTCCCGGCCGATGCCCAGCTCCGCCAGGATGGCCTCCTCCCGGGCTCTCATCTGCTTTTTCTGGGGGCCCTCGTCCAGGTGGTCATAGCCCAGCAGATGCAGCACGGAGTGGACCACCAGATAGGCAAGCTCCCGGCGCTTGGGGTGGCCGTACTCTTTGGCCTGGGCCGCCACATGCTCCATGGAGATCACCATGTCCCCCAGGGGCACCAGCCCTGTGCCGGGGTCCGCGTCCTCGGGCCCCGGCAGCTCACCGGGCGTCAGGTCAAACTCCGGAAAGCTCAGCACGTCGGTCGCCCGGTCCACATTCCGCATATCCAGGTTCACCTGATGGATGTTCTCGTCGTTGGTCAGCAGCACGTCCACCTCGCAGGGGAAGTCCACCCCCTCGGCGGCCAGGGCGGTGCGAATGACCTTGCGGATGAGGGCGCAGTTGCCCTCACTGGCGGCGCCGGGCACGTCCGCCGTCACCGGGATATAATGCCGCTTTGCCATCACTTGCGCCCCTTTCCGCCGTTTTTGGCCTCCTCATACCGCTCGTAGGCCTCCACGATCCGCTGCACCATCACGTGGCGCACCACGTCGGCGTTGGTCAGCTGGCAGATGCCGATGCCCTCCACGTTCCGCAGCACCCGCATGGCCTCCTTCAGTCCGGAGCTCTTATCCGCCGGCAGGTCGATCTGGGTCACATCGCCGGTGATGACGATCTTGGACCCGAAGCCCAGACGGGTCAGAAACATCTTCATCTGCTCCCGGGAGGTGTTCTGGGCCTCGTCCAGGATGATGAAGCTGTCGTCCAGGGTGCGGCCCCGCATATAGGCAAGCGGCGCCACCTCGATGTTGCCCCGCTCCAGGTACTTCTGGTACGTCTCCGCCCCCAGCATGTCAAAGAGAGCGTCGTACAGCGGCCGCAGGTACGGGTCCACCTTGCTCTGGAGGTCACCGGGCAAAAAGCCCAGCCGCTCGCCGGCCTCCACCGCGGGACGGGTGAGGATGATGCGGTTGACCTGCTTGTCCCGGAAGGCCGCCACGGCGGCGGCCACGGCCAGGTACGTCTTGCCGGTACCCGCCGGGCCCACGCCGATGGTGACGGTATTGTGGAGCACGGATTTGATATACTCCTTTTGTCCGATGGTCTTGGGCTTCACAGGACGGCCCTTGGCGGTGATGCACAGCACATCGCCGGTCAGCTCCGAGATCTGCGTCTCTTTTCCGCTGCGGACCAGACCGATGACATAGCGCACATTCTGCTCGCCAATGGCCTCTCCCCGGGAGGAGAGGGTCAGCAAAGCCTGAATGGCCTTGCAGGCCAGCATGGTCTCCTCCGGCTCGCCCTCCACCCGCAGCTCGCCGTCCCGGTTCACCACGGTCACGTGGAACTCCTGCTCCAGAAGGCGAATGTTCTCGTCAAAGGACCCGAAGATGTTCACGGCCTGTTCCAGCCGCTCAATGCTGATTCGCTGTTCCAATGTTTCCTTCACTCCCAAATCGTGTTCCGGGCCTCATGGGTCCGGGGTATCGTCGCTTACATAGATGGGCGCCGTCCGGCCGATCTCCTCCTGGCACTCCGCCGCCAGCGTCACCTCCAGCACATCCCCCCGCTGCCGGGAGGTACAGAGCGTGGTGGTGACGGTGCCGTAGGGATCCACCAGGCTGTGGAGGTATTCCGTCAGGATGGCTTCTCCGGCGGATTCTGCCGCCGCGGGGTCCACCTCGGTCTCCGCGCGCTCATAAAAACGATAGGTCTCCCGCACCAGCGTCACCGGCAGCCGCAGCCCCAGCAGCGTCCAGGGGTACCTAGTGGTTATTTTATCATACTCTGCCCCTTCGATGCTACTATTTCCATAGAATTTTACCCGGTGGGTACCAAAGACCAGCGACCATCCGGTTTTTTTCCGCCCGGTATAGGATTTTGTCTCCGCCGTCAGCGGCATCCGGGTGGTGAGCGTGTACCAGGTCCGGGCCGTGACGGTCCCCCGTCCCGCCAGGATCCGGGCGCCTACGGTATCCGTATCTTCCACCCCGGAGATCAGCAGCTGCCCCTCCTCCACCGAGGTCCCCGGCAGCACCATGTTGACGCCCTGTACGCTCCGGATCGTCAGCACCAGTCCCGCCCGGCGGGCCACCACGTTGGCCGGTGTGCGCTCGTCCACCATCTCCGGCTTTTGGACCCGCTCCCGCACCTGCACCGTGGCCCGGCAGCCGGAGACATTCACCGTCAGCCAGCTCAGCTCCGGGATCTCCAGCAGCACCTGATTGCGCAGGCCCTCCGGGTCCAGGGAAAAGGAAAACGTGCCGATCCCCACGCCGTTTTTCTCCAGCGCCCGCAAAATCTCTTCATCGGGCACGGTCTCATTGCCCTCCACCTGAAAGTCCCAGATGAAAAAGGACCCATATACCATGGCTGCAGCACATAGACACAGCCCCGCCAGCAGCACATACCGCCGGCGGAACCGCAGCAGGAAATAGGGCGCCCCCTCCCGCCCTACCACTGTCACGGTGCAGTCCATCTCCCGGACTGCCTGCCGCAGCACCCGGCTGTCCCGACGGCCCATGCGGCAGGTAAAAACGGTGGCGGATTCCCATTCCACATCCCAAAAGGAGAGGTGCCGGGCGCCGCACAGATTCAAAACCCGCTCCGGAAAGGCGGCCTCCACCCGCAGCCGCACCTGCCCCTGCATTCGGTTGACCAGTTCTTTCAGCATCGGCTACCTCACCCATTCCACGGCGTCGATCTGACCGCCGATCCGCACTTCCTCCGCCGTCATTGCCACCAGGGTCAGCCGCTCGCCCCGGACCCGCAGGACCCCGGCGGCGGTATTCACATCGATTTGAAGATCGCTGTACGCCAAAATTCCCAAATGCCGCTCCAGATACAGCTGCCGCCCGCCGATCATCTCCAGCCGTGGAAGCCCCGCCACCACATCCGCCGGCAGATCAAACAGCTCCGCCACTGCCCCCAGCACGCCGCCGTCCTTTCCCTTTCGGTTCCGTTCCATCGTCCGCTCACCTCTTTGCGACTGTATGCAAAGGCGGCGGGGAACTTGCCTGTCCCCGTCTTCCGGCATATGCACCCGGAAAATGGCATAGGGTGAAGGGGTGATGTGGATGAAAACGCGGTGGCGGATGATAGCGTGTCTCCTTTTGTGCGGCGTACTGGTGTGGTTTTTGGCGGACGCCGGACAGGTCCGGCAGGATGTCTCCGCAGCGCTGGCCCTGTGCGCCCGGTCGGTGATCCCGGCCCTCTTTCCCTTTCTGGTGGTCTCCACGCTGCTGCTGCGGCTGGGATTCGGAGAACTGGCCGCCCCCTGGCTGGCAGAGCTGATGGAGCCGCTGTTCCGGGTGGACGGCGTCGGCAGCTCCGCGCTGCTGCTGGGACTGGTGGGCGGCTACCCCATCGGTCCCCGGACCACGGCTGAGCTGTACCGCCAGGGTGCGCTGCGCAGGGACGAGGCGGAGCGGCTGCTGGCGTTTTCCAACAACTCCAACCCGGTATTTCTCATCAGCGTGCTGGGCCTGGGGGTGTTCGGCAGCGTCCGGGTGGGCATCTGGCTGTGGCTGATCCACCTGCTCTCCGCGCTGCTGACGGGACTGTGCTTTCGGCACTACCAGACCGGTCCCGCTGGGCCCCGAAATGTGACAAGGTCCTCCCCTTTCCACACAGTCTCCTTCTCTTCCGCGCTGGTGGAATCCGTCCGGTCCGCCTGCTCCGGCATGTTATCGGTGTGCGCCTTCGTGCTGTTCTTCTATGTGCTGGCCCGGCCCCTCTCCTCCCTGCCTTTCCCGTTAGGACCTGCCCTGGTAGGTGCCACGGAGCTGTTTTCCCTGACCCCGCTGCTGACGGCGGACCGCTTTGGATTCGTCCTCTCGGCGGCGGCCAGCGGCTGGGGCGGTCTGTCCGTCCTCTGTCAGACGGCGGCGGTGCTGGAAGGCAGCGGTCTCTCCCCCCGGCCCTGCGTGCTGGGGAAGGCCGTACAGGGACTTTTCTCTCTGGGGCTGGCACTGCTGCTCTCGTCCTATGTCCTCTCCTGACGACAAATCCCCCCTGCTGCCGCCAAAATGCGACAACAGAGGGGATTTTTCAGCGTTTGCAATACAATTTGGAATCAGGATGATCCCGCACCTCTCGGCTTACCGCTTGCCCTTGTCGTAGGGCACGCCCTCAGCCTTGGGCGCCCGGGACTTCTTGGAGGTAAAGGCCAGCACGATCAGCGTGATGAGATAGGGCAGCATCCGGTAGAAATGGGGACTGACGCCGATCTCCGCCAGGAGATACACGCCGTCGCCGTTGATGTCGATGCTGGAGTAAGAGGCCGCCACGCACTTGAAGAGGCCAAACAGCAGCGAGGCTCCGGCGATGTTCAGCGGCTTCCAGTTGCCGAAGATCATCACGGCCAGCGCCAAGAAGCCGAAGCCTGCCACGTCGCCGTTGGCGGTGCAGTTGGCGGTGGTCAGGGCGTAAACGAAGCCGCCCATACCCGCCAGGGCGCCGGAGATGGTGGTACCGGCATAGCGCATCTTGTAGACGTTGATGCCCAGGGAATCCGCCGCCTGGGGATTTTCACCGCAGGAGCGCAGCCGCAGACCGAACTTCGTCTTATACAAAACGATGGACAGTACGATGAAGAGCAGGATGCAGACATAGGTCGCAAGGTACACCTTGTGGAGAAAGGTCGTCCCGAAGAACCCCAGTTCCGCCGAGCGGTCAAAGCCCAGGGTGGTCTTTTTGATCATGAACCAGCTGGCAGCATCGCCCTCGGCCATCTGCAGGGTGTTCTGGTTGGCCAGGATGCGGATGAGGAACAGCACCAGAGCGGGAGCCATCAGGTTCAGCGCCGTGCCGCCGATGGTCTGGTCCGCCTTCAAATTCACGGACGCGAAGCTCAGCAGCAGGGAGAACAGCGCGCCCATCAGCGCCGCCACCAGCATGGCCAGCAGCTCAAAGCCCTGCAGCGTCACCCAGTCCCCCGCCTCCTTAGCGGCGGCAAAGGTCCCGGCCTCCTGCATATACCGGACGAAATACACGCCCACGAAAGCGCCGAAGATCATAATACCTTCCAGTGCCAGGTTGATGATGCCGCTTCGCTCGGCGAACACACCGGCCAGCGCCACGATCATGAGAGGAATGGCATAGATCAATGTCTGCTGTACCAGGAATGTCATGCCTCCTCGCCTCCTTTCTCATCTGCGCCGTCCGAGGGACCGGGGGCCGGTTTCGTCTCCACGGCGGAAGAGGTCTTGGCGGCCGCCTTGTGTTTCTTCCGTCCGCTGAGGAGCATCCGGATCACCAGGGAGAACGCGCTTAGGTAGACGATGGTAGCGATGATCACGTCGGTGATATACTCGTTGTACGCCGTCAGGTTCGTCAGCTGCAGGCCGGAGATGTCCAGAATGGACATGAAGCAGCCGGTGAAGATCACGGCGATGGGATTGTTCACCGCCAGCAGTGCCACGGGGATGCCGTTGAAACCGGTAGCGGGCAGAGACTGGTAGGTAGACCAGAAGAACTCCGTGTTGCCGGAGAGGTAGTAGAGAGCCGCCGCCGCACCGGCCAGAGAACCCGCAATGGCCATGGACAGCACGATGTTCCGCCGGTCGGCGATCCCGGCATAGCGGGCCGCGTGGCGGTTGGCGCCGCAGGCCTTGAGCTCATAGCCCAGCGTGGTCTTGCTCATAAGGATATACACCAGTACGGCCATGACGATGGCAATGACAATGCCGCCGTTGACCTGAGAGCCGGGGAAGAGCTTGTCCAGCCCCATTTTGAACGTCTCCACGCCATTATAAGAGGTTTTGTAGACGTAACCGGTCTTGCCGAATTCCGCCGTGTTGCAGAGCGCGCTGCCGTCAAAGAACCAGGTCACCAGATTCGCCGCGATCCAGTTGGTCATGATGCAGGCCAGCACTTCGTTGATGTTGAGGTACGCCTTGACCAGGCCGGGAATGGCCCCCCACAGCGCACCAGCCAACATACCGCTCAAAAAGGCCAAGATCCAGATCAAAACCGTGGGGACGGACTCAGAGGGGATGGTCAGCGCCACGTACAGCGTGGCCGCCGTGCTCATGAGGTACTGTCCCGGCGCACCGATGTTGAAAAGGCCGGTCTTGAATGCCACCGCCACGGAAAGACCCGTCAGGATCAGGGGCGTGGCCCGGAAAAGCATGTTGCCGATGTTGGTGGGATTGAAGCCGAAGGTCAGTGTTCCCGCCGCGCTGCGGCCGGTGGAAAACAGTCCGCCGAACACCAGGCGGATTCCGTCCCATGCGCTGGAAAGACCCAGCGAGGGGTTCCCCATGCCAACCAGCAAAATGATGATGCTTCCCACCACCAGGCCAATGACAATGGAGATCAGTGAGGAGAGGACGGCTTTGGTCCCGTCTTTGGCGTACAGGTTGGAAAGTTTTTCTCTCATGCCGTTTCTCCCTCCTTTGCCGTCCGTTTGGCGCCGGCCATGTAGAGGCCCAGCTCCTGCACTGTGGTGGTCTTGGGGTCCAGCTCGCCCACGATCTCTCCCTCGTACATCACGAGGATCCGGTCGGCCAGGCTCATGACCTCGTCCAGTTCCAGACTCACCAGCAGCACGGCCTTGCCCTTGTCCCGCTCGGCCACAAGCTGCTTGTGGATATATTCAATGGCGCCCACGTCCAGGCCGCGGGTGGGCTGCACCGCCACGATCAGCGGCAGCGCCCGGTCGATCTCCCGGGCGATGATGGCCTTTTGCTGGTTGCCGCCGGACATGCTGCGGGCAATGGTGATGGGACCCTGTCCGCTGCGGACGTCGTATTGTTCGATCAGCTTCTTGGCATAGGTACGGACCGCGCCGTCCTTGATGAAGCCCATGTGCTGGAACTGAGGCTCCCGATACCGCTGGAGCACCATGTTCTGCTCCAGGGTGAAGTCCAGGATCAGTCCGTGCTTGTGCCGGTCCTCCGGGATGTGGCTGAGATAACGGCTGCGCTGACGGATGGAGGCGTGGGAGATGTCCTGCCCGCAGAGCGTCACGGTGCCGCTCTTGGTCTTTTCCAGCCCGGTAAGGCCGTAGATCAGCTCCGTCTGTCCATTTCCGTCGATGCCGGCCACGCACACGATCTCACCGGCACGTACATCAAAGCTCACGCCATCCACGGCGTTGCGCTTGTGGTGTCCGCGGGACGCGATCGTCAATCCCTCCACGTGGAGCACGGTCTCCTTGGGCTGTGCCGGAGCCTTGACCACTTCCAGCTGCACCGGGCGGCCCACCATCATATTGGAAAGGGACTGCTTATCGGTGTCCTTGGTCTCCACGGTGCCGATATACTTGCCCTTGCGCAGCACGGTGACCCGGTCCGCCACCGACATGATCTCATTGAGCTTGTGGGAGATAAAGAGGATGGACTTGCCCTCCTTGGCAAACTCCCGCATGGTGTCCATCAGTTCGTCGATCTCCTGCGGTGTGAGAACAGCAGTGGGCTCGTCGAAAATCAAGATCTCATTGTCCCGGTAGAGCATCTTGAGAATCTCCACCCGCTGCTGCATGCCGACGGTAATATCCTCTACTTTGGCGTCCAGATCCACCTTCATGCCGTACCGCTCAGAGAGGGCCTGCACCTTTTCCCGGGCCGCCTTCTTCTGCAAAAAGCCCATCTTGGTGGTCTCCGCGCCAAGGATGATGTTGTCCAGCACGGTGAACACGTCGATCAGCTGGAAGTGCTGGTGGACCATGCCGATCCCCAGCGCCGTTGCATCATTGGGGCTGTTGATCTTGACCTCTTGTCCGTTCTTCTTGATGACGCCCGCTTCCGGCTGGTACAAGCCGAACAGCACGCTCATCAGCGTGGATTTGCCCGCGCCGTTTTCGCCCAGCAGCGCATGGATCTCTCCTCTGCGCAGCTGCAGCGTGATGTCGTCGTTGGCGATGATGCCGGGGAACTCCTTGGTGATGTGAAGCATCTCGATGACATTGTCAGCGCCCATGATTCTCAGCCCCATTTCCTTTATAAATTATTTACAATTATACAATGTCAGGCGGCAAAACACAAGCTTTTGTCCTTTTGCGCCCTGTAAGGGAGAAAAAACGGAGGGGAGACGCCATAGGGTGTCTCCCCTCCAAGCCTTGTTTTGCGTGGAGATGACTCAGATGATGTTCAGGGTCAGGTTGGAATACTCCTGCTGGAGGTTGTTGTAGTCGGCATCGACCGCGTTCTCACCGGTCTTGATGGACTCCAGCTCCGCCTGGTACTCTTCCACGGTGTAGGTCTCCAGTCTCCAGGAGCCCTCATCAGTGGGCAGGCCCACTGCATCGTCCGCAGCGCCCAGCGTGGTGGTCAGGCCGCCGATCTCGTCCCAGGTGTCGTCATAGACCTTGGCGATGGCGTACTGAGCAGCCTCACCGATGCCCTTCATGGCAGAGGTAATGACCGTGTCGGAATCGCCGGCCTGGTCGGTATCCACACCCACGACATAGCCGTCGTTGGCGGAAGCAGCAGCAGCCACAGACTGGAACATGGAACCGCCGCAGGCGAAGATCACCTCAGTGCCGTTCTCATACCAGCCGTTGCACATGGTCTGCAGCTCGGGGGAAGCGGAGTAGCTGGAACCATACTGCCAGCTGTAATTCATCTCGACCTGGACGTCCATCTCAGCAGCAGCCGCGTTGGCACCCTGGACGAAGCCATAGCCGTAACGGCAGCAAGCAGGGTTGGTGCCGCCGCCGCCGCCAGTGAAGCCCAGCTTGGTGAAGCCGTCCTTCACGACCGCATAACCGGCGAGATAACCGCACTGCTCTTCCTGGAAGGCAATGCCGGCCACATTGGTCAGCAGGGTGTCGCTGCCGTCAGCATTGATGGCGTAGCCGTCGATGAAGACGAACTTGGTGTCGGGATAATCGGTAGCGGCCCGGCGCAGAGCGGCCTCCTGGAGGTAGCCGGCACACACGACCACCTTGGCACCGGCCTCAGCGGCGGCAGCCATGGCATCATAGCGGTCATCGTCGGTAGCCTCGTTGCCGTTGGCGGGCTGATAGTACTTGTAGCTCAGGCCGTTGTTGTAAGCATACAGCTTCACGCCGTTCCAGGTGCCCTCGTTGAAGGACTTGTCCTTGAGCTGGCCAACATCGGTCACGAATGCAACTTCATAAGTGCCGTCCTCAGAGGTCATATTGTCCTCGATGTCATCAGCGGTCACTTCCTGGGTGGTCTGGTCGTCCGTCGTGTCATCATTCTGCGTGGTGTCGGTCGTCGTGTTGCCGCCGCAAGCCACCAGGGACAGGGACATGACCAATGCCAGAGCCAGTGCAAGAAACTTCTTCATTGGTATCAAAACCTTTCCTCAAAATTTGACCTTCTCCCCATCTTCCGTTTGGGGAAATCGTCAGCGATATTATAACAACTTTTAACATTGATTTCAACCGGATTTAGGAATTGTTTTCCTTTTCGTCACAATTTCAGTCAAAATGCCGCATTGTCACTCACCTGGTGTTCCGGCAAAAAAAGGGGAGCTTTCGCTCCCCTTTGCCCGGTTTTATCGGGCGCGTGATTTGAATGTTACGGCTGTTTTGCCATTTCCACCGCGGTCTCCAGCGCGATCTCCATCATTCTGGTAAACGTGGTCTGGCGGTCGGCGGCGGAGAGCTCCTCGCCGGTGACCAGACTGTCGGACACCGTGCAGATGGTCAGCGCCCGCTTGCCGGCCTCGGCGGCGTTGCAGTAGAGGGCGGCGGTTTCCATCTCCACCGCCAGGACCCCCATGGCCCCCCATTCCATCGTGCGGCCGGACTTGTCGTAGAACACATCGGAGCTGAGCAGGTTCCCCACCGGAGGCTCCACGCCCATGCGCCGGGCCACCGCCACCGCAGTCTCCAGCAGGCGGAAGTCGGCAATGGGGGCAAACAGGCCCGGCAGGCCAAACTGATGGGCATAGTTGGAGTCCGTACAGGCACCCTGGGCCATCACCACATCCCGCAGCTTCAGCTTGGGGGAGATGGCACCGGCACTGCCCACCCGGATGATGTTGTCCACATCGTAGAAATGGTAGAGCTCGTGGGAGTAGATACCGATGGAGGGCATGCCCATGCCGGAGGCCATCACGGACACCGGTGTTCCGTGGTAAGTGCCGGTGTAGCCGTTGACGCCCCGGACATGATTGACCAGCTGGGCGTCTTCCAGAAATGTTTCGGCGATGAATTTGGCCCGCAGCGGGTCGCCGGGCATCAGAACAGTCTTTGCAAACGCGCCGTTTGCCGCTTCATTGTGAGGCGTTCCCATTGTTCAGCCCTCCATGGCCTTGACGGCCTTGACGATGCGGCTGGTACCCAGGCGGGAGGCACCCAGGGCGATAAAATCCTCCGCGTCCTTCAAATCGGCGATCCCGCCGGCTGCCTTGATCTTCACCTGGGGACCCACATGCCGGGCAAAGAGCGCCACATCCTCCCGGGTGGCGCCGCCGGTGCCGAAGCCCGTGGAGGTCTTGATATACTCCGCGCCGGAAGCGGTGACAATC
>CALXDH010000043.1 GCA_944387015.1 uncultured Oscillospiraceae bacterium
GTTTTCCGACAGGCGGCCTTTGCCCCGGAGCTTTTTGAATGTCGCATTCAGTTTTTCAGTGAGCCCTTCAAATGCCCTATGCTTATTCCTTCAATGCGGCGGCTTCCGCGCCGATGAGCTCCGCCAGCTCCGTGAGCCGGGGGTCCTCATACCGGCGGGCGTTGATGGTTTTGATCTCTCCGGCGGCTTTGCTGATGGCGTCCAGATGTCCCCGGACTCCCTCGAACCGCCGGATCAGGCCGGTCTTGTCCTCCACTTCCTGCATGATGCCCTCCGCCCGGACGATCACGTCCCGGACGCCCTGACGGGAAATGCCCGCGTTTTCCGCGATTTCCGCAAGGGACAGGTCCTCATTATAGTAGAGATCGAAGAATTCCTTCTGCCGGTCTGTCAGGAGTTCTCCATAAAAATCGAAGAGCATGGTCATGCGGTAAGTCTGATTTTTCATGGTGAGGTCTCCCTTCTGTAAAGTTTCAACCCTTTACAACGGGAATTAGTTTACAGGAAAATGGGAGAAAAGTCAAGGGGAAAAGGGAAAGAAATTCTAAAAAAATTGGGTAATTCCAGGCACTTGCGCGCTGAGACTTGCAAAAAAGGGCGCAATCGCATATGCTGGAGAAAAGACTGGAGAGGAGAGCGCCGAAAATGATCTTTGACGGACATTCCGATCTGCTCTATGACGTGACCCGCCGCCGCCTGCGGGGAGAGTGCCGGGTGCTGGAGCAGTGGCATCTGGACCGGCTGCGCCGGGGCGGTGTGGAGGGACTGGTGCTTTCCCTGTGGACCAGTACTGCCCATGGGGAGACTTTCTGGGAGGAGACCCCCTGGGCCGATCCGGCGGATGCGGCCGGGCGAACAGGGCAGATGCTCGCCTGTGCCCGGGCGGAACTGGCGGAGTGCGGAGCGGTCCGGCTGGTGCGCACTGCGGCCCAGGCCGAAGCGGTCCGGTCCCAGGGATTGCTCTACGCCTTTCTGGGGGTGGAGGGCATGGCCGCCATCGGGGAAGACCCTGCCGGTGTGGACCGCTATGCCGATGCCGGCGCCCGGATGGGGATGCTGACCTGGAACGAGGAAAATCAGCTGGCTGCCGGAGCAGGGGCCAGCCCCGGCCAGGGACTGACGGATTTGGGCTGCCAGGCGGTGCGGCGGATGGAGCAGCGGGGGATGCTGGTGGATGTGTCCCACCTCAGCGATGGGAGCTTTGCAGATGTGATCCGTCTGGCCCATGGGCCGGTGATCGCCTCCCACTCCAACTGCCGGACGCTGTGCGATGTGCGGAGGAACCTGACGGACGATCAGCTCCGTGCCATTCGGGACACCGGCGGTGTGGTGGGCGTTAATGCGTTCCATGGTTTCGTCCACCAGGACCCGGAACGGCAGACAGCGGAGATGCTGGCCCGGCATGCCGCCCACATGGCGGACGTGATGGGCGTGGAGCATGTGGCATGTGGATTTGACTTTTGTCACTTCATGGGTCCCGGCAATGAAGGGGCCCGGGGCCTGGAGGATGCCTCCCAGGCGGGGACGCTGTTTTTCTGGCTGGAAAAGATGGGGATGTCCCGGCGGGAGCGGGAACTGGTGGCCCGGGAGAACTTTCTGCGGGTCCTGGCATGACTTGGGATTTACAAAAACGAACGGCTGTTCTATACTGAGGGAGAGAACAGCGAAGAGGAGGAACATGTCATGCGGGGACGGCAGTACAGCTGCTGTTTTACCGGCCACCGGCCGGGGAAACTGCCCTGGGGTTATGCGGAGGAGGACCCCCGGTGCCGACTGCTCAAGGAGCGGATCGCCGACGCGGTGGAGGGAGCGTATCAGGAGGGATTTCAGCATTTCCTCTGCGGCATGGCCATGGGGTGCGACCTGTATTTTTGCGAGGCGGTGCTGGAGCTGCGGTCCCAGCATCCGGACGTGACGGTGGAGGCGGCGATCCCCTGTCCCACCCAGGCGGACGCCTGGCCGGCGGACCAGCGGGAGCGGTACCGGCGCCTGGTGAAGGCCTGCGATTTTGAGACGGTGGTTTCCCAGCAATATTCGGCCAGCTGCATGCAGCGTCGGGACCGGTACATGGTGGATCACGCCGCGCTGCTGATCGCCGCTTTTGACGGTTCCCCCGGCGGGACCCGGTATACGGTGGAGTATGCCATGCGCCGGGGGTTGGAGATCGTGGATCTGCCCATTCCCGGGGCATGAGCGGAAGAGAAACCGGAAATTGCGCAAATGCTCAGGACGGTTGCTGGACGGGGCGGACAGGATTTGATACCATAAAAGCATCAAAGAGCAAAAGGAGAAACGCCCATGACTTTTGGACAAAAGCTGCAGATGCTGCGGCAGCGGGCTGGTATGAGCCAGGACGTATTGGCCGAGCGGCTGGGGGTCAGCCGCCAGGCGGTGAGCCGCTGGGAGCGGGACGAGACCATGCCGGACCCGGACAAGATCGTGGTCCTGGCGGATCTGTTCGGCGTCACCACGGATTATCTGCTGCGTCAGGACGGCGGGCAGACCGCCGCGGCTCAGCCCCGTAACAACGGCGGCCGGTCCGGCACCGGACGGCGGGAGAGCCGGGACTTCATCGACCGGATGGGGTATCTGGCCAAGACCAAGGGGTATCTGCTGGGCTGGGTACTGGTAGTCTGGGGCGCGCTGGATCTGTTGGTACTGCTGCTGATGGGAATGGGCGTACTGGGTATGCTGACGATGTGGTGAGAGGGGGCAGGGATGAACATGGTTGGTTTGAGCGCGTTTTTCCTGATCCCGGTGCTCTACGCCGGATTGAAGATCGTGGCGGGAGTGCTGATCCTGCACTACGGGAAGCGGTATGCGGACAAGGTAAAGGAGGAGCAGGATGGGTAAGTTTTTCTGGGGATTTTTTTTCATTTATCTCAATTTCAATCTGTCCATCAACGCACACACCCTGAACGTCCTGCCGGAGTTCGTGGGGTATTTTCTCCTGCTGCAGGGCCTGCGGGAACTGGAGGAGGAGAGCGGCGTGTTTTCTGACACACGTCCCTTCGTCGTGGGCATGACGGTCTATACCGCAATTTTGTGGGTGGGCGCACTGCTGGGCGTCACAGGCACAGGTAACTTGCTGAGCATACTGCTGAGCCTTGTTTCCACGGTGGTCTCCCTGTACATTTCCTGGTCCATCATCCAGGGCGTTCAGGAGATGGAGGAGCGCCATCAGGCGGACCTCAACAGCGCTGGCATGTCCCTGGCCTGGAAGGTGCTTCTGGTTGCCGACATTGTATCGTATGTCCTGACCCTGGTTCTTCCGGTAGCGGCGGTTGCGCTGGTGGTAGTACTTGTGGGCATCCTTTTGCTTGTAGGCAGCCTGATGCTGCTGGTGGCCTTCTGGCGGGGCAAGAAATGCTGGGAAGCGGTTCAAGCGGGAACGATCCATGTGATAGACGAGTAACGAGGTGAGAAACCATGCAGACGGTGCTGCCCTTTTCCCGCATGTCGGAGGCGGCGGAGCGGATGGACCCGAAGGTGCTGGCCTATCTCAACGAGGGCCAGATCGAGACCTTTGAGAGCTTTGAGACCTTCAGCATCATTGCCTTTGATTGGTATGATGTCCACAGTGCCCGGACGGCGGACTCCCAGATGCTGCTGTATCTGGACCAGAAGGATCTGCTGCTCTTCTGCGAGGATGACGCGGCGGAGGAGAAGGCCCGTTCCATCGTGGCGGAACTGACGAAAGAAGGCCCTATGGATAACGAGCAGCTGCTCTATCGGTTCTTTGTCCGGCTGCTCAAGGGAGATATGGCCCATCTGGACCAGCTGGAGGCGGACATCAGCGACGGAGAGAGCGCCGTTCTTTCCGGGACCCGCCCCGGGGATCTGGACCGTATCGCCGCCTGGCGCCGGGAGCTGCTGCGGCTCAAGCGGTATTACGAGCAGCTGGACTCCATTTTCGACGAGCTTTCCGCCAACGACAATCAGCTTCTGGGAAAGGCCAGCGTCCGGCGGATGGTGATTCTGGGCACCCGGCTGGACCGGTATCTCAGCGGGGTGCGCAGTTTGCAGGAGATGGTGGCGCAGCTGCGGGAGGCGTATCAGTCCCAGCTGTCCATCCAGCAAAACGACCTCATGAAGATATTCACCGTGGTAACGGTGCTGGTTTTGCCGCTCTCGCTGCTGACGGGGTGGTACGGGATGAATTTTGCGGGGATGCCGGAGCTTGGCTGGAAGTACGGTTATCCGGCTGTGATCACCGTCAGCGTGCTGATCGTGGCGGGGCTCATCTGGTACTTCAAACGAAAAAAATGGCTGTGAGGGCGGAAAAAAGCTTGCCAGCCGCCGGGAAATGTGGTACGCTGAATCCGCAAATTTCATAGAGATTGTGAGCTGGGGAGCTTGTGATACAGGCTGAGAGGAAGTTGAGAGAACTTCGACCCTTGTAACCTGATTTGGGTAATGCCAACGTAGGGAGTCGTCATGAGATGCTGTTCGTTTGAAGCGGACGTGAAAAGCGCTCTCCCATTGGATCGGGAGAGCGCTTTTGTGTTGCCGGCAGCCAACTCGCAGTCCGAGAAAACAAAGGAGGAACAAAAATGCTTTCCCTATTTGTCAACAGCGAGGGTGGTCTGACCACCGCCGGGTATGTCCTGAGCATCGGCGTGATGGTGGTATGTGTGCTGGCGGGTCTTGCCCTGTCCGACCGGACGGAGAAGAACCGCACCTTCAGTGCCCGGCGGCTTGCCTACTGCGCCATGGCGGTGGCGCTGGCCTATGTGACCTCATTCATCAAACCCTTTGAGTTGCCTTACGGCGGATCCGTCACACTGCTGAGCATGCTCTTCATTGTGCTGGTGGGAAACTGGTACGGAGTCAAGACCGGTGTGCTGGTGGGGTTTGCCTACGGTGTGCTGCAGTTTTTGCAGGAGCCGTATTTCCTCAGTCTGTTCCAGGTGTGCTGCGACTATGTGCTGGCATTTGCGGCACTGGGGCTTTCCGGCTTGTTCCGGAAACGGAAGAACGGTCTTTTGATCGGGTACATTGCGGCGGTGCTGGCCCGTGGCTTTTTCCATTCCCTGGGCGGGTATCTCTACTGGATGGACTACATGCCGGAAAACTTCCCCCAGTCCCTGCGGACGCTGTATCCCATCATTTACAATTACAGCTACCTCCTGGCAGAGGGTGTCATCACGGTCATCATCATTCGCCTTCCGGCGGTGTCCAACGCTTTGGAGCGCATCCGCAAAAGTGCGGTCCGGTGAACCCGGGAGACTTCCTTGGGGATAGATGCTGAAAAACACGGGGAGACCATCATGGTCTCCCCGTGTTTTGTTATGGATGTTTACTTGCAGCCTTTGCAATGGGCACAGTCTCCGCCGCAGCCGCCCTTCCGGCGGACGCAGGAACGGAGGGCGAATACCGCCCAGATGCCAAGCAGGGCCAAAATCAAAAGCTCCATAAGGGGACCTCCTTCTTACGCCAGGATCAGGAGAATGTGATAGACCAGGAAGGACACCACCCAGGCGATGACGCACTGGCTTACCGCCACACCGGCAGCCTTCCAGCCGGAGCCAAGCTCCCGCTTGACTGCGGAGATAGCGGCCACGCAGGGGGTGTAGAGCAGGGTAAAGGCCAGGAAGCTGCCGGCCGTGATGGGAGTGAAAAGGGTCCCCAGCGCAGTTATGCTGACCTCAGACCCGGCACCGGTGAGGATGCCCAAGGTAGAGATAACGGACTCCTTGGCGATAAAACCGGTAATGAGGGCGGTGGATACCCGCCAGTCTCCGAAGCCCAGGGGCGCCAGCACAGGGGCGATCCAGGCGCCCACGGTGGCCAGCAGGCTGTCTGCGCTGTCGCTGACCAGATTCAGCCGGGTGTCAAAGGTCTGGAGGAACCAGACCAGAATGGTGGCCACGAAGATAATGGTGAAGGCCCGGGTCAGGAAATCCTTGGCTTTGTCCCAGCACAGCTGGCCCACGCTCTTGGCGGAGGGGAAGCGGTAGTTGGGCAGTTCCATGACGAAGGGGACGGGATTTCCCTTGAAGGCCGTGGCCCCCAGCACCTTGGCGGCCACGATGCCCACCAGGATGCCGCCCAGGTACAGGCCGAGCATCACCAGAGCGCCGGAGTGGGGGAAGAAGGCGGCTGTGAACACGGTGTAGATGGGGATCTTTGCCGAGCAGCTCATGAAGGGCGTCAGGAGGATGGTCATCCGGCGGTCCCGCTCCGAAGCCAGAGTCCGGGTAGACATGATGGCGGGGACGGAGCAGCCGAAGCCGATGAGCATGGGCACGATGCTGCGGCCGGAGAGGCCGATCTTCCGCAGCAGCTGATCCATCACGAAGGCCACCCGGGCCATATAGCCGGTGTCCTCCAAAATGGAGAGGAAGAAGAACAGCACCACGATGATGGGCAGGAAGCTCAGTACGCTGCCCACGCCGGCGAATACGCCGTCGATCACCAGACTGTGGACCACCGGGTTGAGTCCGTATGCGGTGAGGCCTGCGTCCACGGCGGCGGTGAGGGCATCGATGCCGGCGGCCAGCAGGTCAGAGAGGAACGCTCCGATGACGTTGAAAGTCAGGTAGAAGATCGCCAGCATGATGCCGAAGAAGATGGGCAGGGCCAGGTATTTGCCGGTGACGATCCGGTCGATGGCTTCGCTGCGCTGCCGCTCCCGGGACTCCCGGCACTTGACCACTGTGCCGGCACAGACCTCCTCGATGAAGTTATAGCGCATATCCGCCAGAGCGGCGTTACGGTCCATGCCGCACTCGGATTCCATCTCCTGGACGCTGTGTTCGATCAGCTCTTTTTCGTTCTGGTCCAGCTCCAGCCGCTCATCGATGTCGGTGTCGCCCTCGATGAGCTTGGTGGCGGCAAAGCGCACAGGGATGTCCGCCTTTTGGGCGTGGTCCTCGATCTGGTGGACCACCGCGTGGATGCAGCGGTGGACAGGACCGGGGGAGCAGAAGTCATACACGGTGGGGTAGATCTTATTTTTGGCGACTGCCACGGCAATCCGCACCAGTTCCTCCACGCCTTCGTTCTTGACTGCGGAGATGGGCACCACGGGGATGCCCAGCGCCTTGGACATGGCCTTGACGTCGATGGTGCCGCCGTTG
This sequence comes from uncultured Oscillospiraceae bacterium, assembly GCA_944387015.1. GTDB lineage: Bacteria > Bacillota > Clostridia > Oscillospirales > Oscillospiraceae > Oscillibacter. The sequence continues at coordinate 7,083 of CALXDH010000043.1, forward strand.
GCGGAGACCTCATCCATCATGTTCAGGGCCAGCACCATGGGGATGCGCATCTCCATGAGCTGCAGCGTCAGGTAGAGGTTCCGCTCGATGTTGGTGGCGTCGACGATGTTGATGAGGCCGTCGGGCTTTTGGTTCAGAATGAAATCCCGGGTAACGATCTCCTCCGGCGTGTAGGGGCGGATAGAGTAAATACCCGGCAGGTCCACCACCGTGCAGCCTTTCTGGCCCCGGATGGCGCCGGATTTCTGGTCCACGGTGACGCCGGGAAAGTTGCCCACGTGCTGATTGGAGCCGGTGAGCTGGTTGAAGAGGGTGGTCTTGCCGCAGTTTTGGTTACCGGCCAGCGCGAAAATCATGATTCCGCCACCTCCACCTGAATTTCCCGGGCGTCTTCTTTCCGTAGGGACAGCGCATAGCCCCGGACCCGCAGTTCCATGGGGTCGCCCAGAGGCGCGATTTTTTCAACCCGGACCCGGGTCTTAGGGATCAGACCCATATCCAGCAGCCGGCACCGCAGAGGGCCTTCGCCGCCGACAGCGGTGATGACAGCCTCGTGGCCGACAGGCAGAGTATCCAGTGTGATCATAGAAGCCTCCAAAGTTAGCGTATTTTAACTTTCTGGGAAAAGTTTATCATAGCTAACTTTTGGAGACAAGCCCCAAAGCGGCAGAAAAGCGCCTGAAAATTTGAAGTGAAATTGTATAATGTAGAGAAAAGAAATGAGGGGTCGCAGGACCTGAAAAAAACCGGCGTTCCGGATCAGGCGGAACGCCGGTTTTTTACAGGCTGCGGATCTGATTTTGAATGAGGGTGCCTACCGTGTCGGCAAACTGGTCCAGGGAACGGATGCGGGCAAAATTCCGGCCGTAGATGGTGTGGGCGGCGGGAATGTCGTCGTCGTTGCCGGTGAAGACGCAGATCACGGGAATGTCCCGGAAGAGCAGAGAGCGGACCTCCATGGCGGTATTCTCGATACCGTTGTCCCGGGCGTAGTCCACATAGGCGCCGTCCCGGTATAGCTGGATCACGTCGTTGGGCTTGGCGTCGGAGAGGAGGATCACCAGTTTGTGTTCATAGGAGGATTCCTCGATCTCCCGGGCCAACGCCCGGATGGCAAGGCCGTCCCGGTTACAGCCGGTGGTGAAATAGCGGAAGATCCGCTCGTTGCGGTCCTGCTCCTGATAGTCCCGGTAGCGGGTGAGCACGGTGTAGCCGCTGAGAGAGCAGAAGGAGGTGACCCGCACCGGGATATGGCACCGGGTCAGGGCCTCGGCGATCATATACCCCTGGGCAGCCACCACGGCCTGCCGGTCCACCTGGGAAGAGGAGGCATCCAGCAGCAGGTCCACCGCCAGCTGCCCCGGGTCGGATTGCTGGATCTTGGTGAAGACCTTATCATCGTCCAGATAGACGCCCCGCCAGATGCGGCCGGGGTCCAGGGTACCGGAGGCGGTCCGGACCACCGTGGGCTGCAGATAGGCCAGCATGGCGTTTCGGATCCGTGCGGTGAGCCGGACGATACTGGCCCGGTGACGGACGGCGTCCGCCTCATAGGCCTCCCGGTTTTTCTCCGCCTGCCGCAGGGCGTTGCGGCGCTGGGCGGCAGCGTAGCCCTTCAGGTGGCGGCCCGGTTCATCGTCGCCCTGGGTGTAGTAAAGGTGGCAGTTTTTGTGCTCACCGATGCACAGGGACTGCTCCAGCGTCCGCCGTTCTCCCTCGGAGAGTAGCGGCGCCCCGAAGTAGTCCCGCATATAGTTGCGCAGGGCCTCTTCCGTCTGGGCAAGGTTCCGGTCCGTCAGGCGGCGCTGGACCGGCTCGGCGTTGGGACCGCCGCCCTGTCCGGCCACCAGATGCTCTCCGTAGCCGAAGCCGAAAGTCCGCACGGCAGGCAGGCCGTCCAGCGCCCGGCTGCGGCCGAACAAAAACCAGGGGCGGTGTTTGCGCAGGGCCTCCGCTTCCTCAGCCTGGGTCTTTCCGGGAACAAAACCGAAGTGGTCGTGGAGGAAATCCAGTGCGGCCTGAGAGAGTTCCGGCCCGTCCAGTTCTCCGGAAAATTCCAGAGAGTCCAGCAGTTTCCGGTCCTCCTTCGTCATAGCGGGGTCTTCGCCCAGAGCGCGGCGGAAGTGAGCCTCCTCCAGCCGGGGCAGCAGTTCCCCATCTCCAATGCCGGCGCACTGGCTCAGTACCCAGCGGGCATAGCGGCGCCGCAGGGCGGGCAGAGCCAGTCGGCGGGGGGATTCCCGCTGGTAGACCGCGTTCTCCAGTCCCAGCCACACCAGCTGCTCGTAGAGTGCCTCGTCCCGGCAGCCGTGGAAGGCGGCAAAGAGGGCATCAATGGTCTCGGGACCGTAGTTTTTCCGGACGGCGCCAATGATGCTGTTCCAGTAGAGATCCGCCCGTCCCTCGTCGTCATAGGCCTTGAAGTCCGGTTCAAAGTGATAGTCCCCGGCGGCGTTCCAGATCAGGTTCCTGGCCCGGCGCTTCTCACTGTCCAGAATTTCCATCAGGCAAACACATCCCCATAATGGATCTCATCCGGCAGGCGGGTACGGATCACATCCCGCACCAGCTGGCGTTCGAAGTCATCAAAGGTCTTGTTCACAAGACCCAGGTCCAGTGCGCGGTTGCCCTCCAGGCCGGTCTGCATCAGATGCACGGCGGCCAGCAGGCCCCGCAGGTCCAGGGGCTTTGTGGACAGCTCTCCGCCGTCACACTTTTTCTGGATGTCCTGGAACAGCCCAGCGAATTGCTGGGCATAGTCATCCCGCAGGGCGGGGAACTCCCGCTTGAGCAGCTTTACCAGACCCTCGGTGGTGATGGCGGGCATATCCACCACCACAAAGCGGGAGGCCAGAGCCTCGTTGAGCTCCCGGGTACCGGCGTAGCCGTAGTTCATGGTGGCGATAAAGCGGGTGGCGTCGTGGAGGACGATGCGCTCATAGCCGGGCATATCGATGGTCCGGCGGAAGTCCAGTGTGGCATGGAGCACGGCCAGAGACTCGTTTTTGGCCATGTTGATCTCGTCCAGGACGCCGAAGCCGCCCTTTTCCGCGCACTGGTAGATGGGGCCCTTGCGCAAGGAGACGGCGCCGTCCACAAAGGTGTCCGTGCCCAGAAGGGTGGCGGCGTCGGTGTTGATGTAGAAGGAGACGTCCCAGCTGGGCCGGCCGAATACGCAGGCCAGATTTTCTGCCAACACGTTTTTGCCGGTGGCCTTGGGTCCCACCAGCAGCAGGTTTTCCCCGCACAGCAGAGCAGTGGCCGCCTCCTCCCAGACGTCCTTGCCATAGTAAAGGTATCGGGGCTCCGGGACACGGCTGCTCAGTGTACCCTCCACAGGAAAACGCTCCCGAAATTTTTGAATTTCCGCAATGATTTCAGGACTGATCCCCTCGTCCCGCAAAAAGCTGAACATATCAAACATTAAGATTCCCTCCTAAATCGTCCGTGCCGCTTTCGGTGCCGGACCCTGTTATATGCATATCAAATTTATTTTACCACGTTTCCGGAAAATGGCAAGAACCTGAAGCGGGATCTGGGCCCCTTTTTACAAAACGTACGCTTTGCGGTTCAGTGTGTGACCAAGAAGGGAGGGCGGAAGCGTTTGATAGAAAAAACAGGGGGGTGTCATGGGAATGTTACGTTTGGTTGCGGCATTGTCAGGACGGTGCGGTGGACTTTCCCGGCGGCCTTTGGTAAGATGAGAAGGAAAAGGAGGAGCTGCCATGACATTTTCGGAAAAGCTGATCCGGCTGCGGAAGCGGGAGGGCTTGAGCCAGGAAGCGCTGGCGGAAATACTGGGCGTTTCCCGGCAGGCGGTCTCCCGCTGGGAGCAGGGAACGGCCCTGCCGGACGGGGGAAAGCTGCTGCCCTGTGCCCGGCATTTTGGCGTCAGTGTGGACTGGCTGTTAGATGAGAAACAGGGGTGGGAGGACCTGGCAGGCACAGGCAGCGCGCCTGTTGAAGGGGAATCTCTCGTCATCTGCAAAAACTGGCACTGGTATCTCTCCGGTGGGATCGTCACCGGAGTGGGCGTTTTGGGCATGGTGGTAATGGGGATTTTGAGCTCCCTGTTCCCGGTGGTGTTGACCGAGGCCCCGGCGGGAGTGGAGTGGACTCGTGTCTACACCGGATTGATGGCATTTTTGAAAGGCAATGATGTGGAGTGGCTCTTTGCCCTCTGGGCGGCTGTGGCACTGGTAGGATTTTGGCTGTTGGCCCAACCATCTCTCCGGCAGCGGCAGGAGAGGCCCGGCAGTCTGGGTTCACCCCGGTATGCGGCGGGGATCGCGGCAGCGGCATATGGCTGCGGCCAGACTGCTTGGTGGGTCCAGCAGGGGAAGAACGGAGACATCGCCCTGCTGGCGCTCTTTTTGGCAGCAGCGATCTTTTGTGTGGTGCGGCTGCTCCTGAAGCTGGGACAGGAGCCGACTGGCTGCCGCCGGCAGGAACGGCTGATCGCTCTGCTTTACACCGCTGCCCAGGGCGTTATCCTGCTGTTGACGGCGGAGGCCGGCATCGGCCTGGTAGGGCTGGTGCTCCATGTGGGGGTGTGCCTCTTTTATGTGCAGTGGGAGGACCCGCAGTGCATGAACCACCGCTTTTCCGGGCGGTGACAACGTATCCGGAACAGATATGCTCACTGAAAAGAGAAGCAGGAGCATCGGCAGATATTTGCGGTTTCCGCCTGCCGCAGAGAGAAATTTACGTGCTGTTGGGGGCAAAAGGGAGCGGGGAACCTGTGGTGACCTTTGATCAAGATGGAGAGGAAACGGAGGTACTGCCATGACATTTTCGGAAAAGCTGATCCGACTGCGGAAGCGGGAGGGGCTGAGCCAGGAAGCACTGGCGGAAATGCTGGGAGTCTCTCGTCAGGCGGTCTCCCGTTGGGAGCAGGGGACGGCTCTGCCGGACGGGGGAAAGCTGCTGCCCTGTGCCCGGCAGTTCGGCGTCAGCGTGGACTGGCTGCTGGATGAGGGCCAGGGCTGGGAGGTACAGCGGAGCAAGGCCAAAGGAATGACCGTACACCAGCAGGGCATCGTCCGCACCGTTTCAGGCGCGGTGCTGGAGGCCGGACTTTTTGTGCTGCTGGAACTTTTGGTCGTGGGCTCGTCCTCGAACATTTATGTTAGCGAGAATGGAAAGAAATTCACCGGCGTTGCTGCCTTTGTGCGGTATTACCATGTGGAGTGGCTGCCGATCGTGGGCGGCGTACTGGTGCTGCTGGGAGCGGCGGGACTGGTCTGGCTGAAGCTCTGGCAGTGGTGGCATCAATTCCCATAACCGCCGATGGCGCAGGCGGTTTGCTTACATTATAAAAGAGGGCGGAGGCTGGTTTTCCAGCCTCCGCCTTTTTTGCCCGCGGGACCTTAGCCCAGCAGGTAATTGTACTTGGTCAGTACGGTCAGGATGAATACCTCAATCTCGGCGGGCAGATCGTTCTTGCCGTCCAGATCCGTCTCGAACACCTTGCCGCCCAGCCGGACCAGCACCTTCTTACCGCCCAGGGGCAGGAAGCCGGAGTTGTTCACGCTCTCGTCGAAGCCCTCCCGGGTGTAGAACAGGGTGAACTTGTCCCGGTAGGGAGCGGAGTCATAGGGGCAGAAGATGGCGCAGTTGCCGCACTCGTTGCACATCCGGTCCACATGGAGGATCTGATGGCGGCCGTCGGGCAGCTCGATGACCACATTGGCCCGGTTGGGGCACACATCGGCGCAGACCTGGCACACCACGTTGCAGGTCAGGCAGCGGTCGCCCTCGCACTTGGCGCTCTCACACAAAATGCCCTTCTTGGCAATGGCCTCCGCCCGGGTGGCCACGGCCTTGGCAGGAATGGTGACTTTGTGGGCCTCGCCGATAACGGCGTTGGCGAACCACTGGGCGTCGGCAATGCCCTCTACCACGGTGGCGGGGCCACGCATGGCATCGCCGCCCACATAGACGCCCTCCAGGTTGGTCTTGAAATCGGGGATGCCCTTGGCGTCCACGTTGATGCCGTTGCGGGTGAAGATCTCGCTGTCCACCTTCTCGCCCACGGCGGCAATGACGGTGTCGCAGTCGATGGAGACCATCTCGCCGATGGGGACGGGCTTGCGGCGGCCCTTCTCATCGGGATCGCCCAACTTCATCTTCTCGCACACCAGCTTGCCGTCCTTCTGCTCCACGGGAGCTACCAGCTCCAGGAACTGTACGCCGTCGGCAATGGCCAGTTCCAGTTCCTCGGCATCGGCGGGCATGTACTTCTTGGTGCGGCGGTAGACCAGGGTGCTGGACTTGGCACCGGCCCGCAGGGCGGCCCGGGCAGCATCCATGGCGGTGTTGCCGCCGCCCACCACGGCCACATGGCCCAGAGGCACTTCCTTGCCGGCCTTCATGTCCTTGAGCCAGCCGATGACGGGCACTACATTGCCGGGAATGTCCAGCTTGCCGGCCTTCCAGGCGCCCACGGCAAAGAAGATGTGGGTGTAGCCCATGGCCTTGAGCTCAGCAACAGAGGGGGCCTCGGTATTGAGCTTCACTTCCACGCCCATCTTGAACATCAGCGCTACATCCTTGTCGATGGCGTCGTCAGAGATGCGCCAGGCGGGGATCACCTGACGGACCACGCCGCCCAGGCAGTCTGCACGCTCGAAGATGGTGACGGGGATGCCGGCCCGGCCCACAAAGTAGGCAGCGGACATGCCGGCGGGGCCGCCGCCGATGACAGCCACCTTGGCGTTGGTATCCGCAGGAGCGGGAGCCTTGATCTTGGACATGTAGGCGTCGTAGCCCTTTTCGGCGGCCACCAGCTTGGTGGCGCGGATGTTCACCGGCTGATCGTAGAAGTTGCGGGTGCACTTGGTCATGCAGTTATGGGCGCAGATGGTGCCGGTGATGAAGGGCAGGGGGTTCTTCTCCGTGATGAGGCGCAGGGCGGAGGCGTACTCGCCCTTGCGGCACAGCTCGATATATTCGGGAATGTCCTGATGGATGGGGCAGCCGCCCTTGCAGGGAGCGGTAAAGCAGTCCATCAGGGGGACCTTCTCATAGAGCTTGCGGCGGGGCAGAGGCTTGATGGCCTTGACATGGTACTTGTCGGACCGGGCGGCAAGGCTCAGCGCCTCGATGCCGGTGACGTCCACGCCGGTGAAGGGCTTGAAGTCCAGCTGATCCAGCTTGTCGCCGATCTGGGTGAAGCGCTGGTAGCCGCCGGGCTTGAGTTCCGTAGTGGCCATGGTGATGGGCCAGATGCCGCAGGCAAAGAGCTTGTCGATGTTGAAGGCGTCGGCGCCGCCGGCGTAGGAGAGGCGCAGCTTCCCGCCGAACTCCTTGGCCATCATGGCGGCCATGGTGGTGGTCAGGGGGAAGAGGGACTTGCCCGCCATGTACAT
>CALXDH010000044.1 GCA_944387015.1 uncultured Oscillospiraceae bacterium
GTGATCTTGGCGTCGCGCATCATGCGCTCCATGGGATAATCGTTGGTGTAGCCGTAGCCGCCGAACATCTGCAGCGCCTTGGTGGTGACCCACATGGCGGTCTCAGAGGCGGAAAGCTTGGCCATGGCGGCCTGCTTGCTGCAGCGGACGCCGGACTGCTTGATGCTGGCGGCCTGGTAGGTCAGCAGACGGGCAGCCTCAATGCGCATGGCCATATCGGCAAAGGTGAACTGGGTGTTCTGGAACTTGGAGATGGGCTTGCCGAACTGGACGCGGCCCTTGGTATAGGCGATGGCCTCTTCCATGGCGCCCTCGGCGATGCCCAGCGCCTGGGCAGCAATGCCGATACGGCCGGTATCCAGCGTCTGCATGCAGATCTTGAAGCCGGCGCCCTCCTTGCCCAGCAGGTTCTCCTTGGGCACGATCATTTCGGTGAAGACGATCTCGGAGGTGTGGACACCGTGGAGGCCCATCTTGTCCTCCACCTTACCGATGGAGAAGCCGGGGAAGCTGCTCTCAATGATGAAAGCGGACAGGCCCTTGTTGCCCTTGGTCTTGTCGGTCATGGCAAAGATCACGAACACACCGGCCTCGGGACCGTTGGTGATGAAGATCTTGGAGCCGTTGATCACATAGTGGTCACCCTCCAGGCGGGCCTCCGTCTGGCTCTTGGAGGCATCGGAACCGGCGTTGGGCTCGGTGATGCCCATGCCGCCCAGCACGCCGCCCTTGGTGAGCATGGGCAGGTACTTTTTCTTCTGCTCCTCGGTGCCGTGCTCCACGATAGGCACACAGCACAGGGTGTGACCGGCGACGATGTCGCTGGTGGAGGCGCAGGCCTTGGCCAGCTCCTCAGTGCAGATGGCGGCGGCCACCTGATCGGCACCCATGCCGCCGTACTCCTTGGGCACGGTCATGCCCATGACACCCAGCTTGAAGAGCTTTGCCACATTCTCGGCGGGATACTGATGGGTGCGGTCGATCTCCGCGGCGATGGGCTTGACCTCATTCTCCGTGAAGGACTGCATCATCTTCTGGACCAGGGCTTGCTCACGAGTCAGAGAAAAATCCATAGTTTTTTCATTCCTTTTCTGTATGATTGATCGGCGCGACCCCGCGCCTCTGACCAGGCGCACACCGAGGCCGGCCATTGCTTGCAAATCGGGAACTTACTCCTCGCTGTGGCCCACACCGGCGATATGGGCGGCGAACTTCTTCTTCTGCTCCAGGCCGGAGAGCTTGGAGTACATGACCTTCTGGGCCTGGGGAGAACCGGCGCCGTGCATAGACTCCACCAGAGCGGTGCCGCCGGTCATGTTCTCCAGCAGACGACCCACCCGCATACGGTCCTCGGTGGGGACACCGTCCACACCACGCAGGTACTTCTCCACCCACTTGCCGATCTCGGGGTTGCGCAGGTCGGCCTCGGAGGGCATGGTGGCGATGATACCGCCGCTGATGTCCTGAGCCAGACGGTCGATGTCATAGATGAGCTTGGTGACGTTGTGCTTGCAGACGTTGGCCATCAGCCGATCCACGAAGTAAGCGCCGGAGGGGGTGGGACCGCCCATGGCGGCAGCCGCCACGGCGCAGGCGTACAGCGTCTCGGTCATGTGCATCATCTCATTGAGCTTGTCCTTGATGTGGCTTGCCTTGCTGGTGCCCTGATAGTCGGCCCACAGTGCGGCAGCGCCGATGACCACGTCGCTGACACCGCCCTTGCAGCCGCCGTAGTTGGAGCGGTGATAGCAGGCAAAACGCTCCACCAAAAGGCCGGAGAACTGGTACTCGCCGCACATGAACACGTACTCCCAGGGAACAAACACGTTGTCCAGCACCGTCAGGCACTCGCCGCCCACGATGCCGTAGTTGGCGTTGCCCTGATCGATGGTGCCCTCGCACTTGCGGTCGTCGTTGGTCTGCCGGCCGAAGATGTGGGTCACGCCGGGGGCGTCCACAGGAATGGCGCAGGAGACGGCGTACTCCGCCTCATTCTCCTGCATGCCCATGGTGGGCATGATCAGCATCCAGTGGGAGTTGACCATACCGGTCATATGGGCCTTGGCGCCCCGGATGACGATGCCGTCCTCCCGCTTTTCCACCACATGGACGAACATGTCCGGATCCACCTGCTGGCCCGGACGCAGGCTGCGGTCGCCCTTGACGTCGGTCATGGCGCCGGCCACCATCCAGTCATTGTCCTGGACCTGGATGAGGAACTTCTTGAACCGCTCGTGGTAATCGGTGCCCAGCGCCTTATCGCACTCGTAGGTAACGGTGTAGGTGGCGTTCATGGCGTCGAAGCCCACGCAGCGCTGATAGCAGGTACCGGTCTTCTGGGAGATGGTACGCAGCATCTTGGCCTTTTTCATCAGGTCATCCACAGACTGGTGGATGTGGGTGAAACGGTTGATCTTATGACCGGTGAGGTGGGAGGTGGTGGTCATGAGATCCTCGTACTCCGGGTTGCCCGCCAGGGCGTAGGTCATGGCGGCGGAGTTCACATGGCCCCGGATGAAGGGATGATCGATGACGGAGGCGCTGTCCAGCAGCTCGCCCTTCACATAGACGCGGATCTTCCGCTTGCGGAGGCTGTCTTTGTATTCTTTTGCAGTCTTCATTCCAGATGTCCTCTCTATCAAGATTCGGAAATTGCATCCCACCGGCAGGCATGTCCGGCGGGCAGTTGACGGGGATCGGGGGCTTTGCCTGAAACCGGACCGGGCCGCTCCGGCAGCAATGTACCGGAGCGGCCGTTCCAGATTCAGAACAAAAGCATCCTTAACGGGGCTTCTTTAGTCCTTTTTCTCATTGAGCGCCGCGTAGGAGGCGTAGCGCTCCTTGGCATCCTGCTCAGCCTGGGCAAAGATCTTCTTGGCCTCCTCGGGGAACTTGGCCTCCAGAGAGGCAAAGCGCCGTTCGGAGCGGATGAAGTCCAGATAGCCCTCGGTGGGAGCCTTGGAGTCCAGGACGAAGGGATTCTTCCCCTCCGCCTTCAGGGCGGGATTGTAGCGGTACAGGTGCCAGTAACCGGCATCCACAGCCCGCTTCATCTCGTTCTGGCAGTTGCTCATGCCCTTGGGAATACCATGGGCGGTGCAGGGTGCGTAAGCGATGACCACAGAGGGACCGGGATAGGCCTCAGCCTCCCGGATGGCCTTGAGGGTCTGGTTGGGATCGGCGCCCATGGCCACCTGGGCCACGTACACATAGCCGTAGCTCATGAGCATCATGCCCAAGTCCTTCTTCTTGGTCCGCTTGCCGGAGGCGGCGAACTGCGCCACAGCGCCGGCAGACGTGGCCTTGGAGGACTGGCCGCCGGTGTTGGAGTACACCTCGGTGTCCAGCACCAGCATATTGATGTCCTTGCCGGAGGCCAGGACGTGATCCAGGCCGCCGAAGCCGATGTCGTAGGCCCAGCCGTCGCCGCCGAAGGCCCACACGGACTTCTTGCTGAGGAACTCCCGGTTCTGGAGCACCAGATCCCGGGCCTCCTTCGTCTCCGCCGTCTCGCAGGCGGCAGACTCCAGGGCCTTCACCAGGGCGTCGGTAGCATCCCGGGACTCCTTGGCGTGCTCCCGGACGGCGAGGTATGCCTCGCACTCGGCCTGGGCGACGCCGGCATCCCGCAGCAGCTCCACGGCATCCACCAGCTCGCTGTTGACGGTGTCGTGGGCCTGGAGGAAGCCGAAGGCGAACTCGGCGTTATCCTCGAACAGGGACTGCTCCCAGGGAGGACCGAAGCCCCGGTCGTCCTTGCAGTAGGGCGTGGAGGGCAGGGAGCCGCCGTGGGCCGCGGTGCAGCCGGAGGCGTTGGCGATGTACATGTGATCGCCGAAGAGCTGGGTGATCAGCTTGATATACGCGGTCTCGCCGCAGCCTGCGCAGGCGGGTGGGAACTCGTAATAGGGCTTTTTGAACTGGCTGGCCTTGACGGTCTTGTCGCTGCCGGCGTCCTTCTTGACGGGCAGCTGCTCCACACCGTAGGTCCAGTTCTCGGCCTCGCCCGCCTGGGACTCGGCGCTCTGCATGGTCAGAGCCTTGGTCTTGGCGGGGCAGGCGTTGGCGCAGCAGCCGCAGCCCAGGCAGTCAAAGGGAGAGACCTGGATGCGGAAAGAGTACTTTTCCAGACCGGGGCCCTTGGCGGGGATGGTGGTGAAGCCCGCGGGGGCGGCGGCCTTCTCCTCCTCGGTCAGCAGCACGGGACGGATCGCCGCGTGGGGGCAGACCAGAGAGCAAAGGTTGCACTGGATGCAGGCAGTGGGATCCCACTGGGGGACCTGGATGGCATCCCGGCGCTTGTCGTACTTGGAGGTGCCGCTGGGCCAGGTACCATCCACCGTGCCGAACTTCTGGAAGATGGACACCGGCAGGCTGTCGCCCTGCATGCGGTCCATGGGCTTGAAGATCTGCTCCATGAAGTCGCCCTCGTCGGCGGCAGCGGCCTGCTCCACCGGCGCGTTGAGCCAGCTGGCAGGGACTTCCACCTGATGCAGGGCCTGTACGCCCTGATCCACGGCGGCGCAGTTCATGTCCACCACCTTCTGACCGGCCTTCACCAGGTAGGTCTTCTTGATGGCTTCCTTCATGGCGTCCATGGCCTGATCCATGGGGATGATGTTGGCCAGCTTGAAGAAGGCGGACTGGAGCACGGTGTTGGTGCGGTTGCCCAGGCCCAGCTTCATGGCGATGTGGGACGCGTCAATGAGGTACAGCTTGGCCTGCTTTTCCGCCAGGCCCCGCTTGAGGTTGCCGGGCAGCTTCTCGTCCAGCTCCTCAGCGCTCCACTGGCAGTTGAGCAGGAACGTTCCGCCGGGCTTGAGGTCCTTGGCCACGTCAAACTTGCTGAGGTAAGCGGGGTTATGTACCGCCACGAAGTCCGCGGACTGGACCAGATAGGTAGCATGAATGGGCTGATCGCTGAAGCGCAGGTGGGACTGGGTCACACCGCCGGACTTCTTGGCGTCGTATGCGAAATAGGCCTGGGCGTACTTCTCGGTCAGGTTGCCGATGATCTTGACGGAGTTCTTGTTGGCGCCCACGGTGCCGTCGCCGCCGGTACCCCACAGCTTGCAGGAGATCTCATGGGGCTTGTTGATGGCCACCTCGTGGTAGGGCAGAGAGGTGTGGGTCACATCGTCCACGATGCCGATGGTGAAGTTGGTCTTGGGGGCGTCCTGAGCCAGGTTATCATACACCGCCACGATCTGGCCGGGGGTGGTATCCTTGCCGGCTAGGCCGTACCGGCCGCCCACCACGGAGGAGAAGGAACGGCCGGAGTCATCCAGCACGGCCTTCACGTCCAGGTACAGCGGCTCGCCCACGGAGCCAGACTCCTTGGTGCGGTCCAGAACCGCCACTTTCTTCACGGTCTCCGGCAGCACGCTGAGGAAGTGCTTGGCGGAGAAGGGACGGAACAGATGGACGGAGATCATGCCCACCTTGCGGCCCTGGCTGTTGAGCTCATCCACCACTTCCCGCATGGTCTCGGTGACAGAGCCCATGGCGACGGCCACTTCCGTGGCGTCGGGCGCACCGTAGTACTCATAGAGCTTGTAGTTGCGGCCGGTGATCTTGTTGATCTCATCCATGTAGTGCTGGACGATGTCGGGGATAGCCTCGTAATGACCGTTGGAAGCCTCACGGCCCTGGAAGAAGGTCTCGGTGCCGGCCGTGGTGCCGCGGGCATGGGGATGCTCCGGGTTCAGGCTGTTGGCGCGGAAGGCCCGGATCTGGTCGTAATCCACCAGGGGACGCAGGTCCTCATAGTCCAGGGCGTCGATCTTCTGCATCTCGTGAGAGGTGCGGAAGCCATCGAAGAAGTGCATGAAGGGATGACGGGCCTTGATGGCGGACAGATGGGCCACAGCGCCCAGGTCCATGGACTCCTGGGGGCAGGCAGAGGCCAGCATGGCAAAGCCGATGGAGCGGCAGGTCATCACGTCGGAATGATCGCCGAAGATGGACCACATATTCTGGGCCACCGTACGGGCGGAGACGTGGAACACCGCCGGCAAAAATTCACCCGCCATACGGAACATGGGGGGGATCATCAGCAGCAGTCCCTGAGCCGCCGTATAGGTGGTGGTCAGCGCACCGGCCTGCAGAGATCCGTGGCAGGTGCCGGCAGCACCGGCCTCGGACTGCATCTCAATGACCTTTACCGGCTTGCCGAAGAGGTTCTTTTTACCCTGAGAGGCCCACTCGTCCACGGATTCGGCCATCTGGGAAGAAGGGGTGATGGGATAGATGGCCGCGACCTCTGTAAATGCGTAAGAGGCATAGGCCGCGGCGGTATTACCGTCCATGACCACTTTTTGTTTCATACAATTCCCTCGCTTTTTTTGATTTCAGACTCCTTGGCCGCACCGCATGGTCCGGCCGGCCAACGCCGTGATTTCCGCTCCGCCCTGCGGGATGCAAAACGCGGACCTCCCGTCTCCTCCCCCCGGAACAGACGGCGTACGGTCCTCACTGGGAACTCACGACTCTACTATAACTTTTTCGACATCTCTGGTCGATTGCCAAACAGGTGCATTTCTTCGAAAATCAATACCCTGCCTCCGTTGGGTCGTCTCTGTGTTTTTGTCATGTCAGACAGACACACAGGCCATTTACTCTGAAAAAATCAGCGGTTTTTGCCACTGAAAGGGACAGATTCTCGGGCAGCTCCCTGCAAGGTATTGTCAAATTGCACAAAGAATTTTCTTGCTGTTTTCTGATTTTCAGATTTTGATTTTTGACTTTTTCAGCAGCTTCAATCTGTTAAAAATCTAACTTGAGCTGGTTCCCTCGTCTGCCTCCAGGCCCTTCATCCAGCTGAAAACCTACCCAATTTCAAAATTTCCGGGAACTTCAGTGAATATTTGGTTCTGTTTTTCCGCTGTTGCGCACCTCTCTTGCGTACCGCTCCGGACTCACTCCTGTCAGGCGCTTGAACGTATTATAGAAGGTGCTGTAATTCTGAAAGCCAACCTGCATAGCGATCTCCGCCAGGGGAACATCCCTGGACATCAGGACTTTTGCTGTATTGATACGCTTTTCGTCAATATAGGTTTTCAACGGACTCCTGGTAATATTTTTGAAAGTCCGGGAGAGGTAGGTGGGATTGTAGTTGGTCACCCGCCCCAGGGTCTTCAGACTCAGGTCCTCTCCGATGTGCAAATTGATGTAATTGACCAGCTCACACACCAGCGTATCCTGCCGGGTGATGGTGGCGCCGGTGCCGTTGACCCGCAGGAAATCATCCTGCAGATAGGACAGCATCTGGTGGAGAATGGCCTGCTGGAACACCCGCTGTCCATGCTCCAGCGGGCAGCTTTGGAACTGCCGGATCAGCTCCACATACTTGTGGATCGCCAGCGCCCCCAGATGCAGCACAGGATAGCATCCGCTGTTCCGGCTGAAGATCTGGAGCAGATTGTCATCCTTGGTGGAACAGGCCATCACGAAGCCAAACGAAAGTCCCACGCTAAAGCGCATGTACAGCTCATTCTGGTCACACTGGAGCATATGCTCGTCCATCATGTCGCATACCAGGATGTCCCCAAACGTCGCCGTGTAATTCTGCCCGGCCACCTGATACAGGATCGGCTCCTGTCCCAGATAGATCACGAATTCAAAAAAGTCATGAATATGCAGAAAACTAGCCGGGTTCGGACCGGTTTGATGGAACACGGCGTCGTACCCGTATTGGTCGGTATTGTTGGAAAAGCGAACTGCGTTTCCCATTGGCTCTCCGCCTGCTAAAAACTGTGACACTGCTCAACCTCCATGGAGCCTGCCGTTTTGTACGGCCGGCTGTACTTTTCGCCGAAATCCGTATGGTTTTCTCCGCAAAAGTTCATTATTTCTATCATACCATGGACGTTTTTCAAACGCAAGTACGCCGGCCGTTCGGTTTTTTGCAGATACGGATCCGCCTGCTTTTTTGACAGCTCAGTGCAGGATCAGTCCGCCGGTGACGTTGATGGACTGGCCGGTCATATTGTCGGCAAAGGGCGAAGACAGATACAGGAACATGTGGGCAATATCCTCCGCCGTCTGGGGACGCTTCAGGGGGATCGCAGAGATCCGTTCCTTCCAATAAGCGTCCGCATCGCCGCCGGCCTTGGTGACATCATCCAGCAGCCGATCCCAGATGTGGGTATGGACGATACCGGGGCAGACACAGTTGACATTGATGTTGTAGGGCGCTGCATACTTGGCAATGGCCTGGGTCATACCCGTGACGGCAAATTTAGAGGCGGAATACGCCACATTGGTGGGGTATCCCTCTTTGCCGGACATGGAGGACATGTTGACAATCTTGCCGGAACGGTTGGGGATCATGGCCTTCAAAACCGCCTGGTCCACCAGGAACGTGCCCTTGGCGTTGACGTCCATCATCTGATCATAGATGTCCTCCGGCATCTCCAAAAAGTCCACCTTGGTGCTCATACCGGCGATGTTGTTGAGGATGTCGATACGGCCGAAGGCCTCCAGCGCAGCAGACACCATGGCGTCCACACTGGCCTTGTTCGTCACGTCGCACACCTGGGGCACCAGCTTGACGTCAGGGTACTCCTTCTGCAGCTTCTCTGCCGTCCGCTCCGCCGCCGCGGCGTCCATATCCGCCACCAGCACGTTGGCACCGGCCGCCGCAAGCGCACGAACGCAAGCCTCGCCGATGTTGCCGGCGGCGCCGGTGACAATGGCGTTCTTCCCCTGTACACTCAGTTCCATGCTCATGTCAAAACGCTCCTTATTGTTTGTTTTTTCAGAAGCCGCGGCAAAGCGACACGCCGGAGCGTGTTGCGTTCACGCAGCTTTTTCTGACATTTAAGTAATAGCACGGCTGCGTCGAAAAAGCCATGTTCAATCAGGGTTTTTACCTTTCAAATCCGAAACAATTCTTCTTCCGCGCACTACTGCTCCTGGGCCTTTTTCCGAAACTCTTCCGGTCCGCAGCCCACGGCCTTCCGGAAGGCCTTGTAGAAGTTGCTGTAATTCCGGTAGCCCACTTTTTCCGCCACGCGCATGATCTCCATGTCGTCATAGAGCATCTGCTTGGCACAGCCGATCCGCTTTTCAATGATGTAGCGGACCAGCGAGGAGCCGGTGATCTCTTTGAAGATCCGGCTGATGTAGGCGGGGCTGTAATTATAATGTTGGGCCACGCGGTCCAGAGACAGGTCCTGGTCCAGATTCTGCTCGATAAAGTGGATGATGGACCCCACCATGTCCATGTGCTGCAGGCTTGCGGTCCCCTGGTGATTTTCCGGCTTCAGATCGCAGTAGAGACTTCCCAACATCCGGTGGATGATGGAGCTTGCGATGATCTGCTCCCCTGGAGAGTTCCCCAACTGCTGGAATTCCTCGATCATCCAGAGATATTTCTGCATCCGAACCATATCCAGATGCATCACCGGATAGTTGGGGTTCTGATTGGAAAAGAGCAGATACAAGCTGGCGTCCTTCTTGGAAAAACCGCCCAGCAGGTGAGGTTCGATCCCGACGCAAAACCGCAGATGCCCTTCGTTCTCCGCGCAGTCGACGATATGGTTTTCAAACATTCTGCAAAACACCACATCGCCCTTTCGGATCACGGTAGACCAGTTGTCCTTCTCATAGCGGACTTCCCGTTCTCCCAGATAGAACAAGATCTCGTAATAGTCGTGGTAATGATAGTAATCCGTCTGGTTTTTTCCCTGGGCGTGCAGAAGTGCGTGAAACTCATTTTCCGAAATCATCAGCGATAATTTGGAAAGAAGCTTTGCGTCTTTTTCCATCATGCCGATCCCTCCCCTGCCTGGTCCGCGATTGTCTTTTATGCGGGTTCGGTATCCAAGAAGGGCCGCCCATGCCAGACTGGTATGAGCGGCCCCCGAAGCCCGTGTCATTCCACAAGCGGGAGCCCCGCTTACATGTCTTTTTTCTCCGGCAGCCCTGCCCGGCTCCAGCCGCCGTCGATGAAGAGAACCTGGCCGGTCACGCCGCTGGCCTCCTCGGAGGCCAGGAACGCTACGCCGTTGGCGATCTCTTCCGCCTCCAGCATCCGTTTCATGGGAACCACCAGCATATTGTTGTCCACATCGATGATGCCGTTTTTGACGCCGACCCGGAACAGCTCCGTATCCACAAAGCCCGGCGCCACGCCATTGATGCGGATATTGAAGCGTCCCCACTCCACCGCCAGAGTTCCCACCAGACCGTTGATGCCGGCCTTGGTGATGTTATAGGGGGAGCGGCGGGTGGTATAGCGCTGGGAGTTGCCAGAGGAAATGCACACGATGCTGCCGCCGCCCTGCTTTTTCATGTAGCGGGCCGCCGCCCGGGCCACCAGGTAATAGGCCCGCAGATTCAGGGAGAGCATCATGTCGAACTTCTCCAGCGGGAATTCCGTGGCCCAGCCATGGATCTGTACGCCGGCGTTGTTCACAGCGATGTCGATGCGGCCGTACTTCTCTGCCACATAGTCCACCATCGCCTCAATAGCATCCGCATCCCGCAGGTCGATCTGATAGGCCTCAATGGGGCCCAGAGTCCCCAGTTCCTCCACCGTCGCGGCGGACGCCTCCGCGTCCACGTCAGCGATGACCACCGTGGCACCCTCCTGCAAAAAGCGGGTGGCCATGGCCTTGCCCAGGCCCTTGGCGCCGCCGGTGACCAGTACGATCTTGTCCTTCAGTCCTTTCACGATCAACGCCTCCTCACTGGAAGCGGCTGGCGCCGCGCTCGATCTCCACGATCTTCTCCATCGCTTTCATATACTCAAAGCCGCGCTTGGCACACTCGTACGCCGTAGGCACCGGCACACATTCCGTGGTGATGTATCCCTTGTAGTCCACTTCCCACAGACCATGGAGGAAGGTCTTGAAGTCCACGTTGCCGCCGCCGGGATACAGCCGGGCAGTATCGGAGAAGTGCACATACTCCAGATCCTTGGCACAATAACGGATAGAGCCCAGGATGTCGTTGTCCTCCATGTTCATGCTGTATGTATCCAGATGGACGCCCACATTGTCCCGTCCCAGGTCAGAGACGAAATCCTGCACCTGGCGCATGGTGTTGAGGAAGTTGCTGATATAGCTGAGGATGTTTTCCACCCAGATCCGCACACCGCTGCCTTTGGCATAGTCAGACAGCTCCAGGATGGCATCCCGGTGATAGTTCCAGTACTTTTCCCGCTGGGACCAGTCCGGAATGTTCTTGCGCATGGACCCCACGATGACGTTGCAGTCCACGGACTGGGCACAGTCGATGTGCTCTTTGAGCCGGTCGATGGAAGCCCGGCGGACCGACGCGTCGTCGGAGAGCAGGCAAAGGCCGTTCTCTCCCAGTTCCCGCCCGGTGGCAAAGGCAATCAGTTCCAGGCCGCTGTCATTGCAGACGGTCTTAATGTGGTTCCAGTCATACTGCCGGGGATTGGCCAGCTGGATCTCCAGCCCGTCATAGCCGATCTCCTTGGCCTCTTTGCAAAGCTGCTCAATGGGCCCCCGCAGGATAATCGGCGCAGTGGTAGAGACGTCATTCAGGGAACAGGCAACACCGTAGCGGAACTTGCTCATTCGTCATCTTTCCTTTCCGTTTTTCTGAATCTCCCTCTGTCGGACCGAGCGCCCTGGCCGGGCATCCGGCAGTCTTTTTGACTACTTGTCATACAGGTAAATGCAAAAAAACATTTCCCGCCGCTTTCGCATAAAGGAGCCGATTGCTTTTCAGAGGGAAAATAACAGTATCAATATACCAGTTGCACTTTAAAATTTCAAGTTCACTTTGTTCATATTGCTCAAAGCAAAACTTTTGAAAAAAGACTTATTTTCCTGAATTTTATTACATTTTGGTGTGAAAATTCCGAAATATCAGCCACTTTCCCGATCTTTTTGTTTTATAGAGCCAGATCCTTTTCTATGATTCCGGCAAAAACCGCGCTGGTTTTTATGCGATATGTCTAATTGTTTATTTGTCATACAGCTCTTGAATTTTCATTTGCAAGCAGGTATAGTAATAAATACTGAGTCTAAAAAAGGGAGGAATATTGCATGGCACTTCACCCGGTCAGCCGCGTCAAGCTGTCTACGCAAATTGAAAATCAACTCAAAGATCAGATTTTGACCGGAAAGTGGAAGCCCGGTGAGCGCCTCCCTTCTGAAAATGAGTTGGCAGAAATTTTCCAGGTCAGCCGTGTGTCGATCCGGCAGGCTCTGCAGGCCCTTTCCGCCCAAGGACTGATCGAAACCCGCATCGGTGACGGTTCCTTCATCAGCCAGCCCAGCATCGGCACCTTTATGCAGGACGTGATCCCGGATGTGTATCTGGCCGACGATTCTCTGCGGGCAGTGCTGGAATTCCGCCGGGTCTTTGAAGGTCCGGTGGCAGAATTGGCCGCTACCCGCGCCACGGATGAGCAGATCTCTCAACTGGCGGTCTTGTACCATCAGATGTGGGAGCATGCCGACGATGCCGACAAGAACTCCTATTATGACCTCTCCTTCCATATGCTGATTGGAGAGATGACCGGCAATCCGATGATCACCGGGGTCTATCGGATCTTGAATAACGTACTGCGCAGCAGCTGGCACCGTGTCACCGCTTCCAAGGGACCCAAAATGGGCTTTTATTACCACGAACGGCTCCTCAATGCCTTCCGCCAGAAAAACCCGAAGCTCTGCCGGGAAGTCATGGAGGAACATGTGGCCAATAGCTGGTTCCTTCTCTTCGGCGACGAGGAGCAGGCCAACAGCGCCGGGCAGAATACGTCCAAGCCCTGAATTTGACCGGCATTTGCAGCAGAAGGCTGCGAGTTTTGCTCCGGCCACCGCTATGCCCTTTATAAAAAGACAACAGGAGCCCGTTCCAGTGGGAACGGGCTCCTGTTTTTCCGCTTTAGTGCTGGCAAGCAGTACTCACCGGAGTCCCTCGCGGGACAAAAGCGCAGAAATCCTTGCGTCATCTTCCACCGTAGCATTGGGCATGGGGAAGGTGCCGGTGCTGCTGGCGGCAATGCCCCGCAGCTTGCAGGCTTCCTTCAAAACCGGCAGGAAGGGATCGCGGATACTGTAAAGATCCATCAGACGGTCAATGGTCTGCTGACCTTTTGCAATTCCCTCCAGATCGTTGTTCCGGAAGGCTTTCACCCAGGCAGCGCAGATTTCGGGCACCACGTTGCTCAGTGCGGCGATGCATCCATCACCGCCGGCCATAATGTTGTGGGCGAAGTTGTCGTCAAAACCGGAATAGATCTCAAAGGCAGGGATCTTGGATTTAACCGTCTTGATCAGCTCCCGGGTATGGCTCATATCTACCGTAGTGTCCTTGATGCCCACAATGTTTGCGTGCATCGTGGCCAACTGCAGCACGGTCTCCGGCTCAATGGACGTGCCGGTGTTTGCCGGGAAATTGTAGATATAAATGGGGCCATGGATCTCACCGGCCAGCCGATCATAGTACTGTAAAAGCGCTTCCGCGCCGAACCGGAAGTAGTAGGGCGGCAGGATCATCACTGCGTCCGCGCCCTGCTCCAGGCAGTAGTTGGAGAAATCCACGATCTCACTGGCCACCATGCTGCTGGTGCCGATGATCAGCTTCACCCGGTGGTTGACACGCTCAATCGCAAACCGGGCCATCTCCCGGCGCTCCTCCATGGGCATCGCAAAGAACTCACTGGAGCTTCCCTCCACCAGAATTCCATCGATCCCCTTTTCGATCAGATTGTCAAACAGTCTTCCCTGGCTTTCCAGGTCCAGTGTCCCGTCTTTTTGGAACAGTGTAATGGCCGGAGCCAGATATGCCGCTTTCATCCGGTCGCTCCTTTCCGCTTATTCCAGGCCAGCGCCCTTCATGGCAGAGAGGGCGTGATCGGTGTAGAGCTTGTAGAAGCCCTTGCGCTTCTCACGGGGCAGGATGCC
>CALXDH010000045.1 GCA_944387015.1 uncultured Oscillospiraceae bacterium
ATAGCACATGCACAGCGCCCCGTGGACAAAGACCTCCACCTCTACCGGGCAGTTGCGGCAGATGGCGGCGGAGTCCTCCTTGGAGCACTCCCGGGCGATGACCACCCGCTCACAGCCGTCCTGGGCCAGTTCCACCGCGCCGCCGGAGGTGAAAATGCTCATCTGGGTGCTGGCGTGGAGGGGCTGGTCCGGCAAGGACCGGCGCAGCAGGTCGAAAAGGCCCCAGTCCTGGACCAAAATGGCGTCCACGCCCAGGCGGCAGGCGGCTCTGGCGGTCTCCAGCGCTGCCGGCAGCTCCCGGTCCGAGACCAGGGTATTGAGGGTGAGAAACACCCGGGTGTCCCGTTCATGACAGTAGCGCAGGGCCTGGGCGAATTCCTCGTCGGAGAAATTCTTGGCGCCCCGGCGGGCGTTGAACTCCCCCCAGCCCAGATACACGGCCCCCGCGCCGTTTTGCACCGCCGCCCGGAGGGACTCCGGGGATCCGGCGGGAGAGAGCAGTTCCGGCTTCATCCCTGCTTCTCGCTCTTTTGCAGGTGCTCCAGCTTCTGCTGAAGGCGGAATACCTCACGCTTGAGCTCGCTGACCTGGTTCTGGGCCTTGCCGGCCTCGTCCAGATAGCCCTTGATCTGGCTGCGCAGCTGCTCGGAGGCGGACTGGGCCTTGAACAGCTCGTCCGTAATATTCACGGCGGTGAGGACGGCGGCGTCCGTGCGGCCCACCTTGGCGCCGTCCAGCACCTCCTGCATTTTCCCGCTGACGTAGGCGCCTACTTTTTCCATATAGGCGGCGGACTCCTCTGCCACAAAGGTATAGTCCTCCCCGCAGATATTGATGACCACGCGGTTCGCCATAAAAAAGTCCTCCTATTTTCCGGCAGGGTAGACCCCGCCCATTATCTCAGCGTACAGTATACCATAGGACGGTCCCCGCCGCCAGAAAAATTCCGCTGATTTTGAAAAAATTCACAAAGGGAGGACCACGGCCTTTTTCCCGCCGGGACTTGCCGCGTCACAAAAATTCGTGTAGAATAGGGAGGACTTGAACGAGAGGAGGAGAAGCCATGGGCAGCATTTTGATCCACACCCAGGACGAGAGCGTCACGCTGACCGCCCAGGTCGTCCGGCGGCTGCTGGACAAGGGCGACGGGGACGCGGCGCTGCTGTACCTGGCCCTTCTCCGGCACCACGGCACCGTGCAGCCCCGGTCCCTGGCGGGGGAACTGCGGTGGGACCGTCTGCGGATCGAGGCGGCGGAGGGCACGCTGCGGGAGCTGGAGCTGGTGGCCCCCCAGGAGGCGCCTCCGGCCCCGGCGGATGAGCGTCCGGCATATCAGCGCGCCGACGTGGCGGAGCGGCTGGAGCACAGCGGCGAATTTCGGACGCTGACGGCGGAGGTGGAGAAGAAGCTGGGCAAGCGGCTGACCACGCCGGACGTGGGGGTGCTGCTGGGACTCAACGACTACCTGGGCCTTCCCGCCGACGTGATCTATCTTCTGGTGTGCCACTGCGCCGAGCGGGTGGAGCGGCGCTACGGCCCCGGCCGCCGGCCCGGCATGAAGCAGATCGAAAAAGAGGGCTACGCCTGGGCCCAGATGGGCATCGACACCCAATCCGCGGCGGCGGACTACCTGAAAAAATACGCCCAGCGGCAGGGGATGCTGCCCGCCTATATGCGGGCGCTGCAGATGGGAGAGCGCAAGCCCTCTCCCTCGGAGGAGAAGTACCTCATCGCCTGGCAGGAGATGGGCTTCCAGCCGGAG
Organism: uncultured Oscillospiraceae bacterium; assembly: GCA_944387015.1. Lineage (GTDB taxonomy): Bacteria > Bacillota > Clostridia > Oscillospirales > Oscillospiraceae > Oscillibacter. Next base: position 1,763 of record CALXDH010000045.1, read on the forward strand.
GCGGTGGCCCTGGCCTATGACAAGACGGTGCTCAAGTGCCATGAGATGCGCTGGCCCTACTGCAACGGCATCCTCAAGCGCTGGCACGAGGCGGGGCTCCACACGCCGGAGGAGATCCAGCAGGGCGACCGGCCCAAGCCCCGGCAGGAGGCCGCCGCCCCCGCCGGCGACGACAAGAGCTGGATGCGCAAGTACATCCAGCAGCGGGACAAGGGGGTGTGACGGATGGCCTATGACGGTAAGATCCTGCGCCGGGCCTATCAGAAGTTTGAGGAGGACCGCCAGCAGCGCCAGGAGCGGTTCCAGTCCCGGCGGGAGTCTATTTTCCTCCGCCAGCCCCGGCTGCGTCAGATCGAGGGGGAGCTGCGCACCACCATGAGCCGTATCATCGCCTCCGCCCTTCGCCGGGGCACCGACCCGCTGCCGGCGGTGGAGGTGCTCAAGGAGGAAAACCTGGGTCTTCAGGAGGAAAAGCGCCGCCTGCTGGCCCAGATGGGATTGCCGGAGGACGCGCTGGAGGAGAAGCCCGCCTGCCCCTTGTGCGGAGACTCCGGGTATCGGGGCGGACAGGTGTGCCGGTGCCTGCGCAAATACTATGCCCGGGAGCAGCAGAAGGAGCTCAGCCGGATGCTGGATCTGGGCGGCCAGAGTTTTGAGACCTTTTCCCTCAGCTGGTACTCCGATACGTACGATCCGGCGCTGGGCATCTCGCCCCGGAAGAATATGGCCCGGATCCTGGAGATCTGCCGGAGCTACGCGGAGACCTTCTCTCAGGACAGCGGCAGCCTGCTTCTCACGGGAGATCCGGGCCTGGGCAAGACCTTCCTCTCTGCCGCCATCGCCCGGGTGGTCAGCGGCGACGGCTGGTCTGTGGTGTACGATACCGCGGGCCGCATCTTCCAGCGGTTCGAGGCCCAGAAGTTTGGCCGGGAAGAAGGGGACGGAGCGTCTGCCGACGTGGAGCGGGTGCTGGGCTGCGATCTGCTGATCCTGGACGATCTGGGCACGGAAATGACCACGGCCTTTGTCCAGAGCGCTCTCTACCAGATCGTCAACACCCGGCTTCTGGAGAAGCGGCCCACCATCCTCAGCACGAACCTGAAGGTGGAGGCGCTGCACAGCCGGTATTCGCCCCAGATCGCCTCCCGGATCGAGGGCGAGTATCAGATCCTGCCGTTCTTCGGCGAGGACATCCGCCGGCTCAAGCGGGAGAGAGGCTGAATCCCATAAAACTGCATACAAGGGGCGCCGGACCGCAGAAGCGGTCCGGCGCCTTTTTCCTGCCCGGCGCATAGGATGACGGGGAGGTGAGTCTATGAAGAATGATTTCTGTCGCTGCATCCCCTGCTGTCCCGGCCCTCCGGGCCCGGAGGGACCGGAAGGCCCCCGGGGACCGGCAGGTCCCATGGGCCCGACGGGTCCCCGGGGAGAACGCGGGCCCCGCGGCCCCCAGGGCGAACAAGGCCCCCAGGGCGAGCAGGGTCCCCAGGGCGAACAAGGCCCCCAGGGCGAGCAGGGCCCCCAGGGCGAGCAGGGTCCCCAGGGCGAGCAGGGCCCCCAGGGCGAGCAAGGCCCCCAGGGCGAACAGGGCCCCCAGGGCGAGCAGGGCCCCCAAGGTGAGCAGGGCCCCCAGGGCGAGCAAGGTCCTCAGGGCGAGCAAGGTCCCCAGGGCGAACAGGGCCCCCAGGGTCCGCAAGGTCCTCAGGGCGAACCGGGGACACTGTCTACTGCGATCTTTCACGCCTGGCAGACCGGAACGCTGCGCAATACCGCGCTTTTCGGCGGATTGGAGCTGGAACAGCGGCGGTATACGCCGGAGGTGTTCACGCCGGTGGGCTCCCGGGTACAGGTCTGGCGGCCCGGTGTGTACGATGTCCAGTTTATGCTTCAGATCCCGGCAGACGCGGCGGTGTCTACCACCGTGGTGCTGCAGATGAACAACCAGGATCTGCCGGACATGACGGTGGTCATCCAGCATCCGGCCGGTGCCAGTGCCGTCTACACGGCCCGGACGATTCTGGAGGTCACAGAGCCGTCGGCGTTCCGGTTGTCCTCTTCCGCCAGGGTATCCATCACGGGCCCGGGGACGCTGGCCGCCTGGCAATTTTTGCTGGTGGGGTAAGGGCGCGCGGAAAAGCGGAAAAAGCAAAAAACGCCCGGGACGGCAGCACCGTCCCGGGCGTTTGGCATTCAATGGGTCGGATGGATGCGCCGGCGGAAATGCCAAATGGTGAGGGACAAGCCGGTGATGGCGGCGTTGATGCCCATGGAGATCCAGAATCGCCGGCTCCACGGGTCCCACAAGGCGGCGCCCAGCAGCGTGGCCGCCGCCACCCGGGGGGCCGCTCCCAGAACGCCCGGCACCAGGTAGCGGGAAGGAGGGATCCCTGCCGCCCCCAGCGCGAGACTGACCAGATCGCCCGGAGAGGCGCCCGCCAGCCGCAGCAGAAAAACCAGCAGTCCTTCCCGGTCCTGCTCTTCCGATAAAAACCGCTCCGCTTTGGGAAAGCGCGAGAGGACCCCTGCTGCCCATTGCCGGTTCCACCGGCCCATCAGGAAGGGCAGCGTCTGGGCCACGGCGGTGCCGGTGAGATTGACCGCCAGCGCGGCGGGGTAGGGGAAAAGGAGCCCGCCGGCCGCCGTCAGCGCCGACATGGGAAAGCAGAAGGAGACACTTTTGACGCCGTAGAGCAGCAGCAAAAATCCAGCCGCCAGCCACAGCTGCTCTGGTGAGGCCCGGGAGATGGCTTCGGCGGTGAGGAAGCGGCGCAGGGGCCACAGCGCCCCGCATACCGCTGCCAGAAGCAGCAGCGGCATTGCCGCCCGCCAGATTTGTCTGTGCATGCCCCACGCCTCCCCGCAGACGGATATGGGGTAGTATATGCGCCCGCCGGGGCAAACCGGCGCGGAAATTTCTGGGGCACATGCGTATCCGCCGGCAAGACGGTCAAAAAGAACAGGCAGCCCTTAGGCTGCCTGTTCCGATGTGTCAGGGTTCGGAGGGCGTCTCCTGCGCGGGTGTTTGGGTCTGCTCCTGAGAGGGATCCAGGGTGGAGGTTTCCGGTGTCGTCGTGGACGGTGTGGTCTCCTCCGGGGTTTGCGTCGGCGTCTCCACCGGTGTCTCTGCGGGGCCTGTGACCGGGGTCTCGGGCTGCTCCGGCAGGGCGGGGCCCCGGGAGATGACCTTGTTGCGGACCTTGTAGTCGCTGGTGGCCTCGTAGGTGCTGGAGATCAGCTTGCCGTCGGCGCTGTAAACGTTGCGGTAGGATTTGACCTTATAGCCGGTATAGGGCGTGGTGGTGACCTTCTCCGTGCCGGCGGGGAGGGTCTCGTCATCCTTATAGACGGTTTCCCAGTTGGTCTTGGAAAGGACCTCGTTGGTCATCTTCACGTATGTACCGTCTACGTTGGTGCCCAGGATTTTCACCGTGAGGTAGCCGCCGGAGTAGGTGGCCACGATCTTGATGGGGTAGTCGGTGTTGTTGGTGAACTTGTAGTCCGGGCCGCCCCAGGAGACGGTGGCGTCCATGCCCCAGTCGATGTAGGCGGGCACGTACCGGTGGGCGTAGCGCTCGGTGATCTCCAGATTGGCCCGCAGGCAGGCGTAGTAAATGGTAGAGGAGGTCTGGCACACGCCGCCGCCCACCTCGTCCACAGTTTCACCGCCCACGTAGGCGGGGGCTGCCTGATAGCCCTTGGCGGTGGTGCGCTGGCCGGTGGTGGCGTTGTAGGAGAACACGTCTCCGGTGTTGAGGACCACGCCGTTGCAGGCGGCGGCGGAGAGCTTGACGTTGTTGATGCGGGCGGAGGTGCCGGAGACATGGGTGCGGCACTGGCCCAGTACATCCCGGAACAAAACATCTTTGAGTTCGGCGGCGGTGACATGGGGCTGCTGGATGTCAGCGGGGATCTCCACCGTCTCACCGGGGGAGGCGGCGTCCAGCAGGGACTGGGCCTCGGCCACGTCGAACTCGGCACCCGCCTGCTCCGGCGTGATGGAGTCGGTGGCGGCGTCATAGCCCGCGTTTTTCATGCTGCCGGCCACGGCGTCGTGGATGTCCTGGGCGGAGAGGGCCTGGGCCGGCAGGATCGCGGCGTCTACATACACCGCGCCGTCGGCCTCGGAGGAGAGGGCCTCCCGAATGGGCTGCTCCAGATCCGCCTCGGTCACCGCCAGACCGTCCAGTTCCCGGGTCACCGTCAGGCTGTCCTGGCCCACCTCATAAGAGGTGTCCTGAGCGGGACGGGAGAAGGTCTGGGCCAGCTCAGAGAGCTTCTGACGGAACACGGTCTCGTCCGGCTCCAGATAGACGCCCTTGGCGCCCTGACTGCGGAACAGGTGGGCCAGGAAGGACCAACCGCCCTGGAAAAAGCCGGACTGCCCCTGAGAGCGGTCATAGACCGACTGGGCGTAAGCGGTGTAGTCCAGATCCTGGGTGATGCCCAGGGACTCGCAGGAGACGGTGGCGGCAGGCTCCGGGTCATAGAGCGTCTCGCCCTCCGGCGCGGTGACGCCGTCTCCGCTCTTGTCCGTCAGCGGCAGATAAAACGCCATCGTCCGCTGGGGAAGGGTGCTGCCCAGCTCTTCGCCGGCCTGCTGGACCGTTATGCCCGCCACATCCACACCGTTGATGGTGGTGTTGGGGAAAAAGACGTCCAGGGATGCGGCGTAGGCACACAGCCCCAGATATGCGGCGGCCAGTACGGCCACCAGAATTCCTATGATGATCAGCGGTTTTTTCCCGGCGCCGCCGCTGAGGCGCTTTCCGCCGTTGCGCTGTGCAATGGCTTCTTTTGTCGTCTGCTCCATGAAGCCCTCCCGTTTGCTGCAGTGATCCGATAGGCAGTAGTTTCCAGCCTATGCGGGATTCTCTTTAGTTTAGCACACGGGATGTGGAAAAAGCATTACAATCCTGTAACAACAGCGTTTCCAAAGTCAGGAGACGCCCCGGCGCTGTTTGGGGATGCGAATGGTCAGCAGGATGTCCTCCTCCGTCTCCTGCCGTTCGGTCCGGGCGTCCACGCCCGCCTCCCGGATCAGCCGCAGTCCCCGGTCCAGACTGTTGAGGAAAAGGCGCACATCCTTGATGATGTAAGTCTTCCGGCCCGCCGGGGGCGTGGACTGCAAAGCGGCCAGGCGCCGCTCCACATACTGCTCCGCCTGCGCCACGTTCAGGTGGTTCCGGGCCAGGTACCGGGCGGCGGAGAGCCGCTCCTCCTCGTCCTCCAGCCGCAGAAGGCACCGGGCGTGGCGCTCCGTCAGGTTGTTTTCCACCAGGATGGCCCGGCAGGCGGGGGACAGGCGCAGCAGCCGCAGCTTGTTGGCCACGGCGGAGGGGGAGCGGCCCAGCTGGGCGGCGGCCTCCTCCTGGGTGGCGCCGGTCTGCTGGAGATAGGCGGCGATGGCTGCCGCCTCTTCAAAGTAATGCAGGTCCTCCCGCTGGAGATTTTCCACCAGAGCCAGCAGGGCGGAGCGGCGGTCATCCGCCGCTGTTTCCAGGCAGGGCACCGTTTCCAGACCTGCCATCCGGGCGGCCCGCAGCCGCCGCTCTCCCGCCACCAGCTCCCAGCCCGCCGCTGTGCGCCGCACCGTCAGAGGCTGCAGGACCCCGTGGCGGCGGATGGAGTCCGCCAGCTCCTGCAGTTCCGGCTGCCGGAACGCCCGCCGGGGCTGCATGGGATTGGGGCGGATGTCTGCCACCGGCAGCTCCAGTACCCGGCGGGTCCGCTTGATGGGCTTGATCATGGGATCACCTCCTTGTCCGTTTTCCACCATTGTAGCGGCCTTTGTGGAAAAAGAGAGGGGGAATCCGTCGAGGAAACGGCAGGGATGAAAAAAAGCGCGCGGCCAGAGGCCGCGCGCGAAAGAACCTGTGGAAAAATTACCGCCGGACCCGGCAAAAGGGAAGGCCGGACGGTGGAGATCCGAGTGCCCTTCAGCGGCAGAGGTAAGAGAACCAGCCCTCGGCGCTGTGGGTCTCCAAAATCTCAAGGCCTGCCGCCCGGAGCTTTTCAGCCACTTCCTCCGCCCGGTCATCGATGATGCCGGAGCAGAGGAACACGCCGTGTTCCGCCAGCAGGGGGCGGACCGCCGGTGCCAGGGCGATGATGACGTCTGCCACGATGTTGGCAAGCACAATGTCGTACCCGCCGCCGATGGCCGTCTGCAGGGCCTCGTTGGTCAGGATGTCGCCCACCTGAACGGTGTAGGTATCGGCGCCAATGCCGTTGAGGGCGGCGTTTTCGTAGGCCACGTCCTGGCATTTATCGTCAATGTCACAGGCAAAGGCCTCCTTGGCCCCCAGCCGCAGGGCGGCGATGGACAAAATGCCGCTGCCGCAGCCCAGGTCCAGCACCCGCTCGCCGCCGTGGATCCGCTGATCCAGCGCCGTCAGGCACAGCCGGGTGGTGGCGTGGGAGCCGGTGCCGAAGGTAAGGCCCGGGTCCAGGATCAGCGGGACCCGCCCCTCGGCCAGGAGCTTTTGCACCTTGGGATCCTCCTGGAGCCACTGGGGGACTACCACCAGATGCTCTCCGATCTCCATGGGCTTGTAGTACTGCTTCCAGTTGTTCTCCCAGTCGGCGTCCTTGAGGTTTTCCAGCGTCAGCAGCAGCGACCCGCAGTCGTCCCGCTGGGTCTTGAGCTGTTCCAGAGCCAGACGGACTTCGCCCATTTTGGCAAAGCCCTCCTCGCCGGCTTCCAGATAGAAGGTGATGCGGGACTTGCCGGCCATCTGGGCGGTCAGGTCCTCATCCACATAGTCCCAGTACTGGTGGTTGTTCTCGAGGAAGTCCTGGAACTCCGTCTCGTCGTCGATCACCACGCCGTCGATGCCCAGGGCGGAGAGCATGGTCTCCACCGGCTCCAGTCCGGCGTGGGTGGTGTCAATATGCAGCTGCAGCCAATCCATATCGTGTCTCCTTTTCAGCGCTTGCTGCCCACGAAGAACAGCGCCACGGTGCCGGGGCCGGAGTGGTTGCCGATCACCGGTCCCACGTAGTTGAGGTGGATGTCGCGGTTTCCGAAGCGGCGGGTGATCTCATCCGCCACCAGCAGCGCGTCTCCCTCGCAGTCGCCGTGGCTGATGAACACGGTGCCGTTCGCGGCGTCCAGGGCGGTGGCCTCCATCCGGTCCACCAGCGCCATCAGGGAAGCCTTGCGGCCCCGGGCCTTGCTGACGGAAATCAGCCGGCCCTCGTCGTCCACATGCAGCACCGGCTTGATGGAGAGCATGGTGCCCATCAGGGCGGTGGCGGCGCTGATGCGGCCGCCCCGTTTGAGATGGTTCAGATCATCCACGGTGAACCAGTGGCAGATCTGGCCTTTCGTGGCCTCCGCGTAGTCCCGCAGTCCCGTGAGGGAGCGGCCCGCGGCCTTTTCCCGGGCGCACAGATACACCAGCAGCCCCTGGCCCAGAGAGGCGCACCGGCTGTCCACCACCAGGACCTGCCCGTCGGGAAACTCCTCCCGCAGATCGTCGGCGGCGATGACGGCGGACTGATAGGTGGTGGAGAGGGCGGAGGAGAAGCTCAGATACAAAATATCCTTCCCCTGGGAAAGGATCTCCCGCATCTGCTCCTGAAAATCCCCCACGCTGACGGCGGAGGTGGTGGCGGTCTCTCCGGCACGGATGCGGCTGTAAAAGTCCTGGAAGGCGATGTCCCGGCCATCCAGCCAGTTGCGGTAGGTCTGACCGCCCATCTCCAGGCTCAGCGGCACCACCACGATGCCCAGTTCCCGGGCCATCTCGTCGGTGAGATCGCAGCAGCTGTCGGTCATGATGACGAAATCACGCATGTTCTTCCTTCTCCTTTTCCTTGCGGCGGTCCTTCCGCCGGTTCTCCGTCTCCGCGCCTTCCGCCTCCTGCTGCTGCCGCAGCAAGGAGACATACCGGTTGCTGGCTACGCCTGCGGCATAGCTGAGCAGGGCGAAGTGGATGGCGGCGTCCGCCAGGGTGGACTCGTCCAGATAGAGCTCCATCTCGTCGGCGGTGATGTTGAGGGCCTTGTCCAGACTCTCGCAGAAGGCGGCGTAGCCATCGGCCACGGACCGTTCTCCCTGCAGTTCCTGCTTGATGAGCAGGTCCATGTCCCGGGTGGACATCACCCGCTTGAGCACACAGATGGCGGTGAGGTAAGCCAGGTGCTCCCGGTTGTACTTCTTGCCGGCGGCCCGGGGGACCAGGCCGCTTTTCGTGTAGTTGTTGACCATGGCCGAGGTCAGGCCGTCATCCTCGTCAAAGCGGATCACCTGACGGTCCATGTAGCTGAGCACCTGGTCCATATACAGCGCGAAGTCCGGCAGCTGCTCCCAGGCAACGGGCCGCTGGGTCCGCAGCCGCTGGCGCAGCTCGGTCAGATCTTCCATAGGGGGTACACTCCTTCCCGATGTCTCTTTTCATCCAAAGGCAGTATAGCACCGGGAAATGATTTTGTAAATCAGATTTTACGGAGAAAGAGACGACATCGGCCGCCGGATCATTTCCCCACGCAGAAGCGGGAGAAGATCTGCTGGACGATCTCTTCCCGGGCGGTGCGTCCGGTCAGCTCGCCCAGGGCGTCCAGGGCCTCCTCGGCGTCGGTGAGAACAGCGTCCGGGGTCAATCCGCTTTCCAACGCCTCCAGCGCCCGGCGCACGGCCTCCCGGGCCCGCTGGGCGGCCTCCTGCTGGCGGGCGTTGGTGAGGATGGACCCGTCGGGAATGTCTCCCTCCGGGAACAGCCGCTCCACCGCCCGTTCCAGAGAGAACACGTCCCCGTTGAGGGCGCTGACCTCCACGGCGGCGCTGGGCTTGGGCAGGGAAGGGGACAGGGCATAGACGGCGCTGCGCCCGGGATGGAGGTCCTGCTTGTTGAGCACCAGGATCCACCGGGGACAGCGGCTGGCAAGGCGCAGGATCTCCTCATCCTCCTCCGTGGAGGCAGCGGAGCCGTCCACCACCGCCAGGATCAGATCGGCGTCCTCTAAGGCCCGGCGGGAGCGCTCTACCCCCAGTTTTTCCACAATGTCCTCCGTCTCGCGGATGCCGGCGGTGTCGATCAGCCGCAGCCGCACGCCGCCGCAGAGCACGGATTCCTCCACCGTGTCCCGGGTGGTGCCGGGGATGTCGGTGACGAGGCACCGCTCGTAGCCCGCCAGGGCGTTGAGGAGGGAGCTCTTGCCGGCATTGGGCCGGCCGATGATGGCGGTGCGGACGCCGCTTTTCAGGATCCGGCCCCGGCCGCAGGTGTCCAGCAGGCGGGAGAGCGTTGCGTCGCAGTCCCGCAGGGCCTGGCGGATCTCCTGGGGCTGGATGTCCTGGATGTCTTCGTCCGGATAGTCCACCACGGCGTAAAACCGGCTGGTGATGTCCAGCAGACGCTCCGTCACAGCCTCAAAGTCCCGGCGGAGGGCGCCGTGGAGCTGAGCGGCGGCGTTCCGGGCGGCGGCTGCGGTCTCGGCGTCGATGAGGTCCACCACGGCCTCCGCCTCCGTCAGGTCCAGGCGGCCGTTCAAAAAGGCCCGGCGGGTGAATTCTCCGGGCCCTGCCTGCCGGGCGCCGGCGGCGAACAGGGCGGAAAGCAGCTCCCGCAGCACCACAGGGGACCCGTGGCAGTAAAACTCGGCGGAGTCCTCGCCGGTGTAGCTGTGGGGGCCGGGGAAACGGACGGCGAGCCCCCGGTCGATGCAGCGGCCTTGGGTGTCCAGCATCTCTCCAAAGACCATCATCCGTCCGTCCTGGGCGGAAAAGGGGATGCCGTTGGCGGGGCGGAACACAGCGTCGCACAGGGCAAAGCTCCCCTCGCCGGACACCCGGACGATGCCGATGGCGGTGGGGGAGGCCCCGGTGGCAATGGCGGCGATGACATCCATGAAACATGATCTCCTTTCTGAAAACAGGGAAGCGGTGCGTCCCGGGGCGTAAAAGGGACCGGTCAGGCCAGGTCCTTTTCCAGAACGAAATTCTCCAGCATGACGCCCCGGCGCTCCACCTGCTGGGAGCGCACCAGGCGATAGCCCTGGGCCTCAAAAAAAGGCCGGGCGGTGCGGGAAGCGTGGACGGTGATGCGGCTTTCGGGGCAGAGGTGCTCCAGAAAGCCGCACAGCGCGGAGCCCACTCCCCGGCCCTGGCAGTCGGGCAGGACGTAGAGCAGGTCCAGATATGCGCCCTCCAGGGCGCCGAAGCCCAGCAGTGCGCCGCCGCCCTCGGCGGCCAGGAAGGTCTCCTGCCGGAGCTTTTCCGCCCAGCGGGCGGTATCCGGCGTCTCCGGCGCCCAGGCGGAGAGCTGGGCGGGCGTATAATCGCCAGCGCAGGCGGTGTGAACGGTGCGGTAAAAGACATCCAGCAAAGCGGGCAGATCCGCCTCCCGGCAGGGACGAATACGCATAGCAGGCTCCTTTCGGTCAAAACAGGGGGGGATAAAAGAATAGGGGATCGCTCCCTTGTATCCGGAGGAAAAGTCTGATAAACTCAACCCATACAAATGCAGGGATATGTTCCATTATAGGGAGGAACGCGGGCTTTTGCAAGCCTGCGGACAAGGCGGCGGACGCGTCCGCCGGAGAAGGCCGGCTGCGCATATATTTTTTTAGCGGAGGAGAATGTGTATGAAAAAGCGTGCTGTATCCGTGTTGCTGGCCCTGGCGCTTTGCCTGGGGCTGACCGCCTTTGCCTCGGCGGAGGATCAGAGCGATGAAACGCCCGCCGATCCCTTCACCGATGTGGCGGAGGACGCCTACTATTATGACGCGGTCCTCTGGGCGGTGGACAAGGGCATCACCGCCGGCAAAACGGAGACCACCTTTGTCCCCGGCGAGACCTGCACCACCGCCCACATCCTCACCTTCCTGTGGCGTGCCAGCGGTTCTCCCGAGCCCACCATTGAAAACCCCTTCACCGATGTGAAGGAGGACGATTACTACTATCAGGCCGCATTGTGGGCCCATGAGAAGGAACTGGTGTCCGGCAACGTGTTCACCGCCTCCGCGCCCTGCACCCGGGGCCAGACGATGCTGTATCTCTATCTGCTGGCCGGTTCTCCTGCGGCGGAGCCGACAACGTTTACCGATGTGGCGGCGGATTCCGTGTATAACCGGGCCATTTCCTGGGCGGTGACCCAGGGCATCACCACCGGCAAGACGGAGACCACCTTCGCCCCCGATGAGATCTGCACCCGGGGCCACATCGTGACCTTCCTGTACCGGGCTGAGAACACCCCCGCCGGTGAGGCGGAGACCACGCCTGCGGCGTAAGACGCAAAAAGAGCCGACAGCGGCCGCCCCAACGGGCGGCCGCTGCTTTTTTCGATCCGCTGCAAACAGAAAATCAGGCCGGACGCCATGGCGTCCGGCCTGATCGTTTTACGGTTGGATGATCCGGCGGCAATTACTTGATGCGCTCGCCGGCGGCCTCCTTGGCCTTGATCTCCTTGACGGCGTCCTTGTGAGAGAGGTTCACGCGGCCCTTCTCGTCGATGTCGGTGACCTTCACCCACATCATGTCGCCGATCTTGCAGGCGTCCTCCACCTTCTCGATGCGGTGGTCGGCCAGCTTGGAGATGTGCACCAGGCCGTCCTTGCCGGGAGCCAGCTCCACGAAGGCGCCGAAGGTCATCAGGCGGACAACGCGGCCATAGTACAGCGCGCCCACCTCGGGGACGAACACGATGTCGTCGATGCACTTCTTGGCGGCGTCGCAGGAGGCGGCGTCCACGCCGGAGATGAAGATGGAGCCGTCGTCGTTGATGTCGATCTTGGCGCCGGTGTCGGCCACGATCTTCTGGATGACCTTGCCGC
>CALXDH010000046.1 GCA_944387015.1 uncultured Oscillospiraceae bacterium
ATTGACCTGCCTCCAGGCAGCACAATTTGCGAAGAAACAACACGGGAAGATATGATATGAACAATTTACGAAATGGTTCGCCGTACTCCTAACGGCTTCGAACAATTTATGACCTGGCTACATAAGATGTTTTTGCTCTTTTGTACACTTGCAGTATCGGATCGTGTCATTTTATATCAAAATGTTCTTGAAATTGTTATAAAATCTATACGGGAGATTTCGGATAGTTCCAAGCCTCATGCGTATTTTAAAGATAAATCGTTTGAATCCATTATTTGACCTCTTGCTTATAGGGGCGGCACAAATATAACAGAAACTTATGAAGCAAATAGGAGAGCGTGGTGCTCATGCACCACGCTCTCCATCTTATACTCTGTCATTATTCCATTCCGCGGTAGCCGTGCTTTTCTGCATGACCAAGCAGATAGAGGAACGCAAAGGCGGGGATACGGATCAGATCTTTTCCGCTTTTCGTATTGTGAACACCAAAATCATCGGCGGTTTTGGTTACCACGATGGAGGCCGCAGCCTCTCCGCTCAACTCTACGATGGCGGAATCGTCCGGGATGGGGGCGCCCTCCCGATACTTCACCTCGATAAGAATGTTTTTGGAATTGGAGTATTCCACCACAACATCAATTTCTTTTCCACGCTTGCCGCCGCGATAGTATCCCACCGATGTAGCCTGCTGATAATAAAATGCGGCTACATGTTTGTAAACGGCGGTTTCCACTACCTTCCCCATCTCCACCGGGTCACTCAGCATGGAATCATCCATCAGAACCGCATTGCGGATCGCCGCGTCGGCAATATAGATCTTGGGGCTGGCTTTGAGGATCTTTTTCCCCGCCATATTGACGGGCCAGCTCTGATAAATCAGGTTGGCGCTTTCCAAATAGTCAATATAATTTTCGACAGTAGGCCTGGAAACACCATTCAGCTCCTTCGCAATCGCCTCAATAGAAACGATTTCAGAAGAAACATTGCAGAGATAGAGGAAGATACGCTCCAACTCGGTGGCATTGCGGATCTTGTAAAGGGAGGGCAGATCCCGCTTGAGTACTTTGTCCACCACATCCTCCCGCATGACCTGCTGGGCCAGGATGTCGTTGTCGGCCAAAGCCAGTTCGGGGAAGCCACCCACTTGCAGATAGCGGTTAAAGTGGTTCTGCACCTTAGAGAGCTGCAACATGATCTGGGTGCGCTCCTGCTGCGTCTTATACACCAGCGGGGTGATCTTCAAGTCATCTGGCAGGTCGGGGCGATCCACATTCAGAAGTTCACAGTATTCGTAGAAAGACATGGTAGGAACCTGGATTGCCGACCATCGTCCAGCGCCGCTCTCCTGGCTGCCTTTAATCAAAACCGGACTGGCCGAGCCAGTGGCTACCATCTTGGTGTCCGGCTGCATATCGTAGATTGCCTTCAGCCATTTGTCCCAATCCTGCGCATACTGGATCTCGTCAAAGAAGTAGTAGACATCCTGCTCTGGATAGATATTTTCGTGATAGCACTCCAGAATCTCGTTCATGGCGCTCAGTTTCAACATGGGATGATCCATGGAGATAAAGACGATCTTCTGGGGCGGAACGCCGCTCTGGAGCAGAGCCTCGATCATCTGGTACTGTATGGTGGTCTTTCCCACCCGTCTTGTCCCGGTTAAGACGACTGTACGCCGGATGTCGGTCTGATTCAGGCGTTTCATGGCCTCGTAAAAGGCAAACCGCTTATAGGTTTTGGACAGTTTCGGGTTAACAACCCCTGTTTTCCACCAGGGGTTGTAGGAAACCAATACTTTCAGCAGTCCTTCCTTGCTGATGATAGCCATGCAACCACCTCCTTTTATAATATAATAGAGCTAGTCTTCATATTTGTCAACAATTATTATAACTGTATTTATAATAATTGCTTTCTAGTATTGATAAATGCACCACTATATTATCCCACTCTGAAGGTAAGTATACCTTTGCTTTACCACCGGTATCCCTTGTGCTGAGGACCTTTGCTCTCTTGGTTCTTCTCATGTTCCCGCCTGCCAAAAAGTTCGTCTTCTTTTGCGACTGTGGGGTCATACCAATCCGCTTTTGACCGTGCCCAGGACGCCCATGCCGAAAGATCTTGATCCGAATGCGCTTTTTCCATAGCAGAAACATAAGCACGGATTCTGCACGCGATCTCATAATCTGCCGCACAATTGACAAGTGCAATGGTTCGATCCACTTCGGCATTATACCGTTGACGTTGCTCCTCTCGCCTTTGTTCCTGTTCCCGGCGCTGCCGCTCCGCCTCCTCCCGGGCCAAACGTGCCTGCTTCACCTGCTCCGCCTCACCATAGATGGAGAGCATCATATCACCCAAACGGTCCTCCAGGACATAGGATCGGCAATCCCGAAATGTTTTTGCTCCGTTGATACATAGGCTCAAGCGGCCATTGTAAACGGAATCATATTTGCGAATCTGCGGCTTTGCCGCCCACGAGTGCTTTTTACGCGCTTCCTCATATTCCAGCAACTTGAGATTTTCTTCTCTGGTTGGGGTATGTAGAATCTGGTCCGTCGTCTCAGAAAATGTGAGTGTAACTATATCCTGGTCTCTTGCAAAGCGAAGGTCCTCTGTCAAACGCCATCCCAGCGGTATCATCGCTTTGGCTAGCGCATCGATCAATCGGAACATCCGCGGCTGCTGCTCTTCTGAAACACCCTGGGCAAATGCGGGCGGAGTTTCCCGTCTCCCGCGGTTCCAGTTTGGGCCCAATTCCCGCTCCAGCTGGCGCCTCCTCTTGTTCCATTCTGCAATTCGTTTTCGGTGTGCCACGATCTCCGGCCGCATACGGGCATGTTCCTGTGGAAGCAGGATCTGTGCTGCCACATTCAGCACCACTTGCCGCTCTTCTTCAGGCAAAAATGCCAGAGGTGCTACATTCTCACTTGGACATTCTACATGACTGACCCCAGTTTGTATGCCCAGTTTTGTCTCTTCTTTTCCGGGCGGGAGAGGGAGTTTCTTGACAGGTTTTCCAGCCCGCAATTTTGCCCAATACCCCTGCGGAGGCGTGGGAATGTCCAGCGACTTACAGACCTTATGGATGGCAACATCGGAGACTTTATACCGTTTCGCCACCTCTGTTACCGGCATGGACCAGACTTCCTGATACAGGGTCTCCCGGTGATACACATTATAGGCTTGTCCGAACTTTTCAATCGTTTTCGGTGGATCAACAGTCGGCTGAGCAGCCTCTGACTCAGGCGGCTTTTGCGGAGGCGTCTCTACGGGAGAGGACGCAGGGGACGACTTGGAGGCAGTTTTCTCCTGAAGCTTATGTTTCTCCGTATCTTTGGTACTGTTTACTGTTTCCTGGATCAGCTCAACAACTGCATCCCCGTCGCCGGAAAGGGGTGTCTGCTCCACAGATTTTCCGTAATTGAGTTTGGTCCAATATCCAGAGGGCGGAACAGGGATCTGGGCCGCCTTGATCTTTGCCAGACATTTAGCGTATGGGATCCCATATTTTTTGGATACACCTGCTACAGATATGTTCCAGATCTCTTCGTAAAGTTCCTTTCGTGTCAAACGAATCTTCGTGGGCGGCATCGCTGTTCTCACCTCCTTGTCGGGAACTGCTGCCTTTTTCTCATCGGCTTGCAAGAGTTGTGCTTTTGACGATTCAGTATCTGCAAGGATTGCTAAAAACTGTTTTATCCCTCCAATTCCTCGTTTTCTTTTAATAGAAAAACCAGATCGCGTTTCATCTCTTCAAATTGACTGATGATGGTGTTCAGGTTCTTTTCAATATTCTGGACCTGTACCTCATTGATTTTGCCGTGATTATAGGCGATCAATCGCTCCGCAATGATGTTGTAACTCCAGCTTTCGCTGTATCGGTCCTCTTTTTTGATGGCAAATCCGATTGGAAGCACATTGTTTCTCATGCCTAGGGTCACCATCATGGGAGAGATGCCCAGATAGTCTGCGGCAATTTTGGCTGTGATTTTCGGCATTGCCCGGATCTCATCGTCCGTATACTTTCCCATACACTTCACCTCCTCTCTTCTGGGAAAATACCAGTTTGATTAATATTCATTATATCATGGAGAGAGGCTAAATGCTGGAAGGATTCTTAAGTAAAAAGTTCGCTTGTAATACAAAGGAGCGCACCATGGCAAAACCATGATACGCTCCTCTGTATTACAATTCCAATTGATCCAGCCACTCGTCGAAGGATTTTCTGGAGATCCGGATGGCTGTGCCAATGCGTACGCTTTTGAAGTACCCTTTCTTGACCAGAGTATAAGCGGATGAGCGTCCGATATGAAGGATGGCCGCGATCTCTTCCACCGTATAGGCACGGGTCTGGGGCTGCAATTCTTTCTCTTTTTGTTCCATGATTTTTCCTCCTAAATATGTCGCCGAATGGGCCGTTTTGATGCTGTCCGGCAGCGCGGCAAATCATCTTTCCTGCTAATTTCTTGCTAATACGACTTTTGAAAAGCGGTTAAAAGCAGGGTATTATAGAGACAATTTGCGATTAGGTGTATCCGCCGTACGGCATGATATGAAACGAGAAGAAACTGTAGAGGAAGTAGAGAAGAACACAGAATGGCAACGCCGTACTCCTAAGCGGTAGGCCACCAGTTAGAATCTGGTCGGGGGTGCCACACCGGAGCAAAGGTTCCTTTGCTCCGGTCTTTTTATGCCTTTGCCGCCAAACCATGTCCGCCACACCCCACCGCATGGTCTCTCCAGAAGAACTCCTGCTGTTTTGCCGTCTGTACCAAGCGGAGAGCCACTGCATTGGAAAATTTGCCAAAATTTTCACATTCCTCAGAATTTTACAATCTGGCCCTTTTGTATTTTGCCGTTGTGTGATAAACTAAAAACCGCATGAGTTTCCGTTGATTTGAAAGGTGGCTTTGCAATGAGAAAAACGAAAATCGTCTGCACCCTGGGCCCCGGCACCGACCGGGAGGGCGTCCTGCGGGAGATGCTGGAAGCCGGCATGAATGTGGCCCGCTTCAACTTCTCCCACGGCAGCCATGAAGAGCATAAGCGCCGTCTGGACCAGCTCAAGGCCCTGCGGGAGGAGATGGATCTGCCGGTGGCCGCCATGCTGGACACCAAGGGTCCTGAAGTCCGTCTGCGGACCTTCCAGAATGGCTCCGTCACCCTCAAGGCCGGCCAGGAGTTCACGCTCTCCACCGACGACATCCCCGGAGATGAGCAGCGCTGCGCCGTCACCTACGCCGAGCTGCCCCAGGACGTGAAGGTGGGCGACACCATCTTGTTGGACGACGGTCTGGTCCGTCTGACCGTTCTGGAGACCACCGACTCCAATGTCCGCTGCCGGGTGGAAAACGACGGCGTCATGAAAAACAACAAGGGCGTCAATATCCCCGGTGTTCGGCTGTCCATGCCCTACATGAGCCAGCGGGACCGGGAAGACATCCTCTTCGGCATCGAGCAGGGCTTTGACTTTATCGCTGCCAGCTTTGTCCGTACCGCCGCCGACGTGCGGGAGATCCGGCACCTGCTGGACAGCGCCGGCTCCAAAATCCGCATCATCGCCAAAATTGAAAATCAGGAAGGTGTGGACAACCTCTCCGAGATCCTTTCCGTGGCAGACGGCATCATGGTGGCCCGGGGCGATATGGGCGTGGAGATCGACTTCACTGAGATCCCCATCCTGCAAAAGCAGATGATCTCCCAGTGCATCGCCTGCGGCAAGCCTGCCATCACTGCCACCCAGATGCTGGACTCCATGATCGAGCATCCCCGTCCCACCCGGGCGGAGATCACCGACGTGGCCAACGCCATTTACGACGGCACCTCCGCCATCATGCTCTCCGGCGAGACCGCCGCAGGCAAGTACCCGGTGGAGGCAGTACGGACCATGGATGCCATTGCCGTGCGCACGGAGGGTGAGATCAACTACACCAAGCGCATGAAGCGTCTGGCCGGCACCAACCGGCTGTCCATTGCCGCAGCTACGGCCCATGCGGCCTGCACCACTGCCGCCGACATCGGCGCCGACGCTGTCATCACCGTCAGCCAGCGGGGCACCACCGCCCAGATGGTCAGCCGCTTCCGCCCCGCCACCACCGTCATCGCCTGTTTGCTGGATGAGCAGGTCCGGCGTCAGATGTCACTGTACTTCGGCGTGGTGCCACTGATGATGCCCTACGCCAACAACACCGATGAGCTGGTGGAGTTTGCCGTGGAGGCCGCAGAAAAGAAGGGGCTGGTCAAGCAGGGCGATCTGGTGGTAGTCACTGCCGGTGTGCCTGTGGGCGTGGCCGGCACCACCAATATGATCCGGGTCCATCTGGTGGGAGGCTTCCTCCTCAACGGTGTGGGCATCGGCTCCAAGAACGCCTCCGGCCCGCTGTGCGTGTGCCGCTCCCAGGAGGACGTGGCCACCAAGTTCCACCCCGGCGACGTGCTGGTAGTGCCCTATACCACCAATGACCTTCTCTCCTATATCCGCCAGGCTGCCGCTGTCATCAGCGAGGAGTCCGGTCTCAACAGCCACGCTGCCACCGTGGGACTGACCCTGGACAAGGCCGTGATCGTGGGCGCCACAGGCGCCACCCAGCGGCTGCGGGACGGCACCATGGTCTCCGTGGATTGCGTCCGGGGCGTGGTGCAGACCCTGCCCCAGTGACTGCTTTCATCCATGCAAAAAACGCTCCGGGACTTTCGTCCCGGAGCGTTTTCTATGTCTGCGGCTTTTCTATCACAGCTCAATAGGCCGTTCCCCAGCAGCGCCCTACATGCGCCCCGGGAAGGAGTTTTTGCTGAGGAGATTCAGCGCAGAGACCGCGGGCACCGGCTGAGGTTCCTGCGGCAGGACGCCCTCCCGCCGGTAGATGTCCTGAAGACGGCGTCCCACCGTTTCCAAACTGCGGGAGCGGGCCTTGGCCAGGGCCGCCTCCCGCAGATCCGGCAACGTGCCGTCCAGCACGCCCCGAACCGCCGCGGCAAAGCCATCCGCATCCGACGCCTTATACACCTCCCGGCCGTTCTCCAGCCAGCCGTCGTACACCGGGATGTCCCGCAGCACCGTGGGGATCCCGCAGGCCAGAGCCTCCAGTACCACGATGCCCTCCGTCTCCTCCCGGCTCAAAAAGGCAAAGACGTCCGCGCCGCAGTACGCCTCCCGCAGCGTCTCCCGGTCCACGAAGCCGGGAAACACCACGTTCTCCGGCGCCTGGTCCATGGCATCCAGAATGGACTGGGGCAGAAGACGAGGATCCGTCCAGCCGTACCAGAGGAAGCGGACCTCCGGCATCCGCCGGGCCAGCTCCAAGAACTCCGGCAGACCCTTCCGGGCGATGGTGTGGCCCACGGAGATGACGGCCCGTTCACCGTCCCGCAGCCCCCAGCGGTGGCGGAAAGCCTCCCGCCTCTCCGGGCTGGGTGCGAAGAAAGAGGTGTCTACCCCGTTGGAGATGCTGTACACCGGTTTTTTCAGCCCATAGCTCTCCAGCAGCTTCCGGGAGTACTCCGTGGGGGTGAGCACCACGTCCCCCAGGCCGTAGCAGAACTTGATCCACTTGCAAAACAGCGGCGCCAGCAGATCGGACCCCTTAAAGGAGCTGCGGAAGTCCTCCATGGTGGAGTGGCCGTAATAAACCACCTTCCGGCCCCGGATCCGGGCGGCAAGCACCGCCAGCAAAGAGTCCGGCAGGACGGTATTGACATGGACCGCCGCCGTGTCCGCGGTCCAGTGTTCCGTGGTGTCCACGCCTGCCCGCCGCAGCATCTCCTGCTGATGGCGGATGGCCTGTCCCACGCCGCTTTTGCTCACCAGCTTCTCACCGCCGGTGTAAATATAAATCCGCATGGCTCCTCCTTATACAAACAGGGCCGTCACATGCTGCCAGATCACCGTCAGTCCCAGACTGTACAGGGCGATGGAAGCGGGCTTTCCCAGCAGGATGATAGCGGTGTAGCACCGCCAGGTCATGTTCGTGGTG
The DNA here is from genome assembly GCA_944387015.1 of uncultured Oscillospiraceae bacterium. GTDB lineage: Bacteria > Bacillota > Clostridia > Oscillospirales > Oscillospiraceae > Oscillibacter. The sequence goes on from CALXDH010000046.1 coordinate 7,974, forward strand.
CCCGCCAGATAGCACAAAAAGTCATCCGGCGCCACAGGGAAGAAGATGGCCAGGGCAAAAAGCCGGGTGAAGCGGTTTTGCTGCTCCGTCCAGCGGCTGTATTTATCAATGGTCTTCTGGGAAAACAGCAGCGGCAGCAGAGGCTTTCCGCAGTTGCGGGCAATGGCGAAAGCCATCAGGGACCCGGCGCAAATGCCGATATAGTTATACACAAATCCCCACCAGGGTCCGAAAAGCAGCACCCCCGCCAGGCAGCCCAGACCACCGGGCAGGATGGGAACTACCACCTGCACCGCCTGGAACGCCACAAACAGCAGAGCTCCGGCGCTGCCGCAGCTGGCCACAAATGCCGCCAGCCGCTCCTGAGAGGTCAGGATCCCGGACCGCCAGCCCCAAAACGCCACCAGTACGCAGATCACCATTCCGGCGATCGACACGGCCTGCAGCGCCGTTCTTTCCACACTCTTCGTCATGCGGATACCTCCTCCCGCCCGCTGCGGCGGGCAATCTGCGCCAGATAGATGGCCTCCACCCGGCGGGCAAACTCCTCAGCGGAATAATCTCTGGCAGACGCCGCCGCCTGCTCCGAGAGCGCCCGGCGCAGCTCGGGATGGGCACGAAACATCTCCAGCTTGCTCATGAAATCCGAAAAGTCCCGGAACTGCCAGCCGTTTTCCCCGTCCCGGATCACGCCGTTCAAACAGGGGTCCGCACGGCACAGCGCCGGCACGCCGGCTGCCAGGGCCTCCACATAGGTCAGTCCCTGGGTCTCGCTGGAGGAGGCACTGACGAACAGGTCGCCCAGCTGATACCACTCCGCCACCTGCTGGGGCGGCACCATACCGGCAAAGACCACCTGGGGCGCCCGAAGGCCCAGATCAGCGGCCTCCCGCTCCAGCTGGGCACGGTAGGGACCATCCCCCACCAGCAGCAGCGTCACGGCCTGGTCACCCATAGCCGCCCGGAAGCGCAGCAGTTCGTCCAGGTTCTTCTCCGCCGCCAGCCGTCCCACGGACACCAGCACCAGGTTCTCCCGGGGAATATCCAGCGCCGCCAGGAGACTGGCCCGGCATCCCGGAACCGGCGGCCGCTGGAAGCGGCGCAGGTCAATGCCGCTGGGCACCACGAACACCGGCGTCCGCACACCGTAGCCCTGGAGCAGCGTCCGCACCTTGCCGGTGGGAGCGATCATGCAGTCCGTGCGGGCCGCCACCCACCGGGACAGCGCCGCAACCGCCCGCCGCCCCAGCCGGACGCTGGGAGAAAAGTAATGGGTATAGTCCTCATACACCGTATGATAGGTGTGGATCAGCGGCACGTTCAGCTCCTCGGCGATCCGCCGGGCCAGGAAGAACGTGGAGAACTCGCACTGGGAGTGGACCACATCCGGTCCCCACTCCACCAGCTCCCGGACCCAACGACCCGCCAGGGCCGTCCGCAGCCGGACGCCGGGATACACCAGCCCCGCCGCCACAGACCCGATCCGGGTCACGCCGTCCTGCACGGAGGAGTGCAGGTCCTGCGAAAGGGTCAGCACCCGGACCTCGTGTCCCCGCAGCTCCAGTTCCCGCCGCAGGTTCAGTACGGAAGTCACCACTCCGTTCACCGCCGGGCTGTACCAATCGGTTGTAATCAAAATCTTCATTCTGGAAACGCCTCGCTTCCTCTTTTACCCATAAGACGATCTCGTCCCGGGTTTTTCTTCAACTCTCTCCGGTTCCGCCGAATCCAGCATACTCTATCCAAATCAGAGCTTCGCCGCAAACAGTTTAAATCTGTGTGAAGTCGGCCTTGGTTTTTTTATCCTTCATCGTTGGAACGAAATGCCATGATTTCAAACTGTACTAGTTAACTAATACAATAACACAGTTTCTGAAATTGTCAAGTGCTGGATGTTAAGATATTGTTAACTGTATTACCCGTACTAATACAGTTAATATACATGACCCACAGACTGTCTGTCAACCCTTTTTTATGCAAAAAAAGAGCCCCGTGCCTGCGCACGGAGCTCTTTTAATGGGGGGAGAGCTGGTCAAAACGAACCGCTTATTTTACGAAGGCGTCTACGTCTGCCTTGGCCTTCTGGTAGAACAGATAGGTATCGCAGGCGTAGCCGATGAACTTGACGCCCAGATCGCGCCACTTCATGCCACCTTCCACAGTATCGGCAAAGCAGCCGATCTTCACGCCCTTGGCATTGGCCTTGGCGATGATGCCCTTGATGCACTCCACCACCTCGGGATGATCGATCTCACCCACGTGGCCCAGAGAGCTGGACAGATCGTAAGGACCGACGAACACCACATCGATGCCGGGGACATCCAGGATCTCGTCCAGGTTTTCCACAGCCTTCTTGCCCTCGGCCTGGAGGATCACCACGGTGTCCTGAGCCTTGGAGAAGTACTCGCTGCCGGGCACAGCGCCGAAACCGGCGGAGCGGACGAACCGGCAGGTGCCGCGGGTACCAACGGGAGAGAACTTGGCCGCAGACACCGCTGCACGGGCCTGCTCCGCCGTGTCGATCTGGGGGATCATCACGCCGCCGGCGCCCACGTCCAGCGCCTGGTCGATCCAAATGTCGCTGCCCCGGGGCACGCGGACCACCGGGCACACACCGGCCACGTTGGCAGCACGGATCAGGTGAGGCAGCGTCTCAAAGGTCGTGGTGCCGTGCTCCATATCCAACAGGACAAAGTCGTATCCCGCATGGCCGGCAGACTCCACAAACGCAGGGTCAGTACCGATCATAAAGGGACCCAGCGCACCCTTGTCGGAGTCCATTGCGGCCTTGAATCTGGCCACGCTGTCCATGGTAGGCATTTCACACTTCATCGGAACCATCTCCTATTTTACGAATTCAAATTCCTTCCGCAGGCAGGACTGTTCGGATATTCGAACAGCATCCGTCTATCAGAATCAATTATCTTCACTATACATACGGATTCCCGCATTTGTCAACAGGAAAAGCGCCGAAATTCAAACTCTGTGGACTTTCCCAAAAAAGCCCTTGCTTTTTGTCCGTCCTGTCCCACAGCCCTGCGCCTTGTCAAACGGAGCGGGGTTTGCTATGATGAAGCGTAATCGCATTTCATTGATTTTAGAGGAAACGGAGCATCATCGCCATGCCGCAGGAGCAACATCGCGCCACCAGCCGCATTCTGGACCTTCTGGAGCTTCTCTCCGGTGCCGACGGCGCCGGCTACACGCTGACAGAACTTTCCCAGGCGCTGCACATCCCCAAAAGCAGCCTTTTTTCCATCATCCACACTCTGGAAGAACGCAGGTACGTCCATTGTGACAAGCACTCCGGCCAATATTCCATCGGCATCAGTGCCTATGTACTGGGCGCCTCCTTCCCTGCCGAGCAGAGTCTTGCGGTCTTGCACCGGGTCATGGAGGAAGTGGTGGCCCGCTGCCGGGAGACCTGCCAGCTGGGCGTGCTGGACCAGGGGAACATCCTGTATCTGGAGAAGGTGGACTCTCCCCAGGCCATCCGCCTGATCTCCCGGGTGGGGGACCGGCTCCCCGCCAACGCTACCGCCCTGGGCAAGGCGCTGCTCAGCGGTCTTTCCGATGAGGAGGTCCGCACCCTCTACGCCGCCGGACTGCCCCGCCTCACCAGCCACACCGTGACGGAGCTGCCCCAACTTCTGGACCAGTTGGCCCAGATCCGCAGCGGCGCTCTTGCCGCTGAACGGGAGGAGTGTGCGCAGCAGCTGGCCTGCTGGGCGGTGCCGCTGCGGCGGAACGGCCGCGTCTTTGCCGCCCTCAGCGTCTCCGCGCCGCTGTTTCGCTGCACGCCCGACAAGGAGACGCTGGTATGCCGCTGCCTGCGGGACGCCCGGGAGGAGCTGGAGCAGCTGGCCGGGGCCCGGGGATTCTCTTTGCTGGAGTAAGTGTGAACAATCCCGTCATTTCAGCCATTGACTTGTGGGATTCGACGTGGTACGATTTTTAATGCAAATTTGTCAACCCACGGGCCGTTTCTCTGCGGCCCAAGCGAAAAAGGAGAACATCAATGGAACGCAGCAAACACATTCTGGAAGGACTGGGCAATCAGTATTACCGCGCCACGCTCAAGTCCATGGGCTTTACCACTGAGGACCTCAAGCGTCCCGTGATTGGCATCGCCAACGCCTGGAGCGAGTGCGTGCCCGGCCACTACAACCTGCGGCAGGTGGCACAGCGGGTGAAGGACGGCATCTACCGTGCCGGCGGCACCCCCATCGAGTTCGGCGTCATCGGCGGCTGTGACGGTATGGGCCAGGGCCACGACGGCATGCACTACATCCTCCCCTCCCGGGAGCTGATCGCCAACTCCATCGAGTCCATGGCCCAGATCAACCTGTTTGACGGCCTGGTGCTGCTGGGGTCCTGCGACAAGATCGTCCCCGGTATGCTGATGGCCGCCGCCCGGCTGAACATCCCCTGCATCTTCCTCCCCGGCGGCCCCATGGAGGGCGGCGTGGTCTTTGACGGCCGTCAGGCCGACCAGACCTCCAGCACCGAGGCTTACGGTATGCTCTCCGCCGGCAAGATCACCGAGGCGGAGTACGTGGCCCTGGAGGACACCGCCTGCCCCGGCTGCGGTTCCTGCTCTTACCTGGGCACTGCCAACACCATGTGCGCCCTGGCCGAGGCCATGGGCATGACCCTGCCCGACGGCGGCCTGGCGCCCGCCACCTCCGCCGCCCGGATGATGAAGGCCGAGGAGACCGGCGTGAAGATCATGGAGCTGGTGGAGAAGAATATCACCTCCCGCAAGATCATCACCAACGGCTCCATCCGCAACGCCATCAAGGCCTGCCTGGCCATGAGCGGCTCCACCAACGCCGTCATGCACCTGACCGCCATCGCCCACGAGGCGGAGCTGGACATCAAGGTCCTGGATGAGTTCGACTCTCTCTCCCGCACCACTCCCCAGATCGCCAAGATGAACCCCTCCTGCAAGTACAACGTCATCGACTTCTACCACGACGGCGGCGTGCCTCGGCTGATGGAGCGGATGCAGTCCATCCTGGAGACCGGTGAGATGACCGTCACCGGCCACACCGTGGCAGAGAACATCGCCACCCACAAGTACCCCTATCCCGCCACCGGCCTGGTGGTGCGCACCATGGAGGATCCCTTCGGCTTCTCCGGCGGCGTGGCGGTGCTGCGGGGCAACCTGGCTCCCGACACCGGCATCACCAAACCCGGCGCCTTTGACAAGAGCCTGCACCACTTCGAGGGCGAGGCCATCTGCTTCGACTCTGAGGAGGAGGCCGAGGAGGCCATCCTCTCCGGCAAGGTCCACGAGGGTCACGTGGTGGTCATCCGCTACGAGGGCCCCAAGGGCGGCCCCGGCATGCGGGAGATGTTCAAGGCCATGAAGTACCTCTATGGCCGCGGTCTGGCCCTGTCCACCGCCCTCATCACCGACGGCCGGTTCTCCGGCACCAACAACGGCTGCTTCGT
>CALXDH010000047.1 GCA_944387015.1 uncultured Oscillospiraceae bacterium
TGCGTACAGAGGGGATCAGGTCATCCACGATCAAAATGGTGGTCAGCTCCCGCCAGGTGGTGTCCGCCGCCTCTCCGGTGGTGGTCCGGGTGGTGATGCCCCGGATCGGGGAAAGCACTCCTGCCACACTCTCCATGGGCGTGACGCCGCCCCGCACCAACAGGTCCACCTCATTGTCGCTGTATGTCTGGGCAACACCTCCCAGGCCCTTTACCTCCGCGCCGTTGAGAGGCACCGCCGGATCACGGTTGGAGGCGATGACACCGGCCACCGCCGCTGCCATGAAAACACCGGAGATCGTCTTGCCGGCGCTGTCCAAAGCGTCGGGCCCCACCAGGACCATCCGCTCACTGTTGAGCTGCGCTGCCCGTTCCACCAGTTCTTCCGCGCTCTCCCCATTGCCGCCTACCACGGCGATCCGCTCCCTGCGGCTGGCGGAAGCCTCTTCCACCGCCGTCCGCAGGGCCTGCTGCACCGTCACGTCGGCGCTGTCGCATACCAGGATCTGAACATCCTGATCCGCCAGCGCCGCAAAGGCCGCCTGATAATCTGCCAGCTCCCCATTTTCCGCCACTCGCACCGCCACCACCGTGGAGGCGCCGTTGGCAAAGAGCAGCCGCAAAATGGTGGACATGCCCGGCGTCTCGGCATCCTCCCCAAAAGCCTCCACCCCGGCCGTGTAGCCGGTGACGGTCACCGGCTCTTTTTCCGTTCCCTTGACAGCCTTGGCCGCAACCCCGATGATCTTGGTTGCCTGTCCGGCGGATACCACCGCCGAAGCGTCGTAGGTCGAGTAGACGCCCGGCCGCTCGTGTTCCAGTACGCTCACGTACACACAACTCCCTTCAATGTAAAGTCCAAAAAGGCGGTGCCATCCTCCTGGCTCCTGGCTGTAAAGACCGCCTGACAGCGAAGGCCGCCCCGGCGTAAAAACATCCCTGTGGCCTTCTCCCAGGAAATAGCCTCCCAGTTCAGTTCCCCGGCGCGGATCCCGGAAGGAAGACCTCCCAGCAGCACCTCCGCCGCCGCAGCGCAGCCCTCCTCGCACAGGGATGCCCGCGCGGCCCGGATCTCCACGGTGATGACTGCCTCCAGCTGTTTGCCGTAGAGCTCCTCCACCGTTCCGGCCTCCTCGTCCCAGACCTGGCCCAGGTAGTTGCAAAAGCCCACCGCCTTGCCCTCCGCGGTTCCCACGCTCACCGCAGCCACCGCACCGTCATACTGCTTCACCCGCTCCGGGGGAAAGGCGGCCATGGCCTGTACCCCAGCCTCACCGAGGGCATCGATCACCGCCTGTGAGATCTGCATCAGCTCTTTCATGATGCCGCCTCCTTCGCCTCCTCCAAAACTGCCCAGAAAACCATCGTCTGTTCCCCCAGGCAGTAAGGGCGGCAGCTTCTGACCTGAAAGCGCCGTTCCTGCCAGCGCAGGGTATCCCCCGTCTCCAGGGACATCGTTCCCAGATATAGCCACAGCCGCCCGTCCAGCCATCCGATGCCGGTCATCTCATCCGGCACCTGCTCACTCTTTTCCGCCAGGGGCTGGAAAAATGCCTGTACGGTCTGGCCCCCTGGTTCCATCGTCAGGTCCTGTCCATATCTGGCCAGGACCTGTTCCCATCCTGTTTTCATCCCTGAACGCTCCGGAACTGGAACTGCTGCGGATCGATGTAAGGAGACATCAGATGCTCTGCGGTCTCCCGCAGGCTCTGAGCCACCTTTGCCACTTCCCCTGCATCCCGTTCCCGGACCGACACCTCCCCTGCTGTAAAAGATGCCGCGCCGGCGGCGCTGCTTTGGAGTGTCAGGAAGTCGGCGGCGGCGGAAACCGCCGCCGCGCAGCAGAAGGTATCGCTGCAGTCCTCCACTGTCACATCCGGCCGCAGCCTCCGGCTCCAGATGGTCAGTTCCGCCCGGCAGAGGGACTCCAAGAGTGAGATGTCCTCCTCTCCGGCACCGGTCACTGCCTTGGCCATAATAATCATCGCCGAAAGCTGCTGCTCTCCGGCCAGGCCGGTCTGCTCCGGGGCGCTCATACCTTGAGCACCTTGGATGCCTCGGGGAAGAGCTTGGCAAAGCCGGAGATGGAGGTGATCGCCGCCCGCTCCAGCTGGCGGTCAATCAGTTTGTCATACTCCACCGTCACCTCGCTGCCGCTGATCTGCTCCAGGGCGTAGTGGCGGTCCAGACCGATGAGGGTCCCCTGAGGCACGGCGCTGGAGCGCAGCAGCTTTGCCCCCAGGGGGGTGGTCAGGGTGCCGGTGCCCTGGAAGTTGAGGCCCGTCAGGGGATTCTGGAACTCGCTGAGCTTGAGCAGGGCGAGCATCACGTCGCTGCTGACCAGCATGGTGTTCATGGTGTAGGGGTCGAACTGGCTCCAGAAGTCCAGCAGTGCGCCGTAGTCCAGGGTCTTGGCAGTGCCGGAGATAGGAGGCGTGCCCACGGTGAACACCTCCGCGGCGTTGTTGTTGCCGTCGCCGTTGGTGATGACATCCACAGCATCCTGGAGATGCATCCGGCCGATGTAGGCGCCGATCTGACGCAGCGTCACGGAAAACAGGTCCAGCCGCTGGAAGCGGATGGCCTCGTAGGAGGCCACCAGCATCCGGCCCCGCTTGTGGAGGCGCACCAGGTTCTCCTGGGTGCGGATGGAGGTCTCCGGAATGGCCGCGCCCTCCTCCACGCGGCGCAGGGCCTTGTCCTCCTCGGTGGGCACGGAGGCGATGGAGCGGTAGTCCATGCCGTCGAAGCTGGTCACCGTGGCGGTGATGTCAGGCAGGATGCTCTCCTCCTCCAGGCCCTGACGCACCACCCGGGAGACAAATTCCGGGAACAGCACGGCGGAGTCGGTGGTGTGGAAGAATTTCTCCACCATGTCGGACCCGGCGCCCTTCACCCGGATGTCAAAGCGCTTGAGCTGACGCTGGAAGGCGTCCAGACCTTCCAGCGGGGTGCCGCGGTAGTGCTCGCTGGGGTCCAGTTCCTCCAGGGTCTGGGAAAAGCTGCGGCCGCTGCGGCCGTACATGCCCTTTTCCAGTTTCAGATTTTCGTAGTGATAAGCCATGTGTTCTCCTCCTTACAGTGCAAACGTAACGGTTTCGGCGTCGGTGTCCACGTCCACCACCAGATAGCTCCGGCCGCCCTCGTCCACCTGGACACCGCCGGTGCCGTCAGCGGAGAGGGTCTCCCAGCCCAGTTCCGGTGTCGTCTCGGTGTATCCGGCCGTCACCAGGCCCCCCAGGGCCACGGCACAGGCGTCGCCGCCCCGGCTGACGGAGAGCACCATGCCGCAGAAGGGGTCCCCCTTCGTGCAGGCTGCCACAGTGCCGTTGGCGCTGATCTTCACCAGTTCGCCCTCCGCCACATCACTTGCGGCAAAGGTTGCCGCCCACTGACCGATTCCCTCGTAAGAAAGCTTCATTGTCATCCTCCTTTTATTTGTCCAGGCCGTCAGACCAGGAACATCGACTCATCGTGTTTTTCCGGCGTCCGGGGCTGCTGGCACAGCTGTGCAGATGCCGGGAAACGGCTGTTCACCCGGGCCTCATAGGTCTTGCGCAGCTCCAGCAGCTCCGGCTCCTCCAGCTTCTCAGCAACACCGGCAAACACCTGCCCATCCAGGCCGTCGTCCGCCAGCATCGCAAGACGCACCACCTCCCGCCGCAGCCAGTGAAGATACTTGCGCCCCAGCTCTGCCTGCTTGCGCAGGACCTGCATCTGTCCGTCCTCCGGACCGAAGCGCTTCACCACACCGGCGTTTCGCTGGGCGGGTACCGCCACAAAGGACCACTCATAGGCGTCCGTGGGGTCCTGCAGCTCCAAAAAGCACAGCTGCTCGCCGTAGGTCTGCCCCTTTACATGGCTGCATGTCCCCTCGGACGCGCCGCATACGGAGCACACCCGCCGGGCCACACTGCATCCCACGCTGACCTCCTTCTTGATGCCGCCCTCGATCTCTGCGATGAGATCCCGGTTTTTTTCGGTCCGCAGCAGGTAGGCCCAGCCCTTGAGCCAGCAGTATCCATCCCCCGCCGCCGTCTGGCGGGCGGGCTCCTCCACCACTTCCGTCCGATAGATTCGGGCGGTCTGGCCCTGCGCAGACCACTGGTGGTCAAAAAGCCCGCTCTTTCCCAGGAACAGCTCTCCCAGCTTCTCCAGCGCCGCCCGGTCGAACCGCTCAAAATCCCGGTCCACCTCGTTGTCGCACAGCCGCACCGGGAAGAAGTAGACCTCTTCCGCCGTCAGCGGCGACTTGGCAAACTGGTTGATGTACGCCAGTTCCTCCTGAGCGGACGGCTGTTTCATGTCGTTTTCCACATCCATGCCCCCTTTGATGTTCATGTCGTGCCCTCCGCTGCCCGGATGCCCTCCGCCGCATCATTTTCGATCCGCAGCTTCCGGGCCTGCTCCAGATACAGCTGGGCCTTGGCCTCTTCCACCTCGTCCTGCAAGTTGATGTCATCCCAGACCACCTCATACCCGCAGGTAAAACCATGCATCCGCAGCCACAGCCTGCAGATTCGTTCCACGGTGGGCGTCAGCGCTCTCCGGATGGCAGTGATCTCGGTGGTCAGAAGGTCCGCCTGCTGGGCGCTCATCCGTTCGGTGGAGGACCAGCTCAGTCCCAGCATGAAGGGCGGGATGCCCGTCTTGGCCACCACCTGTTCCAAAATCTGCCGCACCGGGACCTCGCTGTCCAGGATCGGCGCGTCGCCGCCGATGACCCGGATGTCCACATCCCCCACCGCCACGAAGTCCCGCACGCTGCCCTGCTTGGTCTCCTGCATGGCCTGAGACCACTCAGAGGCCAGCATCCGGCTCCGCTCCACTGCCTGACCGTTTCCGCCGTCCCGGCAGGTCACCGCGAAGCGCACGTTGCCGCACCGCTCCCAGTTGACGCCCACGGTGTGATAGATCTTCATCAAAATGTCGGTGAGAAACGGCAGTGACCGCATCAGCGACACGCCGTAGGGGTGCTCCGCCTCCGGATGAAACGGCGTAAAGAGCAGCAGGTTCTGAAACGGCAGCGGTTCCATCCGGCCGGTTTCATCCGGTCCGCAGATGCAAAACTCCAGCGGCTGACTTCCCTCCCGAATGTCGATGCAGTCCGCCCTGCCGCACAGCAGCGCCGCGATGTCCCGGCCGCCTCTGGCAGGAACGATCTCCCCGATGGCCCTGCCGCATACCAGCAGGGAATCCAGATAGCAGTCCAGAAAGGCGTTGATCCCCTGCTGTCCCCGGCCGGTGGGCACGGTCCGCAGGAATGTCTGCAGCTGCCGCTGGGCTGCTGCGTCCTGACAAGTCGCACGCACACCGCCGGTCATGCGGATCAGTTTGTAAATGGCGGCGTCCACCACCGGCACCGCCTCCCGCACCGCCCGATAGAGCTGCAATTCCCCATTTTGCAGCGGCACATAGTCCGCCAGCATACCGAAGGGGTGGCGCTCACCGCTGCGCAGCTGTACCGTTCCCGGCACCGCAGTTTCTTTTTTTCGTCTGAACCAGTTCACCGGTTCTTGTCCTCCTCTCCTTTTTCGCTGCGGGTCATCCTGCGGACCGCCGTTCCACCCAGGCCGCGGCAAATCCGCCCCGCTCCTCGCCAGCCAGGTCCATGGCAAAATACCTCAGGTCGTCCATGGCATGATCCTGTTCTTTTCTGGGCGCGTCCCGGTCCTTGCGGGTATCCCAGCAGTAAACGGCCATTTCCCGGAGACAGTCCCGGCAGCTGCGGCACAGAATGATCCTGCGCCGCTTGAGCAGATCCGCCGTTACCCGGATTCCGTCTGCTACATCATTGTCTGCCGGAGTCACGGGAAATCCCGCCCGTCGGAGGGCCTGGATAAAGCTGGCGGCCGAGGGGTCCACGATGACCCGTTCCGGTCGCCGCCCCGCCAACAACGCCTTAAGGTCCTCCACATATTCCGCGTCGGTCTTCTGTTGTCCGACCTGGCGGGAGTCGTAGTAATACTCCTCCGTCCGGTACCAGGCGCCGTTGAGCTTCCCCCACAGTCCGAACGACGCCGGGTTTGCCGTCCCGTAGTCCGCCGATACACGCCAGGCGGAGAATGTTCCCTCCGGTACCGCCTCCGGGTCCCGCTCCGGGTCATAGAAGTCGTAAACCCGGCCCTGAGCCGCTGTCCACTCGCCCAATACGAACCTCCGGTAGAAGGTCCCGGAATAGGCGCTGCGATAGCGCGCCCGGATCCGTGGCGTCAAGGCGGGGTTATCCTCCATGGTAAAATGAAGATACAGTGCCCGCCGCTCCCGGGCTTTCAGGATCCACTCCTGGTAAAACCAGTGGGAGGGCCCCTCCGGGTTGCAGTTGAACCACAGGCGGCTCCCGGGCACACTGCACCGGGCACAGGCCTGTTCCACAAAGCTCCGGGGCATCAGTGCCGTCTCATCCAGCAGTACCCCTGCCAGGGTACTTCCCTGGATCAGCGCCGCACTGGACTCATCCCGTCCGCCGAAGAGCAAAAAGCGGTTCTCCCTCCCCTGGAAACGGACTGTCAGAAGGTTTTCTGACCGTTTTTCCCGACAAAGGAACCCAAGTCCCTGTAAATAGGGCAGCAGTTCCGTCAGCAGATTGCGGCGCAAAGAGGCAATGGTTTTGCCGCACAGGCCGAACTGCTTTTTGTCGAATACCGCCATAGCCCAGAGGAAGAAGGAAAGTCCCATGGAAAAGGTCTTTCCGCTCCGGACAGCACCGTCGCAGATGATGGCCTCCCAATTCTCGGGACGGCACCACCAGGAGAGCACTTTTTTCTGCTTGGGAGAAAAGCGCGTGATCTCAGTCGTCTCCCCACGCCTCCTTTTCTGCGCCGGCCTTGGTCAGAGCCTGATAAAGCGACTGCGCGGCGTTGGTGCTGGTGCTCTCCAGCAGGCTGAAAAGCAGCTCCAGTGCCCGCAGCCGGTCCACCAGTTTGATCTCCAGTCCCTTTTCGGTGGCTTTGAACTCCGCCACCGCCGTCAGATCCAGACCGGACAGTTCTGTCTCTCCGGGCCGGAGCGCCAGCCGGAGCACGTCATCCGCCCTGCCGAATGCCAGGTGGGCCAGCTGGCGCAGCACGTCCTCCTGCCGCAGTTCTCCGGCAGCAGCCTCCCGCATGCGCCGCAGGCACTGCCGGATGGGCTCCGACCGCAGCCGTGCGTATCCATCCTGGTATCCGGCCGCGGCGGCCGCCTGATCGGCGTCCATGGTCCTGAGATAGGTTCGGCAGAACGTTTGCCGCTGTCCGTCCGTCTGCTTTTCCACGGCATCACCTCCTTGTCTACACACCTGGCCGCCATGGGAAAAAAGTTGCACGTTTTCGTGCAATCGGCTGGAAAATTTTTTTGCCGATTGGTACTCTGTTTTCTTTTACAGTTCAGCCACTGTGCCGCAGGCAAAAAAAAGCTGCAAAAAAACGGCCGCACGAGGCGGTCGTTTTTTTGCAGAAAAGAAATGCTGTGCTGAAATCCCGAAGCTATGGGAAAACCTGCCGGACCGTATTCTGTCAGGCGGCCTTTTGCTGTGTATAGGGCTGGAGCAACTGCATGGCGGCATCTGCGTTTTTGATACCGTAGAAAATCATTCCCACGGCGCAGTCACCGGCATTTTTCACCTCGGTCTCCACCTTGGGATGGCAGGCTCTCCACCGCAGCTGCTTATCCACATCCTCCAGGATCGCGCTGCCGATGGCAAGGCATGGCCATTCGGTTTGATTTTTGACCACCTTGCAGACATCCACATTCTGAAGCGGGATATAAAAAAAGGAATGGTCCCTGCACATCAGGATCACTCTCTGATTTGTGATCCAGTAGTGCTGACCGCGAAGGTTTCTCTGTTCAACCAGGGGAGACGCGATCAGCACCAGAGCCACCAGGGCCAGCAGCGCGATCACGCCGGTATTTTTCTCCGTGTCCATTGCCAGGTAGATTGCCAAGGTACCGCCGCAGATGAGCACAGATAAAATCCACTGTCCAAGAACACGGATGCGATAGCTTCTCTCCAGAAGCTCAAATCGCTCCGGACTTCCCTGCCAGCGGATGCATTCTCCGTCTTTCAAATATTCTTTCAACCTTTTGTCCATGGTAAAGCTGCGCTCCTTTCAATTCGCTGTGGTGTGATCATTATAACGGTTCCTTCCATTTAATTGCTGATAAGTCTGCCGGTGTCTTTGTCAAAAACTTATAAAAGCTCCGAGATTTTTCTCAGAACTCTTAACAGAATTTTTATGCATAATCTGATATACTAAATAAGTATCTATCCCCAGATTTTCGGAGTGGTTTAAAGGAGGCTTTTCCTTGTCATCTTCACCCAACCGTCCCTCCCGCCTGTTTTGTTTTTCCTGGCAGAACTTTTGGATCGCCACTGGGGTTTTTGCGTGTGCCGTGGTTTTGTGCATGCTTCTGGGTATGGCGGACAGCACCGACGGCTTTGCATCCCCCATCTTTGTTCTGGCGGTCCTTTTGATTTCCCGTTTTACCGATGGGTATCTCTTCGGTCTGATTGCTTCTGTGCTGGGAGTGATCGGCGTCAACTTTATTTTTACTTACCCTTACTGGGCATTCAACTTCAAGATCACCGGATACCCGCTGACCTTTCTGACCCTTCTCATGGTCTCCGTCATCACCAGCACCCTCACCACCCAGGCTAAGCAGCAAGAGCAGCTTCGGGTAGAAAATGAAAAAGAAAAAATGCGAGCCAATCTGCTGCGCTCCGTATCTCATGATATTCGTACCCCTCTGACCTCGATCATGGGCGCCACCTCCACCATCCTGGAAAATCCAGGTCTTTCTCAGGAAGATCAGCGGGAGCTTCTGGAGGATGCCCGGGACGAAGCACAGTGGCTGATCCGCGTTGTGGAGAATCTGCTCTCCATCACCCGCATCAATGACACGCAGACCGCCCAGATCACCAAAGAGCCTGAAGTCGCTGAAGAAGTACTGGGCGAGGCTGTCCGCAAATTCCGCAAGCGTTTTCCCCAGATTAGAGTCACGGTGGAGGCCCCGGACACGCTTTTGTTTGTCCCCATGGACCCCATTTTGATTGAGCAGGTTTTGTCGAATCTGATGGAAAACGCGGTGATCCACGGAGAAACCACCTCCCAGGTGCGGGTCTCCGTGCAAAAGGAATCTTCTTTTGCACGTTTCTCCATTTGGAACGACGGGCAGGAGATTCCTGCCAAGGACTTGCCGACGCTCTTTGACGGTACGATCAAGCACAACGAGACTACCCCGGGAGACGGTAAGCGGAATATGGGCCTCGGCCTTTCCGTCTGCATGGCGATCGTGGGTGCCCACGGCGGAACAATGGAAGCAAAAAATCTTGATATGGGGGTGGAATTTACCTTCCGCCTGCCCCTTTCTGAGGAGGAATTACATGAACATCCGTGAAAAAATTCTGGTGGTAGAGGATGAGAAAAGCATTTCCCATTTCATCTCCACCGTCTTGAATTCCCATGGCTACGAAGCGATCCAGGCCCGCTCGGGAACAGAAGCCCTGTCTATCATCTCCTCTCACTGCCCGGATCTTGTGATTTTGGACCTGGGTCTCCCCGATATGGACGGTATGGAGATTCTGCGCAGCATCCGCAGCTGGTCCAGTCTGCCGGTGGTGGTGGTATCCGCCCGTTCCCACGAGCAGGACAAGGTAGATGCGCTTGATCTGGGTGCGGATGATTACCTGACCAAGCCCTTTGGTACGGACGAGCTGCTTGCCCGGGTCCGCACCGCCATTCGCCACACCCGTACCGCTTCCGGCAATGATGAGATCGCCCGGACGGGGACCTATACGGTCGGCGAGCTGACCATTGACTACAATAAACACCAGGTTCTTGTCCGTGGTGAAAATGTTCACCTGACACTCAGTGAATTTCGGATCGTGGCACTTTTGGGAAAGTATGCCGGCAAAGTGCTGACATATGATTTTCTGATCAAGGAACTCTGGGGCCCCCGCGCCAGCGGTGATAACCAGATCCTCCGGGTCAATATGGCCAACATCCGCCGCAAGATCGAAAAGAATCCTGCGGAGCCGGAATATTTGTTCACAGAGGTCGGTGTCGGTTACCGCATGGCGGAAGGCGACTGATCCTTACATATCTGCACTTTTTGTGGTCTTTTCTGTCTGGGAAAACAGGGTCCTGTCTGCTGACAGGGCCCTGTTTTTCTCAAAAGCAAAGGATTAGTTGATAATATTTTTATCTTTTAATGCGAAATCATAGCATATTCTAAACGTTTGTGTCCTATCTTTTAACAGCATTTCTCTTTGAAATCTGCTATCGTATAATTCAGATTTGGTCCTGTTTGGACCAGAAAAGGAGAGTGTGTGTATGACAACATTCATAATCGGCCTTGTGATCTTGTTCGTGGGCGCCGCACTGTACGGCAAGTTCTGCGAAAAGGTCTTTGGCCCCGACGACCGGGAAACTCCCGCCTATTCCAAGCAGGACGGCGTGGACTATGTTCCCATGAGAGGCTGGAAGAACGCCCTGATCAACCTGCTCAATATCGCAGGTACCGGCCCCATCTTTGGACCCATCCAGGGCATTTTGTTCGGGCCCATCGCGTTCATTACCATCCCCATCACCAACATCATCGGCGGCGCCATGCACGACTATTTCTCCGGCATGATCTGCCTGCGTGACGGCGGCAGCCAGATGGCTTCCATGATCCGCAAGTATTCCAACAAGGGCGTCTATGGTGTTTACCAGGTGTTCTGCTCCCTGCTTCTGCTGCTGGTGGGCGCCGTGTTCATCTACACCCCCGGCGACATCGCTGCTACGCAGGTCTTCGGCTTTGACGGCAAGGCCACTTCCGTCTCCACCTGGGTCATCTACGGTGTCATCTTTGTGTACTACCTGATCGCCACCCTGTTCCCCATCGACAAGATCATCGGCCGGATCTATCCCGTCTTCGGCGCGATCCTGCTGTTCTCCGCCATCGGCGTGTTCATCGGCCTGTTTGTCAAGGGCTATCCCCTGCTGAACGTGTGGGATGACTGGAAGTCCCCCGTGTTCGAGTTCACCGCCGCTGACGGCGCTGTGACTTCCTTCAGCTATGGCGAGTACTTCGACGCCAACCACTTCATCCCCATCTTCTTCATCACCGTGGCCTGCGGCATGCTGTCCGGCTTCCATTCCACCCAGACGGCCATCATCTCCCGCTCCATGAAGAGCGAGCGTCAGGGCCGGATGACCTTCTACAACATGATGGTTCTGGAAGGCTTCATCGCCATGGTTTGGGCCGCTGCTGCTATGGGCGTGTACAATCTGGGCCTGCAGGAGGCCAATGCCTCTCTGGCTACCGCCACTGTCGGCGTGGTCTGCAAGAACATCCTGGGCTCCGTGGGCGGCCTGATCGCCCTGGTGGGCATCATCGTGCTGCCCATCACCTCCGGCGATACCGCTCTGCGCGGCCTGCGTCTGCAGATCTCTGAGTCCTTCCACATCGACCAGAGCTCCAAGAGCAAGCGTGTCGGTTTGTCCGCTGTGATCTTCGCTCTGGTGGCTGTGATCCTGGTGTTCGCCAAGATGAACTCCGAGGGCTTCAACATCCTGTGGCGTTACTTCGCATGGTCCAACCAGACCCTGTCCCTGTTCGCCTTCCTGGCCATCTCCATCTGGATGTTCGAGAACGGCAAGGGCAAGTGGGTTTGGATGCCCCTGATCCCCGGTGCTTGGTATGCCTTTATCACCATCACCTACATCATGAACGCTAAGATCGGCTTCAACATTCCCTGGCCTGTGGCCTACGGCATCGGCATTGCTGCTGCTGTGGTGTATGTCGGCATCATCTGCTGGTACGGCAAGAAGCGTTCCAGCCGCCTGGAAAAGGCCCATCTGTAATACAATCTTCGCTGAGCAAATGACTTATTTCAACTGAAAAAGGCCACCCTCGGATGCAGATTTTGCATCCGAGGGTGGCCTTTTTATAAAGTATTTTCTTTATTGAAAGCAGCATATGTCCCGCCTAAAAACGAATATACACCCCCAGCTCTACCCATATCCGATAAAAAGCCGTATGCGCTCCCCTGAGCCGCTCGAATCGCTGTCCATCTTCTCATACGGCACACTGCACAGCTGCCTCTTACAGTGGCTGAAAATGCCGCCTATTATGTTTGTTCCCTCAACAGCCCCGGTCCTCTACGCAGATGAATTGCAACGGTGCTCTTATATCTCCGGCAGCAGCGGGTTATACATCATAATGGCATCATTGGCAAACAAGCTCTCCTCCCGTACCAGTTTTCCATCCGGTGTAAATATCTGGCGGAATAATTCATTATGGCGGACATATCCTCCCCAGAATGCCTGCTCCATCCGGGCATTCCGCTCCACGATCTGATAACGATATTCCGGCGGTGTCATGGCCCGCCAGACGCCTTCCAGATGGGTCTGCCCCACACGAAGACAAAGCTGGAAGGGCTGTTGGGTATCATTGCGGATCATCAGATCCCGGTGCGGATAAGCACAAGTAGCGCCGCTTCCAAAGGGCTGCGTTCGGTTTGCATCCGGGAACACATCATGGGAATGCCGATACCGCTCCACCACTGTCAGCGGCGTGTGCAGGGTCATCCAAAAGATCAGGTTGGAGAGCTGGCAGAGACCGCCTCCCACATCGCTGCCGATTTGGCCCAGAAACAGCACCATCCCCTCCAAATATCCCTTGCGTCTGGTAGGCTTGCCGATCAGCTTCCAGTAGCTGAACGTCTCCCCAGGGGCCAAGATGATCCCGTCCAATCTGTCCACCGCCAGACGCAGATTGGTGATTTTGTTGCGCTGAAGCTCCAGATCCTCGCCCCGTAACTGCCGCATCAGTGGGGTAGCGTGCCGGAACTGGACATTAGGCAGCAGTACTTGGCTGCGGTTTTTCGCCCAGCGAAACTTTGGAGAGCACCACAGCAAATACCGCTTTCCCGTGTAATACGCTTTTCCCATCCGCAGGCGGAGCCAGCTGCGGTGGATGGGCGGACGCAAAGCGCGATTTCTCGGATCAACCATTCAACGCCCTCCTCTCTCTGCACTGAGCATATCATATCCCATCCTGTAAAGCCAGCAAAACGCAAAAAAAGAGACAGTCGTTTGACTGTCTCTTAAGTGTTGGCGCTACCTATCTTCCCGGGCCGTCACCAGCCAAGTATTGTGGGCAGGAACGAGCTTAACTACCGTGTTCGGAATGGGAACGGGTGGACCCTCGTCCTAATCAGCACCAACTGCTGTCTTCCGGTTTTTGCCGGAGAACATCCATTATTATAGCGCTCTTTCCGCGCCTTGTCAAGAAAGAACTTGGTGACCCGTACCGGATTCGAACCGATGTTAACGGCGTGAGAGGCCGCTGTCTTAACCACTTGACCAACGGGCCA
>CALXDH010000048.1 GCA_944387015.1 uncultured Oscillospiraceae bacterium
AATCTTTGCTGTAACTGGCGGATTTTTGCTGCATCGCCACCCACAAACCATGCCAGCCGCTCGATCATGCTGTCGGAAATACCTGTGCTGATCCCGCAGCGTTCCAGTTCGCTAACAGCGGCACGCAGGTTCCGGGCTGTATCGTCTGTGATATAGTTGTTCTCTCGTTCGTTTTGCGATAAATCCCGTTGTAATTGGCGCGCGATATCTTCCAAGGAGCCCTTTATGCCTCCATCGTAGTCATCGCTGTATATGGCAGGAAGATCCTGCAAAAGGACCTTCCGTTCCACATAGTTCAGATATTCTCTGCTGCCAATGGAATACCCACAACGCCCCCGCAGATCTGCCGATTCATTGTTGCTACGGTATGTGTTCAGTACATCCCGTAAGAATTCTTTATCCTTTCCCTGTGAAATATCCTGGAGGAATGCAGTCTTTCTTGCATTGCTCCCTGCCGCAAAGGAAATACTCCAATCCACAGCCTTTTGAAGCAAATCAAGACACTCACTGGCAAAGAAGTCTGAACAGTTCTTAATTTTTTGAATTGCGGTTTGGACAGCCTGATCGTCACGCAAAGAACTGCCTGGGAGATAAGAAGAGGATAGATTCAGGATTCCTATGCAGTCACTGCTATGGCTGCAAAAACTGCCGGACATCCTGCATACATCATATAGCGATTGTACCTGCTTGGCAAGTGTGCTCCTTCGATCAGAGGATATATTGCGAATGACGTTTATGTGTTCCTGTAAGTCGTCGTAGATCTCTTCCACTGCGGCGCCAGCACGGTTCCCCACCTCCCGTAATGTTTCGTGGTAATTCGTTTCTGACGGTCTTTGCATCAGCGTGCCAAAAAAAGTGGCGCGGTTTACGCGGTTCCAATAGTCACTGCTCCCCAAAACAGCACCGTTTTCACCAGTTGCTTCCTTGCTCATAGGTTTCCCTCCTGAAAGTTTTCTCAAATACATGCTTACGTATGAAAAATTTGCATGTTTCTGTGCAACAAACTGACAGAATATTTACCAGAACGGCAGCACCGGGCAGGAATTTCCCAGCCCGGTGCTGTCTTATGTTTATTTTGATGGTTACATCGCCTTTCCAATTACATCGCCCATCGTATCCGCTGCCTCCCGCATCATATCCGGCGTGGCGTGGGTGTAGGTGCTGAGAGTGAAGCCCGCACTGTAATGTCCCAGGGTACTGGACAGGGTCTTCACATCCACCCCGTTCTTCAGAGAGAGCGTGGCGAAGGTATGCCGGAGATCGTGGAACCGGATATGCTCAGCACCGATGGCTTTCAGGATCTTCTCGTGGGTATGCCGGAAGGAGTCCGGATCGAACATCCCACCCGTCTTGGGCGACGGGAACATGTAGGGATTTCCCGGGTGCTTCTTGTGCTCCTCCACCAGTAACTCCACCGCCTGCTGTGAGACCGGCAGAACGCGGATGGAATTATGGGTCTTGGGCTGGCTTACTACCAGTTCTCCCTTAGTGCGCGTCACCTGCTTCGTGATGGAGATGGTTCGGTTCTCCACGTCCAAGTCCGTCCAGAGGAGGGCCAGCAGCTCTCCCCTTCTCAGTCCCGTGGTCAGTTCCAGATAGAAGGGTGCCAGTAATCCCCGCTTGTCTGCTTCCATCAGATAGGGCCGAATCTTCTCTTCCGGCAGGACCTTCATCTCCCGCTTTTCCATCTTTGGAAGCTTGCAGCCCCTGGCGGGGTTCACCAGGATCAGCCGCTCCGCCACAGCTTGTTCCAGGCAGTTGTTCAGCAAGGTGTGGATGCCGTGGATCACCCGGACGCTCAGTCCCTTGTTCTTTTGCTGGATGTTCTTGCTGCCCAACTGTTTTCTCAATTTCAGCGAGACAGCGATCCCTTCACCATAATCGATCTGTCCGCTCTGAATCCTGACCGCTTTTTCTGGTTGTTTGACAGTACGGAAAGTCCGCTTGTAAGCAGCGGCACTACAATTTACATGAAAAACTGTGATTCCCTGTCACAGTCTCAGATCAACCGCCTTGCCGGATTTTTAAAGAAATCCAACTTTCTATCCGGAAACTGGATCCTGTTTTCAGCGTTGAGGGATCAAAACGACTCTTCCCGTGCCGCCATTGCCAACAGCTTGTCCTTGGAAAAAGTGGACATTCCCGGATTGAGCGCCTATCCCCAGCAGCTTCGAAATATGGCGCTGATCTGCATAAATTATTTTAATATGCTATACAGCAAGCAGGTCATTGCACTCACTCCTGACGCGCAGGAATGCATCAAAGCGTATTCATGGCCCGGAGATTTTCCTCAATTCAAACGTGTTTTTCAAACGTTAGTCCTTCAAGCTGCGGAGAGTTTCATTCAAGAGGCGGATGTGGCCCGGATATTAGCGCAGGAAGACAGTCTGTATCCATCTGCTGGGAAAGATGCAGAAGACAGCATCGACCTGAACCAGTCTCTGGAGTCCATCACCCATGCGGTTGTGAAAAAAGTGGTTGAAAAGCAGGGCGGAAACTAGAAAAAAGCAGCTGATATTTTACAAATCAGCCGAACAACGATTTGGCGTATCTTGAAACAAGGAGGCAAAAAACCGTGATTTCATTTGAACACAATCTATTCCACCTCCAAACCCAAAACTGCAGCTATCTTTTCCGTGTGGAGCAGGCCGGGCATCTGGAGCATCTGCATTATGGGCAAAAAATTCATGTGGCCCCAATGGCAGAGCAGGCGCTGAAACAAAAGCACAGCTCTCTTCCCAGCGCAACCATCTGCTATGACCCAAGCACTCCCTGTTTGAGCATGGAACTGCTCAGAGGAGAAATTTCCTCTCTGGGCAAGGGGGATTACGGAGATCCCTTTTTGGACCTCCGTTTTGCCGACGGCTCCAGGACCTGTGATTTTTTATATAAGGAACACGCTATTCTGAAAGAGAAGCCCGATTTTCCACAGCTGCCTGCCGCCCTGCAGCCCAAATCCGCAGAGGACGAGACCCTGTGCGTTACCCTGGAAGATGCCAATCATCCGGGCTTACTGCTGCATTTGTATTACACGACGTATCGTGAATGTGACGTCATTGTAAGGCGTCCGGTGCTGGAAAACAGGACCAGTCAGCCCATTGTGATTGAAAAGCTTTTAAGCTCTCAGCTTGACTTTGAGGATAATCAATACATTTTTACAAACTTCTATGGAAGCTGGACCAGCGAAATGCACCGGGCTGACACTCCCTGCCCCGGGAAAAAATCTGTAAATGAATCCAGAATCGGATTCAGCAGCAACCGCGCCAACCCCTTCGTGATGCTCTCACGTCCGGATTGCACCGAGACTTCCGGCGAGGTCTATGGCAGCAACCTGATTTATAGCGGCAACCATTACTCCTGTGCCCAGAGCGGCGAGCTGGAGCGGCTGCGTTTTTCCACAGGCATTCAACCGGAGGGCTTTTGCTGGAATCTGGCGCCGGGCAGCAGCTTTGTTGCCCCTGAGGCCGTTTTGAGCTATTCGTGCCAGGGCTTCGAGGGCCTCAGCTCCCATTTCCACCAGTTCATTCGCTCCTACATCCTGCGAGGAATGTGGACAAATCAGCCAAGGCCCGTGCTGATCAACACCTGGGAGGCCGCGTATTTTAACTTTAATGAGGATACGATCCTGGAAATGGCGGCTTCTGCCAAAAAATTAGGCATTGAGCTGCTGGTTCTGGACGATGGCTGGTTCGGCAAAAGAAACAGCGCCAAAACTTCTATGGGCGACTGGTACTGCAATTTGGAAAAGCTACCCAACGGCATTTCCGGTCTCTCTCAGAAGATTCATGATATGGACTTCAATTTGGAATCTGGGTGGAACCGGAGGCCCTGTCTGTTGACAGCGATCTGTACCGCGCCCATCCAGAGTGGTCCCTCTCCATTCCGGGCCAGCACCATAGCCTGGGACGAAACGAGCACCTTCTGGACTTCAGCAATCCAGCTGTCATTGACTACATTTATGACTCCCTGTGCAAGGTGTTCTCCCAGGGGGTGGATTACGTCAAATGGGATATGAATCGAGGGATGAGTGACGTATTTTCTCCCATCCTAGATGCCGCCTCTCAGGGGGAAACAGGCCATCGCTTTATTCTGGGGCTCTATGACCTTTTGCAGCGGCTAACTCGCAAGTTCCCCAACATTCTTTTTGAAAGCTGTGCCTCCGGCGGTAACCGGGCGGATTTGGGCCTTTTGTGCTATATACCCCAATTCTGGGCCAGTGACAACTCGGACGCGCTGTGCCGCATGCAGATTCAGACAAATTACAGCTACGGCTATCCCCTCAGCATATTGGGCTGCCATGTCTCCTCCGTCCCAAACCATCAAACCATGCGTGAACCCCCCATCTCCACCCGATATGAAGTTGCCGCCTTTGGCCAGCTGGGATATGAATTGAATCCCAGCAAGCTCAGCGACGACGATTTAACGGATATTGCCCAGCAAATCGAGCATTACAAGCGCATTCGCGTATGGTCAAAGGATGCTGCCGTCCATAGAATACAGAGCGGAAAAAACGGTTATTACGCGCTGCAGCTGGTATCCCCCAAGAAAGACCATGCCTGCTATATGAGCTTTCAGGAAATCTTCCGCTCCGGCAGACCTATGTATGTGCTGCGTACACAGGGCCTCCGGAATGACGCAGTCTATCACATGAGAAGCCGTTCTTGTATGATGAACGTCAAACCGGTCAGCGGCCGCTTTCTGACTGTGGAAAGCAGTCAGCCCTATGTCCGTATGCCGAGAGAGACCGAGGACTATACTCTCCCGGGGGATTTTCTGAACAACTGCGGGATTCGCTTAAAATCCGACTTCAATGGCCACAATCTCGACGAGGACACCCGGTATTACACCGATTATGCTACAAGACTATACGACTTTGAAATGATCGAGCCTCAAGATTGATTTGCCGTTTTACCGCAGGCGCCTTTTGGCGGACGCCTGCCGGGGAAGCTATACTTGCCGCGCAAGTGTACGGATCAGATGGGTACTGTGCAGCAAGACGCGCCCTGGAAACTCATTTGGCTGACGAGGAACCCTTTAAAAAGGGCCAAAAAGTTTCCCAGGCTCAGGAGGTCACTGGTTCAAGTCTGGCCTCTTCAAAAAACTCCCGAAATTCACATGAATTTCGGGAGTTTTTATTTTCATAGTCTGTTTTCTCCTTTTTAGAGCGGCCTCTGCGCCTCCGAGGTATGCCCGCAGGCATTTCGGAAGTACTGCTTATGTCTGGTTTTCGGGATAAATACCGACTCTTCCAGAGGCAGCCGTTGATAAGGGTAACGCAACCGGATCCCCGCTTGCGCCGTTTCCCCGGGGCAGTCGCGAATACGGTCATGTCTGGGAACCTCGTTTCCTGTGCTTCCTTCTCCACGGAACAGTGGAACCGCCAGAATTCCGCCGTTCATCGGCTGAGCAGACCTTACAACTCTAGAATAATTGCTATTCCAACAAAAAATATACCAGAAGCCCCACCGGACAGAGGGGCTTCTGGTAAAAAGGAGCGATATGTATGTATAAACAATTGGTGAAATTTTTTGCAGAGAACTTGTCCTACTTTTAGCAGATACCATCAGATGAATTTGCTGAAGATATTCAGGTGTTCTCCCTTTATTTTAATTTTTCGGCAATCTCCCGGAGCAGGGACTCCGGGGGAGCCTTCCGGTCCATGGCTGAGACGTCAGCAATCAGCCGCAGCAAAGAGATGTGCTCCTCCTCTGCTACCTTGCGGAACATGGGCAGAAAGTTGGAGTGGTATCCGACAAGGCCCAGTATCAGATCCGTGGGATTTACCGCCACATGGTAGCCGTAGGGTTCCATAGCGGGAATCAGCTCTTTGTCCAGGAAGTCCAGCAATCCATACAGATCCACTTCCTGCAGGTATCCCTCTTTTTTCAAAGTTGCCGCTGCCAACTCTGTCGCACAGTTACCTGCAGAACGGGCCATGCCCAGCAACCCGCAGTCAATCTCATCGGCACCGGCAGCTGCCGCTGCCAGAGCGTTGGCCTGGGACAGGCCGAGATTGCTGTGTCCATGGAAGCCAACCGGAATCGTCACCTTAGCTTTCAAAGCCTTTACATATGTCCGCTGCATATATGCACATTGGGATCCCCATCACCAACCGCAAGCCCGGCATGGTCTACAATGAAGGCGCC
Source organism: uncultured Oscillospiraceae bacterium (assembly GCA_944387015.1). Lineage (GTDB taxonomy): Bacteria > Bacillota > Clostridia > Oscillospirales > Oscillospiraceae > Oscillibacter. The sequence continues at coordinate 6,147 of CALXDH010000048.1, forward strand.
AAATTCTGGTTCAGCAATGTGGACGATTACGACTATAAAATCGAGTATCTGAAATTCGAGGAAGGCACCCCCTTCCCGGAGGTCCTCCACCGCAATCCCCATGTGGCCTATCTGGTAGATGACCTGGAGGCCTACATCGCTGACGCCGACAGCGTCATCTGCGGGCCCATGGATGCCAACGACATGGGCGACCGCCTGGCATTTGTATGGAAGGACGGCGCCATTTTGGAGCTCTACCAAAAGGCCTGATCCGCCGGGCCGCTTTTCCCGCCGAACTGTAAAGCGCCCTCCTGATGGATTTCCATCAGGAGGGCGCTTTCTGCATCCGTTTTATCGTTTCTATTCAAAGCACACGGCCTGCGGCCGGACTGTTTTGCCGATCATCCCCGCTCCAGCAGCCGCTGGACGACGCGCAGGCTCTCCTGGTCGCTGAGAAATTCCTGAGAGGTGAGCACGGAGGCGGCGGGCAGCTCCCCGGTCTCCCGCGGGGCCTGACGGCGGTACTCCTTGGGCGTGGCTCCATACTGCTTTTGAAAGGCCCGCTGGAAATACTTGGGACTGGAAAAGCCGCAGGAGAGGCTGATGTCCAGCAGGGACCGGTCGGTGAGGAGCAGCTCCCGCCGGGCCTTTTCACACCGGAGCTTGGCCAGATACTCCTGAAAGGAGAGGCCGAAGTGCTCCCGGAAAAAGTGGGAGAGATAGTAAAGGTCCACACCCAGTTCTTTGGCCAGATCTCCCAGCAGCAGCTTTTCGGAAAAGCCCCCCTCGATCCGCTCCGCCAGATAGCGCACCCGCTCCTGCCGGGCCCGCTGGGCAGGACGCTCCGCCTCACTGACCACCGTAAAGGCGGACACATCCAGCAGGGCACGGAACAAAGCGTTGATGTCCCGGGCACAGTCCAGCTCGTAAAAGGGCGCCTTTTGACAGTAGCAGCAGGTGAGTTCCAGAAGCTGCCGGTAGAGCTGCTGATGGCGGGGCGAGGCGGTCCGGTGGAAGATCTCCGTACCGAAGCGGACCGATTCCATCTGGGGGAAATAGTCGCTGAAAAAGGCCGGCGAGATCTGAATGGAGAGGATCAGGACCGTTCCCTCCCGCGCCCGGAGCTCGTGGGGCTGATAGGGGTCAAAGGCAAAGAAGTCCCCTGTCCCCGCGTGATACCCCCGTCCCTGGGAGAGGATCTCCACAGAGCCGTCCAGAATCAGATTTACTTCAAATTCCCGGTGAAGATGGGGCGTTCTGTACAAAATCCGCACCAAAAACAGGTGAAATCCACGAATGTAGTTGTGAGAGATCAATTCGTACTCGTACTTCATGTGCCCAGCATACTCCAAAACCGCAAATTTGTCATCTTTTTTCTGCAACTTTGTGGCGGCGTCTCCGGCGGTGCGATGCTACAATGAGGCCAGAGAAAGCGGAACAGGCCCCAGGGCTGTTTCCGCATATGTCGGGAAGTCTGAAAGGAGCATGTGAGCATGAAAAAGGTTCTGCGCTACGGAATGGTGGGCGGCGGCCCCGGTTCCTTCATCGGCGACGCCCATCGGCGGGCCATCGCCCTGGACAGCACGGCCGAATTGGTGGCCGGCGTCTTTTCCTCCCATCCCGAAAAATCCCGTGAAACGGCGGAAGCGCTGGGGCTGGACCCCGCCCGGTGCTATGCCGACTACCGGGAGATGGCGGAGAAGGAAGCCTCCCGCCCCGACGGCATCGACTTTGTGGTGGTGGTGACCCCCAACATCTCCCATTTTGAGATCTGCAAGGCGTTTTTGGATGCGGGCATCCACGTCTCCTGCGACAAGCCCGTCACCGTCACCTACGCCCAGGCCGCGGAGCTGGAGCAGCTGGCGGCGGAGAAAGACCGGCTGTTCATGGTGACCTACACCTACACCGGCCATGTCACCACCAAGTACGCCCGGGATCTGGTGGCCTCCGGCGCCATCGGCGAGGTCCGGGCCGTGATGGCGGAATATCCTCAAGGGTGGCTGGCCCATGAGGACGACCACGGCGGCAAGCAGGGCGAGTGGCGCTGCGACCCCGCCCGCTCCGGCGGCGTGAACTGCCTGGGCGACCTGGGCACCCACGTGGAGAACATCGTGGCGGACGTGACCGGGCTGAAGATCCGCCGGGTCCTGGCCAAGATGGACGTCATCGTCCCCGGCCGGGTGCTGGACGACAACGACTCCGTGCTGGTGGAGTATGACAACGGTGCCTCCGGCATCTACTGGACCAGCCAGGTGGCCATCGGCGCGGACAACAGCCTGCGGCTGCGGGTTTACGGCAGCAAGGGCACCATCCTCTGGTTCCAGGAGACGCCGGAAAAGATCACCGTCATCGACAACGACGGCACCATCCGGGAGATCCACCGGGGCTACGCCGCCGTGACTCCCAAGGCCGCCCAGTATGGCCGTCTGCCCGCCGGACACAGCGAGGGCTGGCTGGAGGCCATGGGCAATCTCTACCGCAGCTTTGCCCAGTGCGTCGCCGCCAAGGCCGACGGCACCTTCACCCCCGACATGATCGACTACCCCACCGTCTCCGACGGCGCCGACGGTCTGGCCTTCGTGGAGGCCTGCCTGGAGAGCAACCGCCAGGGCAATGTGTGGGTTTCCATCAACCGGTAAGAAAGGAGTTATCATCATGGCAAGACCTGTTACGTTGTTTACCATCCAGTGGGGCGACCTCTCTTTGGAGGAGATCTGCGCCCTGGCCCAGAAGATGGGCTACGAGGGCCTGGAGCTCTCTGCCGCCCACCTGGACATGCACCGCGCCGCCTCCGATCCCGCCTACGTCCAGCAGGTCAAGGACACCCTGGCCAAATACAGTCTGGGCTGCTGGTCCATCAGCAACCACCTGGCCGGCCAGTGCGTGTGCGACACCCTGCCCGGCGCCTATGATTCCCGGCTGGACGGCTTCGCCCCCGCCCAGTACGCCGGTGACCCCGCCGCCATCCAGGCCTGGGCCATGCAGGAGATGAAGGACACCGCCCACGCCGCCAAGGCCATGGGCGTGGACACCGTCACCTTCTTCATGGGCTCTCCCATCTGGAAGCTCTGGTACTCCTTCCCCCAGACCTCCGAGGCCCAGGTGGAGGCCGGCTACCAGCAGGTCAAGGAGCTGTGGAGCCCCATTATGGACGAATTCGACGATTGCGGCGTGAAGCTGGCCCTGGAGATCCACCCCACCGAGATCGCCTTTGACTACTGGAGCACCAAGAAGCTGCTGGACGTGTTCGACCGCCGCCCCACCCTGGGCATCAACTTCGATCCCTCCCACCTGGTCTGGCAGGGCCTGGACCCCCAGATGTTCCTGCTGGACTTCGCCGACCGGATCTACCACGTCCATGTCAAGGACGTCAAGCTCAACCTCAACGGCCGCAACGGCATCCTGGGCTCCCACATCACCTTCGGCGACCAGCGCCGGGGCTGGAACTTCGTCTCCCCCGGCCACGGAGACGTGGACTTCGACAACATCATCCGGGCCCTCAACCAGACCGGCTACACCGGCCCGCTGTCCATCGAGTGGGAGGACAGCGGCATGGAGCGGGTCTTCGGCGGCACCGAGGCCTGCGCCTTTACCAAGAAGATCAATTTCTCGGCCTCGGACGTGGCCTTTGACGACGCCATCAAAAACCAGTGATCCCTCAGGCAGTCAAACAAGGAGGACGATTCCATGATTCCCATTGAAGAAGAAATGAAGGGCAAGGTGGCCGTCATCACCGGTGCCAACACCGGCATCGGCTTCGGCTGCGCCAAGGTGTTCAGCGAGGCGGGCATGAATGTGGTCATGGCCGCCCGGCGCAAGGAAAAGGGCGAGGCCGCCGCCGCGGAGCTCAACGCCGCCGGAAAGGGCGAGTGCACCTTCTTCCAGTGCGACGTGTCCGACCCGGACCAGGTGAAGGCCCTCATTGACTTCGCCGTAGAGAAGTACGGCCGGCTGGACACCATGGTCAACAACGCCGGCTATAACCCCATCCACATGGACGCCTGCGACATGAGCATCGAAAGCTATCAGCGGGTGCTGGCCACCAACCTGATGGGCGAGTTCTACGGCTGCAAGTTCGCCATTCCCCACCTGCGCAAGACCAAGGGGTCCATCATCAATATGTCCAGCATCCTCTCCAAGGTGGGCCAGGAGCAGACCGCCGGCTACTCCTCCACCAAGGGCGGCATCAACTCCATGACCCAGACCATCGCCATCGAGGAGGCCCGCCACGGTGTGCGGGTGAACGCCATCTGTCCCGGCCACATCATGACGGAGATCGTCTATAAGGAGATGGAGCGGGTGGCGGACCCGGAGGCCTATCTGGACCGCTGCAACCACTACTCCTGGCTGGGCCGGGGCGGTCAGCCCGAGGAAGTGGGCACCGCGGCGCTGTTCCTGGCAAGCTCCTGGGCCAGCTACATCACCGGCGTGACCCTCAACGTCTCCGGCGGCATGGAGTTCGGCACCATTCCCAAGTACTACGCCTTCGACGCCTCGGCGGAGAAGATGAAAAACAACACGCAAGAGGAGAATTGACGTGAAAGCGGAACTGTATATCCGGTGCAGCTGCGTCAACGGCGAAGGCCCCGTGTGGGACGAGGCGCGCCAGTGCCTGCACTTTGTGGATGTGCTGGGCAACCGCATCCACACCTGGGAAAACGGTGAACTCACCACCGTGGAGGTGGGGGAGAACATCGGCTGCGCCGTCCCCCGCAGCGGCGGCGGGATGGTGGCCGGGCTGCTCAGCGGCTGGTACGCCGTGGACCTGAAAACCGGGGAAAAGCAGTTTCTCTGCGACCCGGAGCCCAATCCCCGCACCCGCTGCAACGACGGCAAGGCGGACCCCTTCGGCAACCTCTGGATCGGCTGCATGAGCCGCAGTCTGGACTCCGGCGCCGGCGAGGCCCAGCCGGAGGCCGGCCTCTACTGCATGACCCCCAACGGCCAGGTCAAGACCATGCTGACGGGGCTGTACTTAGGCAACGGCCTTGCCTGGAGCGGCGACGGCCGGAAATTCTACTACATCGACACCATGCTCCACAACGTCCAGGTCTTTGACTTCGACCCGGACACGGTGACCCTCTCCAACGGCCGGGAGGCCTTCGCCATCCCGACGGAGCTGGGACTGCCCGACGGCATGACCATCGACTGCGAGGGCAAGCTGTGGATCGCCATGTTCGGCGGCGGGACCGTACTGCGCTTCGACCCGGACACCGGCGCCCTTCTGGACCGGGTGGAGCTGCCCTGCCCCAACGTCACCTGCGCCTGCTTCGGCGGCCGGGATATGGATGAGCTTTTCATCACCACCGGCGCCCAGGGCACGGACCTTGCCGCCTATCCCCTGGCCGGCAGCGTGTTCCGGGTGAAAGTCGGGATCAAGGGTGCCCCCTCTTATTCCTTCCGTGGCTGAGACGATCCCCCTCTATTCGGAGCCTTCCCTCTCATCCTGGCTCCGCCTCCCCGCGCCGCTTGAAGCGGCGCGGGGTCTTTTTTTCATCCGGCCCCTTGGAGGTGCCCGATCCCAAGCGGTCCCCCCCCCGCTCAGGTGTCGGATCCTGCCTGAACAAGTCCGCTTTTTCTATAAATTTACCGCTTCAGCCCGGTTATCTCACCGATCGTATTGCCAAAAACATTCATTTTCCATAAATTTGAGCGAAACTTTTGTTTATTTTGCCACCTACTTTTTGAAAGCAACTTCAGAAAATGTAACCGCTTTTGTAACCATCCCGCAGTATACTGTTTTCATCCAAGAGGCAGGGAGGTGATGAGCCTGTGCAGAACCGAATCCGCAGTGACCCCTATCGGACAACCCTGGTGTGTATTGACTCCGCTCAGGAGGGACTCCTGACCGGACGGGTCTACCATCCGTATCTTCCGTCCGGCGCGGAGTTCAAAAACCTGATGCAGTTCCTTCTCATCATGGAAGACCTGCTGGACAAACTCCAGTTTCCCCAGTCGTTTACCGCCCACCGGTCTTTCCGGATGCAGCCGGAACCCGCACCCCCTCTTCCGTCGGAAAACGAACCCCACACCGGAAAAATCGCCACATTTTCCGTGCGGGTGATTTTCCGGCAAAACGCCAGCTGGCAGGGATCGGTAACCTGGCTGGAAGAAGAAAAGGAAGAGAATTTCCGCAGCGTGCTGGAGTTGGTTCTGCTCATGCACAGTGCCACCAGTCCGGAGGACACGCACAACCAGACCCAAACCAGCGCCTGAGCCGCCGCTCAGGGCCCACGGTCCGGTTTGTGGGTGGTTCCGGTCAGGTATTGTGCGAGGAATACATGTAAGGGCAAACCGTTCGAAAGAGCGGGACGCAAAGCCAGGGGGCTAAAGCGGCAGATGCCGCCAGGCCAGCCCAGCCGCCATATATTCGATCTCAAGTTTTTGGAAAGGAGAACGAAAAAATGGCAAGAAAGAAGTTGCAGAAGTTCTTCGCTTTGCTGCTGACGTTCAGCATGTCCATGAGTCTGCTGAGTGTCGGTGCGTTTGCGGCGGAGAACGACGGAGGAGAGAAGATCCAGCTGTCCTCCGTAAAACTGCCGAACGATTCCCCGGCAGAGATTGAAGTTGCTTTCGGCACCAGTGAAGACGATCTGGAGTCGGAACTGCCGGACTATGTGCTGGGAACCGTAAAGCAGGAAGAGGAGCCTCCCGTTGAGGGCCTGCTTCCCCCGGAGGTCCCGGCTGTAGAGGGTGAGGGCGATGCTGCTCAGAACCCCGGCGATTCCGGCGATGCCGCTCAGAACCCCGGTGATTCCGGCGATGCTGCTCAGAACCCCGGCGATTCCGGCGATGCCGCTCAGAACCCCGGTGATTCCGGCGATGCCGCTCAGAACCCCGGCGATTCCGGCGATGCCGCTCAGAACCCCGGCGATTCCGGCGATGCCGCTCAGAACCCCGGTGATTCCGGCGATGC
>CALXDH010000049.1 GCA_944387015.1 uncultured Oscillospiraceae bacterium
GCGGTCTTGCCCAGGGGCTTGCCCGCGGCGTCCAGGATGTACCACTTACGCTCGATGTTGGCCTTGTTTGCCATAAAAGTGGACATGGTGTTTCCTCCGTATATTTAATGTTGGTTCGCTTTACAAATCAAGAGCTCCGGGTTAAAATCGGAGCAAGATTATTTATAGCACAGGGAAAAGTCCCTGTCAACACAAAAAACATTTAGCACGGTAATATCTCGTGTTTTCTTTTAATATCTCTTGAATGCTCTTAAATGCTCACGTTTGATTTTGCGTTTTGCGCACAGGGGAGGAAAACGCGGAAAGCCGGACGGCCCAGGGCCATCCGGCTTTGGAGGGAGAGTATGCGGGAAATCGTATGTAGCTACAAGACCCACTGTATCAAAAGAAGCAGCACGAACCCGGGAACTCCCAGGATCGCCACCACCAGGGCGTTCCACAGGTTCAGCCCCAGGGTGATCCCGGTGAATCCGGCGGTGAGGTGCACCACCCACAACGCCGCAAACCCCAGCAACGTGTTCACCAACAGCTTCAAAACCAGGCGCAGCGGGGTACTGAACACCCGCAGCAGGGCAATGAGGAAAAAGCCGGCCAAAATGCCGGCGATGATTTTTTGATTCAGGTCCATGCGGATTCCCCCTCGATCTGAACGGCGGCGGCCGTCTCGGGACTGCGTTCCTTGATGGCCCGGATCAGGTAGTTGCAGCGGGCTTTGACGGCGCTGATCTGGTACACGCAGGATTCCACCAGCTCCGGGTCCACCGCCTGATTGAACTGGCGGTAGGCGCTGGCAAGATCCCCCTGGGCTGCCAGCAGCTCGGCTTTGAGTGTCAGAAGCTCCGGGTCCGGAGCGGCTTTTTTGGAAAAGAGAACGGTTTTCATGGCAGTGTCCCTCCTGTCCTATATGTACGGAGAGTTTGGACAATTATGCCAGATTTCATACCTTGGGAGGGAACAAAATGGCAGCCGAACAGGAACGCTATATGGAAGAGGCTCTGGCCCTGGCCCGGGAGGCGGCAGCCGCCGGGGAAGTGCCGGTGGGGTGCGTGATCGTTCAAAGCGGCAGGATCGTGGGACGGGGCCGCAACCGCCGGGAGGAGACCCAGACCACGGTTTCCCACGCGGAGATGGAGGCCATCGCCCAGGCCAACCGGATGCTGGGGACCTGGCGGCTGGACGACTGCGAGCTGTATGTGACACTGGAGCCATGTCCCATGTGCGCCGGGGCCATTCTCAACGCCCGCATCCGGAGGGTGTGGTACGGTGCCCGTGACCGGGCCTTCGGTGCCTGCGGCGGCGTGACCAACCTCTTTATGGAGGAGTTCCCCAACCGGCCCGCCCTGGTGGGCGGCATTCTGGGCGAGGCATGTCAGGAGGTGCTGACGGCGTTTTTCCGGGAGATCCGGAATCGGGAAGCAAAAAAAGAAGCAGAGATTTAAAACTTTTGTAACAACTTATGCTGGTTTGATTAACAACTCTCCGGTATCTTAATACTTGCAAGAGACAAAACTTCTTTTCATCCAATCTTCCAAAAAATAGAGAGAGGGCCAGCCATTCGGCTGGCCCTCTCTCTGTGTTTTCCGGCCCGTCATTTATGAACATCCCGTAAACGTGTGGGAAATGTGGTGGATGCAGGTCGAAATTTGTAGTAAACTGTCAGCTGTTGTCGGACGGCGCGGCAGGGTCCTCCTCGTCCGGCTGAACACGGCGGCGGCGGGTCCTTCCGGTGGGGATGGGCGTTCCCATACGCAGCAGCAAAAAGCCCAGGAGCGTGACGGCTCCGCCGGCGTGGAACAGCGTGATGGGCAGCTGGCTGGAACCGAATCCGTCTGCCAGTTCGGCAAGGCACAGGATCACAGCCAGGCCTGCGTACAGGGCGAAGAGATCGTTTCGGCCTGCACCGAAGGCGAAGGAGGAGAGCCGGTAAAAACCCAGGGTCAAAAAGACCAGTGCCAGCAGCTCCAGATAGTAATCAGAGAGGACAGGATTGATGGAATCCACCCGGTAGACCAGGACCAGGCGGATCACGAAACACACCACCGGCACCAGCAGCAGGCTGCCCTGCACGGTTTTCCGGGGAGTGTCGGAGGACTCATGGCTGCCGGGACGGCGGCAGGCGGCTGCCGCCGGAAAGAGACTTGCGGCGGACAAGAGGGACAGCAGCCCCAGCACCAGATGTTCCTTTGCGGAAAAGCCGTCTGCGGAGATGCCGTCGGCGGTGATGGCATAGGCGTCCGCCGGCATGGAAACTCCGGAGCGCAGTCCGGAGAACAGATCCAGCAAACCGGAAGCGCCCAGCAAAAACACGCCCAGGATCAAAACCGTCAGGATCCCGGTGCTGCTGGTGGAGAAGGACTGGGGGAATCCCAGCGCCGCAGATTCCTGAGGCATCTTCCGGGCCAGCAGCACCAGTGCTGCCGCAAGGAGAAGCAGCAGCACGATCAGTGCTGTCCCCCAGGGATTGCCGGGGATGGGCAGTCCGGTCTCCGCCTCAAAGCCGGTGCGGACCTGCAAGAGCCGCAGAACAAAGGCTGCCGCGCCGCCCGCCAGGGTCAGCGCGGGAAAAGTCAGATTGTGTTTCATCATCACAGTATGATCCCTTTCAAGGAAGCGTTACGCCCCAGTATATCACGCCTGAGGAAGTTTGTCCACGGCGGTCTCATGTTTTCCCGCCGGGGCGCATAGGATGGAGGGACAACCCACAGAAGATGCATAAGAGGAGGAAATCCATGAAACGAATGACGTCGCTGCGGCAGAGCGTGGCGGTATCCGCTGTGCTGATGGCCATTTTGTTTGTGTTGCCGCTGGCTGTGATCGTCCCTTTCCGCTCTGAGCTGTTTTCTTCGGAGGAACGGGCTGCGCAGTCGCAGAAGGACCCGTTTGTTCCGGGGGAGCTGGACGGCGAAACGGTGCTGAAGGTTCTGGACGGAGACGAAGTGCGGGAGATGACGGTAGGCGAATACCTGGTGGGCGTGGTGCGGGCGGAAATGCCGGCTTCCTTTGAAGAGGAAGCACTCAAGGCCCAGGCAGTGGCGGCCCGGACATATACCTATTATAAAATTCAGACTGGTGGAAATCATGGAGATACCGCCGACATCTGCACGGATTCCACCTGCTGCCAGGCCTATATCAGTGAGGAACAGGCCCGGTCCAACTGGGGAGCGGATGCCGATGAAAATGAAAGCAAGATCGAGGCGGCGGTCCGGGATACCGACGGCCAGGTGATCCTCTACGGCGGTGTGCCGATCCTGGCGGTGTTCCACTCCTCTTCGGCGGGAATGACCCGGGCGGCAGGGCAGGTTTGGCTGAACGACCTTCCCTATCTGCAGTCCGTCACCTCCCCCGAGCAGGGCGACAGCATCCCCAACTATTACAGCCGTGCGGAGTTTACCCAGGAGCAGTTCCGGGAAAAGGTCCTGGCGGCGGAACCGGAGGCAGATCTGTCCGGGCCGGTGGAGACCTGGCTGCAAAACGCCGTCACCGACACGGCCGGCAGTGTCTCCACAGTGGACGTGGGGGGCGTCACGGTAAAGGGCAGCACGTTGCGGAGCATCCTGGGACTGCGGTCGGCCTGCTTTGAGTGGGAGGTCCAGGATGGGAAGCTGGTGTTTTTTGTCACCGGCTACGGACACGGCGTGGGGATGAGCCAGTATGGTGCCCAGCAGATGGCCAAAGACGGCGCAGACTACCTGGAGATCCTGACCCACTATTATACCGGCGTGACTGTGGAGGCCTATGTGCCGGATGCTTTACAAAGATGACAGATGCGTGATAAAATAATACATTCCAGAAATCTGCGGGGGAGGAGGCGGCGGTGATGAAGCGAAGAGCTGCGGCGCTGCTGTGCGCGCTGGTGCTGGTGTGCCAGATGGGCCTGTGGCCGGCACGGGCGGCGGAAGAGGTATGCTTCATTGCCGTCAACAGCGAGGTGCTGCCCCTGTCGGATGCCACCATGCCTTTCTGGAGCGGGGGATATTTGTATATCCCGGCCAGTATTTTTACAGGAACGGTGCGCAAGGAACTGGGGATCAATTATATCCGTACGTCCAAGAATCTGCCGATCCTCTCCGGCAGCGGAAAGGCTCTGCTGTTCGATTTGGAAAAGGGAACGGTCAGTGACGGAGAGGGGACAAGTTACTATCCGGTGGCCATTGAGCGCGGAGATGAGGTTTTTGTGGCGGTGTCGCTGGTGACGCTGTTTTTCAACCTCAATTACAGTCAGCAGAAAGTCCCCCGGGGCCGCCTGGTGCAGATCTACAATGACAAGGCAGGCCTGACCGGCAAGTCCTTTGCCGACGCGGCCATCTATCCCATGGAAGTGCGGTACAGCGAATACCTGCGCAGCAAGGAACCGGCGCAGGAAACCCCGGATCCGGAGCCGGAAGATCCCACGCAGACGGAAGAGCCCGCAGAGGGAAAGAACGTCTATCTGTGCGTACGTGCCGCTCAGGGCGAGACGGTGGAGGCGCTGCTGGATGAACTGGACCGGAAGGGAGACAAGGCGGCCTTTTTCTGCACGGAGGAATTCCTGGCCCAGGAAGGGGATCTGCTGCGGCGGATGATGGCTACGGGACAGGCCGTGGGGCTTGCCGTCGACGCATCGGACCCGGAACGGACGGTGACAGAGCAGCTGTCGGCGTCCAACGAATTGCTCTATCAGGCGACCTGCACTAAAACCCGTCTGGTGATCCTGGAAAACGAGGAGGGCCAGGGGCTTCAGGAGGCGGAGCGGGCCGGATACCGCTGCGTGACGGCAGATCTGGACCGGTCGGCTTATGCGCTCAAAAGTACCTCCGCGGCGGACAGCCTGCTGCGGCGGATCACGGCCCGCCGTGGAAGCGTGACGGTCTGGCTGGGAGAGAGCGTAGATGCTACAGGGCTGCGCGCCTTTTTGGAGGCGGCGGAGGACGCGGAGGACCGGTGCCTTGCCATTACGGAGACGACCTGATCCGCTGGACAAATTTTACAGAAAATTCAACACACCCCGATCCGACGGGTTATAATGATATAGTAAGAAAAAAGACAGGCAGAAATTCAACATACGCAGGAGGAAATGCCATGGGACGGAATATTCTGGTGGTGGAGGACGATCGCAACATTTCGGAGCTGATCCACATGTATCTGGTGAAGGAGGGCTTTGACGTCCGGATTGCCGCGGATGGCGGCAAGGCCATTGAGGAGTTCCAGAAGCAGGTGCCCGACCTGATCCTGCTGGATATTATGCTGCCGGTGATGGACGGCTGGGCGGTATGCGCCAAGATCCGGGAGACCAGCAAGGTCCCCATCATCATGCTCACCGCGAAGAGCGAGGTGTTCGACCGGATCCAGGGCCTGGAGATGGGAGCGGACGACTATATCGTCAAGCCCTTCGAGATGAAGGAACTCATTGCCCGGATCAACGCGGTGCTCCGTCGGACGGAGATCCCCAACGACACCACCAAGCGGCTGACGTTTGACAAGCTGGTGATCGATCTGGACTCCTACGAGCTGATCGTGGACGGCAAGAAGATCGATACGCCGCCCAAGGAGCTGGAGCTTTTGTACCACCTGGCATCCACCCCCAACCGGGTCTATACCCGCAACCAGCTGCTGGATGAGGTGTGGGGCTTTGACTACTTCGGAGACAGCCGCACGGTGGACGTGCATATCAAGCGCCTACGGGAAAAGGTGGAGGGCGTCAGCAGCCAGTGGGCGCTCAAGACGGTCTGGGGCGTTGGATACAAGTTTGAGGTGGTCGGCGCCAAGCAGCCGGAGAAAGCGGAGCGATGAAACGGATTCACAAGCGGTTTCAGGGACTATACTGGCGCCAGCTGTTCGTCACGGCCGGCATGGTGATGCTGACGCTGTTTCTGCTGGGCGCGTCCTTCTTCTCCCTGAGCTATAACTATGCCCGCAGCCAGCAGAGCGACGAGCTTTTGGACCGGGCGGAGATCATGAGCCGGTTATCTGTGGACTATCTGGAGAGCGGCCGGTATCTGAATATTGAGGACCTGCGCAACGACCCCGGCTTTCAGCAGCTGGCATCCTTCGGTGCCACGGTGTCGGATGTGCAGTTTATGATCTGTGACACAGAGGGGCATGTGCTTCTCTCCACCGACGAAAATCTCAGCGGCAAGGTGGTCACCATGCCGGAGGAGATGACCCGGGAGATCCTGGAGGAAGGGTCCACTTCCCGCCGGGACGATCTGGGCGGGCTGTACGAGCAAAAGCGGATGGTTGTCGGTGTTCCTGTGGTGAACCGGGACACGGACCGGACCGTGGGAGTGGTGTATGCCGTGTCCCTCTCCACGTCGGCGGACACCATGTGGCAGGGATTCGTGGGACTCTTCTTCATGACGGCTTTTGTGGTGCTGATGATCGCCTTCATGGCCTCCTCCATCACCGCCATGCGGCAGGTCCAGCCCATTCGGGAGATGGTGCAGGCCACGCGGCAGTACGCCGAGGGAGACTTTGACGTACGCATGAAGGATTACGGGCAGCGGGACGAGATGGGAGAGCTGGCAGCCTCCTTCAACAACATGGCCGAGTCCCTCCAGCAGACGGAGCGGCAGCGGCGGGAGTTCATCGCCAACATCTCCCACGAGCTGAAAACCCCTATGACCACCATCGCCGGCTACACGGACGGCATCCTGGACGGCACCATCCCGCCGGAAAATGAGCGGCAGTATCTGCAGATCATCTCCAACGAGAGCAGACGGCTGAGCCGGCTGGTGCGGCGGATGCTGGACGTGAGCCAGCTGCAGGTGATGGATCCGCTCAAAAGCGGCAGCCATTTCGACATCTGCGAAAGTATGCGCCGGGTGCTGATCTCCATGGAAAAGAAGATCACGGACCGGCATCTGGACGTGGATGCGGACATTCCCGAGGAGCCCATTCTGGTGCGGGGCGACAACGATATGATCACCCAGGTGATCTACAATCTGTTGGAAAACGCCACCAAATTCGCCCGGGAGGGGACGACGCTGTATCTGGGCGTCACCACCATCGACGGTAAAGCCCGGGTCACGGTGCGGAATCTGGGGGATACCATCCCCGCAGAAGAGCTGCCGCTGCTGTTCGAGCGGTTCCATAAAAGCGACAAATCCCGCAGTGAGGATAAAGACGGCGTGGGTCTGGGGCTTTATATCGTCAAGACGATTTTGGAACAGCATAAGGAAAAGATCAATGTGACCAGCGAAAACGGCGTCACCACGTTTGCCTTCTCGCTGAGCATGGACGCATGAGGAATTGCATGGAAGAACTGACGGGCCGGGAGCAGATCCCCGGCGAGATTGTAGAGACCTACCGCCGCCCCGCCCCCCGGGAGGTGGTGGAGACGTACCGGCGGCCCCTGCCGGAGCGGATGGCGCCGCCCCGGCAGGTTTCCCGCCGGCGCCGCCGTCGGCGGAAAAAGGGAGTGCTGGTTTTCGTGGTGTTCTGCCTGCTGCTGGCAGCGGCTGCGGGCGGAGCCTGGGGGCTGCAGTACTTCCTGGCCGACGGGAATGGCGGGAATCCCTTTTACTATGACTATGAAAATCCGGAGGAGTCGGCGTCGCAGGAGATCACGATTCCCACCTATCCCTACGGGGAGGGGGCGTCGCTGACGGTGGAAAAGAGCCACGGCGAGGCGCTGAGCACCCAGGAGATCTACCGGCGGCTCAATCCGTCGGTGGTGACGGTGATGGCGCAGATGGAGGACGGCATGTCCGTGGGGACCGGCGTGATCTTCACGGAGGACGGCTATATCCTCACCAACTACCATGTGTTGGAGGGAGGATCCTCCTGTACCGTGACCCTCAGCAATGACCGCACCTATGAGGCCCTTTACGTGGCCGGGGATGCAGACAACGATCTGGCGGTCTTGAAGGTGGACCTGACGGGACTTCCGGCGGCGGAGTTCGGAAGCTCTGATGAGCTGGTGGTGGGGGATCCGGTGTATGCCATCGGCAACCCCCTGGGCGTCGAACTGCGGGGTACGCTGACAGACGGCATCGTCTCCGCCATCAACCGGGACGTGTGGGTAGAGGGGAGAAGCATGTCGCTGATCCAGACCAACGCGGCTTTGAACACCGGTAACTCCGGCGGCCCTCTGATCAACGCCTACGGACAGGTGGTGGGCATCAACACCATCAAGATGACGTCTTCCTATTCCAATGTGGAGGGTCTGGGGTTTGCCATTCCCTCTGATACCATCCGGCTGCTGGTCAATGACCTTCTCACCTACGGTGAGGTGCAGCCCCAGCCCGCGCTGGGAGTCTCTGTCTCCCGGATCGGTGAACAGCTGGGCGACGAGCTGTGGGGCATCCTGGTGCAGACTGTGGAGGCCGACTCCGCAGCGGAGAAGGCGGGAGTCCAGGTGGGAGATTTCATCACCGCGGCCAATGGTGCCCCGGTGACCTCCAGCCAGGACCTGCTGAAGATCCGCCGGGAGTGCCGGGTGGGGGATCCCCTGACCCTGACCCTTTACCGGGACGGCGAACTGCTGGATGTAACATTGATCCTGCAGGCGGCCGAAGAGGAGTCCTGAATGCAAAAAGCGTGACCTGGATCACAGGTCACGCTTTTTTGCCTTTCCGGGCCACAGGAGACTGACGCCGGAGAGCAGCAGGTACACGCCGAAGGGACGGCGCAGCACCTGTGCATCTACCGCCGTGGAGATCCAGGCCCCCAGCAGGGCGGCGACCGCCGCCGGCGGAATGGCGGCATGCAGGGTGGGGCGGTCCAGGTAGCCGTTTTTCCGGTGGACGAACAGGGCGGAAGCGGCGGCGGGGAGAAAGAAGAGCAGGTTGATGCCCTGGGCGGTCCGCTGGTCCACGTCAAGAAGCAGTGTCATCACCAGCAGCAGCAGCGTTCCGCCGCCCACGCCCCAGGCGGAGAGAACACTGGCGCCCAGACCGCAGAGAAAGGGAATGAGCCAGTCCGTCACAGCAGATATTTCACCCCCGCGTAAAAGAGAAATCCAGCGAAGATCCGCCGGAGCCACACGGTGGGGACCTTTCCGTACAGCATCCCGCCCAGCCAGCCGCCCAGAAGGCCCCCGGCCAGATAGGGAAGCGCGGCAGTCAGCGCCACACCGCCCCGGAGAAGATACACAGCGGCAGAGAGCAGGCAGACAGGGAAAATGACGCCCACACAGGTGGCGTACAGCTGCCGCTGGGAGAGGTCTCCGCGGCGGGACAGGATGGGAAGAAATACCATGCCTCCGCCTCCGCCGAAAAGACCGTTGGCAAGACCGGCCAGGGCACCGGCGACCCGTACCGTCCAGAGTTGTTGCATTCGATCGCCTCCCGGAAACTATGTAGCGATGCCGGAGGAAGAAAGAGGCTCCGGGGAGCGGATACGGACCCCGGAGCCGGCGCGGAGGGTTTATTTCATCTGGAAGCTCTGGCAGTCCGTGCACTCTTTCTGGGTGGGATTGGCCTCGTGGGTGCCCACGGTGATAGTGTTCAGACCGCAGTAGTTCTGGTCCTTGCAGTGGTGGGCGCAGTTGCTCACAGTGCACTTGATGCTCTGGTTGGGCGTGCAGGCACAGCCGCCGTTGGTGGAATCCTTCATCATAATATATTCCTCCTGCGTACATGGATTTGGCGTTTCGCCGAGGGTAGTTTGTGCGGGAATGGAGAAAGTATGTGCAGCGGATTTGAAAAAAAGAGAAGCCCGAAGGCTTCTCTTTTGTACTGAGAATCAATATGGGATCCGCCGCGGCGGTCTCACAGTCCCAAAAACAGCGACGCAAAGCGGAAATAGATCAGCAGCGACAGCGAGTCCACGATGGTGGAGATGAAGGGGGAGGCCATGACCGCCGGATCAAAGTGGAGCTTTTTGGCCAGCAGCGGCAGCGAGCAGCCCACCAGCTTGGCGCACATCACGGTGCCTACCAGCGTGGTACACACCACCAGTGCCACCAGCGGCGTGACGGCGGGATTATGCATCAGCCAGCGATCCACCACCATCATTTTCACGAAGTTGGCCGCCGCAAGGCACAGACCGCAGGTGATGGAGACCCGGAATTCCTTCCAGATGACCCGGGGAAGGTCGGAAAAGCGAAGCTCGCCCAAAGACAGGGCACGGATCACAGCTGTGGAGGCCTGGGTGCCGCTGTTGCCGCCGGTACCGGAGAGCATGGGGATAAAGGAGGTCAGGATGGCACAGGCGGCCAGTGCGTTTTCAAAGTGGGTCAGGATGATGCCGGTAAAGGTGGCCGAGAGCATCAGCACCAGCAGCCATGGTGTCCGGGCCTTCCAGGTCTCCAGAACGCCGGTTTTGAGATAGGGCTTGTCGCCGGGCAGGATAGCGGCCATCAATTCGATGTCCTCCGTGACCTCTTCCTGCAGAACGTCCATGGCGTCGTCTACGGTGACGATGCCCACCAGGCGGTTTTCCGTGTCCACTACCGGCAGGGCCAGGAAATCATACTTGCTCAGGACCCGGGCAGTGGATTCCTGGTCATCCAATGTGTGGACAGAGATGATGTGGTGCTCCATGATGTCGTCGATGATGTCGTCATCCTCCGCCAGCAACAGCGTGCGGATGGACAAAAGTCCCAGAAGATGGCGCTGATCGTCGATCACGTAGCAGATGTTGATGGTCTCTTTATCGGGACCGGTCCGGCGGATGCGCTTGAGGGCGTCCTCCACCGTCATGGTGGCTTTCAAGTCCACAAACTCCGTGGTCATGATGCTGCCGGTGGAGTCGTCGGGATACTTGAGAATTTCATTGATGCTTTTTCGGGTCTCCGGATCGGAGTGGCGCAGGATCCGCTTGACCACATTGGCAGGCATCTCCTCGACGATGTCGACCGTATCGTCCAGATACAGCTCGTCCAGCACTTCCTTGAGCTCTGTGTTGGAAAAGCCCTGGATCAGCATCTCCTGCTGGTCGCTGTCCAGCTCCACGAATACCTCCGCGGCCTGCTCCTTGGGCAGCAGGCGAAACACCAGAGGCAATGTCTTCTCATCCAGATCCGCGCACAGCTGTGCGATGTCGGGCGCTTCCATAGGAACCAGAAGATCCCGCAGCTGAGCATATCGCTTTTCATGAATCAGATCTTCGATCTGCTCCAATAAATCCGTCTGCGTGTCCTGATGCTCGAACATACGGGTCCTCCTTCCTCTAAACGTCACAAAAAATCTCCAATCGTCCCGGCCGGTACGATTGGAGAACTCCATTACCGGGGCTTCCGCGTGGAAAGACCCCGTTTACCGTTCAAGCTTTAGCCTCACAAGGCGGTGAAATCGCATTAGATAATACCTTCGTGTTCGATATTACCTGTTCAAACCCTCTCATGATGTCTCCATCACCCCGCGGCAGCGATCCATATCCCTGTGGTAGCCTTACCTACCGGACGATATGCAGTTTTTCCAGATACCTTTTTTATATTATGCCAATTCCAGGGGCCTGTCAACCCGTACCGGGAATTTTAGACGGTCAGTCCGATTTGCCTGTCAAAGAGATATAAATGTGTATAAAATGCCTGCGCGTGCAAGAGGAGAGAATCTTAACGGGTCTGGGGAAGTGGGGCGGCGGATCAGCATTGGACTTGCTGCTCCCATGACACAGATCAACCGTAAAATGAAACAAAAAAGAAACATTTGGTTTCTTTTTGCGGGAAATATGAAATGAACAGTTTCAAAATAAGGAAAAGGTGGTGGGAACTTACGAAAGTATTTTACAAAATATTCCAAAAAACTCATGTGCACTTTGCGTGAAAAAATTGACAGAAAGTTTACACAATAGACAAAAAATTTGATTTTAATTTAGCAACCGGAGAAAGCGAACTATTGTTGGCATAGAATTTGCTATATAACTGGGCAAACAACATTCCCGAGGTGCAGGAAGATGAGTGTTCTCGGGGGAAATGATGGAGGAAAGTTTTCATGAGTGAACTGCCGATTTTGGGTGTCCTTCTGGGCAACTCCGCCGGTGTGGGCCCCGAGCTGGTGGCTAAGCTGGCTGTGTCCAACTACTATGCCGACTACTGCCGCCCCGTGATCATCGGCGATCT
>CALXDH010000050.1 GCA_944387015.1 uncultured Oscillospiraceae bacterium
TGATGCCGATCTTGGTGTTGGTGGCCCGGATGCGGCGGCAGACTTCAAATCCGTCGATCCCCGGCAGCATAATATCCAGCAGCGCCACCTTGGTGTCCGGATTCTCCTGCAGGCGGTCCAGCGCTTCCTCTCCGCTCTCCGCCTCGATGACATCATAGCCAGCCCGGCGCAGATTGATGACGATGAAGCTGCGGATGCTGGACTCATCCTCCAATACCAGTACTTTTTTCATGGTGTCTGTCCTTTCTGCTTGATCAGTTGTCTCCGGTCAGCCACTCCGGCCGGATCAGGCTGAACGCCTCCCGAACCTGATCCTCCGTAAGGCCGTATTTCCATTCACTGTTTCCGCTCAGCAGTTCCGCCGTATAGGTGGCGTCCGACTGACGGCTGAGATTGAAGCGGTTTCCACGGCTGGCTTGGATCTCCCGGTTGGTGCCGGTGAGGGTGCTGATGCTCAATATATCCTGCACCGTATCTCCATCCTGCGCGGAGAAGGTCACCACCGTCTCATCTGTACCGGAGCTGCGGCGCACCTGGATCAGGTCCGTCCACTCCTCCGGCAGCTGGAAATACCAGCCGCTTTCCATATCATGATACGTCCGCATGACGATTTTGCCTTTTCCATTGGAATCATAGCTGTACCAATCGATCCGGTAGCCGTCATCTGACGTCACGCCGCTGCCCCATCCCGGCATCTTCACGGGCTGCGGCACCTCCGTCACCCCGTCGTTGTTCATATCCGAGGGATATAAAGACCGAAACGGCGCGATCACCTGGGACACACCCGTCATGTTGGAGAGGACCACATTGGTCAGCTCCCCGTCACGGACGGTGAGAATATCCGTAATGGCCTCCGCATTTTCCGCCACGCCCGTGATGAACAGAGCCGGTACCTCGTCCCGCAGCACACCGCTGACGATCCTGCCCTGCTGACTCAGCTCCGCCATGGTGATGGAGATGCGGATCGTGGAAGTGGGAAGCAGCCCGCTGTCCTGCCAGCTGTAATACTCCGCGACGCCCTCGCCCTGGTTGTCCGAACGGAGGACCATCAGTTCTTTCTTCTGATCCTGATCCAGATCGGTAATGGCATACTTCACATAATTGGAGCGGACCAGCTCCAAAGCCTCGCCGTCCTCCAGTGCATAAACCGACAGCGCCTGCAGATCCGTACTGACCCGCCAGCCCACCAGCAGGGCCATCTCACCGTCTCCGTTGAGATCCTGATAATCGATGCTGTAAATGGCGGTCCCGCTTCCCTCAATGACCGCCATTTGCCGATAGCTCTCTCCTTCAGCGGCAAAAATATAGATCTTCAAAGGTTTTTCATCGGCGGCATTGCGGAAAAACGCCACCGCCTCTTCCTGACCGTCACCGTCCAGATCCACCATCTGCACCGCCTGAATGTTGGTACCAGAGGTGGGGGCGGCATACTCCGCGCCTCCGCTAATGATTTCAGAGAGGCACTGGTTGAGCGCATCATATTTCGGCGGCAGCTGCGGCAGGCTGTAAAGCTCCTGGGGATTGAAAATGAATCCGGTGCTGCATCCGCAGGCCGTCTGCAGCAGCACGCCAAGCATCAGCCCCAGCAAAGCGGCACGCATCCATCGTCTCACGGTCTCGTTCCCCCTTTTTGCATCGCAGCAGATCACTGGCGCGCATTACGCGCATAATTTAACGAATACATCATAGCACGTCCACCAAGATTTGTGTAGGTCTTCTTTTGATTTTCCACGTTTTTTACGGACTGTTCATGATTTTGGCGCAAACCAAAATCCACTCTTGAATTTTCTTTCTCTATCTTGTATAATGTGCAAGTACCGCATTGGCCGGTGTGATGGAATTGGTAGACGTGACGGACTCAAAATCCGTTGGTAGCGATACCGTGTGGGTTCGAGTCCCACCACCGGCACCAAGCCTCCGTGAACGCCAGAGCGTTCGCGGAGGCTTTTTTCAGAGCAGCCCACCTGCTGCATTCTTTTATCAAAACAATGATCCGGCGGTACAGCGCGATTTTATGAGGAGCCCCTATGAAATAGGGGTTTCTTGTTTTTTGTGTTCCGTTCCGGTCTTTCAAAGCGCTCCCGGGAATCCCCCTCCGCGCTTTTCTCATGCAGGTGCTATGGATCAGCCGGTCCTGATTGCCGCTGAAATTTTATTCATGTCTAAGAAGAATCGTTATGACCAAACTCATCATTCCGCCGATCAAGTGTCAGGGGATTAAAACGAAATTAGTTCCGTTCATTATGGAGCATGCGGCATGTCCCGAGAATGGCCTGTGGATCGAGCCGTTTATGGGAAGCGGTGCCGTGGCCTTCAATCTGGCGCCAAGGCGTGCCCTGTTGGCGGACAAAAATGAATATATCATCGCTTTTTACCAGGGCATCCAGAACGGCACCATCAACAGCTCAGTTGTCCGGGAATTTCTGGAATACCATGGCAGCTTGTTGCGGCAGTACGGCGAAGCGTATTACCGGGATATGCGGGATGCGTTCAATGAAAACGGTGATCCGCTGTATTTTTTGTTTTTGAACCGGTCGGATTTTAACGGGATGATCCGCTTTAACCGCCACGGAAAGTTCAATGTTCCGTTTTGTCAAAAACCCGATCGTTTCTCCAAGTCCTATATCACCAAGATCTGCAACCAGGTGACCAGGATCTCTCAGATCATGAGGGGAAAAGAGTGGCAATTTGTCTGCGCCCCCTGGCAGGAGAGTTTTCTTTTTGCCACCGAAGCGGACTATATCTATCTCGATCCGCCCTACCTGGGAAGAGACACCTCATATGTAGGGGAATGGTCTGAGGAAGACGCTGTTGCGCTTGCGGAATGGGCCCACACCACCCCTGCAAATGTCTGCCTGTCCATGTGGAAAGAAAATCAATTCCGGACAAATTCCCATCTGTATGAATACTGGTCGGATTTTACGTGGTATGAGTATTCTCACTTCTATCACTTCGGGGCAAAGAGATCCAATCGCCATCCTATGACGGAAATTCTTGCAATCAAACGATAATGCAGCAAAACGGGAGAGTTTTTTAACTCTCCCGTTTTATCATTCAGATATGTCTTTTCTTGTACGCTTCGATGCCGGCCATCAGCTTTTCGTGGTCATAGGGATGTAAGAGGCTCAGCTGATTTCCCTGCCGGGGGATCCATTCCAGAAATTCCCGCAGAGTCGTATATGATTTTTCCCCGCTGCGATATTTCGGGTAATACTTCCAATAAAGATCAAATACGTCCGCCCCGAGTTCGCTGAACGGTCCCCTTCCCTCTTTCAGGTCCTCCAGGTTTCTGGTGGGGAAAGAGCCGATGTTTTCCGTATTCCCGGAACCGGGCCGATCCCCTGCGATCTTGTATTTTTCCTGGATGAAATAGCGCACATCATAATAGGGGAACAGGATCTGTTCTCTGTCCTGATAATCATAGACCAGACTTTCCTGCGCCGCGCCGTTTCTCCGATAGACAAAACCGACGACAAAATGCTTGGCGTAATCCGTGTAGGAATACTGAATGTTCTTGGTGTTGTTCCGCATGTAGGAGCCGTAGGAACCCAATGTGAACTTGATGGTGGATTGATCGCTGTCCACATACGTGGTTTTCACATCCACTGCAATTTTTTCCCGGGAGGCGCGATCCTTCATCAGGATAAAATCCGGATAGACCGTCTGCGATTCCGGCGTTTCCAGAAGCATCCCGTGAGCGGCGGCGATCTCCGCCAAAACCGGCTGGGCAAACATTTCAAAAATCCGTCCGATGATTTTGGAATCCGTCCCCAGGGTGTGAATCCGGTTCTGGGAATCGAGGATCCCAAAGGCATCCAGCTTCACACCATCCATTCTTTGATAAAACTCATCCATCAAAAATTCGTACATCTTTCACCCTTCCAATCCCGCGCCGTCAAACCAGTTTCAAAGGCGCATTCCCGTTCACTCCCCGCATGCCGGGGATCCCGTTGTTTTTTCTGCTTCGCATCTGTCACAAGTCTACTACATCCGCGCCCATTCGGCAACGGATTATCCCCAGTACATCGCAAAAGCTGCATCCAATGCACAGATCCGCGAGAAATTTTCACTTGACTTTGTCAAGTAACACAGATATACTTGACTAAGTCTAGAAAAGGAGCTGAACATCTCATGTTTCAAACCCTGGCCTATTATGCCACCGTGTTTCACCGCAGTTTTACCACCTATACCACCCAGCGGCTCCAGCAGCTGGGGCTGAGCTTCGGCTCGCTGTTCCCCGTGATTTACGTGGGAAAGCACCCGGGCTGCACCCAGGCGGAACTGACGGCAGCCCTGGGGCTGGACTGGGGCTATTCCCAGCGCTGTATCACCAAACTGGTGGAGGAGGGATTCCTCACCCGGGAAAAGTCCGGACGGGCCTATCATTTGAACCTGAGTGCCAAAGGACAGGAAGCCTTTTCCGTCAGTCACCAGGTCTTTTTCGACTGGGATCAGGAAACCCTGACGGCTCTGAGCGAAGCAGAACGGGACCAGTTGTTTGCCCTCTTGGCAAAAGTCTCCAGGAAAGGAAGGACTTCCCCATGTACGAAACCATCCTCAACTCTCTGAATTACGGCGGGCTCTCATTAAAAAACCGCATCATTTTCGCCCCCACCAGTCTGGGGCTTTCCCAGGCCGAGCAGATCGAGCGCCTGCGCAGGATCGCCGCCGGCGGCTGCGCCATGATCATCGTGGGCGACGTGCCGGTACTCCCCCACGGCTTTGGCCCCTCCCTGTACTCCAAAAAGGGATTTGCCTTTTATAAAGCTCTGGCGGACGCGGTACATGGTGAGGGCTGCAAGCTCTGCGCCCAGCTCCACCAGTCCGATTCCAACGTAAAAGCCATGCTGAAATATATCCCCGGCGTGCTCACCAAGCGCATTTCCATGGAGGAGCTACGGCCCCTTCTGAACCAGCAAGTGGCCCCCTACATCACGGGCCTGCCGGAGAAAAAGATCGCAGAGATCACCGACGCCTTCGGCAAAGCGGCGGAACTTGCCGTTCAGGCCGGCTTTGACATGGTGCAGGTCCACGGGGACCGGATGTGCGGAAGTTTCAGCTCCACGGTTTTCAACCACCGTACTGACCGTTACGGCGGCAGCCCGGAAAACCGGGCCCGGTTTGCAGTGGAGGCGGTGTCCGCCATCCGCCGCCTCCTGCCGGACCTCCCCATCGACTACAAGCTGGCCGTCCGCCAGGAGGCCCCCCACTACGGAAACGCCGGAGTACTGGAGGCAGAGCTCCCCATCTTCGTGCCGCTTCTGGAGAAGGCAGGCGTCACCAGCTTCCATGTGACACTGGCCAATCACGGAGAACTCAGCGACACCATTCCTCCCAGAAACCACCCGGAATTCGGCGCAGAGGGCTGCTTCTTGAAGTTCTGCGACCAGGTGCGCGCGCTCACCCAGCTCCCCATCTGCGGCGTGGGCGGGCTTACCGACCCGGATTTCGTGGAGGAACAGCTGCGCTCCGGCCGCATCGACTGCGCCGCCATGAGCCGCCAGCTCACCGCAGATCCCGACTGGCCCCGGAAAGTCCGGGAGGACCGCACCAAGGAGATCCGCCGCTGCGTCCGCTGCAACAAGGCGTGCCTGGGCGGCATGATGGCCCACAAGGGCGTCCACTGTATTTATGAAAGGAAGGAAACAACATGAGTTACGCCATCGTTTACAGCAGCCGTACGGGAAATACCGCCCTCCTGGCCCAGGCCATCCGGGATGCCCTGCCTCAGGAGGAGTGCCTCTATTTCGGCGCCCCCGACCCCAAGGCCCTGGCCGCGGAGACGGTCTATGTAGGCTTCTGGACCGACAAGGGCACCTGTGACGCATCTATCGCACAGTTTCTGAACAGCCTCACCCACCAGCAGGTGTTCCTGTTCGGCACCGCCGGCTTCGGCGGCGCTCCCGCCTACTTCGCCCAGATCCTGAGTCGGGTGCAGGAAAACCTGGGAGAGGGCATCCAGGTATCCGGCACCTATATGTGCCAGGGCAGGATGCCCCAGGCAGTACGGGACCGCTATGAGGCTATGGAGGAAAGTCCGCGGCGCACTGCCATGCTGGAAAACTTCGACCGTGCCCTGTCCCACCCGGATCAGCAGGACCTGGACCGCCTCAAGGCTGCCGTGGCGTAGTGACCGCGGTCCAGCAAATTTCACAAAAACATCTGGTAACCGCTCCCGCGTTATGTTATACTTTACAAGCAGAACCCCCAGTAAAATCCAGGAAAATTGTACAGGAGGAATGTGTATGAAAAAGACGGCTTCCCTGTTCCTGGCCCTGACGCTGGTTCTCAGCCTGACGCTGCCGGTCTCGGCAGCGGAGGAGACCTCCTATCCGGTTCTGGAGGGCGGCGTACAGGAAATTCAAAAGTACGGCAACCTGGTTCTGGACATTGACCCGGCAGAGGTGGAAAAGGGCGGCTACACCTATGGTGACCTGCTTTGTCTCACCGTGGATGGGACCGAATATGAAATGCCCCTTTGCACCAACTACTCCGATGTGGATACCGGTTCTCTGGTGCTGCGGGACAGCGAGGGCGTGCTGATCGCCGCCATCAACATGGGAGATTTCGCCACCACCAGCGGCCTTGCCACCAAAGTTGCCGCGGAAGACGGCTCCTACACCTGGGTGTTCCCTGAGGGGAAGTCTCTGGAGGACGTCTCCGTCACCCTCTCCATGAAGGAGCCCGGCGGTTACTACGACCAGTATCTCATCCATCAGCTCACCCGGACCGACAACCGGGCGGACTACGCCTCCGACGCAGTATTCGCCAACTTCCGCAATGTGGCAGTGGGTGACCTGGGGGAAAACGCTCTTTTCCGCAGCAGCAGCCCCGTCAACAATGAGCTGGGCCGGGCCTCCTACGCGGACGCACTGGCCAAGGCCAGCAACATCCAGGCCGTCATGAACCTGGCGGATTCCGACGCACTGATCGAGAGCTACATCGCCGCCGACGGCTTCAACTCCCCCTATTATCAGTCCCTGTTTGAAGCCGGAAAGGTCAAGGCCCTGAATCTGGGCGTGGATTTCACCGCCGCGGATTTCAAGTCGGGCCTGGCTGAAGGGCTGCGCTTCCTTTCTGAACACGAAGGCCCCTATCTGGTCCACTGCAACGAGGGCAAGGACCGGGCCGGTTTCGCCTCCGCCCTGCTGGAGTGCCTGATGGGCGCCACTTACGAGGAAGTCGTGGCGGATTACATGACCACATATGTCAACTATTATCATCTGGAAGCAGGAAGCGAACAGTATGAGGCTGTGAAAAACAGCAACATCGTCTCCATCCTGACCACCATCACCGGCGCCAAGGAAGGCGCTGATCTTTCCAAGGTGGATCTAGCTGCCGCAGCCGCTGACTATATCCGCAGCGCCGGTCTGACCCAGGCCGAGCTGGATACTCTGCAGGCAAACCTCTCCAAGGATTACAGTCTTCCCACCGAGGAAACGCCCGCCGAACCCCCGGAAGAAACGCCGGCGGAGGAACCGGCGGCGCAGACGCCCCCGCAGAACACTTACACCGTTGCTTCCGGCGACTGCCTGTGGAGCATCGCCCAGAAGCTCTATGGCACCGGCACCCGCTGGCCGGAACTCTACGAGGCCAACCGCACCATCATCCATGACCCCAACCAGATCCAGATCGGCCAGGTCCTCACCGTCCCGGCCGCCTGATGCCCTTTCCAAAGGGAAGAAGAGAGACCGTCTTTCGACGGTCTCTCTTTTTTCTCGTCAAAATACAGCCCCGCTTTTCACAGGCCCAATCCGTAGACCCGGTTTGCGTTTTGGAAAAACACCTGCTCCCAGTGCTCTTCCGGGATCAATCGGCGGATAAACGCCACATAGGTACCCAGATTGACGATCGGCCAATCCGTTCCAAAGAGCAGATCGTCCCAGCAGTCAATGGCGGTCAGCCAAGTGCGCAGCAACGTGACATATCCCGCCTGGCGGGTGAAATAGTCCTCCAGATCTATCGGTCCCTCCAACAGACCGGAAAGGTCCGCAGCCACGTTGGGATTCTTCTCCACCACTGCCGCTGCGGCCTCCAGGAAGGGGTTTCCGAAGTGGCACATAACAAAGCGGGTATCGGGATGATCCGCCGCCGCCTCATCCAGCGCCAGCGGATGGCAGTATTTGAGATAGGCCCGGGGATGGGCCGTGAGCCCCATGTGTACCGCCACCGGCTTTTGATACCGGGCTGCCAGCTCATAGAGCGGCTCATAAAGGGGATCTGTCAGGGCGATCCGGTTATATCCCGGGTAGAGCTTGATCCCGCAGCAGCTCTCCCGGCGCAGATGCACCTCCACCTGCTCCGCAAGATCCTGCGGCGGCTGTCCCTCCTCGTCCAGCAGTGAGCCATCCAGGCCCACACAGTAGTGGAACAGATCTCTGGGACCGGGCGCCTCCCCGGTTTTGAGGCTGTGGTTGCCCATGACCACCCCGTGGACGATCCCCAGCTCCCGGTAAACCTGGCGCAGATGCTCAGTGCTGTTGTGGTGGCCCACATTCCGGGCCATTTCCTCCGCCCACGCCTTGCTCTCTGGAAACAAGTGCAGATGGGCGTCAATGATCTTCATAAGGTTCTCTCCTTTTACAGGGTGGGTTCCAGCCCTGAGACTGGATGCTCATTATACCACGTTCCGGGTCACCTGGGCAACCGCGGCAAAAAAGCAGCCCGAAGGCTGCTTTTTGCTTCAGCGCTGCTCCCGCAGACGTCCCTCATACTCCCGCAGGCACCCCAGTGCCTCTTTGGACATGGGCAGGATCACCGCGATGTTGAAAATCGTCATCAGGCCGATGCCCACATCGCCCAGATCCCACACAAACGTGTAGGTTGCCATACCGCCGATAAAGAGCATCACCAGCGCCAGCACCTTATAGCCGGTCTGGGACACCCAGTTGTCTCCGAACAGATAGGCCACATTGGACCGGGCATAGAACAAAATACCAATGAACGTGGAAAAGCTGAACAGCCACAGCACCAGGGCAATGAACACCACACCAAATTGGCCCAGATGATACTGCATGGACACCTGAAGCAGATCCATGCCCTGCAGGCCCGCGATATTCTCCTCCGGCGTCACCAGCATGATCAGCGCCGTGCAGCTGCAGATGACGATGGTGTCAATGAACACACCCAACGCCTGCAGCAATCCTGCCTTGGCGGGATGGGTCACATCCGCCGCGGCCGCCGCACAGGGGGCGGAACCGGAGCCCGCCTCGTTGGAGAACAGTCCCCGCTTCACGCCGTTCATCAGTACGGCGCCGAAGCCGCCTGCCACTACCTGCCGCAGGCCGAAGGCCTCCTCAAAAATCCGCTGGAACACCGAGGGCAGCAGCGCTGCGTTTTTCACCACCAGCACCACGGTCAGCAGAAAATAGCAGCCCGCCATGACCGGTACCAGCACATCCAGCACCTTGACCGTGGCGTTTTTCCGCAGTACGATCACCGCCGCCAGGATCACCAGCAGCAGCGTGGAGTAGAGCGGCGGCACCTGAAAGGCATTTTCAAAGGCACTGGAGACAGAATTACTGATGACCTGGCTGATGCCGCACCAGCAAATGAGGCCCGAGATGGCAAAGAGCACCGCCACCAACGAATAGCGCCGCTTCTTTCCGCCCAGTTTCCGCTGGACAAAGGCGTGGATATAGTAGGCGGGGCCGCCTCGATAGCCGCCGTACAGCGGGTCCTTTTCCTTATAAAGCTGCGCCAGGGTCGCCTCCACAAACGCAGTGGAGGACCCCAGCAGCGCCGAGATCCACATCCAGAATACTGCGCCCGCACCACCGGCGGAAATGGCAGCCACAACGCCCACCAGATTTCCCATGCCCACCCGGGTGGCCGTGGAGACGATCAGCGTCTGAAGTCCGGAGATGGCATTTCCCCGTTCCCCGGTACGCTTTTCCACCGTCAGCCGCAGCATCTCCGGGAACAGGCGAATCGGCAGCACCCGTGTGCGGATCGTAAAATAGATGCCCGTGGGGATCAGCAGCAGTACCAGCAGGGAAATTCCCGCTGAGCCGCCGCCCGGCAGGGGAATGGTGAAAAGGTCTCCCCACAGAAAATTGTACACTGCGGAGATGATCTGGATAATCAGTTCCATCGGATGTGTCTCCCTCTCTGAACCCCGTGTTTTTGATCGTGAGGACATGGGGTTGCTTTTCTTGTTTCCCAGTATATAATAGGGTTATTCATTTGTAAAATAGATAATTTAAATCAAAACCATTCAAAAATTCGATTATACAGGAGCGTCACTATGGACCTTCGGAATCTGAAAACCTTCATCTCCGTGGCGGAACTGGCCAGCTTCACCCGGGCGGCGGAGCAGCTGGGCTTTTCCCAGTCCACCGTCTCCTTTCAGATCAAGCAGCTGGAACGTGAGCTGGGAATCCGCCTGTTTGAGCGCACCCGCCACGCCATGAAACTGACGGATCAGGGCCGGGAGGTCCTCCGCTATGCCTACCGGATGGACAAGCTGACGCAGGATCTGGCAGAAGACCTCCACGCAAAGGAAGAGATCACCGGTCATGTGCGACTGGCCACGGCAGACTCGCTGTGCAGCCGCCTGGGACGAACCTTCCGGGGATTCTGGTCCCTGTATCCGGGCATCAGTCTGAACATCGTCACTGCCGGGACTGCGTCTCTTTTCCAGCTCTTGCGGCACAATGAGGTAGACCTTGTCCTGACGCTGGACAGCCATATTTACAATTCGGAATATCGCCTCATCCAGGAATCCCAGATCGGCACCCACTTTGTAGCATCGCCGGATTGTGCGCTTTGCAAGAAGTCCTCCCTTTCCGTAGAAGAGCTTCTGAACTATCCGTTTTTGCTGACAGAAAAAGGGATGAGCTACCGGCGGCTGATGGACGAGAGTCTGGCCGCCCGGTCTTTGGAGATCCAGCCGCTGCTGGAAACCAGCGATACAGAGCTGCTCTGTCAGCTGGTATCTCAAGGGGCAGGCTGCTCTTTTCTCCCGGATTACGCAACGGATGCCGCTGTTGCAGACGGGCGTCTGGTCCGCCTTCCGGTGGCGGATTTTGAGGTGAAAGTCTGGAAGCAGCTGTTCTGTCATCGGGACAAATGGATCTCCCCCCAATTACAGGCCGTGATGGATTACTGCGCAGACTTTTGAGGGCAGAATTTTAGCTGTGAGCAGCCCCGGTACATGCTGCAAGCAACGGGTGGACCGTTCCACGGATCATAAGTGCAAAACCATACATTATGATTGCACGCTCAAGAAGAAAATCGCCGGATACGTTTAAAACTTTCCAATCCATTGCGGCCGTAAGCAAAGAGATGGAATCATCTTTTTTGTATTATTTCTAATACTTTATAGCCATTTTTGTTCCATTCCGATTACTCTTTAGCATTCTTCGGATGG
>CALXDH010000051.1 GCA_944387015.1 uncultured Oscillospiraceae bacterium
TTGTTGAAGGAGAACATCCGGGGCGTCAGCTCCTCGATGGAGATGCCGCAGTCCTCGCAGGCGTAGTTCTGGGAGAACATCAGGTCCTGCTCCTCCCGCAGGAGGTTGATGACCACCAGTCCGCCGGAGAGGCCGGAGGCGGTCTCCACGCTGTCCGTCAGGCGCTGCTGGATGTCCGGCCGGATGATGAGCCGGTCCACCACGATCTCGATGTTGTGCTTTTTGTTTTTCTCCAGCTTGATGTCCTCGTCCAGCTCGTAGAGGTTCCCGTCCACCCGGGCCCGGACATAGCCGGAGCGCTTGGCATCCTCGAACACCTTGGCGTGCTCGCCCTTCTTGCCCCGGATCACCGGCGCCATCACCTGGATGCGGGTGCCCTCCGGCAGAGCCAAGACCTGGTCGATGATCTGGTCGATGGTCTGCTGACGGATCTCCTTGCCGCACTTGGGGCAGTGGGGCGTGCCCACCCGGGCCCAGAGGAGCCGCAGGTAGTCGTAGACCTCCGTTACCGTGCCCACGGTGGAGCGGGGGTTTTTGCTGGTGGTCTTCTGGTCAATGGAGATGGCGGGGGAAAGTCCCTCGATATAATCCACATCCGGCTTGTCCATCTGGCCCAGGAACATCCGGGCGTAGGAGGAGAGGCTCTCCACATACCGCCGCTGGCCCTCGGCGTAGATGGTATCGAAGGCCAGGGAGCTCTTGCCGGAGCCGGAGAGGCCCGTCATCACCACCAGCTTGTCCCGGGGGATGGTGACGTCGATATTTTTCAGGTTGTTGACCCGGGCGCCCTTGACGATGATCTGATCCTGCATATGCGCTGTTGTCTCCTTCGATTGTGATTGATAAACGGTCCCCTCAGGGAGCGGACGGCCCGCCCCGGTCCTCGCTGCGGCCCAGCAGATAGTCTGTGGTCACGCCGAACCGGTCTGCCAGGGCGCACAGGGTCAAGGTGGGGACATTGACCTTTCCCGCTTCCATCCGGCGGTAATGCACCTCTGTGATCTGCAAAAATCCCGCCATATCGCGCTGAAAAAGTTTCTGTTCTTTTCGCAGCAATTTCAGTCTTTCCCCAAATTCCTTCAATGTGTCCATGGAAATTCTCCTTGACGTAGAACATTTAATGTTCTATAATTGCCTTATAGAGAACATTATAAGTTCTATTTAAGGCGGTGGTTACGATGAATCCCATCTATGAAAAGCTCTTTGACTCCTACTGCGTCCAGACGCTGCGGGAGGTCTGCCCCTACGACCACGAAAGCCTGGAGGAACTGCTGGACAGTCTCTCCCTGGACGCCGACATCCGGCTGCGGCTGGACGACGCCTTTTACGAGCGCTACCTCCAGTGGTCCGCCGACGCCTTCGCCGTGGGGCTGCACCTGGGGTTATCCCTCTTTCACGATGAGGTCCGCCGTTTCGGCGCCCAGCAGCTCCAGCAGCGCCCCGGGGGCTAACTCCACCTGAGCGCCGATCTTCCCGGCGGAGATGTAGACGGTGTCGTAATCCGTCACCGTCTCATGGAACACGGTGGGGTACGCCTTTTTCATGCCCACAGGGCTGCATCCGCCCCGGATATAGCCGGTGACGGCGTTGATCTCGCTGACGTGGAGCAGCTGGATGGACTTCTCCCCCACCGCCCGGGCGGCTTTTTTCAGATCCAGGGTCTCCGCCACCGGCACTTCAAATACATAGATGCCCTTGGAGGCGCCCCGGGCCACCAGCGTCTTGAAGCCCCGGGCCGGGTCCTGCCCCAGGGCCTGGGCCACGTGGACGCCATACTCCCGGGTGCCCTCCGGGCCTTCGCCCTCCTCGTAGAACCGGGCGGTATAGGGGATCTTCTTCTGGTCCAGGATCCGCATCACATTGGTCTTTTCTTCCTTATGCTTTGCCATGGTATCACCTCAAAATCGATACGCCTGCCAGCACGCAGGCAATGCCCGCCAGCGTCGCGGCGCTGAGGGGCTCGTGAAAGAGCAGCGTTCCCGCCAGGGACGCCACCACCGGCTCCAGGCTTGCCAGGATGGAGGCCCGTCCGGATTCCACCCGGGCAAGGCCCCAGGTGTAGAGCAGGTACGGCGCCGCCGTGGACACCGCCACCAGTCCCGCCGCCGTGAGCCAGGTGCCGGGAGCAGAAAAGGCCGCCGCCAATTCCGACGGCCGCAGCAGCACCAGCGAGGCCGGTCCCGCGAAGAGGAACGTCCACATGGTCACCGTCATGGAGTCATAGTGGGCCAGGGCATACCGGCCGAAGATGCTGTACAACGCATAGAAAAATCCGGCCCCCAGGCCCAGCAGCACCCCCGCCGCCGTGACGGTGACCTGCCCGGAGAAAAGCCCGCACACCAGGGCGCACCCCACCAGCGTCAGTCCCAGCGCCGCCAGCTTCCGCCCCGTCACCCGCTCCCGCCACAAAAGTGCGGCGAGCAGCACCACAAAGGAGGGGGCGGTATACAGCAGCACCGAGGCCACCGACAATGAACATAACTTCTGGCAGGAAAAATAGCAGGCGGTAAAGAGCACCACGCTCACCACGCCCGTGCCGAAAAAGTACTTCAGATTCTCCCGGCGCACCCGGAACACCGACCGGTCCCGCACCGCCAGCACCAGACCCAGCAGCACCATCCCGCCGCAGTTGCGCACCGTCACGATGGACGTGGGAGAGAGTCCCGCCGCCATCAGGCGGCGGTTCCAGATCCCGATGACGCCCCACAGCGCCGCGGCCGCCAGAATGGCGGCGCAGGCCCGGCGGGCGGATTTTTTTTGCGCCTCCATGGCGTCAATCCTCCCAGACGTTGCCGTTTCCGGTGGTGGTGTAATAGAACGTGTCGTTCTGGACGCACAGCACGATGTCCGGCTGGTAATCGGAGATATAATCCTTGAGGCTCTTGTCGGTGTAGTACCGCAGGTCCAGGATGTGGGTCTCGTCAAAGGAGGCGTAGAGCAGCGTCTCCAGCGCGTTGGTAAAGGAGTCGCCGAAGATCAGCACGTCCGGCAGCTCCGGCCGGTCCGTCTCCAGAACGGTCTCTCCAAAGTCGCCGCCCATGTACAGGTTGTACGTGGTGGGCATGGCCGGGTCCTCCGGCAGGATGAACAGCGGCTTTTCGGACAGTTCCCCGTTATCATAGCGGGTGAAGGCCACCGGGTCCTTCTGCACGCCGATGACCGCCTTGTCCGTGTTGGGCCAGAGGTTATAGAGCTTGCGGTTCCGGGAGCCGATATAGGGGAAGGGCTGCTCCACCAGGTCGATCTTGTCCTCCGTCAGCACCGGAAGGTCCCAGCCGTCCGATGCCAGCGTTTCCATGATGGAGCGGTAGGCGGTGTAGGCACCGTAATAATTGTAGTGGTGGTCCACGGTGGAGTAAAACTCCTCCGGGCGGCCCAGCTCATCGTACACATCTTCCATATTCAGGAATCGGACGCCCTGGTCCTCCAGAGCCTGGATAAAGAGGGCATCCGCCGTCTGGGCCTCTGTCTCGTGGTTATTGAGATAGTCCGGGAACTTCTCTTCAAAGTAGACCCGCTGCTCCGGCAGACCCACAAAGTAGAAGGAGCCGCCGTTGGCCTCCACATGGTCATTGAGCTTGCCGTAATTTTCCGCGATGGACGCGGCGGGGCCGGCGTAGTCCTGCTCCGTGTACTCGTCGTAGCTCAAAAACGGCACCAGCACGCCGTCGGCGGAGAGCACGATGTCGTTGACCACCGGGCGGCGCAGCACCTTCATCTGCACCGCGGTATCCGCCTCCAGCAGCGTGGTGCGGCCGGGGGCGTGGTCGGAGAACCAGCTCTCAAAGGCGGTGGCAAAGGTCCCGTCCCACAGGCTCTGCCAGGTCAGGGCCGGGCGCTCCGCCAGGGTGCGGTTTTCATAGTAGGCGGTAGTCTCCCGATGGGACCACAAAATCACACCGGCGGGCACGGCAAAGAGCACCGCCAGCAGCAGAGCCAGGAAGGCCCGTTTGGAAATTCGATTCATATCATAGGCCTCCTCTCAGAACTGGAAGTACAGGAAGGACTGGACGCCGGTGCTCAAAATCCGCACCACGGACCACCCCAGAAGTACAAAGGCCAACAGCTTGACACCCCACGCCAGCGTGACCGCGGCAGCGGTGCTGCCTGCCTCCCGGCGGGCTTCCAGCCGGGAGGAGAGCCAGTTTTTCACCGGCATCGCCGCAATGACGGCCACCGCCCACTCCCAGGCGAACTGGTGCAGATAGTACACGGACTCGCCGCTCCAAAGGCCGCCGGGGGCGGCGCCGAACATGGCGGAGACCATCTCCCCCACCTGGGTGAGACTGGCGGAGCGGAACAGCACCCAGCCCACGATGATGAGCACCAGAGCGTAGACATGCTGCACCAGGCCCGGCAGCTTTTGAAGCGCCTTGCCCCAGAGGAACTTCTCCCCCACCAGCAGCGCGGCGTAGTAAAGGCCCCAGAGCACAAAGTTCCAGGCGGAGCCGTGCCACAGCCCCGTCAGCAGCCACACCACCAGGAGGTTGATAAGATGCCGTCCCCGGGAGCAGCGGTTGCCGCCCAGGGGGATATACACATAGTCCCGGAACCAGAAGGAGAGGGTCATGTGCCACCGGCGCCAGAACTCCGAAGCGGATTTGGAGATGTAGGAATAGTTGAAGTTCTCCGGCAGATGGAAGCCGAACACCCGGCCCAGGCCGATGGCCATGTCCGTGTAGCCGGAAAAGTCAAAGTAGAGCTGCAGGGTATAGGCCACCGCCCCCAGCCAGGCAAGAGACACCGTCAGTTGATCCCCCGCGGAGAAGGCGCCGTCGGCCACCTGGCCCAAAGCATCCGCCAGCAGCACCTTCTTGGCAAGGCCGAAGCAGAACCGGACCGCGCCGTCGGCGGCCTCGTCGGCAGTTTCCCGCCGCTGGAGGATCTCCGGCCCGAACTCCCCATAGCGCAGGATGGGACCCTGGAGCAGCTGGGGGAAAAACGCCATGAACAGCGTGACCCGTCCCAGGTTCCGCTCCGCCGGGATGGTGCCCCGGTAGACGTCCGTCAGGTAGGCCACCGCCTGGAAGGTGAAAAAGGAAATGCCCGCCGGCAGCGCGATGGAGGGCACTGTCACATCCATGCCCAGCGCCGCCAGATTGCCCAGCAGGAAGCCGGTGTACTTATAATACCCCAGCATGAGCACATTGAGCACCACCGCCGCGGCATAAATTGCTTTCCGGTGCCGCCGTCCCGGGGCAGAGAGCAGCGCCGCCGCCCAGTTGCCCACGCAGGACACCGCGAACGCCGGCAGCAGCCGCACGCCGCCCCAGCAGTAAAACGCCAGGCTGAACAGCAGCAGCACCAGGTTCCGCCCGGAGCGCCAACGCCGGGGCATCAGGAAATAACAAAGCAGCGTCAGCGGCAAAAAGCCGAACAGAAAGGACATACTGCCAAAAGCCATAATCACGTGTCTCCTTTTGCGAAGGTTGCGGGCCTCACGGCAATGACCGCAGAGCCCAGATGTATCCAAAGAGGATCAAAACAAAGCACACCACCCAGCCGATCCGCTGCGTGATCAAATAAAAATCCGACGGCTCCGGATTCCGGACGTCACAGCAATACCGCAGCCGGAACAAGGTCAGCGGGAACGCCGCGTCCAGCGCCAGCAGCCCGGAGAAAAACACCATAACGAAGTAAAGCATCCAGCTGCCCCGGGCCGTCAGTTCCGGGCCGCTGGCAAAGTACATGACATTTCTCTTGTCCAGCGCCAGCGAATCGGACTGCACAGCGCTGTCGGTGCTGACAGAGGCATAAAACGACTCGGATTCCCACCGGCCGTCCAGGTCATACCAGGCCGCTACATCCATGGGTCCCTCCGGGTCATATCCGCCCTCAAAGAGCACTTTCCCATCCTTGAGGATGCGGATCCCGTCCACCATCTCTCCCTTTTGAAATCCGTCGGCGGCGCGGATGGGGTCCAAGGGATATTCGACCCGGTACACATTGCTCCCCCACCCTTCCGTCTCACAGGTGACAACGGTGACGTCAGCGTCCTCCGCCCAGACGGATATGGTGACCTTCTCCCCGCGCAGCTTTCCTGTGTAGGTCATCTTCTCCGCCGTCTGCGCAGGCTGAAACAGGGTCCCCCCAAACTGCACACCGGGATGGAGTTTGGAAACACCTGTCAAAATTCCGAAAGCCAGGGTCATCACCGCCAGGGAAAGCAAAACGATCTTCTGCAATCGGGTGCGTTCTTCTTCCATAGAGTCCTCCCCATCCAAGCGTTGAGACGATTCCGCAAGTCCGGCGCAGCTTTCGTCACAGGATCATCACAAAGCAGCCGACAATTTCCCGGTCTCTTGCAGCGGGAAGCCTATTGCTCGCCCCGCAGCTCGATGATCCGGTCACGCAGCACTGCCGCGTATTCGAACTCCAGCATCTTGCTGGCTTCCTTCATTTCCTTTTCCAGCTTGGCGATCTCCGCGGCCCGCTCCTGCTCGGTAAGCTTGCGCTTCTTCCGGCCCCGGCCGGTCTCCTCCTCCGGCGTCTGGGAAATCTCCAGCACCTCCCGGACTCCTTTGATGATGGTCTTGGGCACGATGCCGTGTGCCTGGTTATAGGCGTCCTGAATGGTGCGGCGGCGCTCCGTCTCATCGATGGCCGCCCGCATGGAGGGCGTGATCTCATCGGCGTACATGATGACCAGGCCCTCCGCGTTCCGGGCCGCCCGGCCGATGGTCTGGATGAGGGACGTCTCGGACCGGAGGAAGCCCTCCTTGTCCGCGTCCAGAATCGCCACCAGAGAGACTTCCGGCAGGTCCAGGCCCTCCCGCAGGAGGTTGATGCCCACCAGCACGTCAAACTCGCCCAGCCGCAATCCCCGGATGATCTCCATCCGCTCAATGGTAGCCACGTCCGAATGCATATACCGCACCCGGATGCCGGCGTTTTTCAAATACTCTGTCAGATCCTCCGCCATCTTCTTGGTGAGGGTCGTCACCAGCACCCGCTCGTTCTTTGCACTGCGGACCTTGATCTCGTCCATGAGATCGTCGATCTGCCCCGTGACGGGCCGGACCTCGATCCGCGGGTCCAGCAATCCCGTGGGACGGATCACCTGCTCCACCACCTGGTCCGCCCGCTCCCGTTCATAGGGTCCGGGGGTGGCGGAGACAAATACCGCCTGACCGATCCGCTCTTCAAACTCCTCGAACTTCAGCGGCCGGTTATCGTAGGCGCAGGGCAGCCGGAAGCCGTATTTCACCAGGGAGTCCTTCCGGGCGTGGTCGCCGTTGTACATAGCCCGCACCTGGGGCAGCGTCACATGGGACTCGTCCACGAAGAGCAGAAAATCGTCGGGGAAGAAATCCAGCAGCGTCATGGGGGCGGAGCCGGCGGGCCGGTCGGAGATGATGCGGGAGTAATTTTCGATGCCGGAGCAGTACCCCAGCTCCGCCATCATCTCCATGTCGTACTCCGTCCGCTGGCGGATGCGCTGGGCCTCCACCAGCTGGTTGTTATCGGTAAAGAACTTGACCTGTTCTTCCAGCTCCTTGCGGATCTGGCCGATGGCCTTGTCCATCTTTTCCTTGGTGGTGACATAGTGGCTGGCAGGATAGATGGCAATATGGTTCAGCACCCGGTTCACCGAGCCGGTGACGGGGTTGAACTCGCTGATGCGGTCGATCTCATCCCCGAAGAACTCCACCCGGATGGCCTTGTCCTTATAGTAAGCCGGGTACAGCTCCACCGTGTCGCCCCGGACCCGGAACATGTTGCGCTCAAAGGCGATGTCATTGCGCTCATAGCGGATCTCCACCAGGCGGCGCAGCAGCTCGTCCCGGTCCCACTGGGCCCCTACCCGGAGAGAGACCACCAGCTTGGCAAAGTCATCTGGCTCGCCCAAGCCGTAGATGCAGGAGACGGAGGAGACCACGATCACGTCCCGCCGCTCCAGCAGCGCACAGGTCGCAGAGAGCCGCAGCCGGTCGATCTCATCGTTGGTGGCGGCGTCCTTGGCGATATAGGTGTCCGTATGGGGGATATAGGCCTCCGGCTGGTAGTAATCGTAGTAGGAGACGAAATATTCCACAGCGTTGTTGGGGAAAAACTCCTTGAACTCCGCGCACAGCTGGGCCGCCAGGGTCTTGTTGTGGGCCAGGACCAGGGTAGGCCTCTGGACTGCCTCGATGACCTTGGCCATGGTAAAGGTCTTGCCGGAGCCGGTGACGCCCAGCAGCACCTGCTCCTTCAGCCCGTTCTCGATGCCCTCCGCCAGCGCGGCAATGGCCTGGGGCTGGTCGCCGGAGGGCTGATATTCAGATACGACTTGAAACTTCGGCATTTCACACGCTCCGTATGGATGTCGATCCGCGGCAGGGCAGCACCAGCTCCGCTTCCTGCGGATTCGGGATGGTGTCATTGTACCACAGCGCTTCCAAAAATACTACATTTGTTCGATTTTTTACGTCAAATATCCCGAGTCGGCGAAGGAGACAAAATCCTGATCCGCCACGATGATATGGTCGGTCAGGGAGATCCCCACGGTGGCCAGGGCCTGTTTGGCCCGGTCCGTGGTGGCGTAATCCTCCGATGAGGGCAGCGCCACGCCGCTGGGGTGGTTATGGGCCAGGATCACGGCGCTGGCGGAGGTCAAAAGCGCATTTTCCACCAGCTTGCGGATGTCCAGATCCGCGTAGGAGACGCCGCCCTCCCCCAGGCGCTTGCAGGCCAGCAGCTTTCCCTTCCGGTCCAGACACAGCTCGTAGATGACCTCCCGGGTCTCCCCGGAAAACCGCTCCAGCAGGTAACTTCCCGCCCGCTCCGAGGAGTTGAGCACTGCCTCCCGGGACGCCTCCTCCAGGCGGGCCATCCGGCACACCTGGGGTACCAGCTTGAGCAGAACGGCTGCCCGCTCCCCGATGCCCTCCACTTTCTGCAGATCCTCCACCGGAGCCGCCAGCACCGCCGACAACGAGCCGTAACGCTCCATCAGGGCGTGGGCAATGGGATTGGTGTCCCGCCGGGGAATGGCATAGTACAGCAGCAGCTCCAGCGCCTCATGGTCTGCAAAGCCGTCCAGCCCGCCGGTGAGGAACCGCTGGCGCATTTTCTCCCGATGTCCGTCATGGATGCCCACGCTGCCGCTCCCCCCTCCGTTGCCACCCAACAGCAACTGGTTTTGAATAGTTTATTATAGCACGCTCCGACAGGCCCTTCAAGGGGAAGCGCCCACCGGCCAGAAGCCGGTGGGCGCTTGGATGATTATGAGTTGCTTGTTTCCTCCCGCTGTTTGCGGGCAGCCTCCTCCTGGCGCTTGGTCATCCGCCAGAGCGTGGTGCGGCTGACACCCAGCTCTTTGGCCAGGTCCTTTTTCCGAACCGTGGGAGGCAGCACCAGGGTCGTCCCCCCCGGAGCGGAGAGAACGGTCCCCGCCGGAGCCTGGGCAGGGCGGTCCTGGAACATATGCAATTCCCGCAGATAAGCCGCATCTACGGGGCGGCCATTGCTCAGCACCACCAGCCGCTCGCAGACATTGCGCAGTTCCCGCACATTGCCCGGCCAGTCATACCGGCAAAGCACCTCCCGGGCGTCAGCGGTCAGTGCCGGAGGCGCCTTGCCCAGCTCAGCGGACAAAATGCACATCTGATGCTCCAGCAGCGGCAGGATGTCCGCCGGCCGTTCCCGCAGAGGCGGGATATGGATCTCCAGGGCGTTGAGCCGGTAGAGCAGGTCACTGCGGAACCGCCCCTTGGCGATCTGCTGCTGCAGATCCAGATTGGTGGCAGCAATGACCCGCACGTCTACGGGGATCACCGTAGTACTGCCCACCCGGCGGATCTCCTTTTCCTGGAGCACCCGCAAAAGCTTTGCCTGAAGCGACACGGGGATCTCCCCGATCTCGTCGAGAAAAATCGTACCCCGGTGGGCCTGCTCAAAAAGGCCCACCTTGCCCTCCCGGGATGCGCCGGAAAACGCGCCCGGCTCATAGCCGAAAAGTTCGCTCTCCAGCAGGTTCCCCGGCAGCGTGGCGCAGTTCACCGCCACAAAGGGCTGACTGTTGCGGCCGCTGGCGGCATGGATACTGTGGGCAAAAAGCTCCTTGCCGGTGCCGGTCTCTCCGGTAATGAGGACGTTGGAGTTATTGGCCTGGCTGAATTGCTTGGCGATCTCCACCCGGCTGCGCATACTGTCGCTGACGGCAATGATGTCCCGGAAGGAGTACTTGGCGGCCAGGCCCCGGCGGACCAGCCCGCGGCGGATCTGCCGCTCCTCCTGCAGGATCTTGGAAGCCGCGCTGGTGGTGATCAGGGTGCCGATGGCGGACGTTTCACCGCTGATGAGCCGGTACTTGACCATGTAGCGCTGTCCGTCCAGCGTTACAAGTTCCTCGTCCCCGTCCCGGCAGGGGCTCTTCTTGCTGCCGATAAAGGTGAGGGCATCGTTGATCTTTTCCACGGACTGGCCCTTCCACTCCTCCAGAAAAGCCAGATGATACAGCCGGTACGCCTGATTGTTGGCTTCCAGCACCCGGCCGGATTCATCTACCGCCATCACCGCGTCCTCACTGTTGTCCAGGATCATGCGGATGATGTTGCTCTTGGTCCGCTCGGTATTGATACTGTGGGCCGCTTTCATGGCCTCCGCCAGGGTTCGCCGCAGCGTCTCCATCCGCAGATGCACGTAGGTACACGGCACGCCCCGCTCCCGGCAGAAATTATACACCGTACCGCCGCTGACCAGTGCGTCCATACCGTCTGCCTGGCAGGTCTCAGCGGTCCGGATGGCGGTCTCCTCATCCTGCACGTCATAGATGCGGATCTTAGCGCCGCAGACCTCCTCCATGGCAGGGACAAGATCCTGCAGGTGATCCCGGTCCAGACACAATCCCAGCCGGGCGGGATGATAGGTCTCCCGACAGCGGCGCAGCGCCTCCAGCACGTCCAGACCGTCAAAGACCAGCTGCGTGATATGCTTATGGGGATACAGGTCACGGATCTTATTGTAGGTAATGCCCCGGGCCACAATCACGTCGTACCGGTCCAGCTGCCAAAGGATCTCCGGCGTACCGAACCGGTGGATCACATCGATGTTCACCTCGTCGCCGGCGTATTCCTGAGCCATCTTCTGCATCGGCTCCATCAGATCCGGCGACGGCGCGAACACCATCACATTTACCATGTGTCCTCCTCCCCTCCGAAAAAGCAAACTGAGCGGGCCCGTATCATACGGGTCCGCTCAGTAGTATAACACATTTTGCCGATCAGCTCAAGCCGTTGGTGGCCATGTAGTCCGCCTCGTACTCAGACACGTAAGCGGTGGCATCGGTGGAGTTCATGT
>CALXDH010000052.1 GCA_944387015.1 uncultured Oscillospiraceae bacterium
ATGTATCTTGCATGAATTTTTCGAGAAGATTGTTGTTCATGCAGCCAGCGATCCGAAGGGCAAGAACCGCACCCAGGGAATTGACATCTACTACAAGGGCATTGGAGCCCTGGAAGTATCCAAAGTAACTTCATCAAGGCAAGAATGAGAAAAACGGCATAGCCGAAGCTATACCGTTCTCTCTTGCCCCACGATGTTTTCTTATCGGGAGGCACCTTCCGGCACGCCTGTTTTTTCTGTTCTGCTCAGTTGGCCTCCGGGTCCCGGGCCATTTCTCCCAGAACGCGGCACTGAATGGGGATGGCGCAGAGGATGGTGCAAAGATCGGATACCGGCTGGGCCAGCTGCACGCCCAGCATCCCCAGCGTGTGAGAGAGGATCCACACCAGCGGTACGAAAAACACACCCTGCCGGGCCATGGCCAGGAAGGTTGCGGGCACAGTGCGGCCGATGGTCTGGAGCGTCATGTTGCTCATCACCACCCAGCCCTGAAGGCAGAAGGTGACGCACTGAAAGCGCAGGGCGGAGGTGCCGTACCGGATGACCTCCGGGTCATCCCGGAAGAGGGAGATCAGCTGGGGGGCAAAGATGAAGCCCAGGATGCTCATGGCCAGGAGGAACACGGTAGCGGTCTTGACGCAGAAGAAAAAGCCCTCCCGGACCCGGCGGTAGAGCCGGGCGCCGAAGTTGAAGCCGCACACCGGCTGGAATCCCTGTCCGAAGCCGATCATGGCGGAGGCGCCGAAGGTGGTGATCCGCTGGACCACGCTCATGGCGGCGATGGCGGCGTCGCCGTAGGGACCGGCGGCATGGTTGAGGCAGATGGTGGCTACGCTGGCCAGGCCCTGGCGGGCCAGGGACGGCAGGCCGCCCCGGGTGATCATGGAGTAGTAGGACCACTTGAGCTGGACCCGGGAGATATGGATCTTCAGGTTCCCGCCCCGGGTGCAGCCGATGAGCAGCAGACAGAAGCTGATGAACTGGCTGATGATGGTGGCCCAGGCGGCCCCGGCCACGCCCATGTCCAGCACAAAGATCAAGAGGGGGTCCAGCCCGATGTTGAGCACCGCACCGCTGGTGATGCCCACCATGGCATAGGCGGCGCTGCCCTGGAAGCGCAGCTGGTTGTTCAAAACCAGAGAGGCGGTCATCCACGGGGCACCCAGTAAGATGACCCGCAGATAATCCCGGGCGTAGGGAAGGATGGTCTCGGTGGAACCCAGCAGGGATGCCAGGGGGGTGAGGAAGATCTGCCCCGCAAGGCAGATCAGGGCCCCGGCGGCCAGGGCGGAGAAAAAGCCGGTGGCGGCCATGTTGGAGGCCTCCTCCAGGTTGTGCTTGCCCAGTTCCCGGGAGATGAAGTTGCCGCTGCCGTGGCCGAAGAAGAAGCCCACGGCCTGGATGATGGCCATCATGGAGAAAACGACCCCCACCGCGCCGGTGGCGGCGTTGCTGTCCATCATGCCCACGAAAAAGGTGTCTGCCATGTTGTAGAAGGCGGTCACCAGCATGCTGATGATGCAGGGAAAGGCCAGGCGGCCCACCAGGCGGCCCACCGGCGCCTGGGTCATCTCCCGGAATTTCTGCTCCTGCTGCTCCCGCTGATCTTCCATGAAATGCACCCCTCCCAACAAAAAAATTAACACGATATGAACACTTTGATTGTAGCACGGCCGTGGAAAAAAGAAAAGGGTCTTTCCCTGGAGGACAGAAGGTGCTATGCTCTAAAGAAGCGATTTTAAGAAAGAGAGGGCCATACCTTGGACCAACTGACAGACTTTTTGCGGCAGATGCCAAAAATCGAACTCCATGTCCATCTGGAATCCACCATGCCAGGGTGGCTGCTGGAGTGCTTTGCCGTCCGGCAGGGCAGGACGCTGCCCCGCGCCCCGGAGGAACTCTACCACTGCTCTGCGGAGGATCTGAGTGATTTTCTGGGCTTTCTGGACCGGATCTGCTCCTATGTGGGGACCACAGCGGATCTGGCGGAGGCGGCGGAGCACTTTTCCGCCGCCTGCCGGGAGGAGAACATTCTCTACGCCGAGGCAATTTTGAATCCTACCCACTGGCCTCAGTTCTCCCTGCCGGACATCATCTCCGCCGTGACGGAGGGCTTTGACCGGGGCGAGGCCGCCGGCGGAGCGGACTGCCGCTTTACGCTCTCCCTCTCCCGAAACCAGACGGCGGAGGAGGCAGACGCATTGGTGTCGGCCATGGAGCGCTGCCGCACGCCCCGATTGGCAGGGCTCTCCATTGACGGGAACGAGGCCCTCTCCGGGCGGACAGGGGACCGGTTTGCCCCCGCCTTTGCCCGGGCACGGGAACTGGGTTTCGGCCTGACGGCCCATGCCGGGGAGAGCAGCGGCCCTGAGGGGGTGCTGGACGCACTGGAGTGCTTAAAGGTAGACCGGATCGACCACGGCGTCCGGGCGGCGGAGGACCCGGCGCTGCTGGAGCGGCTGGCGGCGCATCGGGTGCCGCTGAACGTGTGTCTGAGCTCCAACCTGGCGCTTTTGTACCGGGATCCCCGGGAGCATCCCCTCCGGCAGCTGCTGGATGTTGGGGCGGCGGTGACCCTCAGCCGGGATGACCCCATGTTCCTGGGCGCTCTGACGCTGACGGAGGAGCTGCGGCGGGCGGCGGTGTTTGCCCGCATGAGCGAGGCGGAGCTGCTGCACTGCCAGGAGATTGCTGTGGATGCTGCCTTCTGCGGTGAGGAGACCAAGGCGGCCCTTCGGGCGGCGCTGGAGGCATTCCGGAGCCAAAGCTGAAGATCCGCGGGTGCCAAATCCTCTGCCTCCGCATAGGATGAAGCGTATCCCGCAGGCGGCGGATCGCCCCGGGGATACAATTTCCAGGAAACGAGGGAATCGCTTTGCGTATCAATGAAGCTTATGAGCATACGGCCATGGCGTCCCGTGGGATGGACAGCACCCCCTCCTGCCCGGTCAACGGCTGTGACCGGACAGTGGTCCAGTGCGTGGACATCAGCGCCCCGGTGACTCTGAGCCCCAACACGTCCATCGGCACGCCCACCGCCACCTGCCAGGGGCAGCCCACCGTCACCTGCACCACCGACGCTGCGGGCACCTCCTGCGAGGTGATCATGACCCAGCAGGTGTGCGTCTCCATCCCTGTGCAGTACAAGGTGGAGCTGACGCCCGGTCAGTCCGCCATCGCCTGCGCCGGAGACAGCTGCCAGACCGGCGGCTGCGGCTGCGGCAAATAAGTACACTTACCTAATGAGCCCTCCGCTGTTCCGGCGGAGGGCTCCGCTTTTCTGCCGGCTGGATGAAAGAGGGTTGCAAGTTTGTGGAAAACTCGGTATACTGAATGGAAATTAAATGCCCAACCGCGCATGGAAAGGATGA
Organism: uncultured Oscillospiraceae bacterium; assembly: GCA_944387015.1. Taxonomy (GTDB): domain Bacteria; phylum Bacillota; class Clostridia; order Oscillospirales; family Oscillospiraceae; genus Oscillibacter. The sequence continues at coordinate 3,372 of CALXDH010000052.1, forward strand.
ATCTTATGACCGCTTATCCCCAGATGACCGCACAGGAGCGGAAAGAGGAATACGCCCGGGTCCTGGGCCGCTTTGAAGAGCTCAAGGCCCAGGGCCTCAAACTGAACATGGCCCGGGGCAAGCCCGGGAAGGAACAGCTGGACATGGTGTCTGACATCTTCCATCTGATGCAGAATCCGGAGGACTATGTCTCCGACGGCATCGACATCCGCAACTACGGTGAGATGAGCGGCCTGCCCGCCGCCAAGCGGCTCTTTGCCGAGATCCTGGGCTGCCGTCCGGAACAGGTGTTCGTAGGCGGCAACGCCAGCTTGCAGCTGATGTATGACACCGTCTCCAAGGCCTACACCCATGGCCTGCTCCACAGCCCGCGGCCCTGGTGCAAGGAGGAGAAGATCAAGTGGCTCTGCCCCGCTCCCGGCTATGACCGCCACTTCAAGATCACCGAGTCCTTCGGCTTTGAGATGATCACCATTCCCATGACCGACGAAGGGCCGGATATGGACGCCGTGGAGATGGCCATTGCCGACCCGGCGGTGAAGGGCATGTGGAACGTGCCCAAGTACTCCAACCCCGACGGCATCGTCTACTCTGCAGAGACCATCCGCCGCATCGCCTCCATGAAGCCCGCCGCGCCGGATTTCCTGCTGATGTGGGACAACGCCTACTGCATCCATGAGTTCGAGGGGGATTACGTGCCCTTCCCGGATATTCTCAGTGAGTGCGCCAAGTACGGCAACGCCGACATGGTCTTTGAGTTTGCCTCCACTTCCAAGGTGACGCTGCCCGGCGCCGGCATCTCCTGCTTTGCCTGCTCCGAGGCCAACATGGCCTATATGGAAAAGCTCCTGACCGTCCAGGTCATCAGCTTTGACAAGGTAAACCAGCAGCGCCACGTCCTCTACCTCAAGGACAAAGCCCACACCCTGGAGCTGATGAAGCGCCACGCCGCCATCATGGGTCCCAAGTTCCGCTGTGTGCTGGAGGGACTGGACCGGGAGATCGCGCCTTTGGACATTGCCTCCTGGCGTCGTCCCAAGGGCGGCTACTTCGTCTCCCTCAACGCCATGCCCGGCACCGCCAAGCGGACGCTGGCGCTGTGCAAGGAGGCGGGCGTCACCATGACCGGCGCCGGCGCCACCTTCCCCTACGGGAAGGACCCGGATGACAGCAACATCCGCATCGCCCCCTCTCTGCCTCCCGTGGCGGAGCTGGAGCAGGCGGTGGAGGTGCTTTGCACCTGTTTGAAACTGGCGGCACTGGAGAAGCTGGGCGTATGAGATATGTTGGCAGCGTTTACCGCCCCCCCTCTGAGGCGTACAGCCTCATCGTCCAGGTGACCTACGGGTGCAGCCACAATACCTGCGCCTTCTGCAGTATGTTCAAGGAAAAGCGCTTTGCCGTCCGGCCCCTGGAGGAGGTGCTGGAGGACTTCCGCATCGCCCGGGGCATCTACCGCCATGTAGAGCGGGTGTTCCTGGCGGATGGCGACGCCCTGGTGCGCAAGGCGTCCGAGATGTATGTGATTCTGGATACCGTCCGGGAGCTGTTCCCGGAGTGTGAGCGGGTCACCTGCTACGCCTCCCCCTCCTCCATCCGCATCCGGACGGATGAGGAGCTGCGGACCCTCCGGGCCAAGGGCCTCACCATGGTGTATATGGGCCTGGAGTCTGGGTGCGACGAGGTGCTGAAGCTCATGCGCAAGGGCCATACCGCGGCGGACATCGTGGCCATGGGCCAGAAGGTCCGGCAAAACGGCATTGCCCTCTCCGTCACGGCCATCACCGGCCTGGGCGGCCCGGAGCTGCTGGAGCGCCACGCCGTGGAGACGGCGGAGGCCTTCAACGCCATGAACCCGGAGTATATCGGCATGCTGACGCTGATGGTGGAGCCGGGCACCCCGCTGTACGACTGGCTCCACGACGGCAGCTTCCAGCTCCTCAGCCAGCCCCAGGTGCTGCAGGAGACCCGTCTTCTGATGGAGCATCTGGACAGCCCCGGCAGCGTGTTCCGGATGAACCACGCCTCTAATTACCTGGTGCTCAAGGGCACGCTGAACCAGGACAAGGACGCCATGCTGCGGACCATCGACGCAGCGGAGCACAACCTCAATCTCCTCCGGCCGGAGGAGTGGCGGGGCCTGTAAGCCTTTGCGAAAATGAAAAAAACGCCTTCGGGAAGACTGGTTCTTCCCGGAGGCGTTTTTGCGTCATTGGGTGACATGCTTGAAGTTGCCCAGAGTCTCGTTGACGTTGGAGACGTAGGCAAAGGTGTCGGGAAACTCCCGGAGAACATTGTGGAACTGCATGACCTGGCTGCGGTTGACCACGCAGATCAAAAGCGACTTGGGAGTGTCGGAGTACATGCCCTGGGCAGGCAGCACGGTGACACCGTGATGCAGGTCCTGAAGCAGCCGGGCAGAGAGCTCGTCGGCGTGCTGCGTGACCACCTCGAATTTCAGGGCGATCTTGAAGCCCTTCAAGATACCGTCGCTGATGCGGGAGCTTAAGTAGCAGTAGATCAGGCACAAAATGACCGGCTCAAACTGGTAGCCGTATACGAAGAAGGACAGCACCGCCACAGAGGCGTTGAGGCCGAAGATCACCCACACGAGGCTTGCCTCCGGGTGGAGCTTGTGGACCCAGGCGGCCACAATGTCCGTACCGCCGGTGGAGCCTCCCAGCCGGATCACCAGGCCGTACACAGCACCGCTGATCACGCCGGCGGCCACCGGGCCCAGGATCTCCGAAGAGCCGGAGTCATAGGCGATGCTGCTGAGAAGATCCAGTTTTCCCAGCCCCAGCGTCACACCGGAAAAGACCAGGACGAATAAAAGGCTTTTCCGGGCAAAATCCGCGTCCAGCTTCCGCCAGGCCAGCAGGATCAGCGGCAGATTGATGATGAGGGACAAATAGCCGATGCTCACATGAAACAGATATTGGATGATGGTGGCAAAGCCATTGATGCCGGCAGGAGCAAAGGCGTTGGGAAACACAAAGAGCTCATAGCTCAGTCCCATGACGACGGCCAGCCCCGCGATCGCCAGATAGCGTCCCGCCTGGCCCAAAGAGTGATGCACGCAGAAAACTTCCTTCCCGTTCAAGAGTCCGGGCCGCAGTATACGCCAAATTCTTCAAAAATGCAATCAAAAATTCAATATTTTCAAGAAAATGCAGGAAAATTTTCATAGCATGCAAAATACCTGGAAAGCAGGGGGCAGTCCAAGGAGAGAGCGGCGGGATGCGCATGGTGCAGCGGAAATCCTGCATCCGTCATGGCGGGGAAAAGCGGTGCGGCCCGAGCGGGGAGAAAAAAGCCGCCGTCCATACGGACGGCGGCGGTCTGACGGCGGGATCTTACAGCTTGCGCTGCTTTTCCGTGTCGCAGTAAGCGCAGCGATAGGTGTGCTTGACGGGGTCGTTGAGCAGGAAGATGGCGTCCAGCTGGGGCTCCGCCACGGTGATGCAGCGGGGGTTCTTGCAGTGGATGATGTTCACCAGCTTCTGGGGCAGCTCCAGGTGCTTCTTGGCAACCCGCTGACCGTTGCGGATGATGTTGACGGTGATGTTGGGGTCGATGTAGCCCAGCACGTCCAGATCCACTTCCATGGGGGAGTCGATCTTGATGATGTCCTTTTTGCCCATGCGGTCGCTGCGGACGTTCTTGATGATGGCCACGGAGCAGTCCAGCTCATCCAGGTGGAGGTACTTGTAGATGTCCATGCTCTTGCCGGCCTGGATGTGGTCCAGGACCACGCCATTTTGGATGCTGTCGATATTCATAAATCCGGATCTCCTTTCCTCACGCCTGGACGCCCAGCAGCTTCATAATCAGGGCCATCCGAATGAACTTGCCGTTTTTCACCTGTTTCCAGTAGCAGGCACGGGGGTCCTTGTCCACGGAGACGGTGATCTCATTGACACGGGGTAGGGGGTGCAGGATGGTCAGGTCGGCCTTGGCAGGCACCAGCTTCTCCGGGTCCAGCACATAGGTGTCCTTCAGGCGGATATAGTCGGCCTCATTGAAGAACCGTTCCTTCTGGACGCGGGTCATGTAAAGAATGTCCAGCTGGGGCATGGCTTCTTCCAGGCTGGTGGTCTCCTCGTAGGGCAGATCGTTGCGGTCCAGAACGTTTTCCTTGAGGTACTCGGGCATCTTCAGCTCCTCGGGGGAGATAAAGACGAACTTGATGTCGGTCTGACGGCTCAGGGCGTTGACCAGAGAGTGGACGGTACGTCCGAACTTCAGGTCGCCGCAGAAGCCGATGGTGAAGTTGTTCAGACGGCCCTTTTCCCGGTGGATGGTCAGAAGGTCGGTGAGGGTCTGGGTGGGATGGTTGTGGCCACCGTCACCGGCATTGATGATGGGCACCTCGCTGTACTGCGCAGCGGCGTAGGGCGCGCCCTCCTTGGGGTGGCGCATGGCGATGATGTTGGCATAGCAGCTGACGGTGTGGATGGTGTCACCCACGGTCTCGCCCTTGGCGGTGGAGCTGGACATGGCCTCGGAGAAGCCCAGCACGCTGCCGCCCAGCGCCAGCATGGCGGACTCGAAGGAGAGGCGGGTGCGGGTGGAGGGCTCGAAGAAGAGGGTGGCCAGCTGCTTATGAGCGCAGACGGACTGGTACTTGACCGGGTTTGCGATGATGTCCTCAGCGGTGGCGATCAGCTGATCGATCTCCTCCACGGACAGATCGGTAATGTCAATGAGGTTTCTAGGCATGGAGTGCTCCTTTCGGAATATGATCTCGCCCCTATGGGGCGGCGAAAACGGTTGCAGCAGACGTACTCCTTCTCCCCGCCGCGCCAGCGCGGTAGGGAGAAGGAGAAATAAGCAGAGCGGACAGAGCTTTCGGCGAGAGCCGGAAGCGGAATAAGTGAGGTTTCACCCGGGGCCCCCGCCGCGCCCCGCGCGGTGGGGAGAAGGAGAAATAAACGGAACGGATGGAGCTTTCGGCGAGAGCCGGA
>CALXDH010000053.1 GCA_944387015.1 uncultured Oscillospiraceae bacterium
GTCCCTACCGGGTGCAGCTGGTGGGCGGCATCGTGCTGCACCAGGGCCGCATCGCCGAAATGAAGACCGGTGAAGGTAAGACCCTGGTGGCTACCCTCCCCGCTTACCTCAACGCCCTGACGGGCCGGGGCGTCCACATCGTCACCGTCAACGATTACCTGGCCAAGCGCGACAGCGAGTGGATGGGCAAGGTCCACCGCTTCCTGGGGCTGAAGGTGGGCCTGATCGTCCACGGCCTCAACACCAAGGAGCGCCAGGCCGCCTACGCTGCCGACATCACCTACGGCACCAACAACGAGATGGGCTTCGACTATCTGCGGGACAATATGTGCATCTACGCCAGCGAGCTGGTGCAGCGGGGCCACGCCTTCGCCATCGTGGACGAGGTGGACTCCATCCTCATCGATGAGGCCCGTACCCCCCTCATCATCTCCGGCCAGGGCGACAAGTCCACTCAGCTCTACGACATGGCTGAGATGTTCGTCTCCCGCCTGACCAAGCAGGTGGTGGTGCAGATGGACAACAAGGAAGAGGAGGCTCCCGACATCGACGCCGACTATATCGTCGATGAGAAGGCCAAGACCGCCACCCTCACCGCCCGGGGCATCGCCAAGGCGGAGGAGTTCTTCCACGTGGACAACCTGGCCGACCCCTCCAACGGCACCCTCTCCCACCACATCAACCAGGCCATCAAGGCCCACGGCGTCATGAAGAAGGACATCGACTACGTGGTCAAGGACGGCGAGGTCATCATCGTCGACGAGTTCACCGGCCGTCTGATGTTCGGCCGCCGCTACTCCAACGGTCTGCACCAGGCCATCGAGGCCAAGGAGCATGTGACGGTCGCCAGCGAGAACAAGACTCTGGCCACCATCACCTTCCAGAACTACTTCCGCCTGTACGACAAGCTCTCCGGTATGACCGGTACCGCCATGACCGAGCAGGAGGAATTTGCCACCATCTATAACCTGGACATCGTGGAGATCCCCACCAACAAGCCCAACCAGCGCCACGATCACCACGATGTGGTCTACAAGACGGAAGCGGGCAAGTTCCGGGCCGTCATCGCCCAGATCAAGGAGTGCCACGAAAAGGGCCAGCCCGTTCTGGTGGGCACCGTGTCCATTGAAAAGAACGAATTGCTCTCCGCCCTGCTCTCCCGGGAGGGCATCCAGCACAACCTCCTCAACGCCAAGAACCACGAGAAGGAAGCCGAGATCGTGGCCCAGGCCGGCAAGTACGGCGCCGTCACCGTGGCCACCAATATGGCCGGCCGTGGTACCGATATTATGCTGGGCGGCAACGCTGAGTATCTGGCCCGGGCGGATCTGGTGAAGGCAGGTTACGAGGAAGACGTCATCACCGACGCCACCGGCTATGCCGAGACCGACGATGAGGACATCCTGGCGGCCCGGAAGCTGTACGCTGAAAAGCTCCAGGCCCACAAGGCACAGATCGCCGACGAGGCGGAAAAGGTCCGTGCGGCCGGCGGCCTCTTCATCATCGGCACCGAGCGCCATGAATCCCGCCGGATCGACAACCAGCTCCGCGGCCGTGCCGGCCGTCAGGGCGACCCCGGCGAGACCCGGTTCTATATCTCCCTGGAAGACGACCTGATGCGCCTCTTCGGCGGTGAACGCATCCAGAACATGATGGAGAAGTTCGATCTGGACGAGGATACGCCCATTGAGAACAAGATGCTCACCAAGGCCATCGAAAACGCCCAGACCACCGTGGAGTCCCGCAACTTCCAGTCCCGGAAGTCCGTGCTGGAATACGACGACGTGATGAACAAGCAGCGGGAGATCATCTACGACCAGCGCAAGCAGGTTCTGGACGGCAAGGATCTGAAGGAAACCGTCCTGAACATGATGCACACCGCCATCTCCAACCATGTGGCCATGGCCTTCGGCGAAAAGCCCGCTCTGGATATGGCCGGTTACCGGGAGATGATGCGCTCCATGGACGGCCTTTACTTCCCCCAGGGCACCATTGTCCTGACGGAGGAGGAAGTGGCCGAAAAGTCCGAGCAGGACTTCGTGGAACTCTTCACCGACGCCGCTGCCAAGACCTACGAGGCCAAGGAGGCCGAGATCACGGCGCCCATCATGCGGGAGCTGGAGCGGGTCATCATGCTGCGGGTGGTGGACGAGTACTGGATGGACCACATCGACGCCATGGACGACCTCAAGCAGGGCATCCGTCTGCGGGCCTACGGCAACACCGATCCCGTCATCGCCTACAAGCAGGAATCCCTCACCATGTTTGAGGAAATGGTGGCCGCCATTCAGGATGAGACGGTCCGCCGCCTGTTCTCCGTCCGCCTGAAGAAGGACGAGGAGGTCAAGCGGGAGCGCGTGGCCAAGGGCATGGTGGAAAATGTGGGCGGCGACGGTACCGCCCCCAAGAAGCAGCCCGTCAAGTCCGTCAAGATCGGCCGCAACGATCCCTGCCCCTGCGGCAGCGGCCTCAAGTGGAAGAAGTGCACCTGCAAGGAATATCACGATAACTGATCCCGAAGGGGAATTTTCCCCATCGCATCACCCAACACTATGCGTCCCCTGTTCTCCTGCCGGAGGGCAGGGGGCGCCTTCTTTCTGGAAAGACAGCATGATCTTCTCTTCGGCTCTTCCGGCGAAGCGGTAGAGCGCCTCTGACAACTCTGCAAGGAGGTCCCTATGTCCTTTTTGACACATGAACAAAATGGCCTTGTCTGGCTCACCTCTTCCCTGTTGGACGGGGTGTGCCACGGGTTTTCCACCCGGCAGGGCGGTGTGAGCCAGCCGCCCTTTGATACGTTGAATCTGGCCCCCGGCCGGGACGACGCCCCCGCTGCCGTCCGGGAAAACTACCGCCGCTTCTGCGGCACTCTGGGTGTCGATCCGGCCCGCACGGTCCTGAGCAAACAGGTCCATGAGGCCACGGTCCGTCTGTGTACCGAGGCGGATGCCGGAAAGGGACTTCTGTCGCCCCGGGATTATGCGGCGGACGCACTCATTACCCGGGATGCAAACCTCCCTCTGGTGGTCTTTTCCGCCGACTGCGGGATCTTGCTGCTCTACGATCCCATTCACCGGGCCGTCGGAGCCATACACGCCGGCTGGCGGGGCTGTGCCGCCGGCATCCCGGAAAAGACCGTCCAGGCCATGACCGCCGCCTTCGGCACCCGGCCGGAGGATCTGGTGGCCGCCGTGGGTCCCTGCATCCAGCAGTGCTGCTTTGAAACCGACGGCGACGTTCCCGCTGCCATGACGCAAGCACTGGGCCCCGAGGCCGCCCCTTATCTGGCCCGGCAGGGTGCCAAATGGCACGTGGACCTCTCGGGCCTCAACCGGCAATGGCTGCTGCGGGCAGGTCTCCGCCCGGAACGGATCGACCGTTGTGCGCTGTGCACCGCCTGCCGCCCGGATCTCTTCTGGTCTCACCGCAAGATGGGGGAGGCCCGGGGTGCGCAGGTCGCCATGATCTCTCTGGGAGAGCATCACTGAGAGGAGCCGCCTATGAAAGTACCGTTCAAGCGTATTCTGGCAGCGGCGGCCATTCCGCTTCTGCTATTGACCGGATGCAAAAACAGCGGGCCTGTCAGCAGTCTGCAGCCATCAGAGGATTCCCAGGAGGAAGAGTCCGAAAACACCCGGGTGGTCCTGCCGGACAATTTTACTCTGCCGTATGAACCCAATCAAACGCTGGACCCGGTCACCTGTCCGGACGGGGTGCAGCAGACCGTGGGGTCCTTGCTCTACGAGGGCCTCTTTCGGCTCGATGAAACGCTGACGCCCCAGCCGTGGCTGTGTACGTCTTACCAGTATGACCCTGCCACATATACCTACACCTTCACCCTCCGCAGCGGTGTTTTGTTTTCTGATGGTTCTGCATTCACCGCTGCTGACGCGGCGGCCACGCTGCGCCGGGCCATGAATTCCGACCGCTACCGGACCCGGCTTTATCAGGTCACCGATGTCTCCGGAAGCGGCAGCACTCTGACAGTGGTCCTCTCCGGTCCCAACACCTCCTTCCCCGCCCTGCTGGATATTCCCATCGTCAAGGCCGGCACGGAAACCTCCCTCACGCCCATCGGGACCGGCCCCTACCAGTTTACCTCCGGAGAGTCCAGCAGCCGCCTGACGGCCAATCCCAACTGGTGGAACGGCGGAACACTTCCGGTCCAGCAGATTTTTCTCTCCGCCGCAGAGGATCGGGATACGCTGCTCTATCAATTCTCCTCCCATGACATTCAGCTGCTCACTGCAGATCTCACCGGTACGGATCCCATCACCGCCACCGGCAACACCAGCTTTCAGGATGTGGACACCACGGTTTTGCAGTATGTGGGAATCAACGTCAACCGTGCCCCCTTTGACAACGCCGCCCTGCGCAAGGCGCTGAACCTGGGAATCAACCGGGCCTCTCTGATCAGCGCGTTTTTGTCCGGTCACGGCTCTGCAGCGCAGTTCCCGGTCTCTCCGGTGTCCCCCCTCTATCCCAGTGAACTGGAGTCCGTCTATTCCTACGATGCCTTTGCATCTGCCATGTCCGCCGCCGGATACAACACCGGCAGCTCCAGCCGTACCGTCAAGCTGCTGGTCAATGAGGAGAATAGTTTCAAGGTCTCCATCGCCAATTATCTGGCTGAATCGCTGTCTGTCTTTGATTTGAAGATTGAGGTGGAACCCCTTCCCTGGGACGAGTATATCGCAGCACTGAGCAGTGGAAATTTTGACCTCTATTACGGAGAGGTGAAGCTGACTGCGGACTGGAATCTCATCCGCCTTCTGGGTACCTCCGGCTCGCTGAATTACGGCCGCTGGTCCGATGCCCGGACCGATCAGCTTCTTGCCGCCTATGCTTCCTCTACGGACCAGGCTGCCGCCATGAAGACCCTGTGCGCCTACTTGCAGGAGCAGTCTCCCATTCTGCCGGTATGCTTTAAATCCAATTCGGTCCTCTATCAGACCGGTGTGGTAGAAAATCTCTCCCCCACCATGACAGAGCCGTTTTATAATCTTTCAAATTGCATCATCCATCTCAAATCCAATTCCGGCACATAAAAAGAGCGCCCTCACGGGCGCTCTTTTCTTGGATCCGCAGTTGCATATTCGGCGATGAGCGCCAGCTTCTGAGCCCTGCTCATGCGCTTGATGGCAGCCTCCCGCCGCAGAGCCGAGGGCCAGTCCTCTGTCTGTTCCTGATAGGCAAGTTCCACCGGCAGATGGCTGCGGGTGTATTTGGCGCCTTTCCCGCTGCTGTGCACCTCCAGGCGGCGGGCAAGGTCCACGGTCGCACCGGTGTACAGGCTTCCGTCCCCACACCGCAGAATATAAACATAGTTTCCCATGGTCCATCCCTCCCGGTCCAGTATAACATTTCATTTCACAGGACGCAAAGTACCGCATGTGGACTTCCCCGCTCTGCATAGGGTAAATGCAGGAGGGTTGCCATATGTTGTCTGCTGCGCTGCTGCTGTTTGCCAATACACTGCTGTTCTCCCTCCGTCTCTCTGGCGGAGGGTCCTTTCCCAAGCCCCTGTCTGCTGCTGAAGAGCGGGAATATCTGCGCCGATATGCCCAGGGCGATCAGGCTGCCCGGGATATTTTGATCGAGCGCAATCTGCGCCTGGTGGCGCACATTATCAAGAACGGTTGATGCGGAAGGAAAGAAATCCCGCAAGGCCAGCGGTGACGCGGCTTTGCGGGATTTACTATGGGATAAAGCAAAAGGAAAGATGATCTGGCGCGGCAGCGGACAAGCCCAGTTTGGGGATTATAACAGACATGTGGTCATCTGTTGGGATGTAATAATACGGGGCTGCTTTTAAGGAAAGATATATATTACGCACTCAAAATTATTGCTTAGTAGAGTTTTCATATAAAACTAATCTCAAAATATTAGAGAGAGAAAAGAATAGGTCACTTATCGAAAAAATGCAATTGAGAAAAAGGCCAATTTTAATTGAATCTAAAAATTGACTTTTTGGCATAAAAGCAGGAAAAGAAATGTACGGAATATCTATCGCAGAAAATAGGACACAGATAATCAGCAGTATAAAGATTATAAAAATAAAACTACTGTCTTCAATTAATTCGGCATAAGCAGTCTTGAAAATTTTATTTATCTTATCTGTGCGATTCTTTTCGTGAGAGAGATTGGAAATGACTTTTTGTATTTTCTCTGTTGAAGAAAAAATAAATGTCACAATGGTTGCTGATATGCCTAATACCACGCCAACAAAAGTAATAAGAAATTCGTTATCAAGGAGCAATGCATCAGAATTAGTGAAGAAAAAATGTACAAGCAAGAAACCAAGAGCAAAAAAGACGGTTATGAGAAGAAGACCTTTAGTCCGTTTCTTCATCGGTGTGCTCCTTTTTGAGAATAGTTTCTAAACTATCTAATGCGTGGAGTATATCCGTTTTTGCTTCATTTTGATGGCTTTTACTATTAATGTGTCGAATAGAAACTTTTCTAATATTATGTTTACTTTTATATTTTTTTCGTTCACCGGATTTAGAGGCAACAGTAAGAATCCATTCGCCGCCTCCTCCAGATACATACTCCACAGCATCAGACAAAGGTTTGTTATCTGGTTTAATATTGTGGAGAATTGGCTTTTTGCTTGTAAGTTTTATTGTAGTTTGACTGTTATTATATGTTTCTTGAACTTCTTTTAGCATCTCATTTGTGTTGTTAAAACCTCCAAATAAATTTGGAGAATTAAGTGTCATTGAAATTTCAAAAATGCCACGCGAATCATTAACAAATGTCCAAAAAGTATTAGAATCTGTTATTTCTTCGAACAAAACCTCAAATCCGTAAAGTGAGAAGATTTTCTCAAAACAAATCTTCAATTTGTCTTTGGAAACATTAAGACTTGAAAAAACGGAAGGTTTTAATTCGAAAAGCACAATCTGATGTGAAGTGTCAATAATAACATAAATAAATGGATAGTCAATCTCGTCTATATTTTCAATATCTGACTCACTTTCTATAAAGATGGTCTTTTTCGTTTCCATACTAAATTTGCAAATAAAAACGGAGGATGATACCTGGCGATTAAAGACTAACAAATGTTTTCGGCCCTTAATTTCCCAGCTTCTTTTCTTTTCCTCAACAAGGGCAGAGAAGAAATTTTGTACTGCTTTCTTTCTCTTTTCTTCTATTGCATCGAATAAAGATATTTGGTCATTGGGAACGATAAAATAGCGATATGCACCAAATGAATACTCTGATTTTTCCATATCACACCTCGCACCTTAAAATTGAATTCACCGCCCACAGCGGCAGATTCAGCAGCCAATCTTCTTTTTTATAGTCTGCCATGGATGTCCGGATAGATAGCTGAGGCTGGAACTTCTCTCGATATACTTTCAAACTCTTGGCCTGGAGATTCACCTCAGCTTTGACTTCGACTGGTATCACATCTTTACCGTTGTCGATGACAAAATCTACTTCTGCGGTTCCGCGATCTGCAGTCCAATAGTAGATATTCAGCCCTTTGATCGTTTTTAATTGCTGTAGGACATACTGCTCTGTCAGAGCGCCCTTAAACTCTTTGAACAATTCATTCCCGTCCAGCAGCACATCCTGCCGGAG
>CALXDH010000054.1 GCA_944387015.1 uncultured Oscillospiraceae bacterium
AATAAGCATATGGCATTTGAAGGGCTCACTGAAAAACTGAATGCGACATTCAAAAAGCTCCGGGGCAAAGGCCGCCTGTCGGAAAACGACGTCCGGGAGGCCATGCGGGAAGTCCGCCTGGCACTGCTGGAGGCGGATGTGGGATACAAAGTCGTCAAGGACTTTGTGGCTACCGTCACGGAGCGCGCCATCGGTTCCGATGTGCTGGACAGTCTGACCCCTGCGCAGCAGGTCATCAAGATCGTCAACGAAGAGCTGACGAAGCTCATGGGCGGCGGAACCGCCAAGCTGACCATGGCCAACAACGGTCCCACCGTGGTGATGATGGTGGGCCTTCAGGGCGCCGGTAAAACCACCACCACCGCCAAGCTGGGCGGACTGATGCGCCGCCAGTTCGGCAAGCGTCCGCTCCTCGCGGCCTGCGACGTCTACCGTCCCGCTGCCATTGAGCAGCTGAAGGTGGTGGGCGGCCAGCTGGAGCTGCCGGTCTTTGAGGAAGGCCAGGGCGATCCCGTGGAGATCGCGCAGGACGCCATCCGCCACGCCCGGGACCACGGCAGCGACATGGTGTTCCTGGACACCGCCGGCCGGCTCCATGTGGACGAAACGTTGATGGACGAGCTCAAGCGCATGAAGGCAGCGGTCCACCCCAATGAGATTTTGCTGGTGGTGGACGCCATGACCGGTCAGGACGCGGTCAACGCCGCCAGTGCCTTTGACGAAGCGCTGGGCATCGACGGCGTGGTGCTCACCAAGCTGGACGGCGACGCCCGGGGCGGTGCAGCCCTTACTATTCGGGCCGCTACCGGAAAGCCCATCAAGTTCGTGGGTACTGGTGAAAAGCTGGATATGATCGAGCCCTTCCATCCGGACCGTATGGCCTCCCGGATCTTGGGCATGGGCGATATGCTCTCCTTCATCGAAAAGGCTCAGCAGAACTATGATGCCAAGCAGGCCGCCAAGCTGGAGGAGAAGCTGCGCAAGAACCGCTTCACTCTGGAGGACTACTACGAGCAGATCCGCCAGATCCGCGGCATGGGCGACCTGAGCCAGCTGGCCGGCATGATGCCCGGCGGTCTGGGCAAGCAGCTCGCCGGCGCCAATGTAGACGAGAAGGCCCTGGCCCATACGGAGGCCATCATCCTCTCCATGACCCCGCTGGAGCGGGAAAATCCCCAGATCCTCAACGCCAGCCGCAAGAAGCGCATCGCCGCCGGCTGTGGACTGGAAGTGGTGGATGTCAACCGTCTGCTCAAGCAGTTTGAGATGATCCAGCAGCTGACCAAGCAGTTTGCCAAGGGCGGCCGGATGCCCCGCATGGGCGGAGGCGGCCGGGGTCCCATGTTTGGCTTCGGACGGAAAAAACGGATGAAATAACGGATATAGATGCTCTCGCATTTATAGATATAACAAACATTGATATTTTTTTGGAGGTAACAATCATGGTTAAGATCAGACTGCGCCGTATGGGCGCCAAGAAGGCTCCTTTCTATCGTGTCGTTGTCGCCGATTCCCGTTTCCCCCGGGATGGCCGCTTCATTGAAGAGCTGGGCACCTACAACCCCTGCGTGGCTCCCGCTGAGATCAAGATCGACACCGAGCGCGCTCAGGCTTGGATCAAGTCCGGCGCTCAGCCCACCGACACCGTCAGAGCTCTGCTGAAAAAAGTAGAAGTCCTCTGATCCGGAGGGCGGAGCATGAAAGACTTGCTGCTCTACATCGCCAGAAACCTCGTGGATGATCCCGATGCCGTCTCCGTCACGGAGGTGCAGGGCGATCAGGAGCTGACGTTGGAGCTGCGTGTCGCCCCCGACGACATGGGCAAGGTCATCGGCCGTCAGGGTCGCATCGCAAAGGAGATCCGGACTGTCATCCGCTCCTATGCCCAGCGTACCGGCGTGAAGGTTTCCGTCGATATTGTTGATTGAAATAGAAGCGGCGCGCTGCGCCGCTTCTATTTTCATCTTCCATTGTCCTTCCGCCGTTGTCTCACCTCCCCCGCCATGTTATAATTATAAGTAAGAGCGGTTTCAGGAGAAGTCTTCGCCGCCGGTACACGTTCCGGCTGTGCCCCTCCTGTCTGCTCCCTCGCTCATCTCACCACGAATCTTCTTTGAAGGAGCAATCCTATGAAACTGGAAACCATCAAGATCGGCCGCATCGTCAACGCCCACGGCATCCGGGGTGAAGTTCGGGTGCAGCCCCGGGATCTGGATCCCCATCTTCTCACCCGGTTCGACACCTTCCTGCTGGACGGCCAGCCGGTCAAACCCTCTGCCAATCATGTCCACAAGAGCGTGGTGCTGATGAAATTTCCCGGCGTGGACGACATGAACGCTGCGCTGAATCTGAAAGGTAAGGACCTTTACATCCGCCGCGCCGACGCTCATCTCCCCGAAGGCACCTACTTTGACGACGAGCTGCTGGGCCTGCAGGTCTACGACGCTGACAGCAGCGAATGTCTGGGAGAACTGGTACGGGTAGAGCAGTATCCCGCTCACCGGGTCTACACCGTCCGGGGCACCCATGAATATCTGATCCCCGCCGTGCCCGATGTCTTTATCAAATCTGTGGATCTGGACGCCAATCGAATGGAGGTCCACACGCTGGAAGGGATGGCCACCGATGCAGATTGATATTTTGACCCTCTTCCCCGAATCCATTGACGCCATGCTGAACGTCAGCATCCTGGGCCGGGCCCAGGAGCGGGGACACATCGCCATCCGCACCCACCAGATCCGCCAGTACACCACCAACAAACAGATGCAGGTGGACGACTACCCCTACGGCGGCGGCCGGGGCGCCGTCATGCAGGCAGACCCCCTGTACCGCTGCTGGGCCCATGTGGTGGAGACCTACGGCCCCGGCCGGACCATTTTCATGTCCCCCTGCGGCCGGACCTTTACCCAGGAGGTGGCCCGGGAGCTAAAGGAACGCTATGACCACCTGATTTTGGTGTGCGGTCACTACGAAGGCGTGGACCAGCGGTTTTTGGACGAATGCGTGGACGAGGAGCTGTCCATGGGAGACTTTGTCCTCACCGGCGGTGAGATCCCCGCCATGGCAGTGACCGACGCGGTGTGCCGCATGGTACCGGGCGTGCTTCCGGACCCCGAGTGTTTCCAGGAGGAGTCCCACTGGAACGGGCTGCTGGAGTACCCGCAGTACTCCCGTCCCGCTGTCTGGCACGACCGGGCAGTGCCGGAGATCCTCCTCTCCGGCGACCATGGCAAGGTGGCTGCTTGGCGCAAAAAGGAAAGCTACAAGCGTACCATGCTCCGCCGACCGGACCTGTTTGCCCAGTTTGACGAGAGCCAACTGACTACCAAGGCAGAAAAAAGGATCCTGGCGGAGGCCAAGGCAGAAGCCGCCCAGATCCAGGCGGAGCAGGAAGCAGGCACCTTCCCGGCAGATGGGGAGATTGTTCCCACAGAAAGCAAATAAAGGTAAGAGAGGGGCCGAAACGCCCCTCTCTTTTCTCACAATTATTTTTTGATATTTAATCGTTTTCTACAAGTTTTCTCTTTTTTTAGGGAAGTTATTGACAGAAAAGTCAAAGGGCGCTATCATCAGATGTAAAGGTAGGTCTATAATGGCCTCAATGGTCTGAAAAAAAGGAGGACTCTCCATGGAGCATCAAATCCATCGGATCGGCGTATTGACCAGCGGTGGTGACGCCCCCGGTATGAACGCGGCTGTGCGGGCCGTAGTACGGACCGCAGTGGACTGCGGCATTGAATGCGTAGGCATCCGGCGAGGCTGGAACGGCCTGATCAACAGCGATTTCGTACAGCTGGACGCATCCAGCGTCAGCCATATCATCAACAAGGGCGGCACGGTACTCTACACCGCCCGCAGCGAGGAATTTATGACGGAGCCGGGCCGGGCCAAAGCGCTTTCCACCTGCAAGCTGCTGGGACTGGATGCTATTGTGGCCATCGGCGGCGACGGTACCTTCCGGGGCGCTCTGGCACTGAGCCGGCAGGCCGCTGCCAGCGGGTACGGAAGCCTTCAGGTTGTGGGCATCCCTGCCACCATCGACAACGACATCGGCTGCTCCCACTACACCATCGGCTTTGACACTGCCTGCAACACGGCCGTGGAGTGCATCGACAAGCTGCGGGACACCATGCAGTCCCACGAACGCTGCTCCGTGGTGGAGGTCATGGGCCGCCACGCCGGCCATCTGGCGCTGTATGTGGGCATCGCCGTGGGCGCCACCGCCGTGCTGATCCCCGAACGGGAGGTGGATTTTGAGGCGGAGATCGTGGAGAAGATCCGCCGGGCCCGTCTGGCGGGCACCACCCACTACATGGTGGTGGTGGCGGAGGGCGCCGGCAGTGCCGCCGACATCGGACGCCGCATCCACGAAGAACTGGGCCTGGATCCCCGGGTGACCGTACTGGGTCACATCCAGCGGGGCGGTTCCCCTTCCGCCCGGGACCGGGAGACCGCCAGCCGCATGGGCTACGAGGCGGTGATGGCTCTCACCAGCGGCAAGGGCAACTGCGTGATCGCCACCAAGGACGGCCGCATCGTGGACCTGGACATGGAGGAGGCTTTACAGATGAAAAAGCCCTTCCCCATGGAGCGCTATCAGATTCTGGAAGCCCTGACCCTCAGCGGCAGCAAACGGGACTGAGCAGGATTACATAGACGATCAAA
Source organism: uncultured Oscillospiraceae bacterium (assembly GCA_944387015.1). GTDB lineage: Bacteria > Bacillota > Clostridia > Oscillospirales > Oscillospiraceae > Oscillibacter. The sequence continues at coordinate 4,666 of CALXDH010000054.1, forward strand.
AAAGAGGAGGGACGCATCTGCGTCCCTCCTCTTTCAGTTGTCATTACTCTGCCGTGGAATACTCGCCATCCCACAGAATGCGCCGGTACTTCTCCGGATCGGTGTCACCCTCGGTAGAGAACATCAGCACCTGGCTGAACCGGTCCAGCTCCAGATGCTCCCGCAGATCCCGATAGGTGTCATCCTCCATGATGGCGGAAATCAGGCCCATGCCCACGGCACCGGACTCGCCGGAGACCACGGACGGGTCGCCCTTCACCGGCATGCCCAGCATCCGCATGCCCCGGGCGCTGACCCAGTCGGGGCAGGAGACAAAAGCGGAGACATGGTTGCGCAGGATGTCCCAGGAGAGGATATTGGGCTCGCCGCAGGCAAGGCCCGCCATGATGGTGGTCAGGTCACCGTCCACGATGCGGGGGTCTCCATCTCCCGCCACGGCGCCCCGGTACAGGCAGTCGGCAGCCTTGGCCTCCATCACCACGAACTTGGGCGGGTTGTTGGGATAGAGATTGGTGAAGTACCCCACCACAGCCCCGGCCAGAGAGCCGACGCCCGCCTGCACGAATACGTGGGTGGGACGGTTCACTTCCAGCTGCCGCAGCTGCTCAGCGGCCTCGTTGGCCATGGTGCCGTAGCCCTGCATGATCCAGGCAGGGATCTCCTCATAGCCGGCCCAGGCGGTGTCCTGCACCACCACGCCGTGCTTGGTCTCGGCAGCTTCCGCAGCGGCCATCCGAACGCAGTCATCGTAGTTGACCTCTTCGATGGTGACCTTGGCGCCCTCTTTGGCAATGTTGTCAAAGCGGGACTTGGCGCTGCCCTTGGGCATGTGGACCACTGCCTTCTGGCCCAGCTTGTTGGCCGCCCAGGCCACGCCCCGGCCGTGGTTGCCGTCAGTGGCGGTGAAGAAGGTCGCCTGACCGAATTCCTGGCGGAAGGCCTCGCTGGTAAGGTAGTCGTAAGTCATCTCACCCACGTCCCGGCCCATCTGCTGGGCGATATAGCGGGCCATGGCAAAGGAGCCGCCCAACACCTTGAAGGCGTTCAGGCCAAAACGGTAGGACTCGTCCTTGACAAAGAGGCTCCCCAGGCCCAGATGCTTTGCCATGCCGTCCAGGCTGGCCAGCGGTGTGATGGAATACTGGGGAAAGCTGCGGTGGAAGGAACGCGCTTTCGCCACATTCTCAAGGGACATGATGGAAAGCTGCCGGTCGTCGCTCCGGGGCATCTGATTAGGGGTCCACTGGATCGTCTCTCGCATGTCGCTCACCTTTCTCCCGATTTCAAAAATTTTTTAGCTGTTCAAACTTTTTGTTTGTTTAGACCATCATATCACACCAAGAGGTGAAGTCAAGGCCTTTTTGGAATTTTCCCGATTCTGTTTCAAACACGGCTTGACAAATACCCCAAGGGGGTATATACTCCAACCATTGAGAATATACCCCCCAGGGGTAACTGTCAGACTAAGGAGGCTCCCATGCGAGAGGAAAAATACGACATCACCGGCATGCACTGCGCCGCATGCAGCGCCTCGGTGGAGCGGGTCACCCGGAAACTGCCGGGCGTGGACCGCAGTGACGTGAACCTGACCACCGGTATCATGACCATCGCCTATGATGAAGCGCAGGTCACACCGGAGCAGATCATCGCCAAGGTGGAGAAGGCGGGCTTCGGTGCCGCGCTTCACGCCGAGCACAAGGAAGTTACCGCTCAGGACCTTAAGGACGCAGAGGCGGCAGAGCTGCGGCGGAAAAAGTATGAGCTGATCACGGCAGCCATTTTCTCCGTGGTACTGCTCTATGTATCCATGGGACAGATGCTGCCCTTCGGCCTGCCCTCTCTTCCCCTGCCGGACCTCTTTTCCATGCACACCCATCCGGTGAACTTCGCCATTTTGCAGCTGCTGCTGACCATCCCGGTCCTCTACTGCGGACGGCACTTCTACACCAGCGGCTTCCAGGCACTGTTCCACGGCAATCCCAATATGGACTCCCTGGTGGCCATCGGCTCCGCCTGCTCTTTTGCGTATAGTGTGGTCATGACCTTTTTGATCTCCGACGATCCCCATACCTACGTCCACAACCTCTATTATGAATCCGCCGCCGTGGTGCTGACGCTGGTGTCTCTGGGCAAATTCCTGGAGAGCCGGAACATGCAGAAGACCAAGGGCGCCATCACCGCGCTGATGCAGCTCTCCCCGGACACCGCCATCCTGGCAGACTCCGGCCGTGAAATCCCCACCAGCCAGCTCAAGACCGGCGATCTGGTGCTGGTAAAGCCCGGCGCCCGCATCCCCGCTGACGGCACCGTCACCCAGGGCGAGAGCAGCGTCAACGAGGCCATGCTCACCGGGGAGAGCCTGCCGGTGGAAAAAGCAGTGGGCAGTGAGGTCATCGGCGGCAGCGTCAACCAAAATGGCGTGCTCTACGTCCAGGTGACCCGCACTGGCGAGGACACTACCCTCTCCCGCATTATCCGCTTTGTAGAAGACGCCCAGGGCAAAAAGGCCCCCATCTCCAAGACCGCCGACAAGGTGGCAGGCGTCTTCGTCCCCACGGTCATGGGCATCGCACTGCTGGCAGCCATTGCCTGGGCCGTCGCCGGACAGCCCTTCTCCTTCGTGCTGCGGGTGTTCACCTCCGTGCTGGTGATCGCCTGTCCCTGCGCCCTGGGGCTGGCCACCCCCACCGCCATCATGGTGGGCACCGGTCTGGGCGCCCGGCACGGCATTCTGATCCGCTCCGGCGAGATTCTGGAGATCACCCACAGCGTGGACACCGTGGTGCTGGACAAGACCG
>CALXDH010000055.1 GCA_944387015.1 uncultured Oscillospiraceae bacterium
ATAGCTGGGATCGCTGGAAGAACCCGAGGAGGTGGGGGGAGCGGTATATGTGACAACAATCTGGTTACCGCTTACTGTCTTTTCACAGCGGGAGCCGACTGTCACCAAATCAGCGCTGTACTCATAGCCGTTCAGGTCAATCGTCACGCTCTTGCCGCTGATGGTGATGCGCTCACTGCAATCCGCCTGAAGCTCGATGGTGTCTCCGGACCGGGCAGCGTTTACAGCCTCCTGCAAGGTGCCGTAAGAAGTGCCGCCGATCTTTGCCGCCACAGTCTCCTGGGCATTCACCACCAACTCACTGAAATGGCTGATGCGGACTTCCACCCAGTTGGGCCCGATGGTCAGTTCGTTTCCAGTAAACCGCTCCCGCGAGCCGTTTTCGGCAATATGCATGACTTCTTTGGGAGTCCCGAGACCCGCCGGCAGAGGCAGCCGCACCGTGAACGCCCGGCCGCTTAAGTAACTGTTGGACATGGAGAGATTCTCCACACTGGTATTATCCGCACCTCTCACCGTGACTGTGGCTGTGGGAGTCACCCGATAGGTAATGGTTGCATTATTGTCATTGGAAAGGTTTGCACTGGTGGCGGTTACAGTAACGCCGATCTCCACCACCACCGTGTTATCCGAATTATTTAAAATGTCGTTGCGAATATTGGCCGCAGCAACAATGTCGTTTTTGGCGCTGTCATTCAGCGCATCCGCCACGCCGGAAACGGAAGCACTGTCGATCACTTCGGAAATGGCAGCTTTCTCATCCTCGGATATCGTTGCATTTTCAGCAACTCCCGCTTCCACATTTTCCGTGACCACCACAGGAGCAGTGGAAGGTTCGGTATCTGTCACCATCCAGGAATAGCCGGGAATGTCGGAAGCCACTGTGTAATAGGTGTCCGGCACATACTCGCTGGGATCACTGGTGAAATAGCCGCCGGTAACAATGATGTCACGTTTTACCGTTACTGCCACATCGGGTTCCAGAAACATGCGAATCGCCCGGTCGTATTGACTGCTCAGGCAACCGCCTTTGATTTCCACAACGATATCCCGATCGTTGTAGCCGCTCTCCACATAGACGGCGGCACCAGAATGGGGGAAAGACTCTGGATCATTCGGGTCCCCCTCATAGGGCTCGTCAATCTCATCCGCCGGTCCCGTGGCACGAATGACCGTATCCTCACCGCTGATATCCACGTTTCCGCCTTTAATAACGATGGCATTGTTGACACCAGTGATTACAGAATTCTCAATCGTAAGCTTGCCGCTTTTCGGAGGAAAGTAGATGGCGGTCGCTGCATTTACTGTGGAATTCTTGACAATCAGACTATTGCTGCTGTTAATGCCCTGTACGCCCAATCCCTGATCTGTCACATCCAGATCAACGTGATCCAATGTTACTGTGACATTATCACAGGGAGTATCTGCCGCCCCATCGCCATTTGTATCAAGCGCATAAACATAAATACCGTATGCGTAAGTCCCGTGGCCAACCAACCCGCCATTTTGAATGGTCAGCTCCATATCCCCGGCACACACCTTGAAAACGTCCATCGCATTGGTACTGGTATATGTACAGTTATTTAGATCTAATAGATAATTTCCGCTCCGGCCAAATGTCACGGCGTCGCCAGTTGCACTTGTCAGCAGCGTTATCGTTACGCGTTCTTCCGATTCTTGAGCCACTTCTCCGGCGGCATCTATGGCATCCTGCAGGGTGAGATAATATTCGCCATCTACCTGCGCCACGGCCGCTTCCTCAATCGGCATGACAACGTAATCATCCCCGTCCTGCACACTGACGTAGCCGTCGGCACAGAAGTTATCCGTCGGGTTTTCGGTTTCGCTGTTGCTGGGATCGTAGTTTGTGAAGGTGCCGCCATAGACCCGGAAGGTTGTGTCAGTTTCATCAATTCTGTTTAAAATCCAGAACTTGCCGTTCCAATCAACTCTGGCAGAAAACGCACCGCCCAAAATGTCAGCCGAGGAGGTGCCTGCAAGCTGAATACAAGTAAGACCGCATTCAAATATACCGTTTTCGATCGTCAGATGGGCTGTATCGAAGAGACGGAATGTATATCCAAGGCCATCATGATCCATATAGCCATCACTGACAACGATTCCACCATTTCCGCAGATCGTTATATTCGAATTTCCTTCGATATCAAAAACAACCCATTTGTGAGGGGCACTTACCGCACCTAACGTGATAATGTGCCCATCCATATCGAGGGTCACTGTTTTGTTTTGAATTGTGATAGGCAAAGTAAGCGTGATATCCTGCGAAAGCCGGACAGTTGTATTCTGGGCATCATTTTCCAGAGCGGATACCAGTTCCGCTTCCGTGGAAACCATGACCGTCTCACCATCGCGGACCTCAAGGGAAGTCTCTTCCTCTGCGCTGTTTTCTGTTGCGACATCTATTTCCTGCTGTTGGGCAATTGGAGTTTCCTCCTCGCCCTCCTCCGCAAACGCCGCTGTAGGGATCAACGACATCGAAAGGATTAGAGCCATTATTGCGGACAGAACTCTCTTTTTCATTTGCAACTTCTCCTTCTCTTTTGTAGGATTCTCTGCTTTCAAAGATCACCATGCCCTATCTCATAGGACATGGCAACAGGCACCTGTTGCGCCCAATTTGTGACATAATAGATATTTTGTCTTATTCAAGGCTATTATACCATGATGCTCCAATATTGCAAGCAAAATTTCCATGAAAATCGGTCGAAGGGAGTGGCTGCGTGAGAAGATACTCACACAGCCACTCCCTTGACCTGCAGCATAAGATAGATCCTCACATGGATCAGCCGTCCACTCTGTTTGCGGAAGAGACTTCCACCTCAAAATCTTTCTTATGCCAATCCCAGCGGCGCCGCGATTACCCGGACCACCATACCGGCGATCATGCCCACAAAGGGATCACAGACGGCGGTAACTGCCAGTGTGACGCTGCAGGCCAGTGCATCCCCTGGAGCTGCCCCAGAAAATGCAATGGACAGGTTCTCCGGCAGCGTCATGAAGGAGCCCAGTACAAACAGGACGCCGGCCACAGAGCCCTCCGGCAGCAGCCGGATGATTTTAGGCAGCTGCCGGGACAGCAGGATCACCATCATAATGGCCATCAGGATCACCGCGGAAACCACCGGGTGAGGCGCTGCTGCGGAGGGCGAGATCACCACGGAGATCGGCGATCCGCCGAACATGGAGGACAAGGCGTCTGCCAGGCCGGAGTAGACGGAGACGATGTTGACATCTGTCTCCAGGCCGGACATACCGCTGGTGATGCCGGATGCTGCGATGTTGCCGCCGATGGTCAGGCACATGACGGCCAGAACGCCCCTGACCACTGTAAAGTTGAAAATCGGCTTCTGGAGCTGGAATCGGTCACCGGTCTCCATCTTGACCTCTGTCTCGATCTTCAATACCCGGGCCGCAACGGCGCACAGGATAATGGGCACCAGGCTGGCGTAGCCGATGTTCTGGGTCAGTAAGTACATGATGATAGAAGTTCCGATGGAGAGCCAGCCGATAATACGGTGGCGCTTGCCCATATCAAAGGCCAGGCGGCACAGCATAATACCTACGCCGCACATCATGGCGGAGATGATGTTGTCTCCTGCCAGGGCGATGATATCGTCCAGCAGGCCAATGCCGCCCAGCAGCGCCATGCCCAGGCCGGCACAGAACACGATGGTGAGCCGCTCCCGGCGATCCCGGCCCATGGAGCCCGCCATGATGATGGTCTCCGCCTGGAAGGAGAGGGGCAGTGCAGAGCGGAAAATAACGCAGAACAGGATGCCTACCAGATACGCCAGCGCAGAAGGCAGCATGGCAAATCCAAAGGACATGGCCATAACCGATTGGTTGATACTGTTCAGCGCGCCGCTGATACCGCAGATGATATCTTCCAAGACCAACATAAATTTCCCCCTTATCCTTGTTCTCCGCAGGTATTCAATTCAAAACGCCCGGATCCGCTCCAGGAGCGCGCGGCAGAGACGGTTTCCCTGCTCCGCCAGAGCCGTCTCGTCCACTCCGGCCAGCCTGCCGTTCTCGTAGACCACCCGGCCGTTGACCATGGTCATCCAGACGTGATCCGTGGCACCGACCCGGCCGATCAAGTTCTGCGGGTCATGGCTGGTACCCACCATCTCCAGGCCGGAGATATCCAGCAAGAACAGATCTGCCGCCTTACCGGGCTCCAGGGAACCAATATCGGATCGGCCCAGCAGGCGGGCACCGTTCGCCGTTGCCGCCTTCAGCAGGTCATAGGCCGCCACGCAGCCTCCCCGTGCCTTGCTGTGGTGGGCCTGGAGCAGATAGCCGATCCGGATGCAGCTGAGGAGATTGGAGCCATCGTTGGTGGAGCTTCCGTCGCACCCAAGGCCCACCGTGACGCCCCACTCCTTCAAACGCTTGAGGGGCAGGATGGGGAATCCCCCCAGCATGGCGGCCTCCGGGCAGTGGGCGATGCCACAGCCCAGACGGGCCATCCGCTGGAATTCCTGGTCATTCAAGTCCCAGCAGTGGGCAAACCAGACGTCCTCCCCCACAAAACCGATCTTCTCGCACCAGTCCAGCGTCCGCATTCCGGTACGGGCTACCATGACCTCCGTCTCTCCCTCCCCCAGGTGGGTGTGCAGCCGGACGCCCTCGGACCTGGCCAGCTTCAATGCTTCCACAAAGGTTTCCTCATAGCAGTTGATGGGCTGACAGGGGGCCAGAACGATCTGGCGCATGGAGAATTTCCCGGGATCGTGATAGGTGCGGATCAGCCGCAGGGAATCCTGGAGGAAGACCTCTGTGGTCTCACACATGCCGTCCGGGATCGTGCTGCCCTTGCTCTTGGGCAGCGTATTGGTTCCCCGCCCTGCGTGGAGCCGAATGCCCAGCGCCGCTGCGGCCTCCATCTGCCGGTCGATGGGGGCCGTTCCGGTATAAGGGGTGTAGCAGTACTGCAGATCAAAAGCAGTGGTGCAGCCGTGCTTGATCAGATCCGCCATGGCCGTGAGCGAGGCGTAGTAGACGGCCTCGTCGTCCAGATGGTCAAAGACCTGATAGATCTTGTCCAGCCACTCCATCAGCGTCATATTGGGGCAGTCGATGCTCTTCAGATTGCGAACAAAGGACTGGAAGAGATGGTGATGGGTGTTCACCAGCCCCGGGTAGACGATCTTCCCGGTTCCGTCGATAACCCGGCAGCCATCCGCCCCCTTTAATCCCTGCCCGATCTGCAGAATCTCCGGTCCCTGCACCAGAAGATCGCAGTTGTGATAGACGTGATTTTCCTCGTCACAGGTCACAATTGCCTGTGCATGTTTGATCAGGATCTGCTCCATATTCCGCTCGCTTCCCTTCAATCAATTTCAAGAGGGGCTCTTGATATTGCCATCATAAAGTTTATACTAAGTATAAGGTCAAGACCCAAACCACGAATTTTGGGAGGAAATTCACATGGAGCTGCCTCAGCAGGAAAAAATGCCCCTGTTCACCGTGGCACAGATCTCCGAGATCTTCCGAATCTCACCCCAAGCCGTCCGCTTTTACCACAAAAAAGGGCTGCTGATCCCTCAGCAGCGGCAGGAGAATGGGTACCGGCAGTACGGCTACAACCAAATCTATACCCTGGCCGCCATCTGCTATCTGCGGCGGATGGGTGTTTCTGTTGATGAAATCCACCGGCATCTCCGAATAAATGACGCTGCCCAGAACCTGGACAGCCTCCGGGCATACAGCCATCAGCTCCGCCGGGAACGGGAGCGGCTTTTGGACATCATCGAGACGCTGGATCAAAGGGTGGCATTCATCCAGCGGGAGTGGGGCCGGGCCGGCAGTGAGCCGGAGGTGCGGACTCTGCCGGATCGATACTATGTCCCTCTGGGCAGTGAGCTGACTGCGGCGGACAATGAGCTGTTCTTCCGATACCCCACGCTGGTCACCTATCAGCCCGCGGCGAACGGGACGCGTCTTCGCCAGTCCTTTGGGGCCTATTTGGAGACTGAGCGGCCGGCTGAAACCGTCAATATGCCGGTGCGGAAAATTCGGGGCGGGCAGTATCTGACCGCCTATCATCAGGGGGCCTATTCCACCGTTTGGCCCAGGGTCTGCCGGCTGCGGCAGGAATATTCCCAATATGCTCTGCAAGAGACCGCATACTGCATCAACGTCATTGATCAATTTGTGGAGAGCAACGCAGATAACTATGTGGTCTGCCTGCAGATTCCTTTTGCAGAGTGACTTCATCATTGGCGCCTCAAACGGGGAAAGCCCCATGCTGCCTTAATTGCGCACAGCCGTAAAATGATTGGTGGAATTTCATTTTACGGCACCTCCCCCGCCTTTCTTTTTCGAGCCCCAGAACCGGACCCGGAATGGTGAAAACTGCCGCGGAGCGGATGGACGAACCGGCCGCGGCCCATCACCGGTCGGCCGTTGGCTCAGGTCCGGCCCCACAACCACAAAATCACCGTTTTCCGGTTGGAAAGCGGTGATTTTGTGCTCTTGGCAACTTCTTTCGGTGGTCCCGATTTCCTGTACACCGGTGTGCTCCGGCATTCCGGCCACCGTCCTGATGCCTGCGCCGTTTTGGAGACCGGCGTGGCAAAGGCGTGCCGCAGGCCGTGAACTCTCACTTTCGGCTGTCCTGCCCGCTTCAGCACCCGGTGGAGCACGCTGCCTGGGGAGATGGGACCGCGGGTGGAAGGGTACGGCAGGCGTTTTTAAGGGTGCCTCCACGACCTCTCCGCCGACTCCGTGCACGGCCCTTTTCCAGCGGTTTCTTAACGAAGGCGGGACCGGGCTCCTATCCGGAATTGATTTGTCCGCCACCGGCAGTACCCCCGGCCCGTTTGCCCTTTCGTTCCCATATCCGTTTCATAAATCATTTACAGAGGCCCCGCTCCCCCATTGGGTGCATGCCCTTTTTGAGATACCCGGTGAGGGGAGCCATAGCCGCTTGCACCAACGGCAGAGACGACAGCGCGATCCCGATTCAAAGGAAAAACGCAGGCGCTTCAGCCAATCATCTCTTTTGGCCGGAGCGCCCGCGTTTTCGATCATGGAATGTTTTGAAATGATGTATTTATGTTATTACGGCAATCACGCCGAGAGAATGGCCCTCACCGCATGGCCAGCGTCACCTCTGTTTTCGCGGCCGGCTTTCCCCGGCAAAACACCTCTGCGGCGCAGGTCGCAATGGCCTTCTCCCGCCTCGCAGTTATAAAGGAGACGCGGATTTCGATAGTGTCCCCCGGTACGATTTTTTGCAGGAACGTCACCCGGTCGATCCCTAAAAACAGA
>CALXDH010000056.1 GCA_944387015.1 uncultured Oscillospiraceae bacterium
CATCTGCGGCGACCTGTTCAAGGTCACTCCCATGCTGATCGAGGCCATCAAGGCTGCGAAGGCTGCGAAGTAAGAAACGCGTATTGCGTAAAGAAAAGCCCCGTCCGGATTTCCGGACGGGGCGTTTTGCATCTTGACAGGCTTCCGGCGTCAGCGCGCCTGCAGGATCTCCCGGACGGTGAGATGTCCCTCCGAAACGGTGAAGCGCACCTCCAGTCCTGCAAAACCGAAGCCGTAGACCCGGTCAGAGTCCTTTTGATAGTGGGGCCTGGGGTCCTGGGCCAGCACACCGATCAGAGCCTTCCGCCGGTCCTCCGGCACCTGGGCCAGAAGGGACGGCGGGATCTCCACTTCCAGCACCGCCCCCGCCGGGGCGGAGGCAAAGCCGCCCACGGCATCCGGGTGGCAGTCGCCGTAGGGAAGGTAGGGCTTGATGTCCAGAATGGGGGTGCCGTCCATCAGGTCCGCCCCCCGTACCCGCAGCACGGTGCCAAGGTCCGGCGTGGACTCCACTCCGGCCAGCCGCACGGAGGACAGACCGATGGGATTGGGGCGGAAGGGGGAGCGGGTGGCAAAGACACCCATGCGGGCGTTTCCCCCCAGCCGGGGCGGCCGCACCGTGGGGGACCAGGTCTGCCGCACGGAGGCGGAAAAGACCCACACCAGCCAGATATGGGAAAAGCCCTCCAGCCCCCGGAGGGCATCAGGGTTGCGGAATTCCGGCTCAAAGACCACGGTGGCCTCCAACGTGTCCACCAGGCCGCTTTGCCGGGGCACGCCGAATTTGGTGGAGAAGTCGCTGCGGATATGGGCAATGGGCCGCATGGAATAGATGTCAGACATGGAAGGCCTCCCTCTTTGTGTTTCCTCCATTATACGCAAAAGCTGCCGAAAAGAAAAGCACCGGCGGACGCTTTGGAGCGTCCGCCGGTGTGAGAACTTACAGATGGATCACGGCCTCGGGGCAGTAGAGCAGACACCAGGCGATGACAAAAAGAACCAGGGCACAGGACACCAGCAAGAAGCACAGGATCATTCCCACCCAATCGTAGCGGATGGCGCTGCCCCGCCGGGCGGCCAGCAGGGTCTCCGCTCCCAGACTCACCAGGATGAGGGGGCTGAGCTTGAGGAGAACTGTCAGGTCCAGCGTGGGGAAAAACATGCACAAGAGCATGGCGATGCCGCTGAGAACCAGCACCACTCCCAGAGTAAAAGTCCCCACCCGCCTGGGCTTTTCCGAATGGGAACGTTCCTGAAGAGGGGCAGTGCCAGAAGAGAAATCAGCATTCATCACGGGGAGCCTCCTGTTCAAAGGATGGGGCATCGCCGGCCCCGGAGGCCTCCCGGGAAATGTCAGGCCCCGGCTGGCCCTGGGCTTCCCAGGGCTCTGAGACAGGCGGGGTAAAGACGGGGATGTCCTCCGGCTGCCGGGCCTTCGGCCCGCGGATGAACCAGATACCCAGCGCGATCACCAGAATGGTGATGACCAGGCGGGGCAGATCATAGAGAAGGTCATACAGCCAGTAGCCCCACTCTCCCAGCAGCCAGCCCAGCCGGTTCAGGAGCATCCGGTAAAGCATCCAGCCGCCCACCAGGATCAGCGCCCAGCCGATCAGGCTGTGGCGGCTGCGGAGCAGCTTGGCCATCCGCTGGCTGTCCAGATCCGAAAGACCGAACAGAAAATCATCCGCAGGCTGTGTCCCGGCGGCGATCTGCGCACGGAGATTGTAGCTGTCGAAAAACGCGTACAGCCACACCACCGGCAGGAAGAAGGCCAGCGCCGCCAGCCCCAGAAAACCGGAAACGGCGAGGATCACGAAAAACAGCAGCAGCAGAGACAGTCCCCGCTTCATATACCCCTGGTACATCTGCCCGCATCCGGAGAGGCAGGAGGTGATGAATAAAAGCAGTCCGTGTTTGGGTGTCATGAGTGAGTTCCTCCTTCATTGGTCTGCGGCCCCTTGCCGCTGAAGTGGTCAAAAAAGTCGCCGATCTGCGAAAAAACGCTGTCCATGGAGCGGTTCCACCGATCCGGCCAGTCCCAAAGGGTCTCGGTCACCGAATGGTCCGGAGACTGGAAGGGCGGAGATGTGGAAAGGTGCGGCGTCCCGGCACTGCCCCAGAGCACGGTCAGGGCCAGAGCCACCGCTGCGGCGGCTGTGGCATACCGGCTGACCAGCAGCCGTGCCGCCCTTGCCCGAAGCCGCTGCCACAGTGACTGGCGGCAGGAAGAAACCGGTGTCAGCAGGGGACTTTCCGCCAACAATTCGGTGTACCGCTGGAGGCAGGCGTCGCAGAAGGCCAGGTGCTCCGCGATCTCCAGCCGTTCCAGCTCGGACAGTTCCTCCTGGCGGATCAGCGCCAGCAGGGCCTCATTCGTCAGGTGTCCGTCAGCGCGAAAGCGTTCCATCCAATCTCCTCCTTTCCAGCTGTTCCCGCAAAAGCCGCTTTCCGCGGGCGAGCTGTGTGTGAATCGTCTTGACCGGTCTGCCCAGTGCCAGAGCGGCTTCCTCCGGGGATTTCTCCTCCAGCAGGCACAGCTGGCAGACCGGTCGGTAAGGCTCTTTGAGTGCCTGGATCAAGTGGGAAATATCCGCTTCCCCGCTTCGCTGGAGGGCGATCTCCTCCGCGGCCGGGGAGAGCCCGGGGGGCATTTCCTCATCCCCCGGCAGAACCGTGCGCCGGTTATAGGCGCTTTGCAGATGGTCCTTTGCCTTGTTGGCGGCAATGCGGGCCAGCCACTGCCGTTCGTATCCCGCCGGCATGGTGTCCCGGTGCAGATAGGCGGAGAGGAAGGTCTCCTGCGTCAGATCCTCCGCGGCAGCGGCGTCCCGGACCAACTGAAAGCAGATGGTGTAGACCAGCCGCTCGTATTGGACCACCAGCTGGGAAAAGGCTTCTTTTGTCATACTGGCCACGTCTCGCCGCCACCTCCTTTGTCGTCCGACATGTATATTACGGCGGGACAGTCCAAATTTCTTCAGGCTTTTGAAAAAAGTTTACCGGATTTTCGATCCGGCCGCAACCCTGCCCCACTGAAACGAGACCGGCAAAAGGGGAGACCCGGCGATGGCGTTCCGCGGTTGACGCTGGGGGAGGGGAGCCGGTATAATGAAAGACATCAATCGATCCATGAACAACAGGAGGAACAAAACCGATGAAACGGGAAGCGATCCGCGTACTGATCATTGACGGACAGGGCGGCGGTATGGGCCGGGGGCTGGTGGAAGCAGTGAAAAAGCGCTGGCCTGCGCTGCATCTCCGGGCAGTGGGCACCAACTCCCTGGCAACGGCTGCCATGCTGCGGGCGGGGGCCGACGAGGGGGCCACCGGAGAAAACGCAGTGATCTTCAATGCCAAGTGGGCGCATGTGATGATGGGGCCCATCGGTGTGCTGACGCCCAACGGATTGCTGGGCGAGGTCTCTGCTGCCATGGCGGCGGCAGTGGGCGGCAGCGAGGCCGTCAAGATCCTGCTGCCCTCCCAGCGGTGCAGCATTCGTCTTGCGGTGGGAGAGCCGCAGCCGCTTCAGGTGTATCTGGATGAGGCGGTGAAGCTGCTGGACAAGGAACTGCAGCGGCTGGAGGAAGAGGCGTAACACCGGACGAAGAAAGGAAGCAAGCGGAATGGGCAAGTGGATTTTGATTCCGGATTCCTTTAAGGGAACCATGTCCTCAGAGGAGATCTGCGCCGTCATGGCTGCGGCACTGCGGCGTCACCTGCCGGAGGCTGACATTGTCAGCGTCCCGGTGGCGGACGGCGGAGAGGGAAGCGTGGATGCGTTTCTCACCGCACTGGGGGGCCGCCGGGAGGAGGTCCCCTGCACCGGCCCCGACGGACGGCCGATCACCGCCTTTTACGGCCGTCTGCCGGATGGGACCGCAGTGGTGGAGATGGCGGCAGCTGCCGGCCTTCCGCTGATGGAGGGGCATCTGTGCGCTGAGGGCGCCACTACCTACGGCGTGGGAGAACTTTTGCGGGCGGCAGTGCACGCCGGAGCGAAACGGGTGATCCTGGGGCTGGGGGGCAGTGCCACCAATGATGGCGGCTGCGGCTGCGCCGCGGCGCTGGGCATCCGCTTTCTGGACCGGGACGGAGTTCCCTTTGTGCCGGTGGGCGGCACGCTGGACCGGCTGGATCGGATCGATGCCAGTGGTCTGGACCCGGTGGTGCGGGCGGCGGACATCACCGTCATGTGCGACATCGACAATCCCCTCTGCGGCCCCAACGGCGCCAGCGCGGTGTTCGGCCCGCAGAAGGGCGCGGGGCCGGAGATGGTGGCCCGTCTGGACGGGAATCTGGGGCATCTGGCGGACATCATCTGCCGGGATCTGGGCATGGAGATCCGGGATCTGCCCGGCAGCGGCGCCGCCGGCGGCATGGGCGGCGGCATGGTAGCCTTTTTGGGCGGCCGGCTGCAGATGGGCATTGAGACCGTGCTGGACACCGTCGGATTTGACGCCATGGTGCAGGGAGCATCGGGAGTCCTCACCGGCGAGGGACGGATCGACGGCCAGAGCCTGCGGGGCAAGGTGGTAGTTGGCGTGGCACGCCGGGCCGCGGCGGCCGGTGTGCCGGTGATCGCCGTGGTGGGCGATGTGGCGCCGGGTGCCGCGGCGGCCTATGAGCAGGGCGTGACGGCCATATTCAGCACCAACCGGCAGGCGGTGCCCTGGGAACAGGCAAAGCACACGGCCAAAGAGGACCTGGCGGCGGTGATGGAGGATCTTTCCCGCCTTTTGGCGGCCATGGGCCAACGCTGAACCGGCATTTTAACAAAAGAGGGGGCGCGTATGCGCCCCTCTTTTTTGGACGTTACAACAGGATACGGGAAAAATTGGAGGGGCAGTAAAAAACTTTTTTTCACGCCTGTACAAAAAATTTTTGAATAACCTTGCAGGAATTTCGTATAATTTGCAGAAAAAAATTGTTGGACAGGGGCAACTTCTTGACAATTAGATCTTAAAAAACTATAAATATATCTTGTATTTTACCCGTAAATCAGACTACTTGTATGCCTATTAGCCAGATATTGCCAGAGCTGGAAAATGCAGGAATTTAGGTGGAAATCGTTTACAGGTAATACATTTTGACGGAGAGCGTGCTCTCCGTGGCTAGGACCGGCCTTGGGAGGGGCTGGTCGATATTGGAAAGGAGAAACCTATACCATGTCTGCAATTGGATTCCTGGGCCTTCTCGTCATTGCCATCGTTGTACTGATGCTGCTGATGGTGAAGGCAAAACTGCACCCGGTCATGTCCTTGTTTATCGTGGCCCTGGGCTTCGGTATCATCCTGGGTGTTTTCGGTACGGAGGGCTATTCCTTCATGGAAACGCTCTCTCTCATTACGGCTGGCTTCGGCAGCACGCTGGGCAGCCTGGGTATGCCCATCATGCTGGGTGCGATCCTGGCCATGGGCGTGCAGGACACCGGCGCGGCCAAGTCCATCGCCAACTTCTTCATCAAGCTGTTCCACGGCAAGAACCTGGAGCTGGCTCCCGCTCTGACGGCGTACATCGTGTCCATCCCCGTGTTCGGTGACATCACCACCATCCTGTGCTCCAACATCGCAAACGTTCTGGGCAAGCGCAAGCACATCTCCATGTCCACCATGGCGACCTTCACCCAGACCGGTCTGAACCTGACCCACGCGATGGTTCCCCCCACGCCCGGTATTCTGGCTGTTTCCGTGGCTCTGGCTGCGGACCTGGGCATGGTCATTTCCTGGGGCATTGTGGCTACCATCATCGCCTTCATCCTGACCTGGCTGGTGCTCAAGCGCTGGTGCGAGAAGGAGTTTATCCCCGCTGTGCCTGAGGTGACTGCGGAGATCGAGGAGACCAACTCCGACAAGGTGGATGATCTGCTGATCAAGAGCGAGGACCTGCCCGGTACCTTCGCTGCGTTCCTCACCATTCTGATCCCCGTGATCCTGATCGCCGGCAGCTCCTTCGCCGGTATGTTCATCTCCGACTCCACGCCGGATGACGCGCTGATCCGCACGGTGGTTGCCATCTTCGGCGACAAGGTGGTCGCTCTGAGCATGGGCGTGATCTACACCATGTTCCTGGCCATGTTCCACAAGAAGTCCGTCCGCAAGAGCAACACGGATTCCACCGGCAAGGATCCCGAGTCCTTCCGCGAGGTGGTCCTCAACAGCTGGGTGGCCCGCGGCCTGGAAGTGGCGCTGGCTGCACTGCTGATCACGGGCATGGGCGGTGGCTTCTCCCAGGTCATCAAGTCCTTCCCCAACATCAATGATCTGGCTACCCTCATTCAGAACTCCGGCGTGCCCGGCCTGCTGATCCCCTTCCTGGTGGGTGCTATCATGATGACCGCTGTTGGTTCCATGACCACCGCCGGCATCACTGCTGTGGGCGTTGTGGCTCCTATGATGGACATGCTGGGCCTGGAGCCCGTCTCCGCCACCCTGGCCATCGGCGCAGGCACCCTGATCTTCAACCACGTGACCAACTCCGGTTTCTGGGTGGTCAGCAAGTTCTTCAACCTGGATATGAAGCAGGGCCTGAAGTACATCACCATCCCCGATGCGGTGGCTGGCGTGTTCGGCTTTGTGATCGTCTTCATCCTCTCTTCTGTGGGCCTGATCCACTAAGCTGAACAAATCCTGGAAAATTCACAGAAAGTCTATCAATTTTCTGGGAAATGTGATACAATCATCCCATAATGCGGCGCGGTGCGCTAAGGGGCGGCCCGCGGAGATGCGCGGGCCGCCTTTTTGATTCCTAAGGAAAAAGGAGAAAAAGCAAATGATGCAGAAAAGTCACGACGATCGGATGCTGTGGGCACAGTTCGACGCTCTGGAAATGGGCACGGGCTGGGACGACACGGACATCGAAAAGCCCCAGATCATGGTGGAGAGCGTGTACGGCGACTCTCACCCCGGCAGCTGGCACCTGAACCAGCTGGTGGAGCAGGCGGT
>CALXDH010000057.1 GCA_944387015.1 uncultured Oscillospiraceae bacterium
CCATTTTCCAACTTTCTTCGCTTTTTTTAATATTCACTATTACACGCCCTTATCCCAGTCCTACCTCTGTGCATTTTGGAAATCAATCTGTGCAAAACACGCTTCCCGTGCTATAATGCATCATTGAATGGAATCTATACCTAATAGGAGGGATTATTCTGCTGATTCATCGCATGAGTGCCACTTTTGGCCGGCTCCAGGCCCCCACTCTGGAATTGAAACCCGGTTTAAATATTGTACAGGCTCCCAATGAGGCCGGCAAATCCACCTGGTGTGCGTTTCTAACGGCCATGTTCTATGGGATCAACAGCCGGGAACGGGACAAAGCCGGCTTTATTGCCGAAAAGAACCGCTACGCTCCCTGGTCGGGCGCCTCCATGAGCGGCCGTCTGGATTGCCGGAGCGGGTCGGACGAGTTGACCCTCACCCGGACGACCCGCCGCCAGACCGCTCCTCTGGCTGAGTTCCAGGCCTGCTATGCCGGCACCGGCGATCCCGTGCCCGGCCTCACTGGTCAAACTTGCGGAGAAACGCTTCTGGGTGTCAGCCGGGAGGTGTTTGAGCGCAGTGCCTTCATCCGGCAAAGCGGATTGGCCATCACCCAGGACGCAGGCCTTGAGCGGCGGATCGCCTCATTGATCTCCTCCGGCGAGGAGGACACCTCTTATACAGAGGCCCGGGAGACACTGAAAAAGCAGCTCACCCGCCGCCGCTACAACAAAAGCGGAATGATCCCCGGGATCGAGGCAGAGCTGCAGGACACACAACGGCAGCTCTCCGAGCTGCAGAGCCTGGAAGCCCAGCTGGCCGCCGCACGCCAGCGGGTGGAGGCCCTCTCGGCCCGAGAGCATATCTTACAGGATGAACTGGCCGCCTGCGACGCCTGGGAGCAGCAAAGCCAGGCTCAGGCTCTGGCGAACGCAAAAGCCGCCGCGGAAGCAGCTGAGCAGAAGCTCTCCCTCCTGCGGCAGCGGCTGGAGGCAGACCGGGTCCCCGAAGTGGACACCATCGGCCGGCTCCGGGGCGCCATTGTCAATCTGGAAACCGTGCGGAAAAATTTGGAGAAGGCCCGGTCCGAGCGGGACGATGCCATGAAGGCCGCTCTCCGGGCGGAGGCCAACCTGGCGGAGAGCCCCTTTGCCGGGCAGACGGCAGAGCAGGTGCGGCGGGAAACTTCCCAGCCTCCCGAGCCTGTCAACTGGAAGAAAGGGCCCGGCCTTGCGGTGATCGTACTGGGGACGCTGCTCTCCTTCCTTCTCTTTTACGCAGCGGGAGCGGTTCTGACCGGATCACCCTGGCAAAAACCCGCTTCTGTGGGCGCTCTGCTGGCAGGACTTTGCATCACCTATCTCCTGGCCGGCCAGCTGCGGCGGCATGCCATGCAAGACGCCCGGAATGCCGCCCTGATCAAGCGTTACGGAACCACCGACGCGGATGCCATTGCCGCCCTGGCAGATACATATTATAAATTGTGTGCAGCTCAGGAAGCCGCACAGGCCGATGTCAGTGCCAAAACTGCCACTGCGGATGCCCTGTATGCCTCCCTTTCCTCCAACGAGCAGGGCATTTTGCTGGAAGTCCGGCGCTTCGCCCCCTCCGCCTTCGACATTCCCGCCGCGGACGAGGCTCTCAAGGGTGCCTTTGCCCGCCGCCGGGAGCTCTCCAGCGCGGAGGCTGCCGCCCGGGAAACCCAGCTGCGCTACGAGGTGCTTGCCCAGCAGTCCCCTGTGCTTTCCGAGGCCCCCATCTCCCTCTCCGCCCCGGCCAGAGGGCGGGAGGCTGTGGAACAGGAACTGGGAACGCTCCGGGGAGAACTGGCCGCCGCACGTTCCGCCGCAGATCAGCTCTCCGGCCAGCTCAGCGCCCAGGGGGACAGCGTGGTCCTCCGCAGTCAAGCCGCGCTGCTGACAGAGCAAAAAGCCGCGCTGAATATGGAGTATGACGCCATCGCGCTGGCCATGGAGGCCCTGGAGCATGCCAACACAACGCTGCAAAACCGCTTTTCCCCGGCGCTGGGCCGCCGGGCGGCGGAGATCTTTGCCCGTCTTACGGACGGACGGTACAGCGGCGTGGTGCTGGACCGCACCTTCCATCTCTCCGCTGAACCTGCAGACGAACGGGTCTACCGGGACGCCGCTCTTCTCTCCGCAGGCGCATCGGATCAGCTGTACCTGGCGGTGCGGCTGGCGATCTGCGATCTGGTGCTGCCTCAGGAGACCTGCGTTCCCATCGTCCTGGACGACGCACTCACCAATTTTGACGACGACCGCTGTGCCGCCGCCCTGCGGTATTTGAAAGAAGCCGCACAGACCCGGCAGATTTTGCTTTTCACCTGCCACAGCCGGGAGGCAGACTTCTTCGCCGGTGACCCGGATGTCTCCGTTGTGCATCTTGCGGCGCAATGACGCCGTCTCCGCTCCGTCCCATGCTTTTTGCGCCAAAGATAGGCATTGACGGATTCGGTACGGCGGGTATAAGATATGGTTTACTGAAGCACCTCTATCATATAAGGAGATATAGGAAAACAACGCGTAAGCGAAAAAGGAGTATTCTATCATGAGCGAATGCACCCACAACTGCAGCACCTGCGGCGAGAGCTGCAGCGAGCGGCAGGAACCCCAGTCTCTGCTGAAGGAACATCATCCCCAGGCCCACATCGGCAAGGTCTACGGCATCGTCTCCGGCAAGGGCGGCGTGGGCAAGTCCATGGTCACCAGCCAGCTGGCGGTCACCATGCGCCGCCGGGGCTATCAGGTCGGTATTCTGGACGCGGACGTCACCGGCCCCTCCATCCCCAAGGCATTCGGCGTCCATGGCCAGGCCATGGGCAGCGAGGACGGTCTCTATCCCATGACCTCCAAGTCCGGCATCCAGATCATGTCCACCAATCTGCTGCTGCAGAACGAGACTGATCCCGTGATCTGGCGCGGCCCCGTGATCTCCGGTGTGGTCCAGCAGTTCTGGACGGATGTGCTCTGGAACTGCGACTATCTGTTCGTGGATATGCCTCCGGGAACCGGCGACGTGTCCCTCTCCGTGTTCCAGTCCATCCCTCTGGACGGCATCATCATTGTGGCCTCTCCCCAGGAGCTGGTCTCCATGGTGGTGGAGAAGGCCGTGAAGATGGCCGAGATGATGGAAGTCCCCATCGTGGGCCTGGTGGAGAATATGAGCTATGTGGCCTGCCCGGACTGCGGCAAGAAGATCCATCTCTTCGGCGAGGGAAAGACCGCCGAGGCCGCGGCGCGTCATCATCTGCCGGTCCTGGCGGAGATGCCCATCGATCCGGCTCTGGCCGCACTGACCGACGCCGGGGACATCGAGTCCTTCCAGGGCTCCTGGCTGGAAAGCGCTGCCGATCGGCTGGAAAACAAGTAAATCACCATAAAACCCGCGCCGTGTCCACTCACGGCGTGGGTTTTGTGCATTTTTTGTCCGTCCCTCGCAAAAACCACAAGGACCCATCTGGGGAAAAAGCGGTTTTTGTGGGGAAAAACAGTTGCAAAACCCCTGGCAATCCTAGATAATAGAGAAAAGTGCGCGTTGGAGCAGCGCAGAAATTTTGAGAACAAAATGAGGGGGAACCTACGTATGCAGGAATTAAAGGAGCGCATCGTCAAAGAGGGCAAGGTACTGCCCGGCAACATCATTAAGGTGGACGGCTTCCTGAATCACCGCATCGACACGGAACTGATGACTCATATCGCCGAGGAGTTCGGCAAGCATTTCAACATGGACGAGGTCACCATGATCCTCACCGCTGAGGCCAGCGGCATCGCGTTGTCCGCCATCGTGGCCCAGCACTTCCACAAGCCCATGATCTTTGCCAAGAAGGCCAAGAGCGACAACATCGAAGGCGGCCTGTATCAAAGTGACATTTTCTCCTACACCTACAAGAAGAAGGTCACGCTGCTGGTGAGCAAGGAGTGGCTCTCCGCTGATGACAAGGTCCTTATCATCGATGACTTCATGGCCAACGGTGAGGCCATGCGGGGCCTGTGCGACATCGTCACGGCCGCCGGTGCTACTCTGGTGGGTATCGGCTGCGCTGTGGAGAAGGGCTTCCAGGGCGGCGGCGACCGTCTCCGGGCCGCCGGCGTGAACCTCAAGTCCCTGGCCATCATCGAGTCCGCCGAGCCGGGCAACATCGTCTTCCGGGACGAGGAGTAATTCCCCCCTTCTTCCGTTTCAGCCCGGCAGGAATCGGATGGGACCCTCTATGACGCAGAGGGCCGGGAGTACAGTTCCCTCTTCTGGGAAGGCGTCAGCGACACGGCGTACGATTTTTCCCAGGGCTTCTGCATCCCCGGAGCGGACACCGCGGAATTTTTGCGCAGTTCCCTGGAAAAGCTGGGTCTGACCCCCAGGGAATACAACGAGTTCATCGTCTACTGGCTGCCCTGGATGGAGGGCAACGCCTATCACCTCATCGCATTTCAGTCGGGCGCCTATACGGATCACGCCCGGCTGACCATCTCTCCGGGGCCACAGAGCGTCCTGCGGGTCTTTATGGCCTGGCAGGCGCTGGAGGAGCCGGCGGAGATCGAACCTCAGGACCTGCCTTCCCTCCCCCGCACCGGCTTTACGGTGGTGGAGTGGGGCGGTATCCAGGTCCGATGATCGTCAATCCAACCTGAAAAGGAGGAGTCCATTTGTCTCATCAAACCGTCATCGTACTGGATTTCGGCGGCCAGTACAACCAACTGATCGCCCGCCGGGTCCGGGAATGCGGCGTGTACTGCGAGGTAAAGCCCTACACCACCCCGCTGGACGCCATCCGGGCCATGAACCCCATCGGCATCATCTTTACCGGCGGCCCCAACAGCGTTTACGATCCTAAGTCCCCCCAGGCGGATCCCGCCATTTTTGAGATGGGCGTGCCCATCCTGGGCATCTGCTACGGCTGCCAGCTCATCGCCCACAACCTGGGCGGCCGGGTCACCGCCGCCACCGACGACTCCGCCCGGGAGTACGGCAAGACCGAGACGTATTTCAATACCGCCTGCAAGCTCTTCAAGGGCCTGCCGGAGCAGGGCATCACCTGGATGAGCCACGGCGACTATATGGAAAAGGTCCCCGAAGGCTTCTCCCTGGTGGCCCACTCCGACGCCTGCCCCAACGTGGCCATCTGCGACGAGGCCCGGGGCTTCTACGGTGTGCAGTATCACCCCGAGGTGAACCACACGGAGCACGGCACCGACATGATCCGCAACTTCCTCTATGAGGTCTGCGGCGCCCAGGGCGACTGGACCATGGGCGATTACAAGGAGACCGCCATCCGCTCCATCCGGGAAAAAGTGGGTGACGGCAAGGTCCTGCTGGCCCTCTCCGGCGGTGTGGACTCCTCTGTGGCGGCGGCACTGGTGGCCGAGGCCGTGGGCAGTCAGCTCACCTGTGTGTTTGTGGACCACGGTCTGATGCGTCTGAACGAGGGCGACGAGGTGGAAGAGGCCTTCAAGAAGTGGGACATCAACTTCGTCCGGGCCAACGCCGAGGAACTGTTCCTCTCCAAGCTGGCCGGTGTCAGTGAGCCGGAGCGCAAGCGCAAGATCATCGGCGAGGAGTTTATCCGGGTCTTTGAGGCGGAGGCCAAGAAGATCGGCCAGGTGGACTATCTGGTGCAGGGCACCATCTACCCCGACGTCATCGAATCCGGTGCCGGCAATGCTGCCGTCATTAAGAGCCACCACAACGTGGGCGGCCTGCCCGACTATGTGGACTTCAAGGAGATCATCGAGCCTTT
Source organism: uncultured Oscillospiraceae bacterium (assembly GCA_944387015.1). Lineage (GTDB taxonomy): Bacteria > Bacillota > Clostridia > Oscillospirales > Oscillospiraceae > Oscillibacter. The sequence continues at coordinate 5,744 of CALXDH010000057.1, forward strand.
GCGGATGCTCTTCAAGGATGAGGTCCGTCAGCTGGGCCGGGAGCTGGGCCTGCCCGAGTATCTGGTGATGCGCCAGCCCTTCCCGGGCCCGGGCCTTGCCATCCGGGTCATCGGCGAGGTGACCAAGGACAAGCTGGATACGCTGCGCCTTGCGGACTTCATCTTCCGGGATGAGATCGCCAAGGCCAAGCTGGAAGGCACCATGAACCAGTATTTCGCGGTGCTGACCAACATGCGCTCCGTGGGCGTTCAGGGTGATGGCCGGACCTACGACTATACCCTGGCCCTGCGTTCCGTCACCACCACGGACTTCATGACCGCGGACTGGACCCGCATTCCTTACGAGGTGCTGGACCGGGTGAGCGTACGGATCGTAAACGAAGTTCCCAACATCAACCGCATCGTCTACGACATCACCAGCAAACCCCCCGCGACTATCGAGTGGGAGTGATTTTTTGAAACTCCGAACCCGTTGTGGCACAACGATTTTACGGTTTTATATCTCTCTTTTGATAACGATTTGATAACGCTCCCCATATACCGTATCATTCTATATTCCCACTGGATTGCGGGTAAAGAATGCTTTTTTACGGCTTATAAGTGAGGACAACCATATTAGAAAGCCCTTACCGATGGCAACGTCGGTAAGGGCTTTTGCTGTCTATTC
>CALXDH010000058.1 GCA_944387015.1 uncultured Oscillospiraceae bacterium
AGGAGGTAGAAATCTTCTACCGCTTCATCGGCAAAATTGATTGAATGACACCAATATCTTTAAGTATGTGATACCGGCCGGGGCATGCCGGGCATCGATACCCTGGAGCCCCTGGCGGAGGCGTTGGGACTTTCCGTCAGCGAACTTTTGAGCGGGCAGCGCCTGACAGCGGAGGAGCTGCCCAAAGCGGCGGACGGACAGATCGTGGAGAGCATGCGTACCGGTGTCCGGCGGGCCCGGCTGGGGGTGCTGGCCGCTTTGGCGGCGGTGGGGATCCTGGCGGTGCTGACGGTGGGGCTTTACCGAACCGCCCATTACCGTGCCTCCGTAGCGGAGTCGGATATGACGGGACTGACGGCCCAGGCGGCGGCCTATCTGGGGCGAAACGGGGGAGATCGGTGGAACTTAGATTACGATGCGCTGCGGATCGTGGAGACGGAGCGCCGGGGGGACTATCTGGCAGCCCTTTGCACCGACGATCAGGGGTACTGGGCCCTGTGCGTCTATGACCGGGACGACGTGTTCCCGGACCGCTGGCGGGCCAATGGCGGAAAGCCTTCCCTGGACGATGGGACCCTGGGCAGCTGGAACTTCGGCACCGGGGGTGATGCTATCCTCATTTTCTGCGGCGGCGGACTGCCGGAGGCAGCGGCGTCCTACACCTTCCAAAACAGCGGCATCACCTATACCTGTCCCATTGCGGACGGGCAGGTGCTGGACATCTTCCTCCTGCCGGACACCAGCGACATCAGCTCTTATCCGGAGCAGCTCCTGGACGAAACCGGCGCGCCCCTGGATGGCAGCAGCGAAGGCACTGCCGTCCCGGTGCCCTGAAGACAGGGAAACCCCTCCACATTTTGTGGAGGGGTTTCCCTTTACACCAGCTGGTAGAAAAGACCCTGGGTGGTGGAGTACCACACCAGCTTTCCGTGGGGCCGGCCGGGGATGCGGACGTGGAGATCCCACTCCGGATACTGCCGCAGTACCAGCAACATCTCCCCGGTCACCAGGGCCACAAAGGAGATGTAGTTGTCCTTGCTGGCGGGATGGCTGCTCTCTACATACCAGTCTCCATCGCTCTCCGTCACCCGCAGCGCCGCCTCCGGCGCCGCTTTTTGGGGCGTCAGCGGCTCCAGAGGGCGGCCGCAGCAGGAGACGGCAGCGCCGCCGGAAGAAAAGGTCAGATTCCCGCAGACGGGACAGACAAAAAATCGCATTTGCTTCATAGATCCTCCTGTGAGCTGGTTTTCCGCCAGGTCACCGGAGAGCAGGGCGGGGATATTGACGTGCAGCGCGCCGGAGAGGGCCTCCAGCAAACTCACATCCGGGCATCCCTGTCCCCGTTCCCATTTGCTGACGGTCTTGGGACTCAGGCCCAGCGTCTGTGCCAGTTCCCGCTGGGTCATCTTCCGCTCCTGCCGCAGACGGCGGATCAGGGCGCCGATTTTTGAATAGTCCATGTGCTCACCTCTTCTAACAGCATAGCGGATTTTGCCGCCCGGGACAACCGCCGCTTCGTAGACCCGGACGGCGGGAAAAATACGCCTCTCTGCGAGATACAGAGAGGCGTATTTTGACAAGATTCTACAATTTGTACTGGAATCCGGGGCGGCTCAGAAGGTGACGACCTCCTGAGCGGGCTTTTCACAGGGTGCCACGGAGAGAACGTTCATCACGGGGCCCACGCCCTTGTATGCCTTGTGCTTTTCGGCGCTCATTCTGGCGGTGACCTCGATCCAGTCCCGGTTCTCGTACTGGTCCAGGGTGTCGCCCCTGGCAATCAGGCCCAGGAACTGGATGTCGTTTTCGCAGCAGACCATGGCAAAGCGGCCGGGGCAGTGGATGCCGGGGTACTTCTTGGAATGGCACATGATGAGCTTCATGTGGACCAGCTTATCGTTATAGCGGTCAGGATGGTCCATCACGTCCACGTACCATACGCCGAAGTCGTCGTCCGGGATGTCGATGACATCCTGATTGAGGTCGAAGGGGCACTCGTCGCCGGTGAGATAGTCCTCGCTGGAGCCGTCCACGTTTTCCAGGAAGATGTCCGCCCGGCGGTTGACCATCCGCAGATTCCGCTTGCGCAGGGAATCCCGCAGCTCCGGCGTGCAGCGGTTGAACACCAGCATGTCCGCGTTGGTGATCTTCTCCATCATCAGCTGGCCCATGTTTTTGGCGTAAAGGTCGAAGGTGGAGGCCTCCACCATGGTCATGATCTGATAGAGCACCCAGTTGGCGGGCAGTACCTCCCGGTAGAGCCGCTCCATCTGCCACATGCCGTTGTACTCGATGAGCACCTGCTGGGGACGGTACTTCTTCTCCAGCTCCTTGAGGTAGGAGCACTTGAGCTCCTCTTCATCCTCGATGGTGATAACGGTGACGTTATCCAGGGCGCGGGAGTTGTACTCCTCCTCGCCCTCCTCGCAGCATAAGAGCAGCGTCCGGTCCTGGCGGGCGAAGCCGTCCTCCAGGATGCCGTTGATGAAATTGGTCTTGCCGGCGTCCAGAAAGCCGGCGATGAGATAGACAGGAATATCAGCCATAGTGCAGTTGTTTCCTTTCCCGCTTACAGGCCGAACAGCTCTGCCAGCTTGTCCTCCTTGAGCTCGGCGCCGATGACGCACAGCCGGCCGGTGTAGTCGGGGTGGCCCGTCCGGACGTCGTGCTCCTCCGGCACGTAGTCAAACTCGATCCACGCGCCGCCGCCTGCGGGGACGATGCCCTTGGCCCGGAGGATCTTGCCGTAGTCGCCGGAGTCCAGGCCGGTGAGGATGCGCTCGATGTCTGCCTGGGAGAAGGCGTGAGGCGTCTCCCGGCCCCAGGAGGTGAACACCTCGTCGGCGTGGTGATGATGGTGGTGGCAGGAGCAATGGGGATCGTCGCACTCGTGGTCGTGATCGTGGTGATGCTCATGCTCCTCGTGGTCATGGTCATGATCGTGGTGGTGCTCGTGCTCCTCATGATCATGGTCGTGGTCGTGGTGATGATGCTCGTGCTCATGCTCCGCCTCTTCCGCGGCGTGCTCCGCCCGCATCTTCTCCAGCAGCTCGTCGGCCAGGGAGACCTTCTCAATGGCGGAGAGGATGGTCTTGCCGTCCAGCTGGTCCCAGGGGGTGGTGAGGATGGCGGCGTCGGGGTTCTTCTCCCGCAGCATAGCCACGGCGGCATCCAGCTTCTCCTGGCTGAGCTTCTGGGTCCGGGAGAGAAGGATGGTTCCGGCGGCTTCGATCTGGTTGTTGTAGAACTCGCCGAAGTTCTTCATGTAGACCTTCACCTTGGTGGCGTCTGCCACGGTGACGAAGCTGTTGAGCTTCATGTCCTCGGTGTCGGCCACGGTGTTCTCCACCGCCACGATCACGTCGGAGAGCTTGCCCACGCCGGAGGGCTCGATGAGGATGCGGTCGGGGTGGAACTGGGCCTGGACGTCCTTGAGGGCCTTGTTGAAATCGCCCACCAGGGAGCAGCAGATGCACCCGGAGGACATCTCGGAGATCTGGACGCCGGACTCCTTCAAAAAGCCGCCGTCGATGCTGATCTCGCCGAACTCGTTTTCGATGAGCACCAGCTTTTCGCCCTGGAAGGCCTCTGCCAGCAGCTTTTTGATGAGGGTCGTCTTACCGGCGCCCAAAAAGCCGGAGATGATGTCGATTTTGGTCATATGATCAAGTCCTTTGCAATAAAATTTCCGAACAGAATCAATATACCACCAAACACAAAAAAAGCAACGCTCTTACGGGAAATTTCCCCGTTTTTTCGGGGAAACAGACCGCCGCCGGGTCAAATCTGCGGAAAAACGGAACGCTCTGCACCGCCGGGAGCCCTTTGACCGCCGGTGTTCCACCCGGGGTTGGAACGCCAAAGCCTCCTGAGCCACGGTATCGGCCAGAAGGAGCAGGCTCAGCAGGTTGGGAACGGCCATCATGGCGTTGAAAAGGTCGGAGAGGCCCCACACCAGATGCAGCGGCTCCACGGCCCCTGGAAGAGCCGCGAGACAAAACACCGCCCGGTACAGCTTCAGGTGCCGGACGCCGAAGAGATATTCAAAGGCCTTTTCCCCCAGATACTCCCAGCCCAGGATGGTGGAAAAGGCAAAGAGCGCCACAGCGATGCCCACAAACACCGCTCCGCCCCGGCCCAGCACCGTTTCAAAGGCCAGAATGGTCAGATGGGCGCCGGTGAGAGGCGCTCCGGTGACGGGATCCGCGGCGCCCAGGACGCCCGAGGTGCAGATGCAAAGACCGGTGACAGTGCAAACCACCATGGTATCGAAAAAGGTGCCGGTCATGCTGATGTAGCCCTGCTCAGCGGGATGGCCGGCGGCGGAGGCGGAGGCGATGATGGCGGCGGAGCCCATGCCGGCCTCATTGGAAAAGCAGCCCCGGGAGACGCCGAAGTGGACACACCGGAACCAGGCAGCAGCGGCGGACCCGGCGGCGCCCCCGGCGGCGGCCCGGGGGGAGAGGGCCATGGTGAAGAGATCTACCAACGCCCCGGGCAGGGCGGAGCGGTTGCCCCAGATCACGGCGAGGCCGGCGGCCAGGTAGAAAAGGGCCATGGCGGGAACCAAAATGGAGGAGACCCGGGAGACGCTGCGGATGCCGCCCAGCACGGCAAAAAGGGCCAGTGCCGTCACCACCGTGCCGGTCAGCAGGGGAGAGATGTGGAAGACACCGTTCAGGGCCTGGGCGATGGAGTGGGACTGGGTCATGTTGCCGATGCCGAAGGAGGCCAGGACCGTGGAAAGGGCAAACAAAAAGGCCAGCGCCCGTCCCAGCCATCGGGGGAAGATGGCTTTGCGCATGGTGTACATGGGGCCGCCGGACCACTCCCCCCGGGCGCTGCGCTGGCGGTACTTCATTGCCAGTAAGCACTCGGCGAATTTGGAGCTCAGGCCGAAGGCGGCGGAGAGCTCCATCCACACCAGGGCACCGGGTCCGCCGGCGGTGAGAGCGGTGGCAACGCCCACAATGTTTCCGGTACCGATGGTGGCGGCCAGCGCCGTCATCAGGGCGGAGAAGGGGGACACGGCCCCGTCGCCGCCGGAGCTGACCCGGGCTTCACGCCCCAGGGCACTGCGCAGGGCATAGCCCAGATTGCGCCAGGGGAGAAACCGGGTCCGTACGGTGAGATAGATGCCGGTCCCCATCAGCAGCACCAGCATTCCCGGTCCCCACATCTGCTGGTCCGCCCACTGGACCCACTGGGAAAACGTCATACGCCCGCTCCTTTCACAGCCGGATTGCCGGGCGGCGGGCAGCGCAGATGGCGGCGGACCCGGCTCCGGCGGTAAGAGAGCGTATGCGCCCCGGGGGCGAAAACATGACGCGGAAAACGGGCCGGCGCCGTTTCGGCGCCGGCCCGGAGGTCAGCTTTCCATATGACGCCCCAAAAAGGCGGCGATGGTCTGGGCCAGCTTGAATTCGGGTTCTCCGGTAACAGCCCCGGGAGACGTGCTGATGAAGAGCACCAGACCCAGCAGATCGCCCTCCGCCAGAATGGGAGCGGCCACGGCGGCGGTGAGGGTATCCAGTCCCTCAGAGACCGGAATGGCCCGCCCGTCTCCGCTGTACTGATAGATCTTGCGGCCTTCCATGATCTCTTCCAGCTCGGGTGTGATGCGCTTGCCCATAAGCTCCCGCTTGCTGCCGCCGGCCACGGCAATGATGGTGTCCCGGTCGGTGACGGCGCAGACGCTGCCGGTGGAGCGGCTCATGGTCTCACACAGCTCGGAGGCAAAGTCCTCCACGCCGCCCAGCAGGGAATATTTTTTGAAAATCACCTCGCCGTCCCGGCTGGTGTAGATCTCCAGAGGGTCACCGTCACTGATAACATTGGCATGGAACACCTTGTCCGGATGCTGTTTTGCCTCCTGGACGATGGTGACAGG
>CALXDH010000059.1 GCA_944387015.1 uncultured Oscillospiraceae bacterium
GCGGTGGGGAGAAGGAGAAATAAACGGAACGGATGAAGCTTTCGGCGAGAGCCGGAAGCGGAATGAGTGACGTTTATCTCATGGGGCCCCCGCCGCGCCCCGCGCGGTGGGGAGAAGGAGAAATAAACGGAACGGATGAAGCTTTCGGCGAGAGCCGGAAGCGGAATGAGTGACGTTTATTTCGACGTGATCCAGCTCTCGTCAGAGGGATTGGCCCGGAACTGCTTGAGCCGGGCGATGTCCTCAGGACGGATCTTGCCCTCTTCAGCGGCCACCTCGCAGACGGCGTCGAAGTTGGACAGGGAGTAGTTGGTGACATTGGCGGCCGCCAGACGGTCCAGGCCCTTCTGCAGGCCGTAAGTGAAGATGGACACCACGCCCAGCACCTGGGCACCGGCCTCCCGCAGGGCCTCCACCACTTCAATGCAGCTGCCGGCGGTGGAGATCAGATCCTCCACGACTACGACTTTCTGGCCCGGCTCCAGCTTGCCCTCGATGCGGTTGCCCCGGCCGTGGTCCTTGTTGCCGGAACGGACATAGCCCATGGGCAGGTCCATCAGATGGCCCACGATGGCGGCATGGGCGATGCCGGCGGTGGAGGTGCCCATCAGAACTTCCACGTCGGGATAGTGCTCCCGGATCAGCTCCACCAGGCCCTGCTCTACCTGGGTACGGACGGCGGGGGCGGTGAGGGTCAGGCGGTTGTCGCAGTAGATGGGGCTCTTGATGCCGCTGGCCCAGGTGAAGGGCTGGTCAGGGCGCAGAAAGACCGCGCCGATGGACAGCAGGTCATGGGCAATTTCGTGTTCCAGATTCATATCTATATCCTCCTTGTGAAAATACAATCGAGAGCCGGGCGCTCAGCCCAGGAAGTCCTTCACGGCCCGGCGGTAGGCGGCCACGGGGTCCTCGGCCTGGGTAATGGGGCGGCCCACCACGATATAGTCGCAGCCGGACTTGCCTGCCTTCTCCGGGGTCATGATGCGCTTCTGGTCTCCGGCGGCGGAGCCGGCGAAGCGAATGCCGGGGGTGACGGTGACGAAATTGTCTCCGCAGCGCTCCTTGACGAGAGCGGCCTCCAGGGGAGAGCACACCACGCCGTCCAGGCCGCTCTTGGCTGCATTCTGGGCGTAGGAGAGCACGGTCTCGGCCATGGGGGTGTCGATAAGCAGCTCATTTTTCAGCGCCGCGGCGTCGGTGGAGGTCAGCTGGGTGACCGCGATCAGGATGGGACGGGTACCGTCGGGCCGGGTGAGGCCCTCCAGGGCGGCCTTCATCATCTCGGAAGCGCCGGCGGCGTGGAGGTTCACCATGTCCACGTCCAGGCGGCTGAGCACCGCCATGGCCCGCTTGACCGTGTTGGGGATGTCGTGGAGCTTCAAATCCAGGAAGATCTTGTGGCCCCGGGCCTTGATGTCCCGGACCACCTGGGGACCTTCAGCGTAGAAGAGCTCCATGCCGATCTTCACGAAGGGCTTCTCCCCGGCGGGGAACTGGTCCAGGAAGGTGAGGGTCTCCTCACGGGTGGGGAAATCCAGGGCGATGATGACGTCTTTTGCGCTCATAGCAAACAAGTCCTTTCTCTTGAAATTCAGGGATTTGGAAGGAATCAGCGGTGGGCGGCGCCGGTGAGTTCTGCGATGCGGGCAGCGCCCAGCTGCTCGCAGACCCGGGGCAGCTGCTCCACGATAGTCTTGCAGGCGTAGGGGTCCCGGAGGTTGGCGGCGCCTACCTCCACGGCGGTGGCACCCGCCATCATCATCTCGCACACGTCCTCAGCGGAGCTGACGCCGCCGCAGCCGATGATGGGGAGCTTGACTGCTTCGTACACATCCCACACCATCCGCACCGCCACCGGGAACACGGCGGGGCCGGAGAGGCCGCCGGTGCGGTTGGCCAGCAGGGGGCGGCGGGACTTCAGGTCGATCCGCATGCCCAGCAGGGTATTGATGAGGCAGATGCCGTCGGCGCCTGCGTCGGCGCAGGCCCGGGCGATCTCCGTGATGTCGGTGACGTTGGGGGTGAGCTTCATGAACACCGGCTTTTTCGTCACGGCCTTCACAGCCCGGGTCACCTCAGCGGCGGCGTGGGGGTCGCAGCCGAAGTTCTTGCCGCCGGCATGGACATTGGGGCAGGAGATGTTCACCTCCAGAATGCCCACGTTCTCACAGGCGTCCAGCTTGGCGCAGTTGTCGGCGTACTCCGCCAGGGAGAAGCCGCCCACGTTGGCAACCAAAGGCCCCTGGAAGAGACGGGCCATATTGGGGATCTCCTGGGCGATGACGGCGTCGATGCCGGGGTTCTGGAGACCCACAGCGTTGAGCATGCCGGAGGCGGTCTCGGCGATACGGGGCTGGGGGTTGCCCAGGCGGGCCTCGCCGGTGGTGCCCTTGAAGGAGAAGCTGCCCAGGATATTCAGGTCATAAGCTTCGGCGTATTCCCGACCGTAGCCGAAGGTGCCGGAGGCGGGGATGACGGGGTTTTTCAGTTCCACGCCCGCCAGGGAAACGGAGAGGTCTACCATACGATCTCCTCCTTATAGAGAATGGGGCCGTCCTTGCACACCCGCTTGTAGCCGTCCACGGTGGGCACGGTGCAGCCCATGCAGGCGCCGAAGCCGCAGCCCATCCGGGCCTCGAAGCTGAACTGGCCGCCGGTGAGTTGAGGCAGCTGGTGGACGGCCTTGAGCATGGGCAGGGGGCCGCAGGTGTACACGTAGTCGCACTCCGGCAGGGCCCGGATGCAGTCGGTGACAAAGCCCCGGGTGCCCAGGCTCCCGTCCTCCGTGGCCACGGAGAGGGAGCAGCCCAGAGCGGCGAATTCCTCCAGATAGAAGGCGTCTTTGGCGGTGCGGAAGCCCAGGGCCACCGTGGGGGTGACACCGGTATTCAGCATCCGCCGGGCCAGGCCGTAGAGGGGAGCAATGCCGATGCCGCCGCCGGCCAGTACCGGGTGGGCGCCGGTCTTGGAGAGGTCGAAGCCGTTGCCCAGGCCGGAGAGCACGTCCAGCTCCGTGCCGGGCACGCAGCGCACCAGCTCCCGGGTACCCTCGCCCACCACCTTCACCAGCAGCATCAGGGCGCCGTCTTCGGTCCAGTTGCAGATGGAGATGGGGCGGCGGAGGAATTTCCCGGGCAGCTCGAGATTGACGAACTGTCCCGGCGCGGTGATGGCGGAGGTATCGCCGGAGAGCACCACTTCATAGGTGTCCGCCGTCAGCTGCCGGGTGTGTTCCAGAGTAAACCAGGATTTTTTCATCACATGTCCTCCTTTTCATGGACATAGACCAGGTTGCCGCCGCACAGCGTCATATAGATGCCGGCGGAGACGCCCCAGCCGTCGAAGGGGGTGGCCTTTCCGAGAGAGCGGAAGTCGGCGGCACTGATGACATGGGGGTCGTCCAGATCCAGCACCGTCAGGTCCGCCGGCTGGCCCTCGGCGATCTCACCGCCGGGGAGGCCAAAGATCCGGCGGGGCCGGACACACAGTCGGTCCAGCAGCAGCTCCAGGGGCACCACGCCGGTCTGCACCAGATGGGTGTAGAGCACGGGGAAGGCGCACTCCAACCCCACGATGCCGTTGAGGCTGCCACGCAGTCCGCCGGATTTCTCCTCTGCGCTGTGGGGGGCGTGATCGGTGGCGATGCAGTCGATGGTGCCGTCCAGCAGGCCCTCCAGCAGGGCGTCCCGGTCCGCTGCGGAGCGGATGGGGGGATTCATGCGGAAGCGGCCGTCGTCCTGGAGGTCCTCATCGCACAGCACCAGGTAGTGGGGGCCGGTCTCGCAGGTGACGGGGAGCCCCTCCGCCTTGGCCTGCCGGATGAGAGCCACGGACTCCTTGGTGGAGATGTGGCAGACGTGGTAGCGGCAGCCGGTCTCCCGGACCAGCCGGAGATCCCGCTCCACCTGGCGCCACTCGCTCTCCGGATTGTTTCCGGTGAGGCCGTGGGCCTTGGCGTAGGCGCCGTCGTGGACGCACCAGCCCTTGGTCAGCAGGGATTCATCTTCGCAGTGGGCCACGATGGGCTTGTCCAGTTCCTTGGCAAGCACCATGGCCTGGCGCATCCGCTCCTCGGACTGGACGCCTCGGCCGTCGTCGGAAAAGCCGGGCACGTCGGCGGCCATGGCTTTAAGATCCGCCAGCTCTGCGCCCTGCTCGCCCCGGGTGATGGCGCCGTAAGGATAGACGTGGATCCGGGCACCCCGGTCAATGGCCCGCAGCTCCTCACTTAGGGCCTCCCGGCAGTCGGGCACGGGCTTGAGGTTGGGCATGGTGCACACGGCGGTGTAGCCGCCTGCCGCGGCCGCGGCCGTACCGGCGGCGATGGTCTCCTTATAAGAAAAACCAGGCTCCCGAAGATGGACATGAACATCAACGAAACCTGGCACCAAAAGCCGCTCATTTAATTCAATTACGGAAAAACCCTTCCGGGGAAGAGAGGGGGAAATGGAAACAATACGGCCGTTGCGGACGGCAACGTCCATCTGGTGAAAGCCGCCATTCCGGAAAACGGAACCGCCGGTCAGCAGGTAATCCATAGAAAAGCTCCTTCCTCTGTCAATTCATTCGACATATTATATTATCGGAAACAAAGGCTGCTGTCAACCGCTTTTCCGGGGAGAACGGCACAAAAAATCGCCTCTGCCGGGCCGTGGATTTGGAGGCGGTCTGCAGGCGGATATTCTGTCGGGGGCAGCTCCTTGTTTCCAGCGGCGAAAGGGCGGCCGGAGAAGGTTTTTTAAATAAGGTATCGTGCAGAGGACGACTGGCGGTGCATTTGTACCCCATAGGCGGAAGGCCGAAGCTCCGGTGCAGCGGCGCCTAATTGTGTCCAGTGCAAAAAAGAAGGACATCCGTATGGATGTCCTTCTTTTTTGGTGCGCGAGGCGGGACTTGAACCCGCACGTCCGTAATGGACACTAGAACCTGAATCTAGCGAGTCTGCCAATTCCACCACTCGCGCGTAACGATATGAACTTCACCCCGTCAGGGGGACCCATCGGAGATCGCTCTCCGATGGGATTTGGTGCGCGAGGCGGGACTTGAACCCGCACGTCCGTAATGGACACTAGAACCTGAATCTAGCGAGTCTGCCAATTCCACCACTCGCGCGTATGATGAACGGCCCCTTTCCGGAAACCGGACTGGTGCGGCTGACGGGATTTGAACCCACACGTCGATTCGGACACCAGCACCTCAAGCTGGCCTGTCTACCAGTTCCAGCACAGCCGCAAAT
>CALXDH010000060.1 GCA_944387015.1 uncultured Oscillospiraceae bacterium
TCCCGGGGCTTGCTTCGGGTCAGGCTCCCACGGGCGAGGTAGGCATGATACAGGCGGCGCAACCGTCTGGCCGTGGTGCTGTGCTCCCGGGCGATGGCGGCAAAGGCCTCTGTGCGGTGGGCTTCATCCGTGATGCACCGGGTGTCGTCCAGCGCGGGTCGAATCATGTCATATCGCTGCTGCTGGGCCGCGGACATGGGACGCTCCCGGTTGCGGACATACTCCTCCGGCGCGGCAATCCGCTCTGCACGCTCCAGCTCGCCCCGGTTGACATAGACGGGCATCTGGTACTCGTCGTATGCGATGACCCACGCGCCGCCGGCGTCCTGCCGGAGCACCCGGAAACGCGCCCCTGATATGCGTATGAACATCTGCAACATTCCTCCCCTCAATAGATATTTTGCCGCCCTTTACCTGCCTTGCCCTACTTACCGACTATGACGATTTTCCAATCATGCACCCCCAGTGCTACCCAATAGCGGCGGGACAGCTCCAGCTTTTCGACTTCGGACCGCCGGGTCAGGTCGGACGCGCTGACCAGCTCCCGGACGCCGGTGGTGCCGTCACTGAACCGGATGAAAAAGTCGCTGGTCCACTGGGCCTTAAAATACTCTCCCCGGATGTCCGTCTTTTGGATGCCGTTCAGCCGGGTTCCGTCCAGGGGCTTACACGCCTCGTAGGACGCGACCTCGGGCCGCTCCTCCAGGTACTTGCTGTACGCCCGTGCCGCCTCGCTGTGGACCACCACCATTCCGCCGGTTTTAGGGCTGTGATAGGAGATGTCCCTGACCTTTTTTCCGGCTCTGTCCATAAAAATCACCGCCTTTTGGAAACTCGGAATAATTGCCACAAAACTCCGCGTAATTCCCCCGGGAATTATTCGGAGTTTTGTGCAGGTCGTCAAAATATAGGAGCATTTCTTGTGGAGTATGACCAGCAATTATTCGGAGATTTTGAATTATTCCGAGTTTTTGCGCTGTTAGGCGACATAACTCCTACATTTTCTCGGAATAATTGCTCTGAATTATTCCGAGTTTTTGTATCGGCGTTTTTCATCGGCAATATATTTACGCTCTTTGCAGCAACTTCTTTGCATTTCACTCTGTTTTTACAACCTTTCTGTTGATTTCTCAATCTCCGAATAATTCCCCGGAATCCCGCAAAATCTCGGAAAAATAGCAATTATGCCGAGATACTATGTGCCAGTAACATGGAAAACCGTCGCACAGTCTCACGTATCCTGGCCGGAATAATGCAGCACGCACCTGGCAGCCGTAGCAATATTTTACCCGGGAGCGCACCCGCGCTCCACAGCGTAATCCTGTATCCATTTTTCCCTCTCCCTCTTCCCCTCGCACACCCCATCACCCTCACCCCGAACCCTGGAGCGTACCCTGGCGCGGAACCCTCACCCCGCCCCGGTCGAGTCAACATTTGCGCCAAAACCGGCGCGAACACCGCCGTTTCCCGCACATTCTGAGGCAAAACGGATAGCGCACCACGGAACAGGATTCCCGCCTCGGAGACCCGTTCCGGGGGCCGTGACAGGGTTTGGGATGCAGGCCGGGGACACCAGCCCTGGGCATAAAAAGAGGGCCTTGGATGGCTCCAAGACCCTTAAAAAATGCTATGTGATGCCGCCGTAGTGCGCGTCAGGATTGGTGCGACAGGCGGTGCGTTTTCTAACTAATTGTCACACCTGATACCCGAAGCTCCGCACGTAGTTCACGTTGTCCCGCCAGTTTTCCTTGACCTTCACCCAGGTCTCCAGGTACACCTTGGTACCCATGAACTTCTCCATGTCGTGCCGGGCCAGGGAGCTGATCTTTTTCAGCATGGCACCCTGCTTGCCGATGATGATGCCCTTGTGGCTGGCCTTTTCGCAGTAAATGGTGGCGTCCACATCCACCACGCCGGAATCCCGCTCGGAGAATTTGGTGATCTCCACGGCGGTGCCGTGAGGGATCTCCTTATCCAGGCAGAGAAGCAGCTTCTCCCGGATGATCTCGCCCATCACCTGCCGCTCCGGCTGGTCGCTGGTCTGACCGTCCGGGAACAGCTGGGTGCCCTCCTGGGCGTACTTGCGCAGCTCGTGCATCAGATCGTCCAGCCCGCTGCCGGTATGGGCGGAGATGGGGATGATGGCGTCAAAGCCGCTCCAGACCTCGTTATAGGCGGCGATCACCGGCAGCAGCGCGGAGGGCTCCACGGTGTCGATCTTGTTGATGCAGAGGATGCAGGGAATTTTTTCCTCTTGGATGCGCTCGATCAGGGCCTTCTCCGGGCCGCCCACATGGGCAATGGGCTCCACCAGCAAAAGGGCACAGTCCACATCGGAGAGACTGGAGGTGACGACCTTGACCATATAGTCCCCCAGAGCGGACTTGGGCTTGTGGAGGCCGGGGGTATCCAGCAGGATATACTGGGTGTCCTCCCGGTTCACCACACCGTAAATCCGGTTCCGGGTGGTCTGTGCCTTGTTGGAGACGATGGCGACCTTCTCCCCCACCAGTGCATTGGTGAGGCTGGATTTGCCCACATTGGGCCGGCCGCAGACGGTGATCATAGCAACGTTTTTAATGTTAGACATAGGTGATCCTCAACTTTCTTTCGTTAAGCAATATTTGATACCGGACGCTCCGGTTGGAATACGGGGAATCTCTCCTGCGAATGCGGTCATTCTCAGGAGTTCTTTCCACCGGTTTTTTTTCACACTATCACAAACCGGCGGAAAATACAACGGAATCGCAGGCAGGTGCATGGTTTCTTACCGCACCAGCACCTTTTTGAGATACTGGCCTGTAAAGCTCTCCGGGCAGGCTGCCACTTCCTCCGGCGTACCGACGTCCTCACAAGCTCCGCATCCCTCGCAGGCGGCTTCGCCGCCCGCTCACTCACTTCGCTGCTCGTCCTTTCCCCACGCGATCCGCTTCGCTGGGTTCGCGCGGGGGCCCGGGGAAATTGTCTGCACCGGCTTACCGCGCCAGCACCTTCTTGAGATACTGGCCCGTAAAGCTCTCCGGACAGGCGGCCACTTCCTCCGGCGTACCGGTGCAGACAATGGTACCGCCGCCGTCGCCCCCCTCGGGGCCCAGGTCGATCAGGTGATCGGCACACTTGATGACGTCCAGGTTGTGCTCGATGACCACCACGGTGTTGCCGGTGTCCACCAGGCGCTGCAGGACTTCCAGGAGCTTGCGCACATCCTCGCTGTGGAGGCCGGTGGTGGGCTCGTCGAGAATATAGATGGTGCGGCCGGTGGCCTGCTTGGAGAGCTCGGTGGCCAGCTTCACCCGCTGGGCCTCGCCGCCGGAGAGCTCCGTGGAGGGCTGGCCCAGCTTCACATAGCCCAGGCCCACATCCTGCAGTGTCTGGAGTTTATTGCGGAGCTTGGGCAGTGCGGAGAAGAACTCCACCGCCTCGTCCACCGTCATGTCCAGCACGTCGGCGATGTTCTTGCCCTTGTAGCGGACCTCCAGGGTCTCCCGGTTGTACCGCTTGCCCTTGCAGACTTCACAGGGGACGAAGATGTCCGGCAGGAAGTGCATCTCGATTTTCAGCACGCCGTCGCCGGAGCAGGCCTCGCACCGTCCGCCCCGGACGTTGAAGGAAAACCGGCCCGGACCGTAGCCCCGGCTCTTGGCCTCCTGGGTGGAGGCAAAGAGGTCCCGGATGTCGTTGAAGAGGCCCGTGTAGGTGGCGGGATTGGAGCGGGGCGTCCGGCCGATGGGGCTCTGGTCGATGTCCACCACCTTGTCCAGGTGCTCGATGCCCTCGATCCTCTCGCACTTGCCGGGATGGACTTTCATGCGCATGAGGTCCGCCCCCAGCCGCTTGAAGAGCACCTCGTTGACTAGGGACGACTTGCCGGAGCCGGAGACGCCGGTGACCACGGTGAAGGTCCCCAGGGGGAAGGTGACGTCGATGTGGCGGAGGTTATTCTCCGCCGCGCCGATGACTTTCAGGAATTTCCCGCTGCCCTGGCGGCGCTCCGTGGGGACGGGAATTTTCTTCTTGCCGGAGAGGTACTGGCCCGTAAGGCTATTGGGATTGGCCATGACCTCCTCCGGCGTGCCGGCGGCCACCACCTGCCCGCCGTGGACGCCGGCGCCGGGACCAATGTCGATCAGGTAATCCGCCGCCCGCATGGTATCCTCGTCGTGCTCCACCACCAACAACGTGTTGCCCAGGTCCCGGAGGTTCCGAAGCGTTGCAAGCAGCTTGTCGTTGTCCCGCTGGTGGAGGCCGATGGAGGGCTCGTCCAGGATATAGAGGACTCCCATCAGGGAGGAGCCGATCTGGGTGGCCAGGCGGATGCGCTGGCTCTCGCCGCCGGAGAGGGTGGCCGCCGCCCGGGCCAGGGTCAGATACCCCAGGCCTACGGACTGCAAAAAGCCCAGACGGGACTTGATCTCCTTCAGGATCCGCCCGGCAATACGCATCTGCTGCTCGGTGAGGGTCAGCTTGTCCACCCAGGCCAGCTCGTCCGTCACGGACAGTTCCGTAAAGGAGAAGATGTCCAGATCCCCCACCGTCACCGCCAGGGACTCCTTTTTCAGCCGGCGGCCGTGGCAGGTGGGACAGGGACACTCCGCCATCACTTCCTCCAGCTCCCGCTTGCTGGCGTCGCTCTGGGTCTCCTGGTAGCGCCGCTCCACGTTGTTGCAGATACCCTCAAAGACCTGGTACAAAACGCCCTTGCCCCGGGGCTGGTCATAGTGGAGCTCCAGCTTCTCCCCCTTGGTGCCGTAGAGGATGACATCCTTCACCTCGTCGCTCAAATCCTTCCAGGGAGTGGTGAGCTTGAAGCCGTACTTTTTGGACAGGGCGTCAAAATACATCCGGGAGATGCCGTCGGAGCGGATATTGCCCCAGCCGCTGGCCTGGATGGCCCCCTCCAGAATGGAGAGGTTGGGGTCCGGCACCACCAGGGCCGGGTCCGCCTTGAGCTGGCTGCCCAGGCCCGTGCAGGTGGGGCAGGCGCCGAAGGGATTGTTGAAGGAGAACATCCGGGGCGTCAGCTCCTCGATGGAGATGCCGCAGTCCTCGCAGGCGTAGTTCTGGGAGAA
>CALXDH010000061.1 GCA_944387015.1 uncultured Oscillospiraceae bacterium
ACCTTCAGGCCCAGGAAGCGGTGGACCTTGCCCATCCACTCGCTGTCGCGCTTGGCCAGATAGTCGTTGACGGTGACGATGTGGACGCCCCGTCCGGTCAGAGCGTTGAGATAAGCAGGGAGGGTAGCTACCAGGGTCTTGCCTTCACCGGTCTTCATTTCGGCGATGCGGCCCTGGTGCAGCACGATGCCGCCCACCAGCTGCACCCGGTAGGGACGCATGCCCAGCACGCGGTCGGCAGCCTCCCGGACGGTGGCGAAGGCCTCAGGCAGAATGTCGTCCAGGGTCTCGCCATTGGCAAGACGGTCCTTGAACTCCTGGGTCTTGGCCTTGAGCTGGGCGTCGCTCATGGCCTTGTACTCATCGGCCAGAGCATCGATCTTGTCCACGATGGGGTAGATGGACTTCAGCTCCCGGGAGCTGTAGTCGCCAAACAGTTTCTTCATCAGACTCATCGTTTATGCAACTTCCTTTCCAAACACCCCGTCTGGCGTGAAAACCGGGTGCCGGGACCCCTGAGGGTCTCTATTTATTAAATAAGTGGGAGGGACTCCCACAAAAAAGCAAAAGTAGCATACCACACTTGCGAAGGGAATGCAAAGAAAAATCCGAATCTGCGCAAAAAGTTCACAATTTCAAGCATTCAAACTGACAAGAATGCCAGAAGTTGGAAAGTTTCCCCTGGGGAAATGTACGAAAGGGACAAAGCGGGGCAGACTGGATACCGGGGGAAACCAGACGCTTTTCCCAAATCGTCAATTGTGCTTTCTCATGGGACATGGTATGATGAAGGCAACCAAACGACAAGGAGGTTCTCCACATGAAGCTCAGCTTTTTTGGCGCCGATCAATGCGTGACCGGCAGCTGTCACTGTCTGGATATAGGCGGAAAGCGCATCCTGGTGGACTGCGGGCTGCAGCAGGGGCGGGACGAGGTATCCAACGCGGAATTTCCCTTCGCGGCCAATACCATCGATTACCTGCTGGTGACCCACGCCCATATCGACCACTCCGGCCGGATCCCCATGCTCATCAAGCAGGGCTTTCAGGGGAAGATCCTCACCACGCGGCTCACCGCCGAGCTGCTGGACATCATGCTGCTGGACTCTGCCCACATCCAGGAGCAGGACGCCGAGTGGAAAAACCGCAAGGGCGAGCGGTCCGGCGCGCCCCATGTGGACCCGCTCTACACCATCGAGGATGCCCAGCGGGTGCGGGAGTTCATGACCACCTGCGAGTACGGGCAGGTCATCGACTTGTGCGAGGGCGTGGAAGTGGAGTTTGTGGACGCGGGCCATCTGCTGGGTTCGGCGTGCATCGCCATGGACCTGACGGAGAACGGTGTGAAAAAGCGCATCGTCTTTTCCGGTGACCTGGGCAATATCAAGCAGCCCATCATCCGGGATCCGGTCCACTTCCACGGCGCCGATTATGTGGTGATGGAGTCCACTTACGGCGACCGCAACCACACGGAGGTCTGGAGCTATACCGATGACCTGGCCAGGATCATCGACGAGACCATGGCCCGGGGCGGCAATGTCATCATCCCCTCCTTTGCCGTGGGCCGCACTCAGGAGCTCTTGTACTTCATCCGGGAGATCAAGGACGCCCGGATGGTCAAGTCCAATCCGGATTTCCCGGTGTATATCGACTCGCCCCTTGCAAAACGGGCCACCACTATTTTCACCGGCAACCTCCATGGCTACCTGGACGAAGATGCCATGAAGCTGGTGAAGGACGGCACCCATATGTTCAACTTCACCAACCTGCGGATGACGGAGACCAGCGAGGAGTCCAAGGCGCTGAACGAGGACCGCACCCCCAAGGTCATTATTTCCGCTTCCGGCATGTGTGATGCGGGCCGGATCCGCCATCACCTCAAGCACAACCTCTGGCGGCCGGAGTGCACCGTGGTGTTCGTGGGCTTCCAGGGCGAGGGGACGCTGGGCCGGCACCTGCTGGAAGGGGCCAAGAGCGTCAAGCTCTTCGGTGAGGAGATCGCCGTCAACGCCCAGATCGTGAACTTCCAGGGCCTCTCCTCCCACGCCGACCGGGACCACCTGATCAGCTGGATCGCGGACTTCCAGGACCCCAAGCCCCAGCATGTCTTCGTGGTCCACGGCGACCGGGAGGTGGCGCCCTTCTTCGCCCAGACCATTCAGGGCATGGGCTTCCAGGCCCACGCTCCCCAATACACGGAGGTCTACGACCTCATCACCAATACCCAGGTGGCGCCGGGGTATCTGCCGGAGCGGAAGATCAAGTCCTTCGACGGCCAGGCCAAGCCTGCCGCGGCCTACGAGCGCCTGGTGGCGGTGGGCCAGATGGTGGTGGAGGCCATCAAGCGGGCCAAGGGCCGGGACAACAAGTCCCTGGCAAGATTTGCCGATCAGCTGCGGAAGGTCCTGGAAAAGTGGGACGAGTGAGGGAGGTGCCTCATGAAGCGGGCGCGCACGCGGATCCTGGCAGGATTCCTGGCGGCGCTGGTGCTGGTGCTGGCAGGGGCGGTCTATACCCGGCCGCAGATGCGGGTATGGGGCTCCTCCGGCTATACGGCGGAGGGCGCGGCGGAATTCAACGCCCTGGCGGCGAAGGGGGACGGCTGTCTGCTGGCCGGGCTGTACATCGGCTGGTACAACGAAGGCCCTCTTTCCTGGACGCTGCCCTACACGGTGCAGGACATCGTGGTTTACGGCGCCGACGGACTGCCGCTCCAACAGCAGCCCGTGCGGATCGTCTATGATCAGGAGAAGAGCAATGTGATGCCCGGCGCGGGCTTCCGGGAGAGCCGGGAGATCCTTCTGGCGGACTATGAAGGACATGGTGCGGAGCTGGTGGAGCTTCCGGCGTCCTTTTCCACCTCCAGCTCCAACCTCTCGGCGCTGGTGCTTTTTGAAACGCCCCTGCCGGAGGACGCCGGGGCGTGGCAGGTGCGGCTGGAATACCGCTTGCTGGGGCTGATCCCGCTGTCAGAAGAGACGGGATTGTTTACGGAGTTTGGAGAAGAGACATCGGATTGATCGACGCAGGGCCCGGCGGGGGAACGGTGTGGAACTCCGCCTTCATATCCCCGCGGAAAACGGATCCTGGCGTCTGAGCAGGTGTCGGAGCCTGCTGTCAAAAAAAGCACAATTTGGATTTTTCAAAACTGTTACATGGGCGGACCGGATCGGAGAAGTTCCGGAGGAATGGATGGACCGCAAAAACGAGCATTAAGGAGCACCGGTATGGAGAAACTGAGAGAAGGCGGCGTGTACACCGGCACGGTGGAGGGATACTCCAGCGAGGGTCTGGGCATCGTGCGCCTGGACGGGGCCGTGGTCTTTGTCCCCCGGGCGGTCCGGGGGGAGACCGTGGATCTGAGAATCACCAAAGTGATGAAAACTGCGGCGGCGGGGGAGATCGTGAAGATCCACCGCCCCTCGCCGGAGCGGACGGAGCCGGAGTGCCCCTATTACGGCCGGTGCGGCGGCTGTGACTTCCAGCACTTGACCTATACGGAGGAGCTGTGGGCCAAGCGGCAGCGGGTTCAGGACGCCCTGACCCGCATCGGCGGAACGGACCTCCAGGTGGAGGAGATCCTGGGGGCAAAGGACCCCACCCACTACCGCAACAAGAGCCAGTATCCCGTGGGGGCGGATGGCTCCATCGGCTTTTTCCAGGCCCGGAGCCACCGGGTGGTGCCCATTGAGCGCTGCCTGATCCAGTCGGAACTTTCCGATCAGACGGCTCAGGCGGTGGCGTCCTGGATGAAGCGGTACAAAGTCCCGGCCTATGACGAGACCACCGGGAAGGGCCTGATCCGCCATGTGTATGTCCGGGTGAACCGGGCGGGGGAGAGCCTTTGCTGCGTGGTGGCAAACGGACGGCAGGTCCCCCGGGAGCCGGAGCTGGCGGCGCTGGTCCGCTCTGCCGCCCCCCGGACGGTGGGCGTGGTGCTCAACACCAACACCCGCCGGGGCAATGTGATCCTGGGGGAGAAGTACCGCACCATCTGGGGCCAGAACTTTTTGATGGATACCCTGTGCGGTCTTACCTTCAAGCTGTCGGTGCCCTCGTTCTATCAGGTGAACCGGGACCAGGCAGAGGTGCTCTATGGCAAGGCTCTGGAGTACGCCGGCCTCACCGGGCAGGAGACGGTGCTGGACCTTTACTGCGGTACCGGCACCATCACGCTGTGCCTGGCGGCCAAGGCGGGCCGGGCCATCGGTGCGGAGATCGTGGCGCCCGCCATCCGGGATGCCCGGGAGAACGCGGCGCGCAACGGCGTGGAAAATGTAGAGTTTTTCTGCGGCGATGCCTCTGACGTGGCCGCCAAGCTGGAGCGTGAGGGACTGCGGCCGGATGTGGTCAGCGTGGACCCGCCCCGGAAGGGCCTTGCCCCGGAGGTCATCGAATCCGTAGCCGCCATGGGGCCGGCGCGGGTGGTGTATGTCTCCTGCGACCCCGCTACGCTGGGACGGGACGTGAAGCGGTTTGCTCAACTGGGCTATCAGGCCGTCCGGGCCTGCGCTGTGGATATGTTCCCCGGTACCCGGCATGTAGAGACGGTATGTCTTTTGTCCAAACTTAATGTAAAGGAACATATCGAGGTTGAGTTGGATATGGACGAGCTG
>CALXDH010000062.1 GCA_944387015.1 uncultured Oscillospiraceae bacterium
GCATTGTCGTGACGAAAAAGAATTTGTTCGGCAAGCCCAAGGAATGGGAAGAATACGATTACTATTGTGAAGGGTGCAATAACTACTATAACCTGGATTAGCGGAGGGGAAGATGTCAGAAAAAGTAATACAATGCTGTTATAGTAATGTGATCTCCGAGACAGGAACCGGGGGCGGCTTGCAAGTGACGGCCTGCTCCGAAGGGATTCCTGCACAGATCCGGGAGGAATATGCCAGAATCCAGGATTCCAATGTGACTTCGCAGGAGCCAAAGGGGGCGGATGGAAATCCGCTGAATCTCTATGAGATCGTGATTCAGAAAGGATATCTGATGCTGACCCGGGTGGCCTACGGACTGAAGGACCGGGGCGGCAGGCATAATAATATGCTGTCCCACTCCTATCTGTTTCCGGTGGATCAGGCGCTTCTTGCGGATCCCAATGTTTTTCTGACGGTGGAGGACGGCAATTTTACCGATGATATCCAGCGGGCGAAGCAGATCCCGCAGGAACTGAAGCGGGGGGAACCCTATACGCTGAAGTCCGCTATGGCGCTTTGCGGTCTGAACCGGGAGAGCTATGTGCAGCTGATCTACGCCATGTATGTACAGCGGGAGAGCAAACGGAGCCTGTATATCCATTCCTCGAAAGGGGAGGCGGTGATCCGGCCGTTTTTATACTGTATCTGGAAAGGACTGCCGCTGGCTTACCGGAGGACGCTCTCCGTTTCCAGCGCCGTGGTCAATCCCAACAGTGTGCGGACACTGATTTTTTCCTCCGATCACGGGATGGACGAGCTTTTTTATGATCTGGATACCGGGGAAAACAATGTGCTGGATCCGCGCTCTATGAAAAAGTACAGACGCTGGGGGTTTGTGGATTATTTTGCGGAACATTATGACAGTATGGACGGGGAGGAATATTTTGCCCGGCTGGAAGAAACGGCACTGAAGATAGGGGACGGCAAAGCGGCGAAACCCAAGATCTTAAAGATTGCCCATCAGATCCTCTGCGGCGGCAGGGAAGAACTGCCGGCGGGGGCACTGCAGAAAAATTTAGTGGAAGCGCTTTGCGCGCCGGTGGAGCGCAGCGCATATATGGATACTTATATCTGCTCTGTCCTGCAAAAAGTAAATGATGCGGGGCTGCTGCTGGACTCCGAGATGGCGGAGGAGAGCCTGATGGAGCGGCTGAACGGGGAGACGGTGCCGGAGCTGAAGACGGCGGCAGAGGAGTATCTGCTGCGGAAAATTACGGCTGCCCCCGCAAAGGAAGGAGCCGTCATGCTGGCACAGCTTTCCGGGGAGCGGTTTGAACGGTTCTGCAGCCGCATCCAGGAGACGGAAAACGGTTCTGCCTGCCTGGATGCATACTACTGGGGACGGGTGCCGCAGGAACTTTCCTGGGAATCATAGCCGGATATTTCGGCGGTATTCTGGATGCCGTCATTATGCGCATTTCTGATATGATGATCTCTTTTCCGGGCATGGTCCTTGCCATTGCGGTGGCTGGGATCCTGGGGGCAAGCATTGGCAATGCAGTGATCGCCATTGCCATTGTCAGCTGGACGAAATATGCCCGGCTTGCAAGAAGTCTGGTACTGAAGATCTATCATCAGGATTATATTGCTGCGGCCAGAGTGACAGGTTCCAAAACCTTTCATATTCTGCGTAAGTATATGCTGCCCAACGCACTGCCCACCATCCTGATCACAGGAGCTACGGATATCGGAAGTATGATGCTGGAGATTGCCGGCCTGTCTTTTCTGGGGTTCGGAGCCCAGCCCCCTGCAGCTGAATGGGGCTATATGCTTAATGAAGGCAGAGCCTACATAACCGCAGCCCCCTGGCTCATGATCTTTCCGGGACTTGCCATCTTTATCACAGTAGTGATCTTTAATCTTCTGGGTGACAGCCTGCTGGATGTACTGGATCCAAGAGATGAGTAGAAAACGGCAGAAAAATTTTAGAATATAGATTTTGAAAAGGAGTTATCAACTTATGAAAAAAACAAAGAAAATCACAGCCCTTGTACTTGCGGTTATGATGGCAGGGTCGCTGGGAGCCTGCGGCGGTTCCGGAAGTTCTTCAGAGAAGGGAGGGGGATCTGGTCCTTCGGGAGAGGGGACTCATCTGAATTTTTCCTGTTATAATTATTCCAATTCTATGGATCCTATCACCAATGTAAATTCCAGCTGGTGCTTTCTCAGATATGGGATCGGAGAATGTCTTTTCCGCTTTGATGAAAATGTGGTGGTGGAAGAAGCTCTCTGCGATTCTTATGAGACAGAGGACTACACTACCTGGATCCTTCATATCCGGGATGGTGTTCAGTTCTCCAACGGAAATCAGCTCACTCCCGGTGTGGTGAAAGAATCTCTGGAACGTGTGTATCAGGCAGAGGCTGATGGGACGGGAAATTCTACTCCTTCCCAGTATGTGACTTTTTCCAGTATAGAAGCTGATGATGAAGCAGGCACTGTGACCCTGGTATGTGATAATCAGACGGTTAATCTGCCGGGGATCCTGGCTTATCCC
>CALXDH010000063.1 GCA_944387015.1 uncultured Oscillospiraceae bacterium
TTGAAGAATTTTGGTATGGCAACATTGAACCGACCGAATACGACACAAACGCCTGCAAGGAATACAAGGAAGTGCTTTGCCTGATTGCCCGAAATGAGGAAAAGCTTCTGGCTGCTATGACAGATGATCAGAAAGAACTGTTCTCTCGATATACGGACGCCGTTCGTGAATATCAGACCATGGCAGAGTGCCTGCTGTTCCGGAATAGTTTTAAGCTGGGGGCCAGAATGATGCTTGAGGTCATGGAAGAATAAATCAGCAACTAAATGAAGTCAATCAGCCGGGCAGTGGGATGCTGCTCGGCTGATTTATTACTTCAACTCGCTCCTGGCTCTTAAGCTTAGTACAACTGTTGCGAGAGGTAGAAGCAAGTGTTTTATGATTATTTGGATTGTTTTCTCAGCGCCTCAATCGCATTACGGATATTAACTGCCGAAGTTTCCTTAGCCCACTCATCCCAGAAATCAATCGTCGCACTTCTTGGCTTTAGCTTTGGAGGCGCAATCCTAATTCTGCTCGGAAGAAGACTGGCATCCCCCACAATCAACGCTTCACCAATATCCAAAATTGGGAGCATCTCTGCATAATCACCTAAGCTATCAGGAAGCAATCTCTTGACTACCGCCTGGTCATCAGCATTGGTCAAACGCATTGCAATAAAGTTGTTGCTCTGACTCAACACCGTTCGATTTACTTCTGACGGGCGTTGAGATATTACTACCAGTCCAACTCCGTATTTACGCCCTTCCTTTGAAATTCGCTCAAAAGTAACCAAGCTGGCATCATCAATACTTTTCTCTGTATGAGCAGGGATATACAAATGAGCCTCATCGCAGAAAATAGCTATTGGATGTCGCTCTCCAACTTGTGACCACTGCTGAACTGAGAAAACGACTCTCGCAATCAAGGAGACTATCAGAGGAAGAATATCAGAAGGAACCTCGGAGAAGTCTATAATTTTGACACCCTTTTTCCCATTTTGTGCTGGTAGCATCAGTTTACAGCAAAGTTCATCCATATAGTCATATTTTAACAGCGATTCCTCTCGGCTAAACATAAAGTTCAATCGTTTATCTTTTCGCTTTGTCTCTAATCTTTGGATGAAACGAGTAAACTGACCGTTGTACGGTCCCTTTTTCTCTGCCCCTGCACGTGCTCCCGGTACCATTTCTTGATCTAACGCTGTCAGACAGTCGATCATTTTATCCAAGCTATAAGGAATAGGACTATCTAACGTAATGTTAGCTTCCATTTCTTCTAAGCCCATACCATGTAAGAAGTCTTTTTTATGCTTAATTACTTGGTTACTGAACATCATAGCCTGATTAGGTGCATTATTATCACTACGATCTAACATTAGAGACAACATTTCTTCATAAGTAAGTAGCCAATATGGAAGAAACAGAATACCTTCTGATATGGTATCATTAGGGCCCGCAACCTTTAAGTGTGTAAAGTTGTCTCCCTCCAATGTAGAGTACTCCCCATGAATATCAAAAAGAAGTGCATCTGCTGATTTCAGCTCAGCTACTTGCTCAAGTATTTTTGCTACACACCAAGATTTTCCGGAGCCAGTACTGCCAACAATTACAGCATGACGTTGAAATAGTTTATTACCATTAATCCATGCAGTCGCATCTTCATCAATAGAATAATTTCCGATTTGAAGACAAATTTGATCTTGTCCTTCCGGAACAGAAGAGACCGCCTGCATAAATTGTTTCAATCTTTCGCCATTAATCAGGTAACATTCTGCATTAATGGTTGGAACTGTTGCCAAAGAGCGGCGGAAGACATTTTCTTTGAGACCTTCTTTATCTAAATGTGTTCCGATCAGCACTACTTTAATCACATTAAAGCTCAAATCTGGCGTTAGGTCTTCTGCAGAATCTGTAAATCCAGATTTTCGTATAATTTTAGATACCAATCCAATTAAGTGCTGACCTACTTTAGAGCTTTGAATAGTCACAAGGTGATTAACTTGTAGTCCTCTAAGCTTGTCATCATTCTCAACTTTGATAATTGCTGTGGATGTATCTACGCTTTCTACTGTTCCCAGCAACTCATCTTGGTTATATTCAAATATGCCCATCACACTACCTCCTCACCATATTTTTAGAAATTCTTCAAGAGACCAATATTGTCCATCATATGTCTCAGACCAACCATTGCTATAAACGGTAGTATGCTGATCATCTGCCCTTTCAAAGATTAAATACTTTCGTATTTTAGCTTCTATAATATGTTTTCGGCACGCATCCGTCATAGTACGAGCAAGAATAATAATTGGTTTTCCTGTTGCTATTTGCGCCAACAGTTTCGGTTGAATATGTTCGTCATTAAATCCATATCCAATACACAAGTATGCCCCTGCCTGGATAAATGCCTTGTCCGCTTCAGCAATGATCGAACGATACGGTTCTTTATGGGTGCTGCTATATTTTTCTTTTCCTGGTGGTACAACAAGAGGATAAAACCCTTCCGGGATTTTTCTTGACATTGGTACAGAAATGATTTTATCATTTCTATCAACAAACCAATCCAGTGAACCATGAACTTTCCAAATATCAACAGTTCGTTCCCTACACCGTGTGCGGCGCTGCTTAGTTGCCGAACTTGGAATTTCTAATTTCCGCAAAATAGAACCTTCGAATCCAGTAATAGATGTGGCATCAATGCCATCCGCAGCATATTCAGGAAGTCTATCATAGTTTGTAGTAACAACAACTGCCTTATTTGGTGCAGGTGCGATTACCTTATTTAGCAATTCCACAAATTCTTTAGGCGGAGATAATTGGTTCGTGTCAAAGAATTCCGTATCATGGCGATTTATGGTTTCCCAAGTCACTGTCCTGATGTGTTCAATGGTTTCCGGCCTAAGTTGAACACTATCTATTGCCGCCTCAAGACCGCTTGCATCTATTGCTTGACATAAGTTTGCAAACTCTGGATCGTCTTTTACAACGGGGTCAGCCTCTATTGCTTCAGCCAAATTTCTCATGGAAGGTAGTCCGTACGGCATTGAAGCACCTGACCCTAATACAATTAGTGGACTGTTTTCCAAATAGCTTTGCGCCAAATTAACACAACCATCCCAGTCCATATATTCTACCTCCTTTCTCCTTAGCCTTTTCGATTTTTTCTTGAAAGTCTACGGTCCTTCATTTTGCTCCAAATGTTATGGAGTAGTTCTACCTCATGAGCTGTAAGGCCAAGCCCCTGATGTAGCAGAATTTCATCCGTATACTGAAGAATATCATCAATTTTTCCTTCACGCTGCAATGCATCCATCTTGTCCAAATCGAGTTTATCAGCTGCTATCATGGGTATACGCATTTTGCGCATCTCGCCTGGCTCAAAGGTCAAAACACCACCGCCATAGCTTCGGCCCAATGTTTCACTAAGCGCCAGAGTATATGTGTTTAGGAATGCTCCAACAACTGTTCTGCCATCAACCCCTTCATGGAACCGAACCTTGTGAAGTGTATCTGTCACAAGCGCATGTTTATTATTCAGGACCATCTTGGGGTAAAGATTAGCTTGTCGTACTAAAAACGCCTCTGCACGCCATGTATAAGAAACATGGTACCATCTTGGCCTAATTCGGCATTTATAATTTTTGTTATACTCTTGAGCTTCGCCCCACTGGATATACTTTCGTTGAGATTTTGGCAATTCATCAATCGGTAGGTCTGCGGGCTCAAAGAAATAGACTTTTTTGCCTGCTTTAACCAGATTTTCGTAGTCCTGTTCAGTCAACTCAAGACCTTTAATCTGATCCGTACGGCTAATAATGGGGACCACACTTTCCTGCAAATGAAATTTATCTACAATTTCTTGATTTATTACAAAAAAAGCATTTTCGCCACTCACCAAACCGACATTCACATCATAAAGATCTGTTGCATTTGTAATCTTACTGGATTTGTTAAGTCGATCAAGAAGGTTCAGCTCTTCGTTTGAAAGATAGTATTTTACCCACTTATCTTTGCTGTGATCCAGTTTTTTCACTTCTGCAACTTCCAAACACGTTTGACCAGCAGAAATTAAAGACTCCAAACCATCTAACTCAACAACTCTAATGCCTTGTTTGCTCGATTTTCTTTCTCCGAGAAGTAGAATGACTTCCTGCTGAATATCATCGAAAACCAGCTTTTTAAATGTTACGAGAGTCAGGCTTTCAAAGTAATTGCTTAAAAACAGTCTTGCTTCAGCAGCATAATCCACCTGAAACAGTTCAGCCGGAATTACCATACCTACTCGACCATCTGGTTTCAACGCTTTGCAAGCAAGCACAAGGAAAGGCAGCCAAATGTTCATAAGTCGATTCGGCTGGAAGCCATGTTTTGTCATCAGTTCAAACGCAACTTTCCGATACTCTTCTTCAAAATTTTGGTAACGAATGAAGGGCGGATTTCCTACGATGACATCAAACTCTTTTTCCCCATCAATGCACTTCTGATAGTAGGTAAAAAAGTCGCTCTGGACTACATTAGGTCCGTACTGACTGGCTTTACTTGCTTCAACTTTATCCAGTTCAACACCAGTAACATTGTGTTTAATGGACTGATCTGATGCTCCCATTTCGTGCAGCCTATCTGCAATGGCGCTGATGAAACTTCCGTCTCCGCAACTTGGTTCCAGAATTTCATCATTCTTCGTCCTGATTGCCCAAGTTGCAATAAACTCTGCTATCTTTTTAGGCGTATAATATCCGCCTCTCAATTTGTTGTATCCTTCGATTGGTTTCATTCTTCATCCCCGTTTTCCTGAGCTTCCACTTGATATAATGCATCAATCAAAGTATTCAACTCATCGTTTACTGCATTTATAGAGCGTTCAAACACAGTTTTCTCCGTAGCATTTCGTGCATGATTGGCCTGATTCTTTAGATTCATAAGCGTACGTACATGTTCAACAATATTATCATGCTTCTGCACATCTGACGGATTCCCATAGTCAATCCGATAAATTGGCAATGTCGCAATAAACTGTTTTCCATGTGAGTAGTAATCTCCACGGAAAGTACTGGCTTTACTTTTCACTAAAAGTTCCATCAGCCAATGATTTAGGATTGCCTGCACATAGAAAATTGATTCTTGAGCATTTTGTTTCATCTGCAGGCCATAGAACGGCCCATTTCCTCCACCAGTAAAAACAACCAGTTCATCATCGTAAACATAATTGGAGGACAACGAGAGTACGGGCCAGACCAAGTGCTCACCAGACATAAATCTTCTCAAGCTTTGGCTGCGGCCAAATGCATACCAATTCAGCTCCGTTCGATTGGGCATATTACGCCTATCCAGTGCCTGTTTATGACGCCTTAGGTACTCGAATGCGTGAGGGAACTGGTTCTCCATTTCCTCTATATCATAAAGCTTAGGCTTTCCGTCAACTTCTTTGTACGGGAAAATAATATAACTATTTGCTGTAATCTTCTCGTAGCTCGTCAGTTTGGCATCATAGACGCTTTTTCTTAAGATGCCTTTTTCGAGCTGAAACTCAGTTCCATTTTCTTCATGACTGTATACGAAATCTTCATCTTCCCGATATACATGAATGATATAAATATTGTCAGCGCTTGTCTGTACTCCCACAAAAATATCAGCTAAATTCGCAAGAGGTTCGCAATTCTCCTCGGCTCTATGCAGCTGGTTAATAAGTGACTGCGGTAAAAAAGCCCAAGGCTGCCGAGACAAATAAGGGGCCGCATATGTAGCGCATTCCACAGTGTGCTCAAACAAGAACTGGTTTAGATTCTGCACAAATCCAATCTGAAATTCATCATTCGGCTGCTTTGACATAATCAAAATACAAGTATAAGTACTTCTGTTTTCAAAGACCTGATGTGTGCCGAAGTGCATAATTTTTTTAACATTTCTATGAGCTGAGAGAAGTCCTCTTAATTCAGCACCAGATTGGATGTTCATGAATTTATGGGGAACAATATAGCCTAAAACACCGGTATCTTTTAAAAGTGAAAGAGCTCTTTCAATAAACAAATAATACTTATCTAATGTCTCCGTAACTGCAGTTACATATCCAGAGTGATTACTCTTGTAAAAAGCATATTCCTCCGGCGAGTAGTGAACCATGTTCTGCACTCGGATATAGGGAGGGTTGCCTATAATGGCATCAAACTTTCCTGCTGGAAACTCGTGGTTCCAATCAAACATCCGCAACTTGTTCATCAAATTAGGATTT
>CALXDH010000064.1 GCA_944387015.1 uncultured Oscillospiraceae bacterium
AAGGGCAAAACAATCGTGTATGATTTAAAGGGCATTTTACCAAAAGAGCAGGTAAGCGGGAGATTGTAATCTAAAAAACAATTTTGAAATTTTTATCAAACCTTTGGCAAGAAACTCTTACTTTTTTAAGTAAGAGATGAATTGCCTATTGTCATTTTGGTGGTTAAGTTTTTGCGTAGTTTTTCTTACTCAAATAATTATTTTAGTTTTGTAAAATAGCAATCTAATCAAACTCAAACTCGTTTGGGTTAGAAATTAACTTTCATAAACAAAAGTCCTTTGTTTGCTTAGATTTAGTTGTGAATCTCTTAAGTGGGTGATTTACAAAATGATTAAATCTTACAAAATAATTTGTTTTGCAAGAGCGAGTTTGTGTTATAAATTTAAGCCTTTTTGGGCGGAGATTCTAAGTATCTTTGATACTCTATGATTTACAAGATACAATAGCCATTTTTTTAAGCCAAAGATTGCTAAAATTCCATAAAAATTTTTTAGGAATATTCTATGAGTGCTTTTGAGACAATCATCGGACTAGAAGTGCATGTCCAGCTAAATACCAAAACCAAAATCTTTTGTTCGTGCGCCACGAGCTTTGGGGCAGAGCCTAATACCAATGTTTGCCCCACCTGCCTAGGATTGCCCGGTGCGTTGCCGGTGCTAAATCGCGAAGTGGTCAAAAAGGCGATTGCCTTTGGCACGGCGATTAATGCACAAATCAACCAAAACTCTATCTTTGCGCGTAAAAACTACTTTTATCCAGACTTGCCCAAAGCCTATCAAATAAGCCAGTTTGAGATTCCAATAGTGGGGCGGGGCAATATCGAAATCGAAGTGAATGGCGAGAAAAAGACTATCGGTGTTACACGCGCACATATGGAGGAAGATGCGGGTAAAAATATCCATGAGAGCGAGTATTCTAAGGTGGATTTGAATCGTGCCTGCACGCCATTGCTAGAGATTGTCAGTGAGCCAGATATGCGTAGTAGTGATGAGGCGATTGCCTATCTTAAGAAGCTGCATTCTATCGTGCGGTTTTTAGACATAAGCGATGCGAATATGCAAGAGGGGAGCTTCCGCTGCGATGCGAATGTCTCAATCCGCCCCAAGGGAGATTCTAAACTCTATACTCGCGTGGAGATTAAGAATCTAAACTCGTTTAAATTTATCCAAAAAGCCATCGAATACGAGGTGGAGCGACAAATCGAGGCATGGGAAGATGGCAAATATGAAACAGAAGTCGTGCAAGAAACGCGGCTATTTGATACCGCTAAGGGCGTAACGCGATCTATGCGTGGCAAGGAAGAGGCAGCGGATTATCGGTATTTCCCTGACCCGGATTTACTCCCTGTGTATATCGATGAATCTCTTATGAATGAGGGGAGGCAAATCCCAGAAATGCCCGATGAGAAGCGTGAGCGATATGTGCGGGAGTTTGGGATAAAGCCTAGTGATGCGAGTGTGCTAACAAGTGAGCTAGAAATGGCACGATATTTTGAATCTATGCTTGAATCTGGTGCGAGTGCGAAGGGTGCGGTTACTTGGCTTACCACCGAGCTTTTGGGGCGATTAAAGGGGGAGAATACGCTGCAGACTTGCGGAGTGGATTCTAGTACATTAGCGACTTTAGTCAAGCGTATCGATGAGGGCAAAATCAGTGGCAAAAGTGCCAAAGAAATCCTAGATGTGCTAGTGGAGCAAAAGGGTGGCGATGTGGATAACCTCATAGATTCTATGGGATTAGCACAAGTCAATGATGATGGAGCGATTTTAAGCGTGATAGAATCTGTGCTAGCTGCCAATGCCGATAAAGTGGCAGAGTATAAAAGTGGCAAAGATAAGCTCTTTGGATTCTTTGTCGGGCAAGTGATGAAAGGTAGCAAGGGCGCAAATCCTGCGCGCGTGAATGAATTGCTCAAAGAAAAATTGCAATAGCAAAATTTGGTTGATAATAGAATCTAAATTATTTTTATAATTTTAGCGGTTTGATTGAAGAAAAGAGCAAAAAGCTTTGATAAGCTTTTTGTTGTGAAGCAATAAGATTTATGTATCTAAATACTTGATATTTATTCCTAATTTTGAAATTTTCACAAGATTATTTGGTAATTTTAGATTGTTTTTTAATTTCTTTTGATTAGTGTAAATCACTCACTTAAGAGATTCCCAACTAAATCTAAGCAAACAAAGGGCTTTTGTTTATAAAGGTTAATTCCTAACCCAAACGAGTTTGAGTTTGATTAGATTGCTATTTTGCAAAACTAAAATATTATTATTTAAGATAAGAAAAACTACGCAAAAACTTAACTGCCAAAATGACAATAGGCAATTCACCTCTTACTTAAAAAAGCAAGAGTTTCTTGTCCAAGGTTTGATAAACAAAATTTCTCAAAAAAGCCAAATCGTTTTTATTTGCCTAAATGACAAAATTAAATGTTTTATTTTATGGTTATGGCTAGAATATTTTATAAAATATTTATAATTTATCCCTATGTAATATAATAATGTTTAGCAATTAAATATTTTATTCTTTGAAAACTATTGCATTTTATGAAGTTTAATTCCCAAAGAATTTTAGAAAAACCTTGCTTTTATATTGTTAATATGTTACAATCCTAGTTAGCTTTGAGTTTAGTTTCTAAGCTTTAAGCGAAAATATCTATTATACAAAACTCTAAACTTTTGGCAAAAAGCTTCAAAATCTTGCTTTTTGTGTGCGAATTTTTGTATAATCAGATTGTAATTTCGAAATTCAATCTTAAGGAGATTAAAATGAAATTTTTAAAATTAAGTCTTGCAGCTAGCGTTGCTCTAGGTGCATTATCTACAGCGAGCTTTGCTCAACCACTTGAAGAAGCTATCAAAGGAATCGATGTTAGTGGATATTTGAGATACCGCTACAATGATGATAGATATGATAATGGAAATGGAAGTGTGAGTGGAAGTTCTGCAAATCATCAATGGAGAGCGGTAGCTGATTTCAAAACACCAGTGGTAAATAATATCGCATTAAATTTTGGTGTATGGTATGATAACCCAAACAATGTAAATCATGGTAAAGGGGTAAATAATCAAGGTGAAGCTCAAGGAAGCGGTACAGCTGCTATTCCATTTGCTGGGGCAGGTCTTGGTTCTGGTTCTGATGGTGAGTTTGGTGTAAGAGAATTTTATGCAACTATCACTCCAGATAGCACAGCAACTACAATCAAAATCGGTAAGCAATTGCTTGATACTCCTGTAACTAACGCTTATGATGGTGATAGAGGAACAGGTATCTTAGCACTCAATAGCGATATTCCAAACCTTACTTTAGCAGCCGCAGCATTTGATTCTTGGTCAATTAATGAAGTAAATTATGGAGCAGAAACAGCAGGAGTTAATCTTGCTAATGGCACTTCATATAGTAATGGTTCAGGACTTTCTGTTGATAAACCACTTTATGCTTTAGCAGGTATCTATGGTGTGGATACAAACTATGGTAGATTTGGCGGACAACTTTGGGGATTCTATATCGATGATGCAGTTGATGCATTGGTATTTGGTGAGCTTTCTTGGCAAGGTAGCTTGCTTAGAGCAAAACTTCAATACACTTATGCAGCATTGAATAATGACAATGATTCTGTATTTGCTGGATTATATGGTAGCCCAACATGGTCTACAAAAGGTAAGGCTGATATTGCAGAATCTAATGATATGGGTGTAATCGAAGTGGGTGCAGATTTCCGCAATGATTTCCAACTTCCATTAAATATTACTTTGGGATATATGATGAACTTCGCAGATGGTACAGCTGTAGCACTTGAAGATGAAGGAAGCAATGTATCAAGAAAAGGTAAAATCTGGTGGCAAAACGCTGGGACAGGTATCTCTACTTCAGCACTTAGAGCTTATGGAACTCAAGGATTTGGAACAGAGCAAGAAATCAATGTATTCTATGCAGGTGTAGATTATAGCTTCCTTGATGAGAGATTAAATGTAGGTCTTGAATTTGCTTGGGGTGAAAATGATGTAAGCAATTACAGAAATTTTGATACTGGAGTTAGAATGGGTAATGGTAAAGTTGAATTTACTGAAATTACTCCAACAATTAGCTGGAAACACAGCAAACAACTTACTCTATCTACATTCTATGCATTCTTGAGCAATGAATATTCAGGTGAATATTTTGGAAAAAATACTCCTGATCAAGATAGAAACAGATTTAGGGTTGAAGCTAAATATAGCTTCTAATCCTTTAGGAATAAAGCCTCTTTGGCTTTATTTCCCCTCTTTACTTCCAAACTTCTATAAATCTCTTTATAATCCAAATTTATTGATACAAGTTAATGTGTATAAAGGCTTTAGTGATTTTTAGCTATAATTTACACCATTAAAGCTTTGATATTAGCTTTTAGGTATTTGTTTGTATTTATTCTTGTATAATATTGTATTGATACAAGGATTTTATCGCATTAGGAATCACTTTGTCTCATTTACATTCTTGGCAAAAGAGTCTATAAAATCTTAAAATAAATTGAGGAGTTAGAATGATAGGAATACTTTGTGCTGCATTTGCATTAATTGCTTTCTTTGGTGCTTCTATTATGATTTTAAAAATGATTGAAAAGGCTTAAACTCCAAATAAAAAGAGGAAAATATCATTTGGATATTTCTAAAAGTCTTTTGGGATTTTTAGAATTTTGCGTTTAGATAGGCAAAAGATAGCACAACAAAGGAATAGAAACAAAAGAAAAAAGAATCCCAAAAGCTATGGAGCTCACAGCGAGATTTGAATCTAATTTGGCTTTCATAATCAT
>CALXDH010000065.1 GCA_944387015.1 uncultured Oscillospiraceae bacterium
CCAGCACCACCAGCATCCCCACGGGCTGAAGCTGCTTGCCCAGGTCCCGGATGTCATAGCAGAGGATACGGGAGCTTGTGTCCACGTTGGTGGGCTTGGCAAAGGTGTTGAGGCTGCCCTCGGTGAACAGCTCAATGGCCAGGGCCACGTCGCGGGCCTCGGCCTCCGGCTGCCGGAGCAGCTCGGCATAGAAGTCCTGGAGGGTGGGGACACTCCCCTGATACCCGCCCCGGATATACTCCCGGTAGCATTGCGCCGTACAGCGGTCAATGATGGATTTCTCCTTGGCGGACAGCTTCCCGGAGCCCACCAGCTGCTCACACAAAGAGAGCAGGAACTCCGACTTGAGCACGATGGGATTCTCACCGTCGCCGTAGCCCTGCTCCATGTCCATGGCGTTGATGTGGTTGGGAGATGTGGCGGAAATGCTGATGACCTCGCCGCCCAGCCCCTCGATGAGCGGGCGGTATTCCGCCTCGGGGTCAATGACGATGATATCGTCCGGCGGCCGCTCCCCGTTTCGGCCATCGCCCGCCAATGTCACCCCCACCATCTCCTGCTTTGCCATAAAGGACTTTCCGGACCCCGATACGCCCAACACAAATCCATTGCCGTTGAGCAGCTCCTTCCGGTTGGCAATGATGAGGTTTTTGCTGATGACGTTCTGGCCGTAGTACACGCCGCCCCGATCCCGTACCTCCTGTGCCTTAAAGGGCATGAGGACAGCCAATGCCTCGGTGGTCAGGGTGCGCAGGGCGTCGATCCGCCGCAGGCCCAGGGGCAGGACGGTTGCAAGGCCGTCCGCCTGCTGCCAGCTCAGGGTTGAGAGCTGGCACAGGTGTTTGCGGGCGACAGATTGTAGGGCGTCGGTATCGCTGTCCAGCTCCTCCTTGGTGTCCGCCAGATTCACCAGGGTCACCACAGCGAACATCATCCGCTGGTCGCGGGTGGTCAGGTCGTCCAGCATCTCCCGTGTTTCCTTCCGCTGCTGCTCCAGATCGTAGGGCACCACCGCGGAGAAGTTGCTGTTGCTGTTCTGCCGTCTCTGCCAGTTGGTGACATTCGTCTCCACACCCAGCAGGCGGGACTGCATCTCCCGCACCGCCTCATCGGTGGGGACAGGGATCACATCGATGGACAGCATCATGGTGCGGTTCAGGGCCGTCAGCTCGTTGATCATGGAGTCCTTGATGTAGCTGGCGTACTCCTTGAGGAACAGGACCCGCCCGTACTTCTCCCCCATACGGAAGTAATCACGTCTGAATTCCAGGCTGTCCGGGCAGATGGCGTCCTTGAATGAGAGCCCCTTCCGCATACACTCCCGCAGGCTCAGGTGATACTCCGTCTCCTCCCCGGTGCGGTAGAAGTCGTG
This sequence comes from uncultured Oscillospiraceae bacterium, assembly GCA_944387015.1. Classification (GTDB taxonomy): domain Bacteria; phylum Bacillota; class Clostridia; order Oscillospirales; family Oscillospiraceae; genus Oscillibacter. The sequence goes on from CALXDH010000065.1 coordinate 1,373, forward strand.
GAGCACCCGGAGCCGCTCCACCGCGTCCAGCTCCTCACAGTGGGAGTCCAGGTGGTTCAGGCGGGAGGTCACGTCCGCGGTCACCCGGTCAAAGAAGGCGCGGGCCTCATCGATGCTTTTCCGGTGGACGGACAGAGTGATGTACCGCTCCTGCACCACGCTGTTGGAAGAGTCGGTGACCTTGTCCATGAGCATGGCATTGTACTCCGCCCGGTAGCCGTCCAGGTAGTCGTCCTGCCGGGGGAGCAGGATCTCCCGCTGGAAGTTCTCCCGGTTGAGCCGCTTGTTGTTGATGGTGATCTTGGTGGTGGAGCTGGTGTCCAGGGCATTGAGCAGCTCGGAGTAGCCCAGGAACATGGAGGTCTTGTCCTCCTTGGATGCGATGGCATAGTTGATATCCGAGAACCGGATGGTTTTGGAGTATTTCGTGCCGAATTGAAAAATCCCATCCGGCCAGAGGCGGTGGATGGGAATGGCTTCCTGTACTGATTTTGGAACCGCAAAACATTCTTTGTCCTGTTTGATGGTGTTTTGCAGGGTTCTAATCAAGTTTGAGATCCTCCTTCATCGAAGTGTGTTCCATCAATTTTGCGTAGAGATTGTCCGATTTGAACACAAGATGCCGAGGATATAAAAGCTCCGAGCGGATCACTGCCGCCAGGAACCGCTCAAAGGTCATGCCGTTGTAGGTAAAAAAGCCGCAGATGGCGAAGGGGAAGGCGGCCAGCACACACAGCCATCCCACGTCCGCATTCCCTACCATGGAGCGGAGCCCAAAGTAAACACCTACCGCCACAGCGACGGCAAGCAGTGCGAAAACGAATTGCCGCAGGGAGAGGCCGAAGAACAGGCTCTCCTGATAGTCGCGTACCTCTTTGTTGATGCGTACCTCCATAATTGCCTACCTCTCTTGGCAAAAGCTTTTCGGGTGTTTTTCTCGATGCGCGATCTGCCCATGCTCCATACGTGCTTTTTGCCAAAGTGGATTATATTCTACCGTAGCATGGCCGCGATCCACATCAAAGGTAATACGGGCAGCTACGGCAGGACAGGTCCCAAAGATATCGGACAGAGCCGTGGTCATCTTGGGCCACGGCCCGGAAAGGACTCGTTGCCCCGCATACAAATCCGCGCTTACCTCACCTTCCGGAGAGATACATTCAAACGCTCCCACGACGGATCTTCCGCGCTGTTCTGCATATGACTTGGCACGGGTAAGGATGTCCTTGGGCGAGAACTTCCAGAATTTTGTGGTGTAATAGTCAAATCGTTTCCCGTTCTCCTGGATGGAGCATAGGGCCAGAGGGCTGATTTCCACTTTTCCTTTTGGGCAATAGAAGCACATCAGCTCCCCATCCTTTGCCATCTGCGCCATGTGCTCGGATGTGTCGCCAGCCTGTAAAAAAACAGCGGCGGCGACCAATTCATCCGGCAGCGCGGCGGAGCCGTATTGGATGATTTCATAGGTCCCCTGCAGTACGTTCTGCCTAAAATGCCGGGAACCGACAAAGCCAATGCGCTTGAGAGCACCAA
>CALXDH010000066.1 GCA_944387015.1 uncultured Oscillospiraceae bacterium
CTGCAGCTCGGGGGTCAGCTTCTGCCAAAACACATCATAAACGAACAACTCGTTGATGCTCCACATGTGATAAGATTCCGCCATGTACTTCTGCACCTCATAATATCTGTTGCTGGTAAATGTGGGATAGCCGTTTTCCTGTCCGTCTACCACTCCTTGCTGCAAAGCGGAGTACAGCTCATTGAATGCAACAGGCGTTGCATTGGCCCCCAGTGCATTGAAAATTGCAATCGAAATCGGTGCCTGCGGCACACGCATCTTCATGCCCTTCAAATCTGCTAGACTCTCAATTTTTTTGTTGCTAGAAATAACCCGCAGGCCATTTTCATAGGCGGCCATTGGACGAATCCCATAATCAACGAATTCTCCCAGAATTTCATTCATCAGTTCTTCATTGGAGACAACTTTTTCCACCTGCTCATAATTTTCAAACAGGAAGGGCAGATCGAATACATTGATTTTCGGATTCATCGTGGCGGCTGTAGGTGAACAATAGATAATTTCCACAGTTCCAGTCCGTGCCTGATCCAGAATATCCAGCTCTCCACCCAAGGCGTTGTTGGTATACACATCACACTGAAGAACGCCGCCGCTTCTCTCCTCCAGATCTTCGGCAAGCTTCATCATTGCCTGAGAAGAAGGGTAATCATCCGGGTGTTGTGTGGCAATTCTGACGGTAATCGTCTCTGTGGACGAACTGCCACCATTGTCTGCTGTGGATTCTCCGCCGTCTCCCTGACCGCAGGCAGTCAGCCCAAAACACATCCCAAGAGCTAACAGCAAGGATACGACCCGTTTTTTCATCTTTAGTTCCTCCCATTCTTAAATATCAAATAAAGCAATTTCCATAATTGCTTATTTGTATAGTTGTGCTTTTCGCGGGGCTGCAAAGTGGTCAATCAACAAACAGTGGCTTTGCAATAGAGATCATATTGCGGTCGTAAAAAATGTTTTTTCCAGATACTGATAGCGGAATTCCGAAGGCCATGGTAACTCTTCTCGAAAACATATTTTCTTTCATAGCCGCTTTCCCTGCGCTGAACATGATCCGGTTGTCAATATGGTGGCTGGCGGCAATTCCCACTGCAGAGCCCAAAGCGATTCCAAGGTTAATTCCGGAGAATGCACAGGTCGTTCCATGCTGCATTGCATTTCCACAGTTTCCCATACCGCACAGCCCACAGTGTGCGGTAGACATATAAGAGGCAACTGCGCCGACCAAAAGGATGCACTGTGCCTTCCGCACATTCTCTGCATCTCTGGAGTAGAAGTCCATTCCGGTTTCTTTTGCCAGCAAACACATGGTGTCCGCTAAAAGGTCTTTGTCCTTGCCATCTAGGACAAGCGTTGCTAGAGTGTCTGCACCGCAAGACTTTGGGGCTGTCCGCACAGCAGCGGTCATAAGTGTGGCAACAGATTTAACGGCTTCCAAATCCAGTGCATCATCACCATATTTCATAAAATCGGCTCCTTTTCCGGATCACAATGTTTCATCATTCAAGATCGCGCCCTTGTTGGCAGAGGTGACCATGGCGCGGTAGCGTTTCAGATAGCCCGTCACCTGCTTGGGGGGCTGCGGAACGCTGGCCGCCTTCCGCTTAGCGATCTCCTCCTCGGAAACTAGCAGATTGATGGAGTGGTTGGGAATGTCGATGGCGATCTGGTCCCCATCCTGCACATAGGCCATCAGGCCGCCGGCAGCCGCCTCAGGGGACACGTGCCCGATGGAGGCCCCCCGGCTGACGCCGGAGAACCGCCCGTCCGTCACCAGGGCGCAGGTGGAGTCCAGGCCCATGCCTGCCAAGGTGGCTGTGGGTCCCAGCATCTCCCGCATTCCCGGGCCACCCTTCGGGCCTTCATAACGCACGACCACCACGTCGCCTGATACCACTTTGCCGGCGTACAGCCCTTCACAGCAGTCCTCCTCGCTGTCAAAGCACTTGGCGGGACCCGTGTGGACCATCATCTCCGGCAGCACCGCACCTTTCTTCACCACGGCGCCGTCGGGAGCCAAGTTGCCGTACAACACCGCCAGGCCGCCGGTCTGGGAGTAGGCGTGATCTCTGTCCCGGATCACATCTTCGTCCTTGATCTGCGCCTTGGAGATCCGGTCCGCCCAGGTGCCATCCACTGTGCGGGCCGTAGTATCGATGAGCCCCATCTGATCCAGCCGCTTCATGACGGCGCTCAAGCCGCCGGCATCATTTAGATGGACCAGGCAGTGGACACCAGCTGGATTCAGCTTCACCAGGTGGGGCACCCGGTCGCTGACCGCATTGACACCCTTCAGGTCAAATTCCAGCCCCGCCTCATGACAGATAGCAGGCAGGTGCAGCATGGTATTGGTGGAGCAGCCCATGGCCATGTCCGCCGTCAGCGCGTTTTGGATAGACCGCTGGTCCACGATGTCCCGGGGACAGATATTCTCCCGCACCAGGTCCATGACCTTCATGCCCGCGTGCTTGGCCAGAATGATCCGCTGGCTGTCCACCGCCGGGATAGTGCCGTTGCCTGGCAGGCCCAGGCCCAAGATCTCCGTCAGACAATTCATGGAGTTGGCGGTGAACATCCCAGCGCAGGAGCCGCAGCCAGGACAGGCGTGCTCTACAATCTCATCCGCCTCCGCCTCGCTCATCTTGCCCGCCTTAACAGCGCCGGGTGCCTCGAAGGCGTCCGTCAAAGCCACCTGATGGCCGTTGGCCTTGCCCGGCATCATGGGGCCGCCGGAGCAGAAGACAGAGGGGACGTTCACCCGCAGGGCCGCCATGATCATGCCAGGCACGATCTTGTCGCAGTTGGGGATGAACACCAGGCCGTCAAAGGGATGGGCGTTGGCCATGATCTCCACGGAGTCAGCGATGTGCTCCCGGCTGGGCAGGGAGTAGAACATGCCCTCGTGATTCATGGCAATGCCATCGCACACGCCGATGGCCGGGAACTCAATGGGGGTGCCGCCGGCCATGCGGATACCGGCCTTCACCGCCTCGGCGATCTTGTCCAAATGCATGTGGCCGGGGATGATCTCATTCTTGGCGCTGACCACGCCGATGATGGGCCGGTCCAGTTCTTCCTGCGTCAGACCCAGAGCCCGAAACAGAGCGCGGTGGGCGATCCGCTCCACGCCGCTCTTCATCAGATCACTTCTCATGCTTTTCCCTCCTTACTTCTTGAAATACAGGACTTTCGCCAGCTCGATGTACAGCCGGTCCCGCTCCCGGATGGCCTCATCCGCCTTGTCCCCGGAGTAGTCGTAGAAGCCTTGGCCGCTCTTAACGCCCAGCTTCCCAGCCTGTACCATCTCATGGAGCCGCTTGTTGCCCACCTTGCTGTCGTCTAGCTCGGCGTTGAGATAGCTGTTGATGTGGTCGAAGGTGTCCAGACCGCCGAAGTCCGCCACGCCAAAGGGGCCCAGGGCCGCGTACCGCAGTCCCATGCCCGCCTTCAGGACGGTGTCTACGTCCTCAATGCTAGCGGCACCGATGTCCACGATGTGCAGAGCCTCCCGCAGGACGGCGAACTGGATGCGGTTGATGATGAAGCCGTTGATATCAGCCACCACCACCGGCTGCTTGCCCAGACCCTCCACCAGCTTCCGCATCTTCTGGACGTTCTCCGGACTGGTTTGCTCGCCGGCGATGATCTCGCACAAGGGCAGCAGGTGGGGCGGGTTCAGCCAGTGCTGGCCCATGAACCGCTCTGGGTGCTTGCAGGCCTTGGCGATTTCCGTGATCTTCAGACCGGAGGTGTTGGTGGCAAGCAGGGCCTCCGCCGGTGCGATCTCGGAGATCTCCGCGAAGAAGTTCTGCTTGATGTCCATCCGCTCCACGGTGCTCTCCACTACCAGACAGCAGTCCCGGAAGCACTCCTTGTCCAGAGTGAAGGTCATCCGGGCCAGGGCTGCCTTGGACTCCTCGGCAGTGATTAGGCCCTCTTTCACCATCATCTCCTGGTTGATAGAGATCAGGTGCTTGCCTTTTTCCAGCCCCGCCTCATAGATGTCGTAGACGTAAGTATCATAGCCTGCCAGGGCGTATACCTGGGCCAGGGAGGCCCCCATGACGCCGGCGCCTGCCATGACGACTTTGTTTTCCTTCATAGCTTTGTAGCCCTTCCTTTCTCTTCAGTGCTTTTCAAGATTTGCGATACATTTAAACTATAGAAGCGCATAACACGACTAATCTAATTGATAAAACCACACCCCCTCTTCGTTTTCTCTCAATACCCTCCATTAAATGTGCAAATTTATTTTCAAAGCTAAAACTATCCTGAGAAAATTAAGCCTGATTAAAACATTCGCCTGCGCTTGGCTATTTTAAAGTTCGGATTTTTACCAGATTTCTTTATCTGAGCAAATAAATATTATTAGATTAAAAATGCATTTTGTAGATTACTCCTTTTATTAATCCTATTATAGGATAATGGGATTATACATCAAATGCAGAACTCTTGTCAAGCTTGTTATAAAAATGAGCAAAATAGACAATATTTTTTATAAAATTTTTACAACAAATCATTTTAATCTGCATACTGCTAAATCAAAAGGAGACTTTTGTGTCAATAGATAAAAAACATACAAAGCGGAGCACTTTCCGTTATCATTTGTGTGTCTGCATGTTCGCGGAAACTTTAAGCACTAAAAACAGTTGTGTGCTTACTGTTATATGGCACGGGAAAGCCAAGTCCATTGTTGACTGGTCAACTCATAGCAGGATATCCTGACCATTGGTGGAGCGTCGCTTATTTTTGTTGAGACTTGTTGTGCGGTTCGTCTGCTCTTCTTCAAATTAGCCTCTGCATCAAAGGAGATGTGAGCGGCAGACTAAAAAAGCATTGGTTGCCGCTATTGGTAGGTTAAACATTCTACTTACTCCGTTCAAGCAGATGAGAATTCTCACTTTCGTAGGAATTGCTTGCAGGCATTCATAGCAATCACCAGCGAAAGCACTTTGCATGGCACCTTGTTTTGTGCCCTTTTTCCTGCCCCATAACTTGACCCAGGATGATGAAAACTGCTGCGAAACGAAGATGAACAACCTTCGGGTTTTGGGCCATTTTAGGCTCAAAAAGGCCCGGAAAGCACTGCACCGCAGCGGATGGAGAAACCGACGGCAGCTCATAACCCGGAGGTCGTTGGTTCAAGTCCAGCCCCCGCAACCACAAA
>CALXDH010000067.1 GCA_944387015.1 uncultured Oscillospiraceae bacterium
GACAAGCTGTATTGTACTGTCTGGCACCAGGAGCCGGACTACTGGGAAGAGCTCCTCGTGCGGGACTGGAACACTGGAGCGGTCCTTTCGCGGACGCCGGGGACCGTCCAGTCCATGCCGGACGGACAGAAATGGTTTCTGGTTTGAGAACGATCCGCTAAAGCAAGGAGGAGCAGAGAAATCATTCCCCTTTTCATGATAGCCGCAAAAGATATAAAGCAAGCATTTGACATATTGTCAATCAAACCTGGGAAAGCAACTCAAAATCACTTTGTTGAAGAGCCTGAACGGATCGGCAGTTTCTTATACGATTTCAAAGAGGCGTTCTTAAACTATGAATCTTATTATCAATTTGATCCGTATAGAGAAACATATCTCGAAAAGAGCAGAGTTCCTGAAATAAAGATTTTTTCAGACTCCATCTCAAAGCGGATGGCGGAACGTGTAATAGAAGAAAATATATGGATTCAAAAATATATCTTGTCTTTGAAAAAATCAGAAGGTTTGCGGTCGGATGAAACAATGTATGGGATGCCGCAATTAAAAATGGATATGGTCCAGTTGGCATTGGCGATTCACCCAGAAAGCCGGCCAGCCGCAAGGATTGTTTTTTCTGTGATAGCTGAAAGACCGGAGGCTCGTATACTATGAGTGAGATTTTGCTTGCGGGTATGCAATTTGATACATACCTTCAAAAGCATGAGATATTCGGAAAAACCAGACGTTTGATGGAGGTGTGCCTGAAGAACTGGTATCGGGACGATCCGGAGCAGTTTCAGAGCGATATGCGGGCAAATCTCCAGACGGTGCTGGACACCTATCGGTTTGCACGCAAAATTGCGGCGATTGAGCGGAATTACAGGTACGAACCGCCCTTGGACTGTCTCACTGCCAGTATCGATATTTCGGATGAAGCGGACGGCTATGTGACAATCTATACCGCATTTTGGGATTTCAGAGGTAATGCCATTGATGACATGCTGACGACCTGATAAGGGGCATCCTATGAAGATCAAATTGACGCAGGAAGAGGCGCTTGCCCTATACCGCATCCTCTGCCGTTGGGAGGCCACAGGAGAATTTGCCGCCAGCGGCGAGGCGGAAACCCGCTTGCTGTGGGACCTGCAGTGCGTGCTGGAAAAAGAACTGGAGCCGGTCAATGAGGACATTACAAAGCGGCTCGTTTGATGCCGCTCCGAGCGATCAAATACAAGAAAAGGACGGCAGAACGATGCTCCCGAGAGACATTACCGGATTTTGCAGCATAAAAGATCCAGCTCCGTTACAGGCCCTGGACGAGAAATGTTTCCGCCGGATGTGTTACGAATTTGCCTGGGAAAACCACGGGCGGATCTTGGAGATCGATACCGGCATCATGGCAAGGAACTTTTATTTTGCAAAGATCCAGCTGGGAGATTCCCAACTGTACCTCCTGCAAAATATCTGCCATCCCTATATCGCGTTTGCGGAATCTCTAGAGGGGGAGCGGGTCATCTTTGCGGACCTCCCCGTTCGGTTCGGGGCCTTTGACGGGTCTGTTACACTGCTCACAACATCGCAGCTGGCCCAGGACTGGCGCCCGTTGAGCCAGGATTTGGGGCCGGCGGAAGTCCAACAGATTCACACCTGGAAACCCGAGAATGTGGGAGAGATCGTTTTCAACTTCTGGGATTGACGCTTGATATTGGCTCTTGAGCTGCCACAAGAAAACAGAACAGGGCCTCAAATCCTGCGCCGCTCCTCGGGGCAGCACAGCAGGACAACAAGCAGATCAGTGGATCTCGCTTTTCTGTAAGCCTGACGCATCCCGTGAAGAAATACTCCTCAAAATTTGCCGAAATATATCATCAAGAGGAGGAATTATCCAAAAACAGCGAGCTTCCGGAGATTTTTCACTCCGGAAACTCGCTGTTTTACTTGTCCCCTTCGCGATGGTGTTGACAGTGGAGCAGGTCCCCGGCAAAACATCAGTCGATATGTAACAGAAAGGATTAGGAAAACTTCTTTTTGATTCTTACAAAGACCCGTTCGATGCAGTAGGCCACCAGAAAGACCAGCAGGATCGCCACACCGGCAGTACCATAGTCATATCCCTGCAAACTGTTGGAGATCACATAGCCGATGCCGCCAGCGCCCACCATGCCCAAAATGGCGCACTCGGAGAAATTGGTCTCCAGCCGCATCCCCGCCCAGGCCACGATCTGGGACAGGGCGGCGGGCAGGATGGCATTGCAGAAAATGCCCAGCCGGCCCGCGCCGGTGACCTCCAGCGCCTCGATGGTCTCATCCGGGATGCTCTCAAAGCTCTGGGCGAGGGACTTGGTGAAGAAGGCGGTGGTGTGGACGCACAGGCCCGCCACGCCGGCTTCCGGTCCCATCCCCAGGCATACTAGCATGAGAAGCACCCACACCGGGGTGGGCACCGCCCGCAGGAAGGTGAAGAAGGACTGGGTCGCCACGGAGAGCAGCGGGATCCGGAACACGTTCCGGGCAGCAAACATCCCGAACACCACGCCCAGGACTAGGCTGTACAGCAGGGACAGCACCGCGATGGAGATGGTCTCCACCAGGGAGGAGAAGATCAGGTCCATGTTGGAGAAGTCCAGGTGTGCTAGGTCCCAGAAGACCAGGCCGATATCCGGCACCCGGGAGAGCATTTTCACCCAGTCGATCTTCAGGTACAGCAGGCTCAGCACCGACAGCGCCGCAACACCGATGAGAAAGCCCGGGATGAAGCGGTTTCGCTGGCGGCACTTCACCGGGATGCGGCTCTTC
>CALXDH010000068.1 GCA_944387015.1 uncultured Oscillospiraceae bacterium
TCGGAGGTCAGCTCGTCCTGTAAGCCGTAAATGTCGATGAAAATGCGGTTTAGCTCTTCCTCGTTGGCTTTGAGCTGCCAAAAGTGTTGCTCGCATTTGGATTTCCATGCTGTGTAGGCATCGGCAAGGCAAGAAACGGGGCGGATAAGCGGGTGCCGTTGGAAATCCCATGAAGTTTCGTAAGAGTCCCAATCAGTTTTTGAAAGTTGGACACAGTCAATAACGATCTGTTTGACTTGTGAACTATGTTGCTCATTCAAAATAATAGGAAGATTCCCTACATCTACAACCTGGAAGGTAAGTGTCGGGTTCAAAATTTGCAAAATACCACTCGCAATTTTGCTACACATAAAACCCGCAATATATTCGAGCCAATCTTCACAATCTGGGAAGAACATGGGAGCATTTGTATCAAATATAAGATTACTGTCACATAAGCGAACTCCAAAATTTGTACTGCTTATTCTCGACCATGCAATTCCTTTGGTAAAATATTTATCCTCACTCGTTATTTTCCAAGACAAATTTTCTCCGAGCTGAGGGTAGACTCGCCTTGTATTTTCCTTTATCTCAAAGCCATTGCTCTCCCAATTTACTACATTTTCAGTATTCCCATACCATTTACGAAACTCGCCGCCTTTATTGTAGGGAAACCACCTCGCGCCTGATTCTTGTGCTGCCCTTGCCGACAGTGCAGAATAGCAGAACTTTTGTCTACTTATCTCATACCATAATCTCAAAAACCTTTCATTATCACCTGTTCGCATTCCCAAAGTGACTCTCCCCAATGTTTTTAATTTATTTGCCGATGAATAAATATCGGGCAACACATCACTCACCCAATACGCCACCGGCGATCCAGGAATTTGGGGGAAGTTGGACTGGTAGGCGGTGTAGCGGTTTTCACCCGCAAGGAACATATCCTCCTTGCCCTGCTGGGTGGCCAACTCAATCAGGTGATAGTAGGTGCCTTTGTAATCTGCAATATGGCTATTTCGCAACACAAAGCTGGTGGTCTGCACTACCTCTCCACCGATTTCTTCAAAAGCTCTTGCGCCAAGATGTGCCATATTCACCGTATCTTTATGCTGTAATTTTTCTCTTAGTTTTTCAAAACTAGAAAGAAACATCCAGGCATGCTGTGTTATCATTGCTTGGAACATATTCTTTTTGACCATATACCCACAGCTTTCAATAAAAACAGCAAATAAATCCGATTTACTATCTGGATAGTTCTTCTTCACATAATTTGACAGTTTTCTGCCCATTCCGCTGCTACCCATATATGGCGGATTCGTTACAACCACATTATTCTTTTGCGTCAGACATTGACCAATTTCTACCAACTCTCTTAATCTTATTTGGGTATCATCCAAATGTAACGTATTCATGGAAATCTGTCCACCCATACTCGCATCATCCACAAAACAGTGTAACAAATCCCAGTCATAGTTCTCTACTTGCAGAATGGAACCATATTCTTGCGCATCTACCAACGTATCTAACAGCTCTTCCATCTGGATTCTGGCTGTATTTTTTTCTGTCTCATTCAGAGAATTCCCAAAATAATTCAGTTGGCTTCGATTAATTCCATTACTTTCCCGAATGGCATACACATGGGGAACAATCCCACATGTCAGAATCCGTCGATCATACTGACGTGCTTTCATCATCACCGCAAAATATGCCATCTGTGCTGCACGATGGTCAATATCCAGCCCATATAAATTATTTTTCAATATACTCTGTACCGCATCCCGTCTTGTATAGCCCTGAGCCTCATAAATCTGCATTAATACATCAAAAAGGTACGCAAGGATATGACCGCTCCCCATACAAGGATCAATACAGCGAATATCTTCTGGCTTTAAGTTGGCATACTCTTTACGTATCTCTGCCATTTGTTCCTGTACTTCCGGTTCTTGTTCTGCTTCTTCCAGATAGTAATGCCATTTTCCGTCTTGAATAGAGTGATCTTCTCTATATGCCGTTTGTTCTGCCTCGCTGGGCAGAAAATTCTCTTTTTGCTCTGGATGTCCCTCTACCCATAAACGTCCCAGACTATTTTCCACCATATAACGAACAATCCAGTCGGGAGTAAAAAGCTGAGTCGCTGCCGGTATATCTTCTTTCTTGATCTTAGTGCCAGACGGACGTCCAAAAACCTCAGCTTTTGGCTCGGTATTGTAATACTGGTACAGCCAACCAATAATCTCTACCTGTCCGCCTTTTTCTACATCAAAGTCTTCCTCCGGAATATCATTCAACAGATGATAAACCACACCCTCTTTATCGATCGCAGAAATACTCAAAAGCAACTCTGTATAGTCGTTTGTCTTTTCAAACAGAGCAGGCAAAATTTCATTCAATGCATTACATTCTTTAATAAAAAGCAGCCGAAACAACTCGTCCAACTGATTGTCCTGCTTCATCTGAATCACCGACGCTCTCTCTGTCTCCGTAAACTCCAAATCAGCGTCAAATGGCATAGTAACCAGATCCGGCTCCACTTTACCAGATTCTGAAGAAAGCACTCGAATATGGGAAGGCAAATAATCATTAACTTCCATAAAACGTATGGCAATCAGACGGTTAAACCATGTATATGCCACCTCTTCAAGTACATACTTATAGGCTGTAGCATAATCACTTTCTTCTGCTTTTTTATTGAGAAGTTCCGCCAAGCGCTTTCTTTGTTTGACTGCCTGCCCATGTATAGAATAGGGTTCTGCTGTTCCTATATCATAAAATTCTGTATCACCTGTAGATTGAGGCAACGGATTAGCAATTCCCTCTGCCGTTATACCAAGCAATCCAGCACGGTAATGTATATCTGCAATAAGTTTGTTTCTTGCCCAAATGGCAAAATTTTTAATTGCTGTTTT
>CALXDH010000069.1 GCA_944387015.1 uncultured Oscillospiraceae bacterium
TTGCTATCAATAGAGACATAGCTTTCCCCACCATCTATCAAATTGGATACCGTTTCAATTCCAATAGAACGTGTCTTACCTGATCCTGTCGGGCCACAGATCAAGCAATGCATTCCCGAAACATCCATCACTCTGTGTAAGCCATCGCTCATCAGTTCTGAACCTCCGCCAGATGTGGGCATCTCTCCTGTTTTCCAAATACCCATTTTTCTTACCTGTTCTGCCTCCAAAAAGTATTTGCCCATAAATTCCCTCCGCTTAAAATCCCATTTTCTTTACACAGCCGGTTTCCCTTTTTAAATTTGCCTCTAAATACTGCCGCATATATTCAACAATTGCTTTTTTAGTAATTACATTTTTATTCCAGGTAATCACTGTAAACAGCTCCAATGCTTCCAAGGTCCTTCGGATCATTTTCAATCCAGCATATGAATTTGCGCTGCATAATCGTTCAATCATTTCTCCTAAAGCAGGCTTCGCCTCACCCCTTATCTCAAATCCATCCTTCTTTACCCATTCCAATACTATTTCCATTTTTTCCTCTAGCTTCAACATCGGAATATCCATAAAAATAAAATTCACATTCTTCCCAATGGCTGCAAGCAATGGATCAATATCCTTTTGGTTATCCGAGTACATCCGGAGCAAAAAACAAACCCGGCCTTCATTTTTCCTAAGATACTGCCCAATTTCCTTAAGAAACCATTCATCCATATACCACATTGGGATATCCATGTCCCATGCCTGTACACCATAAAAATCGTTTGTAAAAACCGTTGCCTGATCTACCTTTTCCTTTAATAATTCCATGTTATTGACATCCTGTACGAATGTGTATTCAACAAGCTGTTCCTTGCTGTAAAATTTCAAAAAACCAGTATCATATAAAACATTTGTTATCTTCTCGGCTAAAAAACTAAAACCCTCTCCCTTTCGCATATTAAAAACAAATACAGTGGGAATCGGAATGTTGCATCCTGGATTATTCTTTCTTGTTAAGGACACTTTTTTAAAAAAAGTCTTTACCGGTTCCTTGCCTATTAATACACTAAGCTGCTCTAAAAATCTCCTTCCTTGATCACTAGTTATTCTATTGCCCATCATTTGCTCCATCTCCTTTACAAACAAATTTTAAGTGATTGCTTTCATAAAAATTATAAAGTATCTGTTTTCCAAGGTCTTTATCTAATCTCGCCCTTTTTTTATGGTTTGCCCATATAAAACCACAAAAAATCCAGATATTTTTTTTTAATCTTTTGCCTTACACTTAAAACATCCCAAGAAACATCCATCATTAACACTCTCTTCTTAATCATGGGCATAATCATTAAATTGGGAAATTTCTGAAAGGAGGGATATCTTGCATACCGTAATAGAGGATGCTCTTGGACTTAAAAGCTGTATCCAAATCAAAAATGTTAGTACCTTTGTCAATGCTGATTTGGATTACATCACTATATATGGAGAAATGTGCGCTCGACCTGAAGTATCTGCTATGTTCAATCTAGAACCTGAAATCTGTTGTAACTTAATAGATGACCAAGAGCAAATTAATTATAGTACTGTTAGTACTCATGCAGATTGTTTTTGGACAACCAGATGCTCAACATTTAAGATTCATATTAAAGATTTCAGTAAAAAATGCGAATCGAAATGCATTCAGAAAATTGTGCTTCGTTTAATTTGGAAAAAATATCAATCTCTAAATTAGAGAATATCTATTACAACTACTAATTGATAACCAATTGAAACATCGGCAGCAGAATTACTCTGCTGATGTAAAAACGCATATATCAAAATCAAGGAGGTTCAAATAATGAGTAAATGGGATGGCAAATTCAACGGCACTTATGACACTTCAAGATATGCAGAGCGTCCTCTGGAGGATGACATCATAGCTGCTGGACGCGGTGTATTTGCATACGAGGGTCCAAATGGGGAGCTAATTCGAGAAAGTGACTCCAGAATTGATGTCTGGGGACGCGGTGATGGAAATGGGCACTATCCTCATTACTATTACAATGGCCCTAATGACCATGGCAAAGCTTCCGATGATCGGCACAATTGACCCCACCTGATGAGAGCTAGGCGGTACCTGGCCGAAACTACAGCAGTCATGGATACTGCTGTAGTAGTGGGAAGCCACTAATACTGAATAAAGGAGATAAAAGCTATGACGAACTATCCTATTGAAGGCGCTCTTTCCGCCGCTGAAAACATTTTTAAAATTGATCTGCTTAACAAGGTGACCGGCACTACTTATCCCCAGGCGGCCGTATACGGTACGAACACACTCGGACAGGTTTTACAGGAATATGCGGTTGACATTGGCGTAAATCCCAATGACAGCAAAATTCTCTTCGAAAACAAGCGCACTGGTGTATCTACCAGCGATGCCAACGAAGCCGTTGAAGGACTTGGCCTCCAGGAGGGCGATGTACTGGCTATTAGTGACAACGCCGGTGTGGCTGGTAGTGAGGAAGCTTTTGAGATTGACCTTCTCAACAAGATAACCGGTACAACCTACCTTCAAGCTGCTGTATACGGCGCGAATACTCTCAGACAGGTACTTCAGGAGTATGCCATTGATATCGGTGTCAATCCTCTCAACCAGAAAGTTTCCTTCGAGAATAAGCGCACCAGAGTATGTACCAGCGACAAAAGTGAAACGGTTGAAGAACTTGATCTACAAAAGGGTGACGTGCTAGCAATCGGCGACAACGCGGGTGCAGTGTAAACGAAAGGGGCTGAGATAATGGTGACATTATGCATCCTTGTCGGCTTGTGTTTGGCTGCTTGCGGAGTTATTATCGCATATGTGACGAAAAAAGGGCGCAAAGAAAAAACTGCTAATCCTCCTCCGCTCCCGCCTCGAGTCAATATGGGCATACCTTCATCAATAGTCAACCAGTCCCAAACCAGAACAAGCAATTCTTCTGCCACAAGAGCCTTGCCTCCTCGCCGTTCTCCTGTATCGGCAGCAGCTAAGACCAATCGAAGGGCTGTCGAGATCGGCTACGGACCTCGCGGGATAAAACCCTCTCAATTTCCATGTTGCCCCTTCGATAAGCAAAGGAATATACCTGGTGAG
>CALXDH010000070.1 GCA_944387015.1 uncultured Oscillospiraceae bacterium
GTGTGTCGCGACTTCATTCTACCAGAGGGCTGCAAACCATGTCTCTTTATTTTTGCGAAACTTATTCTACCTTACCAGTCCCAGTCCCAATTTGCGGACAATTTCCAGGGATTCCAGAGACTGACACGCTATTGAAAGAAAAAGAGCTGCCGGCGGCAGCTCTTTCTTAACTTTTTAACAACAGCGGCCGTAAGCCCGCAGAGGCAACGGAGAGGGAAATCTCCGAAAACGCAAAGGCGGCCGGTGGCAAGGGCGATCACAGCAGGCCATGCCCCAGAGGCCGGCAAGCCGATCTGCCAAAACGTGCTGGACCGCATTCGAGCGGAAGCCGGCAGGTCTGGTCCCGGATATTCAGTCGTGGTCGAGCAGGCGGTCCAGAAAAGAGGGGCTGCCATCGCCAGGCAGCTCACGCCAGGTCGCTGAAACTGCGGCTGGGGAAGGAGTCTTCTTTTACATAGCGGACCAGGCGCGCCACCTTGCCCTTGATCTGTGGCTTCCTCCCCGGGCATGCCTTGGACACGGCCCCCATCTCTGCGGCAAAGTCCTCAAACCGTTTGTTCCAGAGCACCTTTCCCTCCTCTCGCCCCACAACCGTCTTCATATTGTCTGTGCGTGCTGCTAGTAGCGGAATGCATTGAGCACACCGTTCCAGGCTTCTCAGGTCACAGCGGTTTACAAGCCGAATGTACTTGGCCCCGGAATAGACTAAGGTCATCACGAATGCTGTATTGGGGGAGCCCCCCATCCTGTGCCAATCGCATACGCGCTCTTGTCTTCTATCGCGCTTCCTGTATCATGCGTATCAGCCCGCTCCTAATCATTCGGCCATCTCCCTCAAAAGTTTCGCTGCTTTTCAGATCGCCGTTCTTTCGGCGTGGGGCCATTTCTTCCCGGCCCTATCGGGCTGCTATATTACGGCGGTGACACAGATGACCCCATGGTCAAACGTGTTTCCCCTTTATTGGATACACGCTTAACAAGCGTGGCGGCAAGGCCCCACCAGAGAACACGCCATTTTACCGTCCGGTTAAGCGAAAAAGGAGCCTGAAATTTCAGACGGACCTTCTTCCAGATGTTTTAAGATGATAGACGGATTTTCTCCTGATTTAATGGATTCATAAATCTGACGGGTAATAAAGTGTGGGGTCACATCTATTTCTTGAATAAGTTTGCGCTCCAATTCCTGATATATCCGCAAAGCCTCGCTGCGGTTTCCCAAGATATAATACGCAGCCATCAGCATCCGGTAGACTTCTTCCTGAGAAAACTCGTTTCGCAGGACTTTCTGCAGTACCTCCAGGCATTTTCTGGCATTACCGCTTTGAAGAAGAAGCGCTCCATAACGCAGGAAAAAGAGATATGCCCGCCTTTCAATGGTGTGTTTTTCCGATTCCAAAAAGTCTTCCAGATATTCCTCTTCCAAAAATGGCCCGCGGTATAGTTCGGAGGCCTTTTCATAAAAGGCCAGACAGCTGTCCAGATCTCCCTGTGCCTTCGCGTCTTCCCCCCGTTTCTCCAAGATGAAAAACTCCTGTACGTCTGTGGAGAAATAGTCCTTATCCAACCAGCACCGTTTTTGCTCATATCGAATAAAATCTTTGTTTTCCAGGCCCTTTCGAATCTGATGGAGTGCAAAATAAAAGCTGTTCATGGCCTGCTTTTGACTTTGATGCGGCCAAAATGCCTCGATCACTCTCGCGATGCCGATGGGCTCAGGCGATACCGCCAGCATTTCCAACAGGCACCGCGATTTCTGCGGGACGAACATAGTCAGATCCGTCTCGCCGCGATAGCAGTGAAAGCTGCCAAACAGGCGAAAATAGTAGTTCTTTTTGCTGTTCTGTGCGCTCATAAGGGAGGACTGTTCCAACATACTGGAATTTCTTGCGCACAGATCCCGCACATAGGCGGTTGTGGTCAAACTGGGATCAATGGATTCAATTTCCCGTGCCAGATGCCAGGGTGCTGTAAAATTAAAATGGAAAATATCCGCTTTTCTTGTCTGTTCTAATACATGGCGCAACTCGGAGGCGGCAAGCGCACGATTGCCGGACTTGTCGTGTATGATCGCCTGTTGATACAGCGCAGAGACCTGATAAAAAAAGTACTTTTTCGATTCGGTAATGGCAAGGCATTCCGCGATACATTCCATGGCCCGGTGCAGATCTCCGTGCTCTATTTGAATGCTGCTCATTACGAGAAGGGCGCGGGCAAGATATGAATTCCGCTTGCTTCGCCGGCTGAGACTGATGGCATTGTCCGCCGCATAGAATGCCGCCTGCCAATCGTCTCCTTTCAAATAGTAGTGATACGCTTGCCCGATCATGTAATACGCCCACAGATGTTCATTTTTTACATTGAGAATATTGTGGGCCGTGCTCTCGGTTTCCGGGATGATCTGCTCGGCAAGTTCAAATTCCCGCAGGCAGTCCAGGGCATATGTGTAGATCAGATTGATATAGACGATGTAGCTGGAAGCCCCGATATTATGTGCCAAAACACGGGCTTCCTCACAGTACGTCCGCGCTTTTTCATAGAGGCCGCTCTTAATAAAGAACACGAACGCCACAGTTTGATAAAGATACATCTTCAGTTCCGGCTGGATGCTCTCCGTTTCCATCTCGGCCAGTTCGAGGGCCTCTGATACATAGAATTTTAGCTGCTGAGAATCTGGACGGTTTGCGTAGTACAGGATACGGACAAAGTCGGCCCACAGGCGGAGGTTGCAATCCTGCAAAATAACGCCTGCTTGAGCGGCCTCATTCAGCCATTGAGAAGCGCTTTCAATATTTTCGCCCAATTGTATATGCGCATATGCCAAAAAAATCTTTCGGTAATTGTCCAGAACCACATCGTCGCACATACGGGTCCCCGCTTTTGTGCGAAAGCGCGTGAGCATCTCCTGGTTTAAAACGATTGTTTTGTGCGATTCCGAAAAGAAGCCCAGGCATACCTTTTGACAGAACGCGAGGACTTCCCCCTCCACGTCATTGTTTTCAAAAAAGCCGCAGAGTGCCTTGTCGAAATATTGCAGGGAGATGTCGGGGTACTGGTATTTGATCGTGATGGCATATGCGAATTGGACCCACGGGTCGTTTTCAAGGGTGGAGATCTGTGCGCGGCGAACAAGTTCCTTATATCCCTCGCTCAAATAACTGCTGATTACTTCAAATGCCAAAAAGCGAAACGCATATGCTGCCTCCCTGATTTTTCCCTGAAGTATATTGTGGGACAGCACGCGCTTCCAATCACCTTTGGCCTTATAATATTCAGCGGCTTTGGCGTGGAGGCAGAGCATCATCTGTTCTCCAAACTTCTGTGTTGCCGTATGATAAAGGAAAGACTGCGCCACAGGGTTCACTGAATATATCTTTTCAAAAACGTTGATACACGTAATATACGGACATTTCTCCGCGATTTTTGCAATCAAAGATGGGGCATCCGTGATTCCCAGGCAGGCACAGGAGTCATCACTCAGATGACTGTCCACCGAGCTTTTCAGCAGCACATCGATTTCCTCGGTGCTCATCTGCTCAATAAGTGAACTTTGAAAAAAATTGTACAGTTCCGGAAGATATAGAATAGAATTGAGGGGCCTTTTCCGAATATCGTCCAAGATGCTGGGATCCCGCTTGGCCTTCTGCCAAAGGAGATCTGAGGGAAGGGCCCAACCCGCGGTCGCCGACCAGATGGTATTCAAGACGTAGTCGCTGATCTCAAATCCAAACCGCTCCAGATAGTTTTTCGCCTTTTTTGTGGATAGCAGAAAATTCTGAAATGTGATATAGGTTGCCTGTTGAAAAAGCGGCAATGACCGGTCCTCTGCAGAAAGCGGCTGCGCCATCAATAAAATGAAATGCAGCCACCGGGCAGAAAGGCGGACAAATTTCCAAAGGAAATCGTTGAAAAGGGGATTCCTTGCGGAGAATCCCTCCAGAACGATATAAATGTTGGGGGCTCTATCAATTTTCATGCATTGGCGCAGAAACAGATTCCAGATCTCCTCTTCACTGGAATCAATCCCCGTGGGCCGCTGAATAAAGATGCCGTTTTCCGCAAAAAAGGAAGTCATATTTTCGATGAACTCTCTTTGATGGGCCTGAGAAGGGCCACTCGAAAGAACGGAGACATCCATAAAGAGATAGTATTCGCCCCGGGAAAAGAGAAGATTTTCAATCGCCTTGCGCTGATTGCAGCCTGTTTGTACATCGAATACCAACGGGCAATATGCCAGATTCGCCTGCAGAGATTCTTCCAGACAGGTATATTCCAGATAGCTTTCGGTGTCTGTCTGCGATCCGATAATATTCATATGCCACACATTGCTCACTTTTGCTGCCCCCCTCAGTAAATTTATAAAAACGACAAGCATTCTGCAAAAAGCATACGGCATGATTCGCAGCCAAAAGTTTAAAATTCAGGCAAAATTAGATCAGATGAATATCTCTTATCTGCTATACCGGCCCGAGATAACAGCAAACTATGCGGATATTCTCCTACCCTGCTTCTGCAGCGCAGCCGGGTATACAGCAGCCAAAGCGCCGGCTGCCGGTCACAAAGCAGGGCTATCCGGATGCAGCAAAAAAGTATACAGCAACATGCAAAGCGGCGGGGCGAAATGCCAGAGCCTCAAAAAGCGGCGTATGGGAGCAAGGCTTCCTTTTTCTGGAGAAGCTGACAGGCGGAACTTCGGAGGATCGGCCGAGCAGCGCACTGCTGCCGGCAATTTTGGCATACGGCCTGTTGCGGCAGTGTTTCAGCCCTCTGGTGGTGCATGGGTCCGGCGATGCAGCAGCTCTCTCCGGAGAAGATCACAGGCGGCAGTATGGCGGTTGTCTCCCCAAACAGTATCCCACCGGCTGGATTCCAGATTGGAGGCAATGATATACCAGCCGAAGAACACCTGAAAGAGCAACTTAGCGGCATCCCTGTGAAGCGGGAGGAAGCCGATCCCGTCAATGGCTAATCATTCTGCCCTCTGCAGAACGCCGGGGAGCAGACTGCGTGTTTTTGACGGCTTCTTTCCAGCAGGTTTCTTTCATACCGCTGCGGATTATCGGGGCGGGAGACATTCCGTCATTCCTTCGCCAGGCCACCCGATTTCCGTGTCCGCATATACCGCTCCGTCATGGCCTGCGCCTTCTTTTAAGCCGTCGTAAGCGGTGAGATGGGACATCATACCGGGCAGGTGCCGGCGCGCGGAATCCTATTGGCGCTTGGCGCGCATATCGTACACTGCCGGACACCGTCCGGCCAGGTCCGCCCATTTTTCAGTGGCCGGCGAGACAACATCCTCGCAGGTCCCGGTATTGCCATCTCTTGTGATTCCATCCCACAGCCGCGGCGCATCCTTACGCTCCGCTCCCCGGACTATGGCGGCAGTTCCCGCCACAGCTTCGGAAGCTCGGTTGTGCTCCGGGCTTTTCAGCAAGGTCCCAATATGCCGTTTCTAATCATAGTCCCCGCATTCTTCCCGTAACTTCTGCGGCATTTGCCTGCCGGCTGATGGTCATGGCAAAGCGCAATGCGGTCACCCTTCGTCTGTCTGCCCCCCCGCCGAAACCGGAGCTGGTGCATAGCAGTTGGCGTCAATGACTGCAAAACCATATTTGTCCATCGTCACAGATTCATATCGAAAGATGGAAACGAAGTCTCCGGCAGCTTCGGCAATCTGTTCCGGCCTGCCATAAACGTTTGCCTTGCAGCAGAGCCGCGGGTTGCTTTTTTCGCATCATTCCCACAGCCACGGGTCAATTTCTTCATATGAGGTCGTTGTTATGACGGGAACGAATGCATTTCTCCGGCTGTACCCCGCTCTGTTTTCCCCATCTCTTTTCTCGTTGCCGAATGCCGGCTTACAAAAATCCGCCTGATCGTTTCCCCACGGATGAATCAAGGGCAGGCATCCCTCTGGGGGCAGCTTCATCACCAGTTTTCTTCCGCACATACCGCTTCATATGGGAGCAACTGCCAGTGCATCCTTATTCATCCGGGTATAAATCCGTGTGGCTGTGTGCCGCTGTTTCCCCGCGATCTTGCGGCCTGCCTCCATTCACTCATCTATTATGGGGGATATGCGATTCCAGCCTTGCATTCTGAGCAAACTAATTTCCGGCGCCGACAACAGCTCTCTTTTTCCATCTCTTCCGCTTGTTTTTGCGATTTTTTATTCTTCTATTTATTTTAGGTTTCTTTACAAAGGCATAATCATAAATCACAACAAAAAACCGAGCCAACCTACACTAAAACGTCGCTTTTT
>CALXDH010000071.1 GCA_944387015.1 uncultured Oscillospiraceae bacterium
TGGAAAATCTGACATTTCCGCTCTATCGCCCCTCATTTCTATTTTATCTCGTTTGTACCCCTTGTACACCGATGCTTGCATGAACAAATACACAAATAAAGTCAATAATATTAGATCCTACATGCTGACAGCATTATTTAATGCGCCAATTACAATTGACCATTATTATACGAAAGAAGTCTTGCATGACATGTACAATATTTAGTAAAATGAATACGCTATGACAATCGGAGTTGCCCATGAAGAAACAGAAGACATTATCATTCAGTGAATTACAAAAGAATATGGAAAAGCCGAAAAAGAGATCTGATCTGGAAATATCTGCATACGATATCGGAATAAGTGTTATTCCGGGATTAGTCTGGGTATGGGCCTTTTCAGCTTCCTTCTTGCAAGGAATAGACACTCCGATTTGAATTCTTATTTGCATTTCTGCCTGGATTTCATATTTGATGCTTGGAATAGCTCCGTATGCATGTATTCTGGTTGCAGTCGGCAACGGGCTCTTATACGTGATGACAATTTGGACTCTGATAAGTCATATTCCTGTGATTTGGCTGCAGTACATATTGAAAGTGATTGCATTAATCTTCGCGGCTATGCTGGAGCTGGGATTGGTTATAAAAGTGATGGGGCGGTTAGAAGAATAGTAAATGGAAATTATTATATGTCTTATATGTGTTAATATGTCATGGGACTAAATGGGGTTGCAAAACAAGCAGCCCTTTTTTATTTGTGCCTTATTACCATTACGTTTTCGTTTCGTTTGTGTTTCATTGTGGTAAATATGAAAATGCAGAATTAGATCTAGCGGATTAGGATTCACTTTACGTTCAGGCTTTACGTTCACTTTACG
Source organism: uncultured Oscillospiraceae bacterium (assembly GCA_944387015.1). Classification (GTDB taxonomy): domain Bacteria; phylum Bacillota; class Clostridia; order Oscillospirales; family Oscillospiraceae; genus Oscillibacter. The sequence continues at coordinate 857 of CALXDH010000071.1, forward strand.
AGGGTTTGGTTTCGGACACGTTTTGATGTGAAAAAAATTACTATAATAGTAATAAATGTTTAATAATGTAAGTAAAATCAATCAAATGCGAAACTGTTTACACAGAATTTTTTATCATGTATAGTAAAGACACATTCGAAAGAGGCCTCAGAAGAAGATAAAAAATATTTAAATTACAAGGAGAAGATTTAACATGAAAAAGTATAATGTGTGTATTGTTGGCGGTGGAAGTACATATACCTTAGGATTCTTAAAATCCTTTGCAAGAATGCAGGAAGAATTTCCTTTAAACAAACTGGTTTTATTCGACATTGATGAAAAACGTCAGGAGCCAATCGGAAAGTTCGGTGACATTTTATTCGCAGAAAAAATGCCTGGGTTAGATTTCTCTTATACGACAGATGCAAAGGAAGCATATCAGGACATGGATTTCATTTTCATGCAGATGAGAGCAGGCGGACTGGAAATGAGAGCCAAAGATGAACATATTCCGTTAAGCATGGGAATGATCGGTCAGGAAACATGTGGCGCAGGCGGAATGTCATACGGTCTTCGTTCCTGTGTGGAAATGATCAAAGCAATTCACGAAATCCGTAAATATTCTCCAAATGCATGGATTTTGAATTACACAAATCCGGCTGCCATCGTAGCTGAAGCATTAAGAAGAGAGTTCCCGGACGACCAGAAAATCTTAAATATCTGTGACCAGCCGGAAAACGTAGTACGTTCCTGCAGCAGACTTCTCGGATGCGAATGGGAAGACCTGGATCCTGTATACTTTGGTCTGAATCACTTTGGATGGTTCACACATATGTACAACAAAACAACAGGCGAAGATTTACTTCCTAAGATCAAAGAGTTGATCAAGAAAAACGGTTTCCTTCCACAGGATGCAGAGCAGCGTGACCAGTCATGGCTAGATACCTATGGAATGGTACAGACAATCATGAATGATTTCCCTGATTACCTTCCAAATACCTATGATCAGTACTACTTATATCCTGAATACAAAGCAAGCCACTTAAATCCGGACTTCACAAGAGCAGATGAAGTTATGGCTGGCCGTGAGAAGAGAGTTTTCAAAGAATGTAATGAAATCATCAGCGAAGGAAAGCTCGGTAAAAAACTGGAAAACATCAGCGATGCACATGCAGAAATGATGATCAAGGTTGCAGAAGCGATTGCATTCAACAAAAATAACCGTCACATCCTGATTGTAGAAAACAATGGCGCTATTGCCAACATGCAGGATGATGCCATGGTTGAGGTTGTTTGTGAACTTGGTATTAACGGACCTCGTCCAATGAGAGTCGGAAACATTCCACAGTTCTACTTAGGACTTTTAGTAAACCAGGTATCCTGTGAAAAACTGATCGTAGATGCATACTATGAAAAGTCCTACAACAAAGCTTTACAGGCATTTACATTAAACCGTCTCGTAAACGATGCGAAAAAAGCAAGACCCCTTCTTGATGCACTTATTGAGGCAAACAAAGGCATGTGGCCTGAATTAAGATAAGAGTAAAGGGTGCAAGAGATGAAAAAGAATAAAATTATGGATTTCTTCTCGGCCCTAGGACGTAGTCTGATGATGCCAATTGCTGCTCTTGCAGCATGCGGTATCGTACTGGGCCTGACAGCGGCTTTATTAAAACCGCAGGTTGTTGAAGCAATTCCGTTTTTACAGATCGTAGGTGTGAATTTTGTTATTACAACCCTGAACAAGGCATCTGCCGTTGTATTTACACTGATTCCGGTTCTCTTTGCTATTTCCATCGCTTTTGGTCTGGCAGATGAAGATAAGGAAATTGCTGCATTCGCAGGTTTTATCGGGTACTACACATTTCTGGCAACTTCCGCATGTATGATCAATGCAGGATTCTTTGATTTTAACTCCTTAAAAATCTCAGCAATTCTCGGTGTGGAAACATTGGATATGGGTGCTGTAGCCGGTATGCTCATCGGTATCCTCACAGCAGCAATACATAATAAATACCACAAGATTGAATTTCCGGTTGCATTCTCCTTCTATGGAGGGAAACGATTTGTAGCTCTTGCTGTTATCCTCGCTTCCACAGTAGTTGGTGTAATTTCTCCGATTATCTAGGGACCGGTATCAGCATTCATTAATGCGGTTGGAAGTATGATCGCTCAGGCAGGTGCCTTCGGAGTGTTTATTTTCAGATTCCTGGAAAGATTGTTGATCCCTACAGGTCTTCACCACGTACTCAACGGTATTTTCAGAACAACTGCCATCGGTGGTGTATATGAGGGGGTGGAAGGATGTTTGAATATCTTCTTACAGTATGTAGGTAAAGTGGATATTGCAACACTTGCACCTTTCACAAAATTCCTTGGACAGGGTAAAATGCCTTACATGATGTTTGGTCTTCCGGCAGCAGCGTATGCGATCTATAAAGCTAGTCCGGATGAGAAAAAACCGAAGGTAAAGGCGCTGATGCTTGCAGGTGTGGCAGCCAGCATGGTGTCCGGTATTACAGAACCCCTTGAATTTGCATTTATGTTTGTAGCTCCTCAGTTATTCCTGTTCCATTCTGTCATGGGCGGTCTGTCCTTTATGTTAATGACAGTTCTTGGCGTTGCCATTGGTAACACAGGTGGAGGCCTCATCGACTTCTTTATCTGGGGCGTATTCCAACCGGGATCAAACTGGTATTGGGTTCCGATCGTAGGTGTGTTCTATGCAGTAATTTACTACGTGGTATTCTCACGTTATTTAACCAGGAAAAACATTTCCATCGAAGTATCTGATGAAGAGGATGAGGTTGAAGAAGCAGGTGTTTCTCTGAACGATAAACAAATGAAAAAAGCCTCCATGGTTGTAGAAGGCTTGGGCGGTTTGGATAATATCGTAAAAGTAAACAACTGTATTTCCAGACTTCGTGTTGACTTAAAGGATATGAGCCTGGTCAATGAGGATATTTTAAAGAAAACAGGTTCTTTAGGTATTATGAGACCAAGTGAAACACATATTCATGTGGTTTATGGACCACAGGTTCAGTCGGTTGCTGACGCTGTCAAAGAATTTATGAAGTATTAAGGTTTCCCAGGAAGCTCATATGCAATCATTTCAATGAGAATCTGTATGACTGTCAGAATTCCGATTCTGGAGTTGATGTCGGTATTTTTATAGCATCTGTTAATGTCGTTGGTTACAATAGAATACATACTGTATGGAAGGAGAGGACTTTCTTCTTCGCAGGTAATTAAAATCACTGTAGTACCATGTTGTTTGGCATTTTCAAAAATCTGCATATAACGAAGGGCATCACCGTGGGTTGTGATAACAAAAAGAATTGCATCGTCTTTGATGTTATAGGTAACAGACTCCAAAAGATCTGTGAATTCAATCAGGATGCAGGAACGGTCCAGATTGGTCAGAGCATTTTGCAGATATCTGGCCGGTGTACAGCTTAAGCCGGTCCCGTAAATATAAAGGGGCCGGCTACTGATCAAAAGATCCTTGATGTCTTCCAGATCGCGAAAGTTCAGTGAATCTATATTGTCTCTAAAGGTGGCCAGAGATTGTTTTAAAAGGTCATCGGAAGAAAGACTCATGGGGTTTGACTCAGAGAGTTCTTTTTTTAACTGATACTTAAATTCGTTAAAACCGTTTAACCCCAGCTTTTTACAAAATCGGACAATCGTAGCATTGGAGGTATAAAGCTCCCGTGACAGTTCCTCCAGATTCATATAAACAGCGGAAGAAAGATTGTTTTCAAAATAGGTAAGTATGTTTTGCTCCATTTCTGTTAATGGGGCAAAATGTGCTTTTTCAAGTAATGGAATCATTGAGAACCTCTTAATTCTTTCATTTTCAAATAATTCTTCATGATCATATAGATGGTGTAGAAGATTGGTAATCGTGAGGTATATTCTGCACCATTGTTTTCCCTTTGATTGGCAAAAAAACGAAAGCTTACCGTTGACAGGCCGGCAATCGTGTTGTTGGTGTAAGGGGTTATGGAAATAACCGGCACCTGATTCATGTTTGCCAGTTTTGCCAGCTTTATTGTGGGAGCATAGCTGCCCGTTGCACTGATAATAAATAAGATACTGTCTTGACTTAAGCTGCGAACTATATGGTTGGCAGTTTTTGTGGTTAAAATTTTGTAGACATTTTGTCTTCCGGAAGCAAAAAGAAGCATTTCCAGATAGTCAATGAGAACAGAGGTAAGCCCACCGGGTGACCACAGATAAATGGGGGTATCGCTGTTTAGATACTGAAATGTGGCATTCAGCAGATCTTCCGACAATAAGTGGGAAGTTGCTTCAATATCAGTGTATAGGGAATCCGTAATGATCTTACTGTTTAGTATGTTTCGCGAAAATTCTTCGGGAAGGCTGGTTTTTTGAATTTCACTGCGCAGGGCATATTTAAATTCGGAAAATCCGGAAAATCCTAATTTTTTACAGAATCTGATAATGGTAGACGTAGAATATGAAATTCTCTGTGCCAGTTCATGAATGCTCATGTCAGGAACTTCCAGAATGTTATCGTATATAAAGCGAAGCACAGCAAGTTCATTGGCACTTAAGTTTTTAATGGTGGTATCATCTAAATTCAGGATTACCAATATTCTTCCTCCTTTTTGTGAGGTGGATTGTATCCGATAGGCTGTCTGCTGAATTTACAGCCATTCCAAATATCGGAAAAAAATATATTCACATAAGATCAAAAGCTGCACACGAGACCTGACTTCAATGTCTGCCTTAGAAAAACGGGTGGATTGTACATATACATTAACATCTGCCATGTCACTTAGGGTATTTGAGCCCAGATTTGTAATCGAAATAATAGTTGCCCCTTTACTTTTTGCCATATTTGCGGCAGCGATTAACAAACTTGTTTCACCGGAAACTGACAATGCGATTACCAAATCATTCTCTGTCACCTGTTTTGCACTGATATTCATCAGTGAACTGTCATCATAACAGAAAGCAGTTTTCTTTAAGAGCTGCAGCCGTTTGGCAAATTCATTGGCAACCATTCTGCTGCTGCCAACTGCGTATAATTCTATTCGCTCCTTTGTGTGAATGAGCTCCAAAATCTGTTCAATCGTATCTTCCTGAATCAGTTGTGTTGTCTTATGGATATCCTTTAAAAAGTCAATAGAACGGATTTGGGATTTCCTGGCAGTTTCTTCCTGCCTTGTCTCCATTCTAAGCTGTGCCTTAAATTCAGAAAAGCCGCTAAATCCTATTTTTTTACAAAATCGAATAATTGATGCCGGAGACGTGTAGAGTGCGGCAGCAACTTCCTGTACTTTCATGTGAGAAACGGTTGCACTGTTTCTGATACAGTAAGATAAGATTTCGTTGTCGCTTTTGCTTAATTGATTGGTATTTTCCACAATACGATTAAAAAATTCCATGATTCTTTTGTGAAATTTTTTTCAGATTCTGAAAAAAATTCGTTCTGCGCACATCCTTCCATAATACTCCAAAACACTTTTCAAATAGGTTTTGAGTAATTATATTATAGATGATATCGAAAGCGTACGCAAGAAAATCTACCAAAAGGAGCAATAAATCATGGAAGGATTTAAAGTAGTAATTGTTGGCGGAGGTTCCAGCCATACACCTGGAATTATTCAGAGTTTAATTGATAATCTGGAACGTTTCCCGCTTCAGAAACTGGTTCTTTACGATATTGATCAGGAGCGGCTTGAATTAGTTGACACTTTATGCCGTTCTCTTACTTCAAAGCTTGATCCGGAATGTGTATATTTTACCACTACGGAGCCTGAAAAAGCATTCACTGATATTGACTTTGCGTTTGCACAGATTCGCCAGGGCGGACTGAAAATGCGTGAACAGGATGAGAAGATATCACTGGAATTTGGTGTCGTTGGTCAGGAAACATGCGGTCCTGGTGGAATGGCTTATGGTCTGCGTTCCATTCCTGCAGTTTTCAAGGTAATTGATGATATCCGTACATATGCACCGGAAGCATGGATAATCAACTATTCTAATCCGGCAGCAATCGTAGCAGAGGCTACACGTCGGAAATATAACAATTATAAAATTTTAAATATTTGTGATATGCCGGTTGCAATTATGCTGTCCTTTGCCAAAATGCTTGATCTGAAAAAATATAATGACCTTGATCCGGTATATTTTGGATTGAATCACTTTGGATGGTGGACAAAGCTGTATGACAAAAATGGCGTAGACCGTATGCCGGAATTAAAAGAAAAGATTATGCAGTTTGGTCTTGCGGCTTCTCATGACAAACATCACTCTGATCCGTCATGGCGTCATACATGGGAAAACTTTAAAGAGATTTTAACAGATTTCCCGGAATATCTTCCAAATACTTATCTGCAGTATTACCTCTATCCGAAGGAATGTGTAGAAACCAGTGACATCAACTACACCAGAGCCAATATGGTGATCGATGGAAGAGAAAAAGAAATGTATGAGCAGGTTCGTCTTGTAAAAGAAAGTAACGGGGCTCATGAGGTTAATCTGGGACTTTTCAATGCATTTGGTGATTTTATTGTAGATGTGGCATGTTCTATCGCTTATAACAATGCAGATCGTTACCTTGTAATTGTAGAAAATAATGGTTCAATTCCTGCTCTGCCAAAGGATGCCATGGTAGAAGTTCCATGCTATCTGCGCAGTTGGGGACCGGAACCGGTTGTGATTGGTGATATTCCGCAGTTCCATTTGGGTATGATTCAGCAGCAGTTGGCAGCTGAAAAACTCATCGTAGATGCTTACTTTGAAAATTCATATCAAAAAGCACTGGAAGCTTTTACAATGAGCAAGACCGTACCTTCTGCAAAGGTTGCAAGAAAGATTTTAGACCGAATGATTGAAGCGAATAAAGGCTATTGGCCAGAACTTCGCTAAGAAACAAGGGGGGTAGTTAGATATGAAAAAGAAGTTTACATTTTCACAATTCCAGAAGTTGGGAAAAGTCCTGATGACACCTGTCATGATCCTGCCGATCGCCGGAATTCTGGTTGGTATTGGATCCGCTTTTACGACACCTAATATTGTAAATACATTTCCAGTATTTGGGTTACCTTATGTAAAACTTTGCTTTAATGTGCTGAAAGCAATGGGTAATACAATTAACTCCTTTTTACCAATCATTTTTGCGGTATCTGTAGCAATCGGTTATGCAGAAAAAGAAAAGGGAATTGCTGCTCTTAGCAGTGTAATTGGTTTCCTCGCTATGAACAATGTTATGAACATTCTTCTGACAAGCCTTGGAAAACTGGATCCTTCCGCAATGGTGACAGGACAGTCTATGGTTATGGGTATCGCATCCCTGGATACCGGTGTGTTTGGTGGTATTCTGGTTGGTCTTCTTGTGGCTTGGCTTCATAATAAGTATTATAATATTCAGCTTCCGCCGGTATTGGGTATTTTCTCAGGAACGAAATTTGTACCTATGGTGTCACTTCTGGGATGTTCTGCACTTGGCATTGTAATGTCTTTTGTATGGCCGGTATTCCAAAGTGGTTTAAGCTACATGGGACAGATCATTTACAGTACCGGAGCTTTAGGAAGTGTGATCTATGGTCTTAGTGAACGTGCTCTGCTTCCGTTTGGATTACATCACTTCATCTATACACCATTCTTCTTCACCAACCTGGGTGGCTCTATGGTGATTGATGGACAGACCGTAGAAGGAGCTGTAAACATTTATAATGCAATGCTGGCATCGCCTACAGCAATGTTTGATATCAACATTACCCGTTTCGTTATGAATGGTAAAGTTATTTTTGCAATGTTTGGTATGCCGGGTGCTGCACTTGCAATTTATCATACCGCGAAACCGGAGAAAAAGAAACTGGTAAAAGCTTTATTAATTGCTGCTGTAATTCCTGCTGTATTTACAGGTATTACAGAACCGATTGAGTACTCATTCCTGTTCGTGGCGCCATTACTGTTTGTTGTTCATGCAGGTTTTGCAGGACTTGCATATTTCCTTACATATATTTTTAAGGTAAATGTACCTGGTCCGAGTTCTTTCGGCGGTCCATTCTTAAGTACCATTTTCAATGGTATCATGCAGTCAGATAAGGGTTCAAACTGGATTTGGGTTTTCATTCTTGGAGCAATCTTCTTTGTGCTTTATTATGTGACTTTCCGCTTTATGATCACAAAATTCGATTACAAGACACCTGGTCGTGAAGATGATGATGTGGAAGTGAAAGAAATTAACGGCAAGAAAATAAGCGATGACATTCTTGCTGTCATTATCGAGGGTCTTGGCGGAACCGATAACATTTTAAATGTGGATGCATGTTTTACACGTTTGAGAGTAAAAGTAAAAGACAAAGCTTTGGTAATGTCGGATAACGAATGGAAGAGTCAGACCGGAGCGAATGGAGTAGTTCGTGTCAATGATGGTGTGCAGATTATTTACGGAGCAAAGGCAGATGTTTATAAGAACAATCTGAAAAATGCCCTTGGCATGGAATAATTTAGATTAGACATTTGAATGTCCTGTTGGAAAAATCAGGGTGTGTTGTGGAACTACATTACAGTACAAAAATACCGGGCGGAGATGGAAACCGCCCGGTTTTCAGAAGGGAAAAATCAATGGGATTTTTGGAAAATTTATTTGGAAAAAAAGAAAAAGAGAAAACGGCGGCAAAAGTAATTTATAGTCCGCTAAAAGGAAATGTTGTACCATTGTCAGAAGTTGGAGACCCAGTGTTTTCAGAAGGTATGATGGGTCCCGGAGTCGGAATCGTTCCGGAAGAAGGAAAGCTTTACTCTCCGGTAGATGGAGAAATAACAGTGGCATTTCACACCGGTCATGCAGTAGGCTTGAAAACTTCAGACAACATGGAGGTTCTTATTCATATTGGGATTGATACGGTGAAAATGAATGGGGACGGATTTAAAGTTCACATGAAAGAGGGAGACAAGGTAAAAGCCGGAGATCTGTTGATCTCATTTGATATGGAGAAAATTATTGCTTCCGGATACAAAACGACAACCATGGTGGTTGTTTCCAATGCAGAAGAATTTGGAACAATGTCCGGTGAGGCAAGCGGCAATGTGAAAGTTGGAGACAAGCTTTTTGTCATTGGCCAGGGAGAAAATTAATTGTTTTAAAAATAACCGTTCAGTTTACTTTTTGTGAGCTGGGCGGTTATTTTTTTGTGGAATGAGTATTATAGATTCTTTACTAAAAGCGACCGGTTAATATTTCATAGTAAATTCTTTAGGTTAGAATCGATGATGGGATAAACGAAAAAGCAGTTTTGGCATTCCAGTGAACTGCCTCTTCGTTTACACCATTTTCGATTTGGCCTAATTGAACA
>CALXDH010000072.1 GCA_944387015.1 uncultured Oscillospiraceae bacterium
ACCCATTTGACCGTCATGTAAATGGATCCCTGGCAGTACATTTCCAGAAGAAAGCGGATTCTCTCGTCCGGGGCCCGTCCCGTTTTTTCCTTTATCAGGTCAAGATAAAAGGAGAGAATCAGGGCAAAGTCGTGCTCTTTTAAGGAATTTTGGTCATCCGAACGGAAGGCGGCGGCAAAAAACAGGTGCTCCTCTTCAATGTAAAGAAACTTTTTCACAAGCCCCTCATACACGGTTTTTCCCTCCCCCATGTGGGCAAAGGATTCCGCCAGCAGCTTGTCAAAGTACCAGTTGATCAGGTCATACTTGTCTGTAAAGTGCCGGTAAAAGGTCTGACGGGTTGTGCCGCATGTCTGAACGATTTCCCGGATGGTGATCTTGTCCACGGGCGTGGTTTTCATACATTCTCGGATTGCCTGCGCCAGGCGGTATTTCATTGTCTCCTGTTTCCCCATAAGATTCTCTCCTGTGTGATGTGCTGCGTTTTGTGCACACAGCATTCCGCTTTTGGCGGCATTCTCTAACTGATATCATAGCATAAAGTGAGAATATAGAAAATAACTATAAATATTTCTTGCGGTAAAGCGCCTTCTTCATTTACAATATAGATAACAAATTCTTCCAAAACCGGCAGAACAGGGAGACCGGACACTGTGCGGGAGACGCACGAAGAGAAGAGCTGCCGATGGGAATGGGAGGAAAATACAAAGCCAAAGGAGGTTTGACATATGCCACAGGAAAGAGATATGGTACGCATCGCAGAACAGGAAGAACAGGAGCTTAGGACGCAGCTTGAACAGCTGGGCCTTGATCCGGAGCTGGAGAATTATCCAAATTATCGCGGAACCCGCAGATATGGAAATGCGGACATGAAGCGCTTTGGTGTAAATGGGGATATTGTCCTGGACCCTACTCAGCTGGAGCTTTATGAGATGACGCAGAGGACCAGGGCATTGGCGGGCCTTCTCCCAGAGGAAAATAGGAGGATCTTCCTAAGCCTTTTGGATCTGAATGAGAGGGCGCTTGCCTGCTGCGCCAGGGGGGATCAGCTCGGCCTTGGCTGGGGCATTCTGGATGAGATGGGATTTGCTGACCGGGACCCGCAGCTTAAGAGCCTGGTGCAGCAAAAGCAGCTGGAGCTTCCGGAGAAGTTTTTATCCTACCGTTCATTTTACGTGCTGATGGCGGCAATGTGTGACAACACGCTGCGGGGAAGGAGTGCCGTGGCCTTCGGAGCAAATTTACGCAGCCGCCTTGACACCAAGGAGGCATGGGACGCGGTAAATGAGCTTCTGGAGCCCATGGATATGACCGCTTATGATGTGGCGGGGCTGTTTGCCCAGGCGGCGGACCAGTGGAGACGGTATCAGGAGATTCAGGCGGGAGATCTGAGCTCCTTAGAGCCGATATCTGTGCCGGGACAGGCACCCATTCAGCCAGAGCGTCCGGAATTTTTACAGGTACAGATGGAGGTTCAGGAGTATATGCCGGGGCTTATCGATCCCTTCCTCATCCAGGAGGTGGAAAAAACCCGGCTGACAACAGCGCAGAGGCAGTTTGCCGTCCAGAACTTTGACCGGACCTTTGACGCAGTCTTTCCAAGAGGAATGCGGGAGTCCCTGGCCCAGGAAGGAAAGGATATTTTTGATCAGATTTTTATTGACGGGAAGAGCATGAATGATCTCTGGGAGGAGGAGTATCAGCGCACCTCCTATGGCTACAGCGCGGAGCAGATGAAGATTCACTTTATGGAAGCCGCCCTGTCATCTAAAAGGATTCAGGTTCTGGTTCCCGGGAGCGATGGGGACAATGTGCTGGCATTTGAGGCGTTCAGCCGGCAGGAGCGCATTCGGGAAGCTGTACAGGCCGCCGCTGCCGCAAGACCTAAGCCAGATATGAGCGATGCGGCGGCGATCCATGAGTCCCAGCAGGCGCTGGAGGAGCGCAGTGAATACGAAAAGGAGGAGAAGCGGCAGCGAATTATAAGACAGGAAATCCGCGAGCCGGATATGAAGACGGTGCCGTTAGACGACCGTTTTCAGGATGAACTGCGGGTGTATGTGGGGCATAATGCGGCGAGAGAAAATCAGATCTTTGGAGACATTATGAAGCTGGGAGAGCTGAGCGGCAGGGTGGACTCCGCGCCGCTGAGTCCGGAGGATAGGGAGTCTATGCTTCGGTCGGCTGAGACCGTATACGAGGATACGGCGAACATGAGTAATATTTGGGTATCCCCTGAATCCCACCCGCTTTATGGGAGAATGGGAATTTATGATAGGACGCAGCTGTTTTTTATCGATGGACAGCCGGCTTACGAATATATAAAGGACCGCACGGGGAGAGACCTGGATCCGCAGTCAGCACAGGATCAGAGGCTGATAAAGGCGGAGATCATGGCGGCCATTGCCAGCTGCGAGCATCGGGTGGAGATGGCTAAAATCGGCATGGACGAGTACGGGGCTTACCAGATCGGCGTGGTCTCCGTGCAGCCGGGCCTTAAGGCCTTGGACGGGCGTGAAAGCTGGTATCAGAGAAAGCCTTCCTCGAAGGCAGAACGCTTTTACAAGAAGGACGACGGGCGGGAGCAACGGCTTTCTGACATCCGCCGTCTCATGGGGAATAGGCTTCTGGAGGTGGAGAAGAGGCGGCTCCGCATAGAGGAGGATCCATACCACAGAGCCAAGATGAAATTCTCACTGACGAAGGGGCCTCAG